>NZ_JBNHFQ010000002.1:0-587363 GCF_059090425.1 Arthrobacter sp. B055-34
GCCCTCCGGACCACCGACAGGGGATCCAGCCGCAGCGCGGCCTGCTTCGCCAGCGCCCCGATCCGTTTATCCCCGCACCCGTGCAGCGTCTTCGGATCCGCACACAAGTCCTTATCGACGCGGGCGCGGTCTTCCACGCTCAGGCAGGCGGTTTCGCGGACCAGGATGGTCGCCCGCCACTCGTTCAACCGGCCCTCTGCCAACGCCCTATAGGCGTGCGGCATCTCCCTGATCAGCGTGGTCGACAAGCCCAGATGCTTCCCGCCCCGGTTGGGCGAGTCCTTGCGGGCCAGGCCGATCTCCTTGGCCAGGCCCCGGCCCCGCCTCTCCGCCGGAACCCCGGCCGCGGCCCGGGCCTCCCGCCGCGAGGCCACAAACGCTTCCGTCTCGCGGGCCTGCGCGGCAGCGAGGGCGCCCTTGAGTTCCTCCAGCGCGGTAATCCGGTCAATCCGCACCCCCTCCGAAACATCCTGATCCAGACCTGCAAGTTCGGCGGCCCAGCCCCGGACCAGCACAGCACCCGGATCACCGGGAACCGGCTTCACCGGATCCATCTCCGCCGGAACGATTGACTCGAACATGTATTCGATTCTACCGTAGGGTGACGAAGAACATAACGGATGGAGGCCGCCTGTTGATATTCCTCCGCGCCAGAAGCAGCACGCTTCAGATCCTGGCCAGACGAACACAGAAAGTGGCGCCGAGACGAGCGCATGACGTCGCGGCGAAGAGAGCGCCCGACCCGCGCCAACCGGCGGTAGCGACGCCAATTAGCCTGCCACAGCAGCCGTGGAGGCCCCTTCATCAGAGGCGGCCTCTTCGGCGAGCACCATGCTGCGTGAAATTTTTTCCACGGCATCATCCATATGCTCCGCCAGCAGCTTGTGGAACACCGGCACATCCGCGGCTCCGATAGCGTCCGCAATCGCAACGTGCTCCGCCAACCGGGCCTCAGGCGTATAGCCGGTGTCTTCGAGCGCCGCCATGCACATGCGCGTCTCGGTAATAAGGGTGTTGTGCATGCGCGACAACCTCGTGCTGTGCGCCATCGCCACCAGCAGTTCATGGAACTCAATGTCCAGGTCGCTCAGGACCCCGCCCCGCTCCCCCGCGGCAACGGCATTGGCCATTCGGTCGGTCACTTCATGCAGTGCCGCCGCAACCTCTTTGTGCCGACCTTCCAGTTCGATGATTTTCAATCCGGCTGCACGTTCGACGGCGGTGCGGGCCAAATACATATCGACGATATCCGCGGGGCCCAGTTCAGTGACGAAAATACCGCGGTTGCGGATACTGACCAGAAGGCCTTCCTGCGTGAGCCGCTGCATGGCCTCACGGAGCGGCCCTCGGCTGACCCCAAGATCGCGGGCCAACTCTGCCTCCCCAAGCTGCTGGCCCGGCTCGAGCTCCCCATGGCCGATGGCGTACCTAAGCTTCCGGGCGATGATCGCCGGCGTCGACTCCTGGACCAGGGGCTCGATAAATCTGCTCTTTGCCATGGCTTCCTTGCTTTCGGCAGTGGATCCTTGGCAGGCGGCGTACGAACCACCACCTGTCTCATTGCAGACAATCTTACAACTTAGCAGCAGAAGCGACTACAGTCCGGCAGCCATCACTTTAACAAGAGGCAAAGACGCCTTAAAGCCAGCAGGGGCGGCGGTACAGTACCGCCGCCCCTGCTGGGCGATCAAGATGATCCGGCTGTCGCGCCAGCGAAAAGAACCTGTTAGACGCCCGCAAGCTCCCGGTTAGCGGAAGCCAGTTCCAGCCCATGGGCTTCGGAAACCGAGCGGTGCGTGACCTGCCCCGCCGCGACGTTCAGGCCCGCGGCGAGTGCCGAGTCCTTGGCCAGCGCAGCCTCCACGCCTAGATCCGCGAGCGCTACGGCGTAGCGGAGCGTGACATTGGTGAGGGCGTAGGTGGAGGTGTTCGGAACGGCGCCGGGCATGTTGGCGACGCAGTAGAACAGCGAGTTGTGGACGCGGAAGGTCGGCTCCGCGTGGGTCGTCGGGTGGCTGTCGGCGAAGCAGCCGCCCTGGTCGACGGCGATGTCGACGAGGACGCTGCCGGGCTTCATCTTGGCGACGAGTTCGTTGCTGACAAGCTTCGGTGCCTTGGCGCCGGGAATGAGCACGGAACCGATTACCAGGTCGGACTCAACAACCGCGCGCTCGATCTCCAGGCTGTTGGAGGCGAGGGTCTTGAGCCGTCCGGCATACTGGGCGTCGAGCTCACGCAGGCGGTTAATGTTGATGTCCAGAATGGTCACATCGGCACCCATGCCCACTGCCATCGCCGCAGCGTTGGTGCCCGCGACACCCGCGCCGAGCACGGTGACCTTGGCCGGACGGACACCGGGGACGCCGCCGAGCAGGATGCCGGGGCCACCGGCGGGAACGGCCAGGGACTGCGCGCCGACCTGCACGGAGAGGCGTCCGGCCACTTCACTCATCGGGGCCAGCAGCGGCAACGCGCCGTTGGCCGTCTGGACGGTCTCATAGGCGATGGCAGTGACGCCGGAATCCAGCAGCGCGCGGGTCAGCTCCGGCTCGGCGGCCAGATGCAGGTAGGTGAAGAGCACCAGGCCCTCGCGGAAGTGGCGGTATTCGGAGGCGATGGGCTCCTTGACCTTCATGACCATGTCGGCGCGGGCCCACACCTCGTCGGCGCTCTCGACCAGCTCGGCACCGGCGGCCGCGTACTCGGCGTCGTCGATCCGCGAGCCGGCACCTGCGCCGGCTTCGATCAGTACAACGTGACCGCGGCTGCGCAGTTCGTGTACGCCGGAAGCCGTGATGGCCACGCGGAATTCGTTGTTCTTGATTTCCTTGGGAACGCCGATGATCATCGGGAGCCTCCGTATCTAGGTGTGCGAATAGCCAGGTGCGCTATCGAAAGGGTTGGAACTGCGCCGCAACCGGCGATGAGTCAACTGTAGGACCCGATTTACGACGTCGTTCCTTGTCTTCCGCAACGACCTCGCCGCACGCTTTGGCAATGTTTGCGGACGAAGCGGACGCAGCCAGCCGCTCCGCCTACCCGGATCCGCGCCATTGCAGGGAACAGCACGGCACGTAGCGGGACCAGGACGCGGCGATCAGTGTGACCGCTACCACATCGATTGCCCGACGGCAATCGACAAATGTCGCGTCGGCGCGCGCCAAGTGTCGCCCCGTGTCTGTCCGGCTTCCCTAGACTGGAGGCAGACCAACCACCACCAGGAGGCCCAATGCAGAGTCCCGATGCCGAACGGGCTGTGGAGGAGATTGCGCAGGCGCTGGGCCACGGGGTTTCCGTTGAGGATCTCGACGGCGACCTCATCGCCTACAGCAGCCATCAGGCCTCGGCGGATCAGGTGCGGGTGAACTTCCTGCTGAGCAAGAAGGTGCCGGCGGATGTCAGCGCTTGGCAGCTGAGCCATGGGATCGCGACGGCGGTGCGACCGGTGGTGGTTCCGGCCAACGCGTCGCTGGGCATGCACGGCCGGGTCTGCGTTCCGCTGCTGGTGCGTGGCTTCCGCGTGGGCTACCTGTGGGTGCTGCACGAGCAGGATGAGGAGGCTCCGGATACCATCCTCGCGGCGCTGCCCGGGGTCCGGCCGCTGCTGGACAGGCTGGCGGAGCAACTGCTGGATACCAATACGCCGGAATCGGATGCCCGACGGCGGCGCGAAGCCGAGTTCCTCGCCGCCTGCGAAGGTGACGCTGCCGCCGTCGAAAGCGTGGCGGGCTGGCCCGAGGTGCAGGGCCGTTCGCCCTGGACAGTGGGCAGCATGATGGAACGGATCGAGGATCCGGACACGGCGCTGGCGGAGCAGGCCGACCCGGAGGCGGCCGTGCTGCTGCAGCGGATTTCGGCGCTGCAGGCCACCGTCGGGATCAGGCCGGCGCTGTTCAGTGCAGGCTCCCAGCAGCATGCCGTCATCCTCTTCCGCGACCTGCCGGGCCGGGCCGAGCACGCCGAGGTGCTGAAGCGGTACGGGGCGGAGATTTCCCTGCGCGGCGGCCACCCGGAGCGGCCGGACATGCTCGGCCTCAGCGAGCCGTTCACGGACCTGCGCCGGCTGCCCGAAGCCTACGAGCAGTCGAAGACCGCGGTGCAGGCCGCTGCCGTGGACCCGCAAGTCGGCCCACTCACGGACTACCGGGATACCGGCGTGTACCAGTTCCTCGCCACAGGCAAGGGGGCGTTGCCCGGCCGCTCGGTGCACTTCGCCGACCTGCAGGAGCAGGACCGCAACGCCGAACTGCTGCCAGTGCTGGAACTGCTCTACGACACGGACGGCTCCGTCGCGGACGTGGCCGCCCAACTGCACCTGCACCGCAGCAGCGTCTACAACAGGCTGGCGCGCGTGCGCTCCGTCATCGGCGCGGATCCGCTCAAGGGCAGGGTGCGGCTCGAGCTCCACCTGGCGATGAAGGCCGCGCGCTGGTCCGGCAGGCCGCGGCTGTAAGTCCGGCTGAGGCATGGCTGTTGCCCCGCGTAACACGCAGCCAAAGGCCGCGCGCCCCCTGCAATAAGACGGCTCCACTGCAATAATCAGACCAGGCTGCCCCGTGGCAGCGCACCTGATCCTGACGTAGCCGGGCGAACGAGGCGGACTAGATGACAGTGACCCAGAAGACGGCGGACCCGACGATCAACGAGGCGAAGCTGCACCAGCTCGCTCAGACCCACGGTGTGGGCACCAAGTTCACTGGGTGGGACGGGCTCCCCTATGACGTGGATCCGGAAACCCTGGTCAAGGTGCTGGCCGCGCTCGGCGTTCCGGCCGGGACCGGTGAGCAGGTTGAGGCTTCCCTAGCGGACGCGGAGCTGAGGCCATGGCGGCGGATGGTGCCGCCCGCCGTCGTGGTTAAGGACGGAAGCGCAGACAACGACGGCGGGGCCGGCGACAGTGGGGAGACGCTTGTTCCGGTCCATGTGCCGCAGGGCGCCGAGGTACGGGTGCGGATCGTCACCGAGGACGGGCTGGTGCTGCTGCCCGAACAGCGGACCGTTCCCGCGCAGCCGCGGATGGTGGACGGTACGCTCACCGACCGCATCATGTTCGCCGTTCCGCCCGGGCTGCCGCTGGGCTGGCACACCCTGGTCGCCGAGACCGGCGGCGGGATCGGCAGTGGGTCGGGTGGTGCGCCCGGCAGCGGGACGCGCGGCGCGCCTGGCACCCAGGTCGGCACCGTCCGCGCTGAAGCCGTCTTGGTCGTGACGCCGGCTCGGCTGACTACCGCGGACCCGCTGGAGCAGCGACCCGGCTGGGGGCTGGCCACGCAGCTCTACTCGTCGCGCTCCACGCGGTCCTGGGGCATCGGCGACTTCGCGGATCTGGCGGATCTCGCCGCGATCAGCGGTGCCCGCGGCGCGGACTACGTTCTCGTGAACCCGCTGCACGCCGCCGAGCCCGCGCCGCCGGTGCAGCCGTCACCCTATTCGCCGTCCACCCGCCGGTTCTTCAACCCGCTGTATCTGCGAATCGAGGCCGTGCCGGAGCTCGCCTACCTGCCCGCGGACCAGCGCGCGCGGATCGATGCCCTGGCAACGGAGTCCCGCCGGCTGAACGAGCAGGCGGACCGGCTTGACCGGGACACGGTCTACGCGGCGAAGCTGGAGGCGCTGGAGCTGCTGTACCAGGCGAAGCGGTCGCCGGCGCGGCAGCGTGCGTTCGAGAAGTTCTGCGCCGAGGCCGGCCAGGGGCTGGAGGACTTCGCCCTCTGGTGCGCGCTGCGCGAGGACCTGCCCGCCAACGATCCGCTGTGGCATGATCCCGCGGCGGCCCCGGGCACCGCGCTGATGGACGGCAAGCGGCGCGAGCTCGCCGGCCGGATCGACTTCCACCGCTGGCTGCAGTGGCTCTGCGACGAGCAGCTCGAATCCGCCCAGCGCGTCGCGAAACTGGCCGGCATGCGCCTTGGGGTGGTGCACGATCTGGCCGTGGGGGCTGACCTTTCCAGCGCGGACGCGTGGATGCTGCGCGACGCGCTGGCTCCGGGCGTCAGCGTCGGGGCACCGCCGGACATGTACAACCAGCTGGGGCAGGACTGGTCGCAGCCGCCGTGGCACCCGCGCCGGCTGGCCGAGGCCGGCTACGCGCCGTTCCGCGACATGCTGCGCACAGTGCTCCGGCATGCCGGCGGCGTCCGGGTGGACCACATCCTGGGCCTCTTTCGGCTCTGGTGGGTGCCGGCCGGCAACGGTCCGGCCCGCGGCGCGTACGTGCAGTATGACCACGAGGCGCTGATCGGTATCCTGGCGCTCGAGGCCCAGCGTGCCGGCGCCGTCGTTATCGGCGAGGATCTTGGCACGTTCGAGCCGTGGGTGCGGGACTATCTGGCGGAACGGGGCATTCTCGGCACCTCCATTCTTTGGTTTGAGAACGACGACGGCGCTCCCCTGCCGCCGGAAAAGTACCGGGTGCACTGCCTCGCCAGCGTCAACACCCACGACCTGCCGCCGACCGCGGGGTTCCTCGCCGGGGACCATGTGGTGCTGCGCGAATCGCTCGGGCTGCTGGAGCGGCCGGTCGCCGAAGAGCGGGCCGAACACGACGCCTCGCTGGCGTCCTTCCTCGCGTTGGCGCGCAACCGCGGGCTGCTGCCGGCGGACGGAAAGGCCGGCGAAGAGGAGCAGATCGAGGCGCTGCACCGGCTGCTGGCGCAGGCGCCGTCGGTGCTGCTCGGCGTGGCGCTGGTGGACGCGGTCGGCGAGCGCCGGGTGCAGAACCAGCCCGGCACCACCGCGGAGGTCTACCCCAACTGGCAGGTGCCGCTGGCGGATTCGGCCGGCAAGGCGGTGCTGCTGGACGAGCTGGAAGGCAACGCGAGGTTCAACCGCCTGCTGGCCGCAGTGGAAGAATCGATGGCCAAGTAGCGGCGCCAGACAGCGTCAGAGCAGCAGCGGCGACACGGCGAAGACCGCGGTAATCACGTGCCGTTCGCGCCGCGCCACCTGGTGCATGAGGCCGGGGCCGTCCTCGAACGGCACCACGTCCGTCACGAAGTGCTTGCGGATGAGGTCGCCGTGCAAGCGCAGCAGCTTGACCGTCTCGGCGGACAGCCGTCCCCGGTCCCACTGGGCAGACAGCCCGCGCGGCGTCCGGCCGATCTGGGCGCAGCGCAGGCTCAGTCCGTTGTGGTGGAACTCCTCGCCCAGGCGCACCGCGTCCGCACCCTGGGTGTAGAAGGCCAGGTCGATCACCGTGCCCTGCGGCCGGACCGCACGCAGGGCGGCGTGGAGGGCTTCGGCGCGGCCGCGGCATTGGAAGACGACGTCGGCGCCGCGGTCCCCGGGGCCGTGCCGCCAGCGCGTTTTGAGCAGCTTGCCCGGATCGCCGTCGAGGTCCACGGCGAGGAAGCCCAGCTCCTCGGCCAGCTGCCGGCGGCGGGGATCGGCGTCCGCCACCGCCACTTCGCGCGCGCCCAGGGACGAGGCGAACAGTGCGGTCATCAGGCCGATGGGCCCGGCTCCGGTGACCAGGACAAGGCGCCCTTCGACGCCGTCCTGCAGCCCGCGGACCATGCCGCCGGTGGCATCAGCGGCGGCATGCAGGAGTCCGTTGGCGCAGATCGGCCCGAAGTGCGCGACGAAAACTCCCAGCAGCGGATCCAGCTGCGCGGGCAGCGGCACCAGATGCTCGGTCAGCGGGTCGGCCACATGCGCGGTGGCGTGCCCGTAGGCCGAGGCCAGCACATCCCCCTCGGCGAACGCGTCCGTGCGGGACCGCACCACTTTCGCCACCTCCATGTATCCGAGTCGCCGCACCGGGTAACCCGTGCCGGGCGAGCCGGGCAGGAAGAGGCTCAGCTCGGGATGCAGCCTGGAGCTCAGGCCGGGGTGGTTGCCCTTGACGAAGGCCAGTTCGGTGCCGGCCGACAGTCCGGTGGCCAAGGTCTCCAGCAGGACGCCGCCGTCGGGCACGTCGGGAAGCTCCTCGTCGACAATCTCGACGTTTCCGGCAGCGGCAACAATCAAATTACGACGGCGATTCATCGCCGTTAGGGAACGCGGATCTCTTGCTGGGCGGGCGGCGGGCAGGCCCGTAAGCAGTATTGCGGAAGGCCGGACGGGTTCCGGCTCCGGCCTCGGGTCCGCCTTCGGCTCCGGCTCCGGCTCCGGCTGGAGCTTTACCGGGCGTCCGGTCCGCGCCGATTCGGCAATGGCACACGCCAGACGGTGGCTGCGGAGGGCTTCGGCGTAAGGCACGCGGGTGGATTCGCGTTCGCCGCGCACGGCCTCGATAAATTCCCGGTCGACGGCGATCCGCGGGTCTTCGCCGCATTTCATGTTTGTCCGGGCCGAGCCGTCGAAGCTGCTCAAGCCGTCCTCCGACAGCTCCAAATACAAGCCGCGGCTGACCGTGTGCAGGGACGCCCGGTGTTTGGCGGCCAACACCGACGTGGCCGCCAGCGTTGCCACGGTCCCGGAGGCAAACCGCACGGTCGCCGCGGTGGCGTCGTCGACCTCTTCGTATTCCTCCCGGTCAGCCGGCACTCGGTCGGAGGGGTCAGTTTCTTCCAGACCACGGCGGAGCCCGGCGGCGTAGACTTCCACGGCTTCGCCGAGCAGGAAGCGTGCGGTGTCCAGCACGTGGGTGAGCTGCTCGACCACCTGTCCGCCGGAGCGGTCCATCCGGCCCCACCATGGCACGGGCGGACGCTTGTCCAGCCAGTAGCCGTTGGCCAGCAGCGGCGGGGCGTCCGCCAGCAGTTGCCGAGCGTGCTCAACAGAGTCCATACAGCGCCAGTGGTAGCCGGTTCCGGTCACCACCCCGCTCTCTTCCACGAGGGCGCCGATCTCCTCGGCCACGTCCCGGCCAAGCCCCACAGGCTTTTCCACAAACAGCGGCAGGCCCCTGGACAGTGCCGCCCGTTCCCCGGGACCATGGGCAAAAGGAGGTACACAGACGTACACCGCGTCCACATCGACGGCGTCGAGCGCTTCTTCCGGGTTGGTGAAGGCTGGCAGGTCGAGCTCGCCTGCCAGCGCCTGGGCCGCGGGCTCGTGGGCGTCGGTAATGCTGACGAGCCTGACACCGGGCAGCGAGTTCAGGACGCCGGCATGGCGCCGCCCCACCGATCCTGCTCCGATCAGGGCGATGCTGATGGTCATGCGGCCTCCCGGATGAGCTTTTCGTACAGATCGAGGTAGTGTGCGGCCATGGCGTGCGGACTCCAGGCCGCGGCGGCGGCGCGGCAGTCCTGCGGATCGATGCCGTCCAGCTTCTGCAGGTACTGCGCCAGATCCGGCTCGCTGGCCGCCAGGTAGCCGGTGCGGCCGTGGTCCACCAGCGAGGGCAGCACGCCCAGCGGCGTTCCAACCACCGGTACGCCACGGGAGAGCGCCTCAACCACTCCCGTTGCCCCGGGTTCGGCCCAGCGGTTCGGAGCCAGCAGCACCCGGGCCGAGCGCAGCACCCGCTCCTTCGCCTCGCCGGCCACGCCGCCGATCCATCGTGCGCGGCGCCCGTCCAGCAGCGGACGGACCTCGGTCAGGAAGTACTTCACGTCGGGGTGGGCGGCAAGGGCGTTGTCCCCCTCGGCGAGCCGGCGGTCCAGTTCCTGCGGATCGTTGATTCCGGCCACCGGACCGGCCAGGACCAGCGGAATGCCGGCCGCCGCGCAGATCCGTACGGCGGTGTCCTGGCCCTTGTCCTGGGTGATTCGGGCGAGCAGCAGAGCGTGGTCGCCCGAATCCACCTGCACCTCGAGTGCCGGGGCCGGGGCCAGCGGGACCACGCCGATGGCCTGGCGCTGCAGCTGCTCCGGAGCGCGGTCCAACTGGGACTGCGAGACAGCGGCGAAGCGCACCCGGCCACGCCCGTTGAACGTCGAATAGAACGCCGCATGTTTGGCCAGGTCCCAGTGCAGGGTCTGCAGGACCGGTGGCGCCGAGGCGCCCATCGCGGCGAAGACGGCCGGCCCCACCACCTCAAGGTGATCGTGCACGAGATCCCAAGTGCCGCCGTCGTACATTGCATTCACCAACGCATGCATGTGAGCGTGGGCAATGCCGGAAACCTGGTTGTACGGCAGCGCGATGGAGCGGAACTGCGGCTCGTCCAGCGGCCGCAAGTAGTCATCCGCCTCGATGGAACTGGGCCCTACGGTGGCAAGGGTGACATGGACACCGGCGCGGCGCAGTTCCGGGATGAGCGTGGCCAGGACGATTTCGATCCCGCCGTAGCCTTCGGGCGGAACCGGAAGCCAGGGGCCGGCATTGACCAGGATCCGCATGGCTTAGCTGGCCTTGCCCGCGGTCAGCCGGTAGTCGGGGATCTCGATCATGGGCGGACGTTCGGAAATTTCGATCTCGCAGGTTTCCTCGATGAACCTCTCGCCGTCGCGCAGGAACTGGGTCAGCGGCGCCGACGCCGGCGCGGCCGTTACCAGCCCGCTGCGGAACAGCCGGGACTGGACGGTCAGTTGCACCTGCATCGCCATCTTGGACAGGTCCGCATCCGTGGCGTTGCGGTGGCAGCGCACGCCCAGGTCCACCTGCGCCATGCCCTCCAGCCCCACCGCTTCCAGCACGTCGATCAGCATGCCGATCTCCACCCCGTAGCCAGAAACGAACGGGATGCGCTCGAGCAGGGAACGGCGGGCCGCGTATTCACCGGCGAGCGGCTGCACTATCCCGGCGAGTTCGGGCCAGAAAAGGTTGAGCAGCGGACGGGCCACGAGCTCGGTCACGCGGCCGCCGCCGGCGGGCATCACCGTGACCCCGTTGTTGAGCGGGCGGTCGTAGCAACTCTTGACGAAGTGGACGCGCGGTTCGGTCAGCAACGGGCCCAGCATTCCGACGGCGAACTGCGGATCGAAATCATGCAGGTCCGCGTCGATGAACACCACGATGTCCCCGGTGGCCACCGTGAGGGATTTCCACAACGCCTCGCCCTTGCCCGGGACGTTGCCCAGCTCCGGCAGGATGTGCTCCTGGCGGGCGACCTTGGCGCCGGCGGCGGCCGCGACGGCGGACGTGGCGTCCGTCGAGTTGGAGTCGATGACGATGATTTCATCCAGCAGCGGCACGGCTTCAACCAGCCGGGTGCGCAGCGCCGAAACGATCTGCCCCACCGTGGCCTCTTCGTTCTTTGCCGGCAGGACAACGCTCACTTTCTGGCCGTCTTTTTGTGCTGCCAGTTGCTCCGCCGCATACCGGGATCCTTGGTAGCTTCCGGTGGAAAACCACCGCTGCAGGTCTTCGCGCATGCCGATCTCTTTTCGTGCTGAGGCCGGATTCCCCGTCCCGGCTGTCGATAGGATCTAGACGAAGCCTACGTTTCTGTCCTGCCCGTGTGAATACCCTGAAAGGAGATGCAGCTCCTTCGATGGACGTCCCGAAGGGGATCCGGACGGAGTTCGCTCAAGTCATGTCGGCGGTTCCGCGGCCCCGATGCAACGGCACCAGAACGGAGAAATTAATGCAGACCGCTTATCCATCCCCGCGGCCTCAGCGGCCCCGGCTGGTGCTGTGGCGCCACGGCCAGACCGAGTGGAATGTGCTGGAGAAAGCCCAGGGGCAGGCGGATGTGCCTTTGGATGACACAGGCCGGACCCAGGCGAAACAGGCCGCAGGGATGCTGGCCACCTTCGACCCGGCCTTCATCTGGTCCAGCGATCTGCAGCGTGCCCGCGACACCGCCCAGGAACTGGCCGCGCTGACCGGCCGGGACCTTGAGCTGGACGCCCGGCTCCGGGAGTACCACGTGGGTATCCGGCAGGGAACAACGTTCGCCGAGTTCCGGGCGCAGCACCCGGACATCTACGAAAAGTTCTTCTCCGAAGAGAACTACCGCGTCCCGGGCGCCGAACTCCCCTCGGAAGTCAATGAGCGGATGAAGGCTGTCATCGATGAAGCTGCCGCCGCAGTGAACGAAGGCGAGACGGGTGTTCTGGTCGGCCACGGTGCTGCCCTGCGCAGCGGCCTGCTGGCGTTCTTCGAAGCACCGTCCCATCTGCGCGAAATGTTCGCGGGCATGGCCAACTGCGCCTGGACCGTGTTGGAAAAGCATGCCGAGCGCGGCTGGCAGATCATCGACTACAACGCGCAGACCCTGCCGGACGCCTCCTCCGTCTTGGCCGATGAGATGCCGGTGGAGCATTGAGCCAAGCGGCGCGCGCCGGTACAGCCTGAACGCCGGCATCTCCGGGACCCGGGCAGGAGGTTTTGGTCACACCTGTCCCCTGTTCGCCGCGGGGATTGGTGACGGTTAGAAAAATGCCGGATGAACACTTGGTACGCTGGATGTAGCCAGCCGGGCTCTCCGGCGAGGTATCCCAGCCACTCGACGAGGCCCCGTCGTCGTTATCTTCCGTTCGCATCCCGTAGGAGACACCGCACTCAATGCAAAGTCTGGCAGTAGAAACTCAGCAGGAACAGCTCTGGAACCGTCGCTACGATGAGAACGTCGCCGACGTCAACCAGCTGTGCGACTCCCTGAAGGAACTCAAGCCGGGCAGCGAAGTCCCCTATATCGATCCGATGCATGACACGGACCAGTGCCGGATCATCAGCCTCTTCTCCAGCCCTGCCGCCGACTCCGGCTCCGGCTTCATTTCGGCCGGGGACCACGACGCCGTGACACGGCTTCTCGGTGTCCAGTGGCAGGTGGGACTGCGCCCCGAGTACGTCATGCCGTGGAACGCCTACCCGTGGCTGGTGCCCGGTGCCGAAGGCAAGCTCACGCCGGCCCAGATCGCCGAAGGCGTCAAGCCGCTGCTGCGTTTCCTGGCGCTCGTTCCCCGTGCGTCGGCGCTGGTGGCCCACGGCACCGAAGCGCAGAAGCTGGCCAACCTGTTCCTCAAGACCGAAAACCGGATGATCTACCGCCGCGGCTTCAAAACCTACAAGGTCCGCGCCCTCAGCGGCCGCCCGTTTGCCGGCTCGCCCGAGAAGCAGCAGCAGTGGCTTGACGACATGCAGGCTGCCTACGGCGATGCCATGGCGCGCACCGGGCTGCCCCGCCGCGGCCAGTAACCTCGGCCGCTCCGCAGAGGGCGCTGACCGGGCCCGCCGGAGGGTAGTAGGCTGAGAAGCAGGAGATGGACGGTCGTCCCCTGCTGGTCGGCCGCCCGTCGGAGAGCAACAGCTGCTCATCGTAGATCCGGCACAAAGGAATTCTGATGCGACGCATGGCAGACCCGGCATACCGAGAACAACAATGGAGCAGGCGGTTCGACCCGAACATCGCCGAAGTGAACCAACTCTGCGAGTCACTCGTGGAGCGCAAGCCCGGCAGCGAGGTACCCTTCGTTGACCCGGTGCACGATGTGGACGAGTGCCGGATCGTGAGCCTGTTCGCCAGTCCCGGACCAGGCGCGGGTTCCCGCTTCATCTCCACGGAGAACGACGACGAGACGGCCGCCCGGACGCTGGAAGTCTACGAGGCCGTAGGTCTTCGTCCCGAGCACGTCATGCCGTGGAACGCGTACCCCTGGTACGTCTTCGACGAGCAGGACGGCAAGCTCACCGCCGCGCAGATTTCCGAAGGACTCAAGCCGCTGCTGAAGTTCCTGCGGCTGGTCCCGCGCGCTTCGGCACTGGTGGCCCACGGCGGCGAGGCCCAGAAGCTGGCGGACCTGCTGCTGAAATCGAAGATTCCGGACATTCAAAAGCGCGGCTTCAAGACCTACAAGGTCCGTGCGCTCGGCGGCCGGGCCTTTGCGGGCAAGCCGGCCGACCAGCAGAAGTGGCTCGATGAGGCCCTTGCCGCCTACACAGACGCTATGGCCAGGGCCGGGCTGCTGCAGGCCAACCGTTAGGCGGGGCGGGGGCAGCACAGGACTTAGGGCAGTCGGCGGTCCTCGGCGTGCAGCACCCGCAGCCATCGATAGCCGTAACCGCCAAGCGGCAGTTCGCACCTGCCGCCGTCGGCCAGTTCCACGTCCTCGTCGCCGAGCAGGTCCAGCAGCACGGAACCCACAAACTTGTCTTCGGCCTCGTCCTCCGTGGCTAGATCGATTGCCACGGTGGCCGGCTCCGGGCTCAGGTTGTGGACCAGCACAAGGCTGGCCGTTTCCCACGTGCAGCGATGGGCCAGCACCGACGTGGCAGGTTGCTGCAGCAGCTCGAAGCGGCCCCACCCCAGTTCCGGACATTCCCGGTAGCGCCGGATCAACGTAGCCATGAAGCTCCACAGCGAGTCCGGGTCACGTTTGGACTGGGCAGCGTTGACGAACTGCGGCCCGCAGCCGCCGTCCACCAGGGGCGACACGAGTTTCCCGGACGGTGCGGTGGAGAATCCGGCATTCGCACCGTCCGTCCACTGCATCGGGGTCCGGACTGCCAGCCGGCCCTCGGCCTCCAGGTCCTCGCCCATCCCGATCTCCTCGCCGTAATAGAGCACCGGCGTGCCGGGCAGCGAGAACAGCAGCGAGTACACCATCCTGATGTGGCGCGGATCCCCGCCCAGCATCGGCGGCAGCCGGCGTTTGAGCCCCCGACCGTACAGCTGCATCCGCTCTTCGGGCCCGAACGCCGCGAAGACCTCCTGACGTTCGTCCTCGGAGAGTTTGTCCAGCGTCAGCTCATCGTGGTTCCGGACAAAGGTGGCCCATTGGTTGTCCGGGTTGATGGCCGGGCGCTTGGCCAGCGTCTCTGCCAGCGGCCGTGCGTTCTGCCGCGCCAGCGCAAGGTACATGTTCTGCATGGCCATGAAGTCGAACATCACATTGAGCTCGTCGCCTTCACTGCCGCCGAAGAACTCCGTCTGCTCCTTGTACGGCAGGTTGACCTCGCCGAGCAGAATCCCCTCGCCGGAGCGCCGGTTCAGGAAGCGGCGCAGGTCCCGCAGGAATTCGTGCGGATCCGGCAGCTCCTCCGGCTCCTCGCCCGTGGTCTCGAGGAAGAACGGCACGGCGTCCACACGGAAGCCATTGATCCCAAGCTCCAGCCAGAATCCCATGGCCTTGGCGATATGGTCGCGGACGGCAGGATTAGTGACATTCAGGTCCGGCTGGTGCTTATAGAAGCGGTGCAGGTACCACTCCCCCGTGGTTTCCTCCTTGGTCCAGATGGAGTCCTCCTTATCCGGAAACACCACCTGCTCCGACGTGGGCGGGGGCGGATCCGAACGCCACACGTAGTAGTCCCGGTACGGGCTGTCCTTGGACTGCTTGGCGGACTGGAACCACGGATGTTGGTCCGATGTATGGTTGACGATCAGGTCGGCGATAACCCGCATCCCCCGGTCCCTGGCGGTGCGCAGGAACTCCACCAGGTCCCCGTGGTCGCCCAGCCGCCGGTCCACCCCGTAGAAGTCGGTGACGTCGTACCCGTCGTCGCGGTCCGGCGTGGGGTAGAACGGCATCAGCCAGATGCAGGTGACGCCGAGGTCCGCCAGGTAGTCCACCCGCTGGGCGAGTCCGGCAAAGTCGCCGATGCCGTCGCCGTCGCTGTCAAAGTACGTTTCAATATCCAGGCAATAGACGACGGCGTTCTTCCACCACAGGTCAGATGTGTCCGTGATCCTCACGCGAGCTTCCTCTCGTCGTCCTGCGGATGTGGTCTCAGCGCAGCTGCGGGAGCACTTTTTCGGCGAAGGTGTTGATGAACGGCTCCTGCTCCTGGCCGACGAAGTGCAGGTACAACTCGTCGAAGCCCAGGTCCAGGTATTCCTGCAGCCACTCAACGTGTTGGCTGGTGTCGGCCGAAACGTTGACCGACTGCCGCAGCTGGTCTTCGCCGACGTGCTCGCTGACGGCGTCGAAATGCTTGGCCGTCGCCAGGTCCGCGGCGACATGCGGCGGGAAGACGTTGGTCCGCCACTGGTCCAGGCCGATTTCCACGGCGGCCTCCTCCGAGGGTGCCCAGGACAAGTGCACCTGCAGCGCGGCCTTGCCCCGGCCGCCGTTGTCACGGTAGGCGTCCAGGACCTTCTTCAGCTGCGCCGGCGGCTGGTTGACCGTGATCAAGCCGTCCGCCCAGGCAGCCGCGCGGCGGGCGGTGTCGACGCTGATGGCCGGGGCGATCAACTCGGGTTTGGGCTCGGGCACCTCCCAGATCCGGGCGTGCTCCACGGTGACCAAGCCGCGGTGGGTGACTTCCTCGCCATCATGCAACCGGCGGATCACCTCCACCGATTCCTCGAGCCGCTGCTGGCGCACATCCTTGGACGGCCAGGCGTCGCCGGTAATGTGCTCGTTGGTGTTCTCGCCGCTGCCCGGCGCCAGCCAGAACCGCCCGGGAAACATGACCGCCAGGGTAGCGGACGCGTGCGCGATGATCGCGGGATGGTAGCGCTGGCCGGGCGCACTTACCACGCCGAAGCGGAGCCCGGTCGACGCGAGCGCCGCGCCGAGCCAGGACCAGGCGAAGCCAGAGTGCCCCTGCCGGGCGGACCACGGTTCAATGTGGTCCGAGCACATGGCCGCGTCAAACCCGGCAGCCTCGGCGAGCTGGACATCGGTCAACAGCCGCGCGGGACTGATCTGTTCATGGGACGCATGGAATCCGATCACAGGCACCCTCCATGCTTACCCGGCGGCATAGGCGTTGTCGAGGGTTACAGTGGCATTGTGGAGGACAATATCGGCATCGGACGCGCCTGCCCATGAGCCAGGGAACCGCGGACACGGATCTGGCGGGCATCGCCGTCGAACTCTATGCCCTCCTGCCCAAGGACTTCACGGCCGCCCGCAACGAGCGGGCCAAGGAGCTGGGCAAGACCGACAAGGACCTGTCCAAGCAGGTCCGCGGCCTGCCGAAACCCTCCACCGCGGCCTGGCTGGTCAACATGCTGGCCGCGCACCGGCGGGAAGAGATCGACGGCGTGATCGGGCTGGGGGCGGCCATGCGCGAGGCGCAGGACGAGCTGGATCCGCAGCAGCTGCGGGAGCTGAGCGACCAGCGGCACCGGTTACTGGCGGCGATCGCGAAACAGGGCCGGAAGCTGGCGAAAGAGCTCGGGCATCCGGTCAGCGAAACCATCGCCGCGGACGTGGAGCAGACACTGCGCGCGGCCATGGCGGATCCGGCTGCGGCCGCCGCCGTGGCCAGCGGCCTGCTGACCGATTCGCTGTCCTCGAACGGGCTGGATCCGGTGGAGCTGGACGGCAAGGTGGCGGTCCCGGAGGCCGTCGGCGAGGCCGCTCCCACGGCGTCGAAGACCCGGCAGAAACCGGTGGATGAGCTGGCCAAACGCCGTACCGAACGCGCCGCCCGGACGGACCGCGAGAAGCAGCGCCGCGCCGAGGAAGCCGAACGGCGCCGTCAAAAGGCCCAGTCGGATGTGGACAAGGCTGCCCGCCGGCTGGCCGAGTCGGAAGCCGGCGAGCAGGACGCCGAAGCCGACGTGGAACAGATCTCGGCCAAACGGGAGGACCTCGCAGCGGAACTGGCGGAGCTGAAAAGCCGGATCCGCACCCTGGAGCGGAGCATCACGGCGGTGGACACGGAGGTCGCGGCCGCCGAGGACCGGCTCGAGGAAGCCACGCGTTCCGCGGCGGAGGCGCGGCGCGGACTGCAACGCGCACGGAAGGCCTTGGAGGATCAGGACTAGGGGTCGACCTGAAGGCAGACAGTAAGTATGCTTATAACCTTCCCTGCAAGCCGTCTTTCCAGGAGTTCACAATGTCAGGAAATCTTGTTGCCCGGTCCGTCCATGATCTGACCGCAGGCGCCTGGTTCGGCGGCTCCCTGATGGGAGCCATCGGACTGAACGGTGCCGCCGCACAGGCGAAGGACCCCAGAGAACGGGCCAGGCTGTCCAGCCTAGGTTGGAAAAAATGGGCTCCCGTCCAGGCCGGAGCCTTCGGCGCGCACCTGCTCTCCGGGATTCCGCTCGTCATGAAGAACGCGGACCGGCTGGGCAGCCAGCACGGCGTGGTCCGGCTCTCCGTCTACAAAGCTATCGTGACGCTGACCGGCGCCGGCGTGACCGCGTACGCGGGCCTGCTGGGCCGGAAGGTCGAAAAACTTTCGCAGGAAGGCGCTGCTGGAGCCACCGAGCCGAGTCCGACGTCGTCGGAAGAACTGGCACAGGCGCAACGCCAGTTGAAGATCCTGCAGTGGACCATTCCGGTTTTCGCCGGCTGGGTCATGGTGCTCAATGCCAAGGAAGGCGAGATGCAGCGGCCGCAAAACGTCGCCTTGGGTCTCCGGAAGAACATGTCCCGCCCCGAACTGGCCAGGATGCTGCAGGAGTGGAAGGAGCGCTCCCGGCTCATGTAGCCTGCGCCTCTAGTGGCCGGATGCCAGCAGCCGCTCGAAGCACCGGCTCGATCGAACCCTGCCGTCGGGCCTTGGACCGCCTTGGTCCGGGCCCGACGGCGGCCGGATGCTACTTCAGCTTGCGGCCTATGCCAGCTCCGGCACCTCGGCCAGGACAGACCTGTCCTTGATCCGCGAGGTGGCAGCGTACTCACGCGTCGCGTTGATCGCGGCCACCACGGCAGACTTCTCCGCGTAAGCCTCCGAGACTGCTATGACCATATTCTTGGCCCCGAGCAACCGGAAACGATACTGCTTGTTGCGGTCTTTGAAAATTTCAAACAATCGCATTCTCCCAAAATCGTGGGGCGCCTTGCTCTCCGTTGAGCGGTCGAAGCTGTTCCCCAATCCAGAAGCATAAGCGCCGAAATCCGTACTGCCGAGTAGGAAAGTAGCCTGCGTCACAGATAGTCAGGAAATCCCAAGAACGACGCCGGCACTAACCTTCCTCGGTCTCGGCCCGATAGCGGGCGGCCAGTTCGCTGCGGGAACTGATGCCCAGCTTCGAATAGATGCGCGTCAGGTGGTACTGGACCGTCTTGGCCGCGATGAACAATTCCAGACCGGTCTCCTTATTGGTCCGGCCCTCCGCCACCAACCGGGCCACGGCAATTTCCTGCGCGGTCAGGACTGAGAAGTCCAGGGCACCCCGGCGGCCAGTGCTCTGCACTCCGCTGGCCTGGATCTCGCGGTCGCAGCGCTCCACGTAGACGCTGGCGCCCAGTGCCAGATAAAGGTCCCGGGCCCGGGCCAGGACGTCGGCGGCATCCCGGCGCTGACCGGCCCGGCGCAGCATCTGTCCATAGGCGAAGTTTCCGCGCGCCCTGACGTACGGCGTGGGCAGGTCCTTGATGCCGGCGAGACTCGTTTCGAATACCTCGCGGGCTTCATCCAGCCTGCCCTCGGCGCCAAGGATCCGGCCCCGAGGCACCGCCAGCCGGGCCATCACGGTACGGTGGCCGCGCTGGGCCGCCAGCTCTTCATGCGGCACGAGGAAGTCTGCCGCTTCCGCCATCCGATCGGTCATCACCAAGGCGTTGGCGTAGACATCGTGCCACGGCCAGAACCCGGGCTCGTCCATTCCGTTGGCGCGGTCCAGCTGCAGCAGCGGCCCCAGTGCGCGCAGCACGCCGTCGTAATCCGCAGCGGCTTCGGCCACGAAGGCGGCGGCCATCGCGGCGGGCAACTGCATGATGGCGTAGCTGTCCGCCGGCGCCCTGGCCGCGTCCCGGTGGAGCGCGCTTTTGGCCGTCTCTCCCCGCAGGGCATGGATCTGGGCTGCGGTCAGATGGAGCAGCGGGCGGGCCAGCTGGATCTGCAGGCGTTCCTGCTGGAGCAACCCCCGCTCCACCGTGCGCAGGGCTTCGTCCCAGTCCCCGAGCTCGAACTCCGCCCGGGCCAACCAGCCTTGGGCCCATTGCGCGATCCGGCCTGAACCCAGATGGTATTCGGTGGGGACGGCGGCGGCGAGCTGGTCCCGGGCCAGATAATGCTCGTCCTGCGCCAGGAGCAACCAGCCCCGGCCCAGCTGCACGCGCTGGCGCTGGGCCCCAAGGGCCTTCAGCGATGGAAACTTCCCGTACTGGGCGTGCGCCTCCTCGATGCGGCCGAGCCCGGCCAGACCCAGGCCCATGATGGAGCGCGATTCGATGAAGGCAGGGGAATCCTCGGGTGCCAGTTCGATCGCGCGCTGCGCCCAGAGCACCAGATCGGCTCCGTTCTGCGCGGCCAAGGCATGCAGGACGCGACGCTGGCAGATCATCGCCGCGATGTCCGGCGACGATGCCGGATTGCACTGCTGCCAGGCCTTGTCCAGCTGCATGTCTGCCTCGGTTTCCCTGCCGCGAAGGACGGCCAGGTAGCCCAGCACGGCTTCCTTTAATGGGCCGGGCCGGAAACCCGCGACCTGCTGCGCATAGGCGCTGGCCCGGGGCAGGTCGCCGGCGGCGACGAGGGCATCGAGTGCCTGGAGCAGACGCTGCTGGCGGCCGGTGGCATCGGGCCAGACATAGCTGGCGCGCAGCAGGGCAGCGGCCGCGGACAACCACGCGCCGCGCTCTGCCTGGTGCGCGGCGTACGCGTCGAGTTGTCGGGCCAGACCGATATCCGGCAGCGCCGCGGCGGCAGCCAGATGGAACAGCTGCTCGCCTTCGTCGTCGCCCATCGACGAAGCGGAGCGGTGCAGTGCAGCCCGCTGGGTCGCGGTCAGGGCGGCGTAGACGGCGGCCCGGACCAAGGGATAGGGGAAGTTCAGCACCTGCAGATCGGCGCCGATCTTCAACAGTCCCAGCGCACGGGCCTCGTCCAGGGCCGCCAGTGGATCCTCGATGCTGTCCGTTCCGGCGGCGTTGGCCAAGGCGACGGCGTCGGCGAGCAGACAGCCGGGTTCCAGGACCGCAGCGGCCTGCACCAGAGCACGGGTCGCCGCGCCGGCACCGGCCAGCGCGGTTTCGATTTCGTCTCTCAGGCGCAGCGGCGCCGGCAGATGCTCGTGCCACTCGTTCCAGTAGTCG
The DNA here is from genome assembly GCF_059090425.1 of Arthrobacter sp. B055-34. NCBI lineage: Bacteria > Bacillati > Actinomycetota > Actinomycetes > Micrococcales > Micrococcaceae > Arthrobacter > Arthrobacter sp. B055-34. The sequence goes on from NZ_JBNHFQ010000002.1 coordinate 20,718, forward strand.
TCCGGCTGTTCCTGCAGCAGTTGGAGGAGATAGCCCGGATTGCCGCCGGCATGGGTGCAGAGCCGCAAGGCCATCGGCGCGGGAAGTTCCAGCGCCCGGACCGACCAGGCGAGCGAAACGACGTGTTCGGGGGCCAGCGGACGGAGCCGGAGCTTTTGCACGGCGGCGGAGCCGGCGAATTCGCGGAAACCCGCCGGCAGCTGCCACCACTGGTCATCACGCACTGCCAGGAGGACCAGCACGCGTTCGGCAGCCAGGCGCCGCAGAGCGAAGACCAGCGCACGCAGCGAAAATTCGTCGGCCCACTGCACATCGTCGATCCAGACCACGAGCGGCGGGTGGTCCGTCTCAGCAGCGGCATTGTGCGTGCCGGCTGAGCGGAGCCGTGCCAGCAGCAACTGCCCGGCCTCCGCGGGGTCAGCAGGGACGGCGGCGGGTGCTGTTGTGCCGCCGTCGTAACCTCGCAGCAACTGGGCCAGGACGCTTCCGTCCAGAGTCGTTTCCCAGCGGGCGCCTGCTGCCCGCAGCACTTTGCCGGAATCGGGCCGGGACAAAAAGTGCTCCACGAGGCTGGACTTCCCCATGCCCGCAGCACCGTGGATGATGGCGACCTGCGGGTCGGCGGAACTGGCGGCGCCGGCCATTGCTGCCAGCGCCGCCAGTTCCGCGGATCGCCCCGCCAGGGGTTCGGTTTTGGTCTCAGTCATTCCCGACAATGTTAGCTGCCGTGGCCATCTCGGGTGCCGGACGGTCCTCGGCCAGGCCGGAGCTCTCCTCGGTAACCGGACGCTTAGGCAGGAACAGGGTCACCAGCGCTCCGGCCAGCGCGACCCCGGCGAAGACGTAGAACGCCGTTGCGGTCTGCACCCCGGCAGCGATCAGGAAACCGCCGAGCAACGGGCCGAAGATGCCGCCTAGGCGGCCGAAGCCGGCGCACCAGGCCACGCCCGCGGCGCGCACCGAGGTGGCGTAGTAGTTCGAGACGAGGCCATAAATCAGCACTTGGGTGCCCAATGTACCGACGCCGGCGATGGCGATGGCGGTCAGCAGCACCGGCAGCGGGAAGCCGAAGGTCAGCAGGACCAGGGATACCGCGGCCAGCGCGAAGGTTGTCGACACAATCCGCTTGGCACCGAACTTATCCGCGGACCGGGATGCGATCAGGCCGCCGACTACGGCACCGGCATTGAGCGTCACGAGGAACATCAGCGAGTAGTTCTTGTCGTACCCGTACTGGCTCATGATTTCCGGCAGCCAGGTGTTCAGTCCGTACGTCAGGAGCAGCCCGGAGAAGCTCATGATGCCTAGGAACGCCGTGGGAACTGCGTAGCGCCGGCTGGCGAGACCGGCAAAACCGGCCTTCTGCTGCACTGCCCGTGCTGCGGATGCAGCGGTCGCCGTCGAGGCGGGAGCTGCTAGCAGCGGAATACCGGTCTTCACCGACAGCAGTTCCGCTTCGCGCTGGCGGCCGCGGGCCTGCAGCCAGCGGGGCGACTCGGGAAGCTTGAACAGGGCCACCGGGAGCAGGAACACGATGGGCAGCGCGCCGATCATGAACAATCCGCGCCAGTCGAGGATGCCGTTGAAAACGATGGCAAGCACCGAGGCCAGCGTGGCACCGGCCGGGACGCCCGAGTAGACGATGGCGTTGTAGAAATTCTTCTTGCCGGCCGGCGCGAACTCGGCCACGACCGCTCCCGCCGTCGCCACCAGGGCGCCGACGCCGATGCCGGTGAGGAAGCGCAGGATGCCGAAGGCGAAAACGCTGGTGGCCATGGACGTGAGCGCCATGCCGATGGAGAACCAGGCGATGTTGATCAGCATGACTTTGCGACGGCCGAGGAAGTCGCCGACGGCACCGACTACAAGGGCACCGACCATGACGCCGACCAGGGCATAACTGCCCAACGCACCGGCTTGGGCCGCATCGAGCGGGCCAAGCTGGCTGGGATCGTCCAGCAGGCTGGAGACCACGGTGCCGTACACCACCAGGTCGTAGCCGTCGAAGACCAGTGCGAGGGCGGCGATCAGCACCACCCAGCGGACTGTTTTGCGGCCGCGCGCTGCTGTCGCGGCGGATTCGGTAAGAACGCTCATGTACAGACTCCTTTGTCCGGCGGCCTGTTTTGAGACAGGGCGCGATAGGGATTCGTGTCGAAATGGGGACTGCGCGGCCGTCGAAGGCCGGCAGGATTTAGCCGCGGGGAGCGGCCGGCAGGAAACTAGCCCGCGAAGCGGCCGGGGGAAATCATGGCATTCCCCGATTGTCACCGGAGACTTCGGTGTGGCCGGGCTGGCCTTCGTGTTCCTCCCCCGTCTCCTTGATGGAGCTGGTGGAGCCGACGGCGAAGCGCTCGTAGTAGAAGTTTTCCGGCACGATCCCCTGGCCGTCCCAATACTTGCGCACGGCGTCGACCATGGCCGGCGGTCCGCAGAGGTAGACGTCCACGTCGCCGCCGTTGAGCTGTTCCTCGGCGATGTGCTGGGTGACGTAGCCCTTCTTCTCCGCAGCGCTTTCGGGGTCGGCGACGCAGTAGTCGAAGGTGAACTCCTTGATCCGCTCCGCGTAGTACTCCAGTTTGTCTAGCTCCACCAGGTCCTTGTCGAAGGTCACGCCGTAGACCAGGTGGATCGGGTGCAGTGGATGGCCCTGTTCGGTAGTGTCGAGCTTTTCCAGCATGGCCAGCAGCGGTGCGATCCCGGTGCCTCCGGCGAGCATCAGGGTGGGGCGCTTGATGTCGCGGAGGAAGAAGCTGCCCATCGGTCCGGTCAGCTCCAGCACGTCACCCGCCTGCGCGCGGTCCTTCAGGTAGCCGGTCATGGCTCCGTCCGGGGCGGTGCGGACCAGGAACTTCAGCTGTTCGGAACTGGGCCCGCTGCTGAAGGAGTAGGACCGGACGGCGTCCGTGCCCGGTACAGCCACATTCATGTACTGGCCCGGCAGGAAGGACAGCTCGTCGCGGTTCTCGATGTCCAGGGTGAAGCCGGCGGTGTTGTCCGCGAACCAGTGCAGGTCCGCAATCTTCGCCTGGAAGGTCTGGGCTCCGGTTTTCGCCATTTCTGCCGTGCCGGAAATCTGCAGCACCAGGTCCGATTCCGGGACCATCTGGCACGGCAGGCAGAAGCCCTTGTCCGCTTCGTCCTCGGTGAGCGCTTCGTCGATGTACTCGCCGGCGTCGTAATTTCCTGACTCGCAGAAAGCCTTGCAGGTACCGCACGCGCCGTCGCGGCAGTCGAAGGGGATGTTGATGCGGGCCTTGTAGGCGGCGTCGGCCACCGTTTCATAGGTGTTGCACTTGATGAATCGGGTCATGCCGTCTTCGAAAGTGAGGGCAACTTGATAGGACATGGGAACTCGTTTCCATCGGGACCGGGGCTGTCTGGGGAGGCGGTGCCTTCGGCTGCCGGACAAGGATCCCGGTCCGGCAGCCGCTCGATCAGATGTGGTAGACGTCCACGACGTGGTGGATGTAGTCGTTCTTCAGGACGACCTTCTTCTTCATGATGACCGGCTGGGTACCGGAGAAATCGAGCGTGTAGAAGGAGGTGCCGAAGTAGGTGTCCACGTTGTTGTAGCGGTAGTACAGCGTGAACCAGTTGAAGCGCACGTCCACCGTGTCACCGCGCTGCTCGATCACCTCGACGTTGGTGATGTTGTGGCCGGTGCGCGGCTCGGGCAGGCTGGTGGCGCTGGAGCGGTCGGTGCGGATCCGGAAGACCCGGTCCTCGATGCCGCCGCGGTTGGAGTAGTAGATCAGCGAGATCTCGCGCTGCGGATCCTCGGTGAGTTCATCGTTGTCGTCCCAGGCCGGCATCCAGAACTCGGCCGAAGGGTGGTAGCAGTCGATCCATTTCTCGAATTCGCGGTCGTCCAGGAACCGTGCCTCGCGGTAGAGGAACTGCTGGATGTCCTCCAGTGCGACGGCGGTGGCGGGCTGTTCAGCGGTTGCAGTCATCGTCGATGCTCCTTAGGCGTTGTTCTTCTCGGCGGCTTCGGCCTCGACCGCTGCCTTAATGCTTTGCAGCCAGTAACCGTGCTGCACGGGGTACAGGCCTTCGTCCTCGGTCTTCGCGCCGCTGGAGAGCGGGTTCAGGCCGATCTTCTTGGCCTGCTCGTCCGGCCCGTTCAGCTGGTGGGTCACCCCGCGGCTGAGATCGTTCCACTTCGCCGTGCCCGCGAGGTAGGTCTTCTGGCAGGAGCGGAATTCCTCCAGGTCGTCCGGCGTGGCCATGCCGGAGGCGTTGAAGAAGTCCTCGTACTGGCGGATCCGGTTTGCCCGCGCCGCATCGGACTCGCCCTTCGGTGCGATGCAGTAGATGGTGACCTCGGTCTGGTCCACCGAGATCGGCCGGAAGTGGCGGATCTGCGAGGAGAACTGGTCCATGATGTAGACGTTCGGGTAGAGGCACAGGTTGCGTGAAGCGCCCACCATGAACTCCGCCTTCTCGGCGCCGAACTCCAGCGCGAGCTCTTCGCGCCGCTCGTACAGCGGGCGGTCTTCGGGGTTGCCCCACCACATCCACAGCAGCAGGTGGCCGTGCTCGAAGGAGTAGTAGCCGCCGCCCTGCTTGCCCCAGGTACCGGCGTCCATCGCCTTCGTCTCATTGCTGGACTCGCCCGCGGTCCGGCGGGCAGTCGTCGCCGCGTAATTCCAGTGCGTGGCGGAGACATGGTAGCCGTCGGCACCGTTCTCGGCCTGGACCTTCCAGTTCCCGTCATAGGTGTAGGTGGAGGCGCCGCGCAGCACCTCGAGGCCTTCCGGGGACTGATCCACGATCATGTCCATGATCTTGGTGGAATCGCCCAGGTGCTCTTCGAGCGGCTTGACGTCTTCCTTCAGCGAGCCGAAGAGGAAGCCGCGGTAGGACTCGAAGCGGGCGACCTTGGTCAGGTCGTGCGAGCCGTCCTTGTTGAACTGCTCGGGGTAGCCGGCGTCGCGGGAGTCCTTGACCTTGAGCAGCTTACCCTTGTTGTTGAACGTCCAGCCGTGGAACGGGCAGGTGAAGTTGTTGCGGTTATCCGTCTTGCGCCGGCACAGCATCGCGCCGCGGTGGCTGCAGGCGTTGACCAGGCAGTTCAGCTCGCCGTCCTTGGACCGGGAAATGACCACCGGAGTCCGTCCGATATAGGTAGTGAAGTAATCGCCCACATTCGGGATCTGACTCTCATGCGCCAGGTACACCCAGTTGCCCTCGAAAATGTGCTTCATCTCGAGCTCGAAGATCTCCTCGTCGGTGAAGATACTCCGCTTGGCCCGGTGGATCCCGTTCTCATGATCCTCGATCAGGGCGTCCTCAAGGTGAGTGCGGATGCTATCCAAGGTTTCGGTCATGGTCACTCCATTCAACGTTGGGCGTCGTTGCCCGGCAGGCCTCTTGGCAGCCGGTCCAAATCAGATATTCCACCCTCGCAGTACTGTGACCTGCGTCGCACCAGACATTTGCCTAGTCGCGGCTAGGGGGTCCAGCAAGACTCCCGGCATCCTAAAACCACCCTCGATTGTCTGAATCCTTTTGCCCTGTAATCCCGCGTAAAACCGGGCGTATTCCCGTCGTGGAAAAGCCAACGGACCCCGGCTGCCGAAGCTTCCGGGGCCCGCCACAGCGAGACCAGGCGTTAAACCTTGGCGCGTCTGCGCAGGATCAGGTAGGACACCGTGCCGGCCAGGCATCCCCAGAACGGCGACACGATGCCCCACGGCGCAACGCCGGACGCCGTCACCACCAGGGTGATCAGCGCAGCTTCCAGGACAGCCGACGAGGCCTTGTCCGCCGTCACGGTGTCCTTGAAGGATCCCTGCAGCGCACCGATCAGGGCCACCCCGGCCAGGGCGGTGAGCATCTCCCCCGGGATCACCGCAAACAGCGCCACGATCGCCGTGCTGAAGGTGCCGAACGCCAGATAGAACAAGCCGCAGAAAACCCCGGCAACGTAACGGCGCCGCGGATCGGGGTGGGCCTCCGGACCGGCGCAGATACCGGCGGTGATGGCGGCGAGGTTGATGGCGTGGGAGCCGAACGGGGCGAACAGCACCGACGCCACCCCGGACGCGCCGAGCAGCAGCTTGTCGTTCGGCTCGTAGCCGCTGGCGTGCATCATCGCCAGTCCCGGCCCGTTCTGGCCTGCCATGGTGACGATCAGCAGCGGTATGGAAATGCCCATGATCGCCGTCGCGTTGAACGTGGGCATGGTCCACAACGGGCCGGCCAGCGAGAGGGACAGCTGCGGCGCGGCAAGCTCCCCGGTGGAGATGGCAAGAACGACGCCGGCAAACAGCGCCACGAAAACCGCATACCGCGGCAGGAAGCGCTTGCCCGCCAAATAAGCCAGGACCAGGCCGCCGGCCACCAGCGGGGAGGCGATCACGGCCGAAGCCGCATTGACCACGAAGGGCAGCAGCACGCCGGCCAGGACGCCGGCGAGAATAGGCTTCGGCACCGCGGCCAGCAGCTTGCCGAAGAGCCCCGTGACCCCGAGGACGGTGCCCAGGATGCCCGCGACGATGTACGCGCCGATAGTGTCGGAGTAAGAGTAGTCGCCTAGGGCAGTCAGCAGCAGCGCGGCGCCGGGAACGGACCAGGCCACCATCACCGGCTGGCGGGTGAACAGGCTCAGCACCGTACACACCAGCCCGCTGGCAATCGAAACCGCCCACACCCACGAAATGGTCTGCTCGGGCGTCAGCCCCGCGCTTTTCGCCGCTTCGAGCACCACCAGCAGGGGCCCGGCATAGGAGACGGCCACGGCGATAAGCCCGGCCAGGACAGCCGAGAGAGACATCGCGGAGCGGTGGGTCAGGCGGGAAGAATCAGTCTGTGTGTTTGCCAGCGCCATAATGTTGCAGACACTATCCGACGGCTGTGGCGCGGCCAACAACTGCCCGGCCGATCCTGCGTATGTGCGTAACAACCTAGGCAATTGTCCTAGCCAACCCGGACATTTACGACGGCGGTGGCTCACCCGCCGTCGTTGGTTTCAGTAGGCGCCGTTTCTAGAACGGGACGCCGCAGCGCAGCACCACGTTGGCGTAGGGGGTGGCTTCCCCCGTACGAATGATCAGGGCCGCCTGCGGGAGCAGGGCCTTCAGTTCCTCGTGGCTTATCAGGCCGGGCTGCAGGCCGCGTTGCTCCAGCCAGCCCAGCACCTCGGGACCGGTTTCGGCGGCTGCGGTGCTCGCCTCGACTTCGAGCTCGGCCAGCACCGCATCCAGGACCTCGGCGAACCGGGGAACACCCCGCACCAGCGCGAGGTCAACCACGGGACCGGCTGCCGGCAGGGGCAGTCCGCAGTCCGCGATAACCACCAAGTGCCCGTGGCCCAGCCGGGACAACCCGGCGTTGAGCGCCGGATTCAGGATGCCTGTCTTCTTCAACGCTGCTCCGCTTCTTCGGGTTCAATGCCTCGCCTGACCGCCGGCAGCTCATCGGCCAGCGTCGGATACGAAGGCTGCGCACCGGCTGCCTGCACCGCGAAGGCGCCGACACGCGCAGCGAAACGGGCGGCTGCGGCAAGGTCCTCGCCGCGGGACAGGGCAGCGGCAAGGGCTCCGGTGAACGCGTCGCCGGCCCCCGTCGTATCCACGGCCCTAACCTTTGGCGCCGGTATCACGGTGACGGAAGCGCCGCCGTCGTCCGTGGTTTCTCCGACCAAGGCACCCGCGGAGCCAACGGTCATGACGACGGACCGCACCCCCGCGTCAAGGAGCCCGCGGACCAGATCCTCGTGGCCGTTTCCTGCGGGCTGCCCGCCCAAACCGGTCAGCGCGAGCTCGGCTTCGTGTTCGTTGACCACCAACGGATCGGCAGCGCGGACAACCGCCGGATCCAGATCAACCACGGGGGCCAGGTTCAGCATGACCCGTCCGGTGGCGAGCGCGGCCGCAGCTTCGATGCCGCACCGGGGGATCTCGCCCTGCAGCAGCACGATCTCCGCCGAGGCGATCAGCTCGCGCTGGCTTTCGACGGCGGCCCTGTCCACGGTCCCGTTGGCACCGGGGATCACCACAATGGTGTTTTCGCCTTGCCGGTCCACCTCCACCAGGGCCACGCCCGTGGAGCCGTCCGGATGCACCAGACCGGTGAGATCCACGCCGGCTGCACGGAGTCCGGAGAGGGCAATGTCGGCATAAGCGTCATTGCCCACGGCGCCTACCAGCGCCGTTGCCGCTCCCAGCTGGGCCGCGGCAACAGCCTGGTTGGCGCCCTTACCGCCGGGCAGAACTGCCATCGATTCGCCCAGCAGCGTTTCGCCGGGGCCCGGATGGCGGTCAAGGCGGATCAGCAGATCCGCATTGATGGATCCTACGACGACGGTCAGGCCGTTCACTTGATGAATTCCTCCACATTTTCCTCGGTCACGGTGGTTACCGGGACCGGCACGTCGGACTCGACGGTCTCGCCGGCCAGCAGCTGCGCCATCAGTTCCACCGAGCGCTTGCCCAGCTCGGAGGGCTGCTGCGCGATGGTCGCGGTCATGGTGCCGGCCTGGATCGCGGCGAGGGCGTCTCCGGTGCCGTCGAAGCCGACCACCTTGACGTCCGTGCCGGCCCTGTCGCCCAGCGCCTGGATGGCGCCGAGGGCCATCTCGTCATTTTCGGCGAAGATGCCGGTCACGTCGGAGTTGGCCTGCAGCAGGTTGGTGGCGACGTCGAGTGCCTGTGCGCGGTCGAAGTTGGCGGTCTGCTTGGCCACTACCTCGATGTCCGGGTAGGCCTTGATGCCCTCTTCGAAACCGGCGCCGCGGTCGCGGCTGGCGGAGGTGCCGGCCACGCCCTGGAGCACGATCACTTTGCCCTTTTCGCCCATGGCCTTGGCCAGCTCGTCAGCGGCCTGCTTGCCGCCGGCGACGTTGTCGCTGGAGACCAGGGATGCGATTTCGGCGTCGTTGACCGCGCGGTCAACCGCGATGACGGGGATGTTGTTTTCCAGCAGCGGGCTGACCGCCGCGGCTGCCGAGTCCGAGTCCACCGGGTTGATGATGACGCCCTGCACACCGCTGGTCGCGGCGGTGGCCAGCTGGTTGGTCTGGGTGGCCGAATCGTTCTGCGCGTCGACTACTTCCAGCGTCATGCCCGCGGCCTCGGCGGCCTCGGTGGCGCCGTCGCGCAGGTCGACGAAAAACGGGTTGTTGAGGGTGGAGACGGCCAGGGTCACCTGGCCACCGGACGCGCCTTCTTCGCCGCGGTTGCAGCCGGTCGCTCCCAGCGCCACGGTCAGGCCCAGGGCCAGCACGGCTGTGCTGCGCTTGAAAGATGTGAACTTCATTGTTTTGGATCCTTCTCTAGTAATTTGTTCGGGTTGTTCGGATGTCAGTGGATGGTGTTCTTGCGGCGCAGCACGTCGATCCCCACGGCCAGCGCGATGACCAGGCCGATCACTACCTGCTGCCAGAAGGAGGACACATTGAGCAGGTTCAGGCCATTGCGGATCACTACCAGGACAAGGGCGCCCACGAGCGTGCCGGAGATCCGGCCGACGCCGCCGGCCAGGGAGGCACCGCCAATAACGACGGCGGCAATCGCGTCCAGTTCGTAGCCCACCGCTGCCTGCGGCTGGGCCGAGTCCAGCCGTCCGGAGAGCAGCATTCCGGCCAGACCGGCAAACAGGCCGGAGAGGGCGAAGACAATGACCAGCACCTTCTGGACCGGGATGCCGGAGAGCCGGGCGGCCTCCTTGTTGCCGCCTACCGCATACATGTAGCGGCCGATGACTGTGCGGTTGAGCAGGAAGGCAGCGACCAGGCCGGCGACCACCAGCACCACAATGGGCATCGGGATCGGCCCGATGTTGCCGCCCAGGAACGAGACCTGGTCGGCCGTCCGCACCGGCCTGCCTTCGGAGATCACCAGCGTCAGCCCGCGGGCCACGCTGAGCATCGCCAGGGTGGCGATGAAGGAAGGCAACCGGCCGTAGGCGGTGGCCAGACCGCTGGCGACACCGCACGCCGCTCCGGTCAGGAGCCCGCCCAGCAGCGCGACCCAGCCATTGAGGCCGGCGGTAGTGAACATTGAGGCGGAAACCATCGCGGACAGCGCCGCCACCGATCCCACCGAGAGGTCGATGCCGGCTGCCACGATCACGAAGGTCATCCCGAAAGCCAGCACGGCAATAGTGGACGCCTGGATACCGATGTTGAGCATGTTCCCGGCAGTGAGGAAGTCCGGCGTCGCAATAAACAGCGCCAGGCAGAGCACCAGCAGCCCGACCAGCGCCCCGTTGTTCGCCAGGAACTTCTTGATGTCCGGGCCTTGGCGCTTCTCGGCCTTCACAGCAGTAGTCATGTTCTTAGTCCCTTAACTCTTGTCTTCCAAGTCCCGCACCACGTCCCGGACGGCCAGTGTCATGACCTTGTCCTGCGTGGCGTCTTCTGCTGCCAGTTCGCCGGAGAGATGCCCTCCGCTCATCACCAGGATCCTGTCGCTCATTCCGAGCACTTCCGGCAGTTCGCTGGAGACCATAAGCACGGCGCCGCCGGCAGCGGTCACCGAGTTGATCAGCTCATAAATTTCCACCTTGGCGCCGACGTCGACGCCACGGGTTGGTTCGTCGAGCAGGAGCACTTTGGCGCCGGCCGCGATCCAGCGGCCGAACACGGCCTTCTGCTGGTTGCCGCCGGAGAGCGAGCGCACCGTCTGGTCCAGTCCGCTCATCCGGATGCGCAATTTTCCTGCCACATCCTGCGCCTTGTCGCGCTGGCCCTTGAAGTCCACCAGACCAGCCTTGGCTGTGCTGGCCAGCGTGGCGTAGCCAATGTTCTCGTTCACGGAGGCGTCCAGCACCAGGCCCTGGACTTTGCGGTCTTCGGGCACATGCCCCAGTCCGGCCTTGATTCCGGCGCTGATGTTGTGCCGCGGGATTTTCCGGCCCCTGATGGTGACGGCGCCCGAGTCATAGGGATCCACACCCGCGACGGCGCGGACTACTTCCGTCCGGCCGGCACCCACCAGCCCGGCAAGGCCCACCACTTCGCCGGCGTGCACGGTGAAGCCCATGTTGTTGACCAGGCCCTTGATGGACAGCCCCTCCACTTCCAACAGTGGCTCGGACGGACCGGTATACTCGCGGCGGCGTGGAAACTGCTGGCTGATATCGCGGCCCACCATGAGGCGGACCAACTCCGGCTCGGCCGTGTCCGCGGGCACCTCGGCCACGAATTTGCCGTCGCGCAGGACCGAGACGGAATCGCCCACTTCGGCGATCTCATCGAGGTGGTGGCTGATAAACACCATGCCCACGCCGCGCTCGCGCAGATCGTGCACCACGCTGAACAACGCGGCGATCTCGCGCCGCGTGAGTGCCGCCGTCGGCTCGTCCAGAATCAGCATGCGGGCATCAAGGCTGAGCGCCTTGGCGATCTCCACCAGCTGCTGCCGGGCGATGCCGAGTTCACCCACCGGCTGGTCCAGGTCGATGTCCAGGCCGATCAGGTCCAGGGCCGCGCGTGCCTGCTTGCGGAGTGCCGGGCGGTCCACCATGCCGAACCGCTTCGGGAACCGGCCCATCATGATGTTCTCCGCGACGGACATGGTGGGCACGAGGTTCAGTTCCTGGTGGATAGTGGCGATGCCGGCCGCCTCCGATGCGTTGGTGTCTCGGAACTTGACCGGTTCGCCGTCGAGCAGGATCCGTCCGCCGTCGGGCTGGTAGACCCCGGCCATCATTTTGATCAGCGTGGATTTGCCGGCACCGTTTTCGCCGAGCAGCACCTGGACCTTGCCCGCGTGAACGCTGACGGTCACCTCGTCGATGACTTGCACAGGCCCGAAGGATTTGCTGATTTTTTCCAGCGTCAGAATCGGCTGTCCGTTCATCGGTTCTCTCCAGTCTTTGCAGGTCCGGTTGATTTGCGCACCATCAGCCGGGTGGGTAGGATAACCGGCTCCGGTTTCTCCCCGGCAATCACTTGATGCAGCAACCGGACGGCCGTGCGGCCCATCTCGTCGGCGTCCTGTGCGATCAGGGTCAGCGCCGGACGCATGATGGCGAAGGCATCGATGTCGTCGTAGCCGACCAGGGACAGGTCCTCGCCGATGCGAATGCCCAGTTCCTGACAGACCCTGACTGCACCCATGGTCATCAGACCGTCCGCGGCGATCAAGGCGGTGGGTGCGTCGGAGAGTTCGAGGAGCTGCCGGGCACCCGCAGCGCCGCTGCCAGCCTGGAAGTCACCGAACACCACCAGTTCCGGATCCTGCTCCAGTCCGCACGCCTTGGTCGCAGCCTGGAACGCAGCGAAGCGTTCCCTGCCGGTGGAGGCGGACCGCGGCCCGGATATGTAACCGATCCTGCGGTGGCCCAGCTCCGCCAGATGCTGCACCGCCTCGCCCATGCCGCTGGAATTATCTGCGGTCACGCTGGGCAGATCGATATCGTCAATCACGCGGTCCACGAATACCGCCGGCAGTCCGCTCGAAGCCAGCATTTCGACATTGGCGTTGTCCCCGCCCTGCGGCACCAGGATCAGCCCGTCGACCCGCTGCGCCAGCAGGACGTCCAGGTAGCGGTTCTGCTGCTCGACGCTCTCATTAGCGTTGGCCAGCAGGGTAATCAGTCCAAGTTCAAGCGCCTGCTGCTCCGCGGCATGGGCGAGGTCGGCGAAGAAGGGGTTCCGGACGTCGGAGATCAGCAGTCCAATGGTACTGGTGCGGGTAGAGCGCAGCGAGCGTGCCTGCGCATTCGGGCGGAAGCCGAGCTCGGCGACAGCCTGCTCCACGCGTTCCCGCGACAGTACGGAGGTTGCCGGATGGCCGGAGAGAACGCGGGAAGCCGTGGCCGGGGAAACACCCGCACGGGCCGCGACATCGCGGATCGTCACACCCCGCACAGCAGCTCCTTTGCTTGTCAGCTCACGAAAACGCGGCAACCATTTGCCCGTCCACCAGTTAGTGGAATCGATTCCATGAAATCGTTTCCACGAGTATGAAACAGGTCACCATGCGGTGTCAACCCCGCCCCTTGCCTCCGCTGCCTCTTCATGTTTTCGGCGCCGGAGACTCCTCGGCAACAGGGAGGCGTGGAACACTGGTAGCGGGAGTCAGGCGAGGAAGCATTTCCAGCTATCGGAGGCGCCATGCTGTTCGAGACACTCTTCATCAACGGGGTCATCTACACCCAGGATCCGTCCCGTCCCCGTGCCAGCGCGCTTGGCGTCCATGCCGGCCGGATCATCAGCCTCGACGACGAGCTGCCGGCCACGCACTTCCGCAAGGTTTACGACCTCGGCGGTGCCGCCGTCGTTCCCGGTTTTAATGATGCCCACTGCCACCTGTCCATGGTGGGGCTGGCCGAATTGCAGGTGGACCTGCGGCCGTCCGTTTGCCCGACGATGGAGGACCTGCTCGCCGTCGTTGGTACTGCTTGCGCCGATGCACCCGATGGCGCCTGGGTCCAGGGCGCCGGCTACAACCAGAACTATCTGGACGGCCAGCACCCCACCGCAGAGCAGCTTGACGCCGTCAGCAACGGCCACCCGGTCTGGCTGATCCACAACTCCCGCCATATGGGCGTGGCCAACACGGCCGCGTTCGAAGCCGCCGGCTTCAGCGGACGCCGTAGAACAAAAGCGCCCGACGGCGGCGCCGTACCGATCGATGCAGACGGCCGTGCCGTCGGGCTGCTGCAGGAAACGGCTCGGGCACTGGTCACGGACAGCATCCCCATCCCGACCGTCGACGACGTCGCCGCGATGGTCGAAGCCGGCAGCCGCAAGGTCCTGCCGCTCGGCGTCACCAGCATCACCGAGCCTGGCCTCGGCGCTCCCGCACACATCGGCCACAGCCCCGCCGACATCGCCGGTTACCAAACCGCGCGCGACGCCGGGAAGCTGGGCGTGCGTGCCACGGTGATGCCCTATCTGACCACGCTGCATCCCTTGGACGGCTCAGATGAAACAGGAGCTCCGTGGGGTCTCGACCTGGGCATCCGCAGCGGCCTGGGCGACGAGTGGCTGCGGATCGGGCCCACCAAGATCCTCTCCGATGGCTCGTTGATCGGCCGCAGTGCCTTCATGAGCCACGACTACGCCCTCGACTCCCCTCCGGAAAACGGTAACCGCGGCCTGCTGCAGTTCCCGCAGGAGATGCTGCGGCAACGCATCATCGGCGCCCACCGCGCGGGCTGGCAAGTGGCTACCCATGCTATCGGCGACGCCGCCCTGGACGTCGTGATGGATATCTTCGAGGAAGCCCAGCGGCTCTTCCCCCGCGAGGACGCCAGGCACCGCATCGAGCACGTGTCGGTTGCCAGCGACGCGCAGATCCGCCGGATCAAGGAGTTGGGCCTGATCCCGGTTCCGCAGGGCCGGTTCGTCTTCGAACTGGGCGACGGCGCGGCGCAGGCCATGGGGTCGGAACGGGTGAAGCTGACCTACCGGATCAAGGGTCTGTTTGATGCCGGCCTCGAGGTTCCGGCCAGCACGGACGCCCCTGTGGTGGAGGTGAACCCGATCCTGAACATCCACGACATGGTCAACCGCAAGACGGCTTCCGGCGCGGACTTCGTTCCCGCGGAGCGGATAACGGTGGCGCAGGCGGTCCATGCCTACACCGTGGGCAGCGCCTATGCCGTCCACGAAGACCATGACAAGGGCGCCCTGACACACGGCAAGCTCGCCGATTTCGTCACCCTCTCCGAAGACCTGTACGAGGTTGCCCCGGAAAACATCAAGGACGTAGTCGTTACCGCCACTGTGGTCGGCGGCGCTGTGATCCATGGTGAACTGTGAAAATCTTTGTGTCGCCCGCCACGCCCGGGCTTTCGATGCCGACGCTAAATCCGTAAACTCAAACGTTCAGGCGGCTGATGCCGCCCCCCGGCCATCTTCCACGTCATCACCAACCAGCAGGAGAACATATGACTCTTTATGCCGTCACGAACCCGGCCACCGGTGAAACCGTCAAGGAGTACCCCACGGCTACCGACGTCGAAATCCAGACAGCCTTGGAGCGCACGGACAGCGCCTTCCGGAAGTGGACCCGGAGCCCGCTGGAGGAGCGCGTGAAGCTGCTCAACCGTGTTGCCGAACTCTATGAAGAGCGCCGCGACGAGCTGGCCGCCATCATCACCCGCGAAATGGGCAAGCCCATCCGCCAGGCTGGCTTCGAGGTCGACATCGTCGCATCGATCTACCGCTACTACGCCGAGAACGGCCCCAAGTTCCTGGAAGACGAAGAGCTCGACGTCGTTGCGGGCGGAAAGGCCGTGGTCCGCAAGGAAGGCCTCGGCGTGCTGCTGGGGATCATGCCCTGGAACTACCCGTACTACCAGGTGGCCCGCTTCGCCGCGCCGAACCTGATGAACGGCAACACCATCCTGCTCAAGCACGCCCCGCAGTGCCCGGAGTCGGCCCTGGCCATGGAACAGATCTTCAAGGACGCCGGCGCACCCGAAGGATCCTACGTCAACATCTTCGCCACCAACGAGCAGGTCGCGGACATCATCGCCGACCCGCGCGTCCAAGGCGTCTCGCTCACGGGCTCAGAACGCGCCGGCGCCGCCGTGGCCGAAATCGCCGGCCGCAACCTCAAGAAGGTCGTGCTCGAACTAGGCGGTTCAGACCCGTTCCTGCTCCTGGATACCAAGGACCTGGACAAGTCCGTCAAGACCGCTGTTTTCGGCCGCATGACGAACGGCGGCCAGGCCTGCAACGCGTCCAAGCGCTTCGTCGTGATGGAGGACATCTACGACGAGTTCGTGGAGAAGTTCACCAGCGCCCTCGCTGCCATCACCCCCGGCGATCCGACTAATCCCAAGACCTACCTGGGCCCGCTGTCCTCACAGGCTGCGGCCGACAACCTCGCCAAGCAGGTGGACTCCGCGGTAGCCGAAGGCGCCGTGGTCCGCACCGGCGGCGGCAAGGTCAGCGACGATTCCGCCTTCTTCCAGCCGACCGTGCTGACCGATGTCACGCCCGACATGAAAGCATTCCGCGAGGAACTCTTCGGGCCGGTCGCCATGGTCTTCAAGGCGTCCTCCGAGGACGAAGCCATCCGGCTGGCCAACGATACCCCCTTCGGTCTCGGCGCCTCGATCCACACCAACGACGGCGAGAAGGCCCAGCGCATCGCCGAGCAGATCGAGGCAGGAATGGTCTACATCAACGAACCGGGCGGCACCGCGGCTGAACTGCCCTTCGGCGGCGTCAAGCGCTCCGGCGTCGGCCGCGAACTGGGCAAGTACGGCATGGACGAGTTCGTCAACAAGAAACTGGTCCGCACCTCGGCCCGCTAGGACCCTCCTGCGGCTCAGCTGCACGACGGCGAAGTGGCGGGAACCTTTGTGGCTTCCCGCCACTTCACTGCATGCCCGAGGGCTGCGGCCGGTCTGAGTATCCGAACTTTGAGTTGTCAAAGGTTGGCGGTTCCGTAGACGTGCTTTCCTTAATACATGGCTACGTTGCCCGGTGATCATCGTCCGTACGTACTCGTACATATGGCCGTTTCGCTCGATGGCTCCTTTTCCGGGTTCCAACCGGACGTCTCTCAGTTCTATTCATTGGCGGCCGAGTGGCAAGAGGATGCCACGCTCGTGGGAGCCGACACGATATTGGCGCAGGAGAACGAGTTGGCGGATGCCGACCTGCCAGGACCGAAGGAGGGCGGCCCCATACTTGCCGTTGTGGATAGCGGGTATCGGGTGATTGCCTGGAATGCGCTCCGCGACGTTGGCCATTGGTCGCGCGTGATTGCCTTGAGGGGCAATGCCCTCAGTCCGACACACGGTGTGGAAGAAATCGTCACAGGCGGCCAACGGGTCGATCTTGCGGCCGCATTGGCTAAACTGCGGAGCCTGTACGGTGTGCAGAGGCTCCGCGTAGATAGCGGCGGCAAGTTGGTTGGCGCTCTGATGGCCGGAGGCCTCGTCGACGAAATCAGTTTACTCGTGCATCCCGCCCTCGTCGCAAATATCCATCGTCGTCCTTGGTGGGGCGGAGGGCACGCGGTTCCTATGTTCCGACTAACTGACCTCGATGCGCGGGCGATCGGCGACGATATTGTTCAACTGCGGTATCGGCTCGTCTGGTGAAGATGCGGGCTGTTCCTGTGGCAAGCGGAGCGCTCTGATGCGGTAACGCGAGCGCAAACTGGGCCGGTCAACGGGCATCACTTAGCCGGTGACCGGCCCCTGCCATTTCGCGTAGGCCTTTGATCCAGGCTTCAGCATCCGAAACTGCGCGCGGACCACCCCTGCGCAGAGAGCCTAGGCACTAGGCGCTCGCGCGGTCCACCGAAGAGCCAAGCGCCCGGGAGATCGCGTCCGCGGCGGCGACTGCTTGCGGCGCAAACTGCTCGATTGTGGAGCCAGGGTATTCAAGCTCAAGCGATGAGATCGACAGGCCATACATCACTCGTCCGAGGTGATCCCGGATCGGAGCTGAGACGCACACCGTGCCGCGCTCATTCTCACCGAGATCTAGCGCATAACCCCGTTGACGCACGTTCGCGAGCTCTGTGCGCAACTGTTCGGGATCGGTGATGGTCTTGTCGGTGCGGGGCGGCAGGCCCACCTCGGCTACCAACTGGGCCACCTGCTCAGGCGTCCAGCTCGCGAGCACAACCTTTCCCATGCCAGAGCAGTGCATCGGCATCGGTAACCCCACGCGCGAAGCCATCCGATAGGGCTTCGACGAGTCCTTGCGGATGACGTACACCATCTCGAAACCATTCACGACGCCGACGTGAACCGTGCAGTCGACTTCGCGTACGAGCTTCTCGACGATCGGCTCCGCGATGAAGGAGATGTCCAGCCGGGAGATGGCCCGGCCAGCAATGCCGAGGAGACGGGAGCCTGGGTGATAACCGCGATCGCTATCGCCGGTGATGAACTTCAACTCCGCCAGCGTCGCGAGAATACGGTGCACAGTCGCCTTGGGCAGCCCGGTCTCTTCGACGATGTCGGTGAAGCGGTCGTAGAGGATCGCGGCCTCGAGCACCCGCAACGTTTTCTCACTCGCGCCCATAGATGGCGCCGGGCTCGTGTCAAGCTCCTTGGGTTCCCCGGTCATGATCCGCATCATCTCATGTCGACAATCGCGACGCCATCCATGTCGTCGAAGGCCTGGTTCTCGCCGGCCATCGCCCACACGAACGAGTAGTTCGACGTTCCGACACCCGAGTGGATTGACCACGACGGCGAGAGCACCAGTCCCCCATCACCGACAAGCATGTGACGGGTCTCGGACGGTTCGCCCATGAGGTGAACGACGCGGGCCTCCTCGGGTACATCAAAGTACACGTAAAACTCGGTGCGGCGGTCATGAGTATGCGCCGGCATCGTATTCCACATGCTGCCGGCGTGCAGTTGGGTGACGCCCATGACCACCTGGCAGCTGCGCACGCCGTCTTCGTGAATGTACTGGTTGATCGTCCGGCGATTCGAGGTCAGCGGATCACCGAGCTCTCTGACCGTGCCCTGACCGGGTTCGACGAGCGCCGTCGGGCAGGTGGCATGCGCGGGCGCCGAGAAGCCGTAGAAACGAGCAGGCGTCGCGGCATCGTCGGACTCGAAGGAAACGTCCTTCACGCCGCGGCCCAAGTACAGGCACGCGCCGGTCGTCATCACATGGCGCTCACCATCGGCACGGACGGCACCCGCCCCTCCAATATTGACGATGCCGATCTCGCGGTGATCGAGGAACTGCTCACTACGGATCTCCGGCACTGCCTCGAGCGCAAGCGGTGCGTCAGTCGGCATAGCGCCGACCGCGACCACGCGATCGTAGTGGGTGACGATGGTGCGTACGGTGCCAGGAGTGAAGAGATCTTCGACGAGATAGCGGTCGCGCAACTGCTGCTGCGTGACCCCGGGAATCTGCTCGGGAGAAGTGGGGCCGTAAAGGGCGGTCATGGTATTTCCTTCCAATGGGAGAGTCAGAGCAGGCCCATGAGGCCAGGGAGCCACAGGGAAAGCTGGGGGACGAAGACGATGACGAACAGCAGCGCGATGAGTACGAGCAGGAACGGCATCAGTTTGGCGATAACCGGCTCGAGCTTGACCTTCGCCACCTGAGTACCGACGAACAGCACGGGTGCCGACGGCGGCGAGATCACGGCGATCGAGAGATTGAAGACCATCACGATACCGAAGTGCACCGGGTCGATGCCGTAGGAAACCGCAATCGGCAGGAAGATCGGAGTGAAAATCAGGATCGCCGGCGTCGGGTCAAGCGGGATGCCGATCAACAGCAGCACGAGCATCATGATGAGCAGCACGACGACCTTCGAGTCAGTCCACCCGAACAGTGACTCGGCGATCAGTTGCGGCAGCCGGGCGTAGGTCATGACGTAAGACATGATCGTCGACACCGCGATCAGGAAGATGACGATCGCGCTGGTGCGGCAGGCGTCGAACAGGACTCGCGGCAGGTCCTTGACCGAGATGGTGCGGTAGAAGAACGAGAGCAGCAGCGCGTAGATCACGGCCACGGCCGAGCCCTCGGTCGGGGTGAAGAAGCCAGCCACGATGCCGCCGATCGCCACCACGATCAGGCCGAGCGACGGAACAGCGCGCCCGAACGTACCCAGGAAGACGGGGAACTTGGGCCAGGACTCGCCCCGCAGCTCGGGGTGCCGACGGGCGTAGACCAACCCGACGAGCGCACATGCGAGCGCCCACAGGATGCCGGGGATGTAACCTGCGACGAACAGCGCACCAAGTGACGTACCGCCAGCAGCGAGTGAGTAGACGATAAGCGTGTTGCTCGGCGGGATCAGCATTCCAGCCGGCGCCGAAGCGATGTTGGCCGCCGCACTGAAGGCCCGGTCATAGCCCGCCTTCCGCTGCATTGGAGACATGGTGGAGCCGATGGCGGCGGCACTCGCGACGGCGGAACCGGACACGGAGCCGAAGATTGCGTTTGCGATGACGTTCGTCTGCACGAGCGGCGCCGGCGTGCGGCCCACGAGCACCCGTGCGAGGTTGATGAGCCGCTCGGCAATACCGCCGTTGTTCATGATCACGCCGGCCAGGATGAAGAACGGGATGGCGAGCAGTGCGAACGAGTCAGCACCGCCGATCATTTGTTGTGCGGAGGTGATGGCGCCTCGCTCGAAGTCCACTATCAGCAGCATGCATAGGGCCGACGGCAGCGCGATCGCTATGGAGACAGGGGCGCCAATCGCGAGCAGCAAAGCCAGGCCGCCGATAAGGATGACGCTGATGGTACCGGGCTCAATCACAGCGATGCCGCCTCGAGGTCCTCGTCGTGATCCATGTGGCCGGCATAACGGCTAGAGAAGGTTCCGACGATGTGGATGGTCAGGTAAATGGTCAACAGCACGCCGGAGATCGGCAGAGCCAGGTAGAGCTGGCCCTGCGTGAGGGGCAGCAGCGGATTCTGCTGCCCCCACGCGAGGGCGGACTGCTGGAGACCGCCAAACACCATCACGTACAGCACGAACGCGAGCGTGGTGAGGTAGGCGACGAAGTCGGCGACTCGCTGGAGCGACACGGGCAGTCGTGCCACCAGGAAGTCCATGATGACGTCAGCCTTCTCGCCGACGGCGATAGCGATTCCGATCAGGCTCACCCACACGAACGTGTGTCGCGCCGCTTCCTCGGACCATGCGCTTGGCTGCCCGAGCACCAAGCGGGTGAAGACCTGCCAGGCCACCAGCAGCACCAGCAGCGCAAAGAGGGTGACACAGGTTGCTCGGAGCGTGCCATCGAGCCACGCCCGTGCAGTCTTTATGAGCTTCCCGGTTGCCATTAGCTGCGCGCCGCCTCGATGGCGTCGTAAACCGTCTGCGCAACCTCGGACGTGACAAGCTCCTCATGCAGCGGGCGCGTCGCCTCACGGAACACCTCGGTGTCGACCTCGCTGAACTCAGCACCGGCTTCCTCGGCTGCGGCGGTTGCCTCCTCGACGGCGGCACCGAACAGCTCGAGTTCGGTGTCGACCGACGCCGTCAGCAGGTCCTCGAAGATCGCGCGGTCCTCCTCGGAGATGCCATCCCATACGGTGGGGCTCGTGACCAGGTAGTCGGGCATCATCAGATGTTCGGTGCGCGAGTAGTAGGGCGCAATCTCGTCGTGCGAAAGCGTCGAGTAGATAAGCTCGTTGTTTTCTGCGCCGTCAAGCACGCCTGACTGGATTGCGGTGTAGACCTCGCCCTGTGCCATTGGGGAACCGACGCCGCCCATGAGTCCCATCATGCGGACGTTCGTATCCGAACCGATAACCCGGATCTTCTGACCCGAGAGGTCGGCGGGCGTCTCAACCGGACCAACGCTTGAGTACACGTTGCGGACACCACCGTGATAGGCGGAGAGCACCTTGATCTTGTCGTCCAGCAGCGTGTCGTACAGCCCGCCTGCAACCTCAGGGTCGTTGAGCACGCTCATCTGGTGCTCGGGCGACTCGTAAAGGTAGGGCAGGTTCACGACCGAGAAGTCCGATTCGAAGTTCTCGAGCAAGCTGCCGGCGACGACGGCGAAGTCGATCGTGCCCGACTGCACCTGCTCTATGGTGGCCGCCTGGTCGCCGAGCGTCTCATCGGCGTAGAGCTCCAGCGCATAGCGACCGTCAGTCTGGGCCTCGAGCTCATCCGAGAGCTGCAGCAGCGCCTGAGCCTGGGGGTGGTTGATGTCCTGGTTGAAAGCAACGCGGAGGACAGTCTCACCGCCGCCGTCTTCCGCGGAAGCGGAGCACGAAGCAAGTGCCATTGTGGTGATTACGGCGGCGCTCAGTACGCCCAGAATCCTTTTTCCCTGCATGAAATTTCTCCTCGTCGAGTCATTTGATCGATGTGATTTGCACCACCGGCGTGATCGAAGACTACTATAACCAGATAGAACTCGGTTGCGCCACACGGAACTCGTAGCGGAACATGGTTCCATTAGATGAACAGCGGACCGAAGAAGGAGAGATGGCATTGCGAGCAGCTAGATACATCGGCGATCAAAGGATCGAGGTGGGCGACGTTGAAGCCAAACCGCCTGCAGCCGGGGAAGTCACCATACGCGTCGCATACAACGGAATCTGCGGCACCGACCTGCACATAGTGCAAGGCCACATGGACACTCGAGTGGACATGCCGGCAGTGATCGGCCACGAGATGAGCGGCGTCATCAGCGCGATCGGCTCTGACGTGGACTCGCTGACACCGGGGCAACCGGTCACTGTGATGCCGTTGCGCTGGTGTGGGGAGTGCGCCTCCTGCCGCGCCGGCCACCAGCACATCTGCCAGCGTCTTGACTTCGTTGGCATCGACTCCCCCGGCGCGCTGCAGGAGCAGTGGACGGTGCCCGCTTCCCTCGTGGTTCCGCTACCTGAAGGCGTCTCGCTCGAGCACGCCGCGCTCGTCGAGCCGCTCGCAGTAGCGGTGCACGACGTGCGGCGCTCGCGGCTCGCGGCGGGCGAGACCGCCGTCGTAATCGGTGGCGGGCCCATCGGCCAGCTCATCGCCGTCGTGGCTCGCGCCGTGGGTGCGGAGGTGATCCTGGCTGAGCCGGACGCCGCCCGCCGCGCCTTCGCGGCACAGCAGGGCACCATCGTCGTCGATCCCATCGAGGGCGACCTCGCAGCCGTCGTCGAAGAGCGCACCGGCGGCGCCGGAGCCGACGTCGTGTTCGAGGTCGCCGGCACCCGCGGCACCGCGCTTGATGCCACTCGGCACGCTCGCACACGCGGCCGTGTGGTATTTGTCGCGATTCACCCCGAACCGGTGCCCGTCGATCTCCATCGCATCTTCTGGCGCGAACTTGAGGTGCTTGGCGCCCGCGTTTACGAGCGCGAGGACTTCGAGCACGCCATCGAGCTGCTCGCCTCCGGCGTGGTACCGGCGGACGCGCTCATCACGCGCGTCGTGCCGCTCGACGACGCCTCTGAAGCGTTCGAGGCACTGCTCGCGGCGTCCGCAATGAAAATCCTCGTCGACGTGCAGGGGGTGCGCGCGTGAGTATCTCATTTGACCTGACCGGTACGACGGCCGTGGTCACCGGCGCCCGCAGAGGCATCGGCTTCGCAATGGCTGAGGGGCTCGCAATGGCCGGCGCCGACATCATTGCGGCATCCGCGAGCCAAGAGGCCGACGGCGGTGCGATCGGTGCGCGAGTACGCGAACTCGGACGCACTTTCGAGGGACATACCGTCGACTTCCGGGACCGCGATGCCGTCGCCGCCTTCGGAGCAGCCGTGCGGGATCGCGCGGACATCCTGGTGAACAACGCCGGCACCATCCGCCGATCGCCTGCGGCCGAGCATCCGCTCGAATGGTGGGACGAGGTGCTCGATGTAAACCTGCGCAACCAGTTCGTCCTCACGCAGGCAGTTGCGGCCGGAATGCTCGAGCGCGGCTACGGACGCATCGTCTTTACTGCGAGCCTATTGAGCTTCCAAGGCGGCATCACCGTGCCGGGGTACACCGCGGCGAAGTCGGGCATTGCCGGCCTGGTGAAAGCGCTCAGCAATGAGTGGTCCGCGCGCGGCGTCACGGTCAACGCGATCGCACCGGGCTACATCGCCACCGACAACACCGCGGCATTGCGCGCCGACGAGGATCGCTCGCAGGCTATCCTCGATCGGATCCCAGCCGGACGCTGGGGCAGGGCCGAGGATCTGCAGGGCGCGACGGTCTTCCTCGCCAGCCCGTCGGCAGCCTACGTCACCGGCGTCACGCTGCCGGTCGACGGCGGATGGATGGCCCGATGACGCTCGAGCTAAGCGGTGTTGTCCCGCTCGCGACCGTCGACGACGACGCGGCCGCCGATGTGCTCGCCGACGGCCTCGTCGCCGGCGGCCTGCCGGTGCTCGAGGTCGCGCTGCGCAACCCTTACGGAATGGCGGCGATCGAGCGCATTGCCGCGCGAGGCGACGTGCTTGTCGGCGCCGGCACCGTCCTCAATCGCGAGCAATTGCGCCGCGCGCTCGACGTCGGCGCAGCATTCGTCGTCGCGCCGGGTCTCGACGAGGAAATCGTCGAAGCCGCGCTCGCTGCCGGCGTTCCGGTACTGCCGGGGGTGATGACGCCGAGCGATATACAACGCGGCATCCGCCTCGGCCTTGACCGGCTCAAGCTCTTCCCCGCCGGCGTCGCGGGCGGGCTCGCGCTCGTCAACGCGCTGGCCCCGGTCTTTCCAAGTGTGCTCTTCATGCCCAGCGGAGGAGTGAGCACCGCGAATCTCGGCGAGTATCTGACGCATCCGGCTGTCTTCGCGGCGAGCGGCTCGTGGATTGCTTCGCCCGCGCGTATCGCGGCAGGCACCGAGGCTGTTGCCGAGGCCGCTCGGGAGGCAATCGCGGTTCGAGCCGAGGCAGGCCTGGGGGCCGTGCGATGAGCGTCGTCACACTCGGCGAGTCGCTGGGGCTGCTTGTCGCCTCCCGCATCGGCAGGCTCGAGCTCGTGCCGACGATGGATCTGGGCTTCGGCGGTGCCGAGAGCAACGTCGCGATTGGTCTGGCGCGCCTCGGCGTGCCCGTGACCTGGATGGGTCGCGTCGGTGACGACGCGCTCGGCCGCCTCATCGAGCGACAGCTTCGGGCCGAGGGCGTCAGCGCCGTGACGACCCTCGACCCGACGGCGCCCACCGCCCTCATGTTGAAGGAGCGTCCGGCGGCGGGCTCCAGCGCCGTCTCGTACTACCGTGCGGGCAGCGCAGGCTCCCGGCTCGTGCCGGAGCACCTCGACGTCGCCCGCATTCGGGAGGCTCGTATCCTGCACATCACCGGCATCACGGCCGCGCTTGGTGCTGGTCCGCGCGCTGCGCTGGACGCCGCGATTGACGCCGCGATCGATGGCGGCACCATCGTCTCGTTCGACGTGAATCACCGCTCGCGGCTGTGGAGCCACGCAACGGCAGCCTTCGCGTACCGCGAGATCGCGGCCCGCGCCGATGTCGTCTTCGCCGGCGATGATGAAGCGGAACTACTCACCGGTGAGCGCGAGCCGGCCGCGCAGGCCGCGGCAATTATCGAACTGGGCGCGACACAGGCGGTCGTGAAGCTCGGAGCTGAGGGCGCGTACGCGCTTGCCGATGGCCACGCCGCGGAACAGCCGGCATTCCCCGTGCACGCTGTCGACACGGTCGGCGCCGGGGACGCGTTCGTCGCTGGATACCTGGCCGAACTCCTCGCCGGCGCCTCGCTAGACGAGCGTCTCCGCACGGCCGCTGCCTGCGGTGCGGTCGCCTGCACCGCGCCTGGCGACTGGGAAGCGGCCCCCGACCATGCCGCGATCGCGCGGCTACTTGGAGCCGGTGACCCCGTGCAACGCTGACGTTCCGGTGCCCCGGGAGGCCCTACGGCTCTTCCTTTACGTCCCGGGGCCAGTGGCGCGATGAAGGAGGGGAAGCTGGGAGTCACTTGGTACACCGAAGCCAGTTGCGATTGCCGAGCAGACTCCAGCTGTCAGTTTGCCGTTACGGGGACGAACCGGTGTCCCAGGCACGCGGGCACTCTAGACCGGATGGATAACTGAAGGAGTCCTTCGGGTCTAACCACAGAGGGGCAGAGGGCACTGCACTCGGCCCCTCTGTGGTCTGGACTCAGGCTTGGAAAAGGTTTGGACGGCCAGTTCCTAAAGTCTCCCGATTGCGATTGGCGGCCCGAGAATTCCGAAAGCGGTGATTGCAGCTTGAGCTAGGCTCACAGTATGAAAGCTTCCGTCAGTCAGCGTGAATAACTGGAAATCCAAATCCGTAGCTGGCTGCTTGGTCCAATGAAGAAGGCGGCGCTGCGGCCCAACGAATAGGGATACTGCATGGACTTCTTCGAGACAATCCTGTTTCCCTTCAAATGGTTCGTATCGATCATCATGCTGGGCTTCCATGAAGGACTAAGCTTCATCGGCCTCCCTGCGGCTTCGGGCTGGACCTGGACCGCGTCCATCATCGGCCTCGTGCTAGTGATCAGAGCGGCGCTTATTCCCATCTTCATCAAACAAATCAAAGCGCAGCGGAGCATGCAACTGCTCCAACCTGACCTGCAAAAGCTGCAGGACAAATACAAGGGCAAGACCGACCAACTGTCCCGCCAGGCCAGGGCACAGGAACAAATGGCCATCTACAAGAGACACGGCACTAACCCGTTCTCGGCGTGTTTGCCGATGCTGATTCAAATGCCGTTCTTCTTCGCCCTCTTTACTATGCTCGCCGGTGTCACTACCGCTTCCCAAGAGGGCAAGGGCATCGGGGCGATGAGCCACGAACAGGTCCAGCAGTTCGAAGAGTCCACAATTTTCGGCGCTCCACTATCGGCGGCACTGCTGCACGGCGGCTTCGAGAACGTCGCGGTCACGGTCCTGACCATCGTAATGATCCTGGCAATGACGGGTTCGCAATTCATCACGCAGAAACAGATTATGGCAAAAAACATGTCGGAAGAAGCCATGGCCAGCCCATTTATGCGCCAGCAAAAGATGATGCTTTATATCCTGCCTGTCGTCTTTGGCATCGGTGGCATCAACTTCCCAATTGGCGTTCTCATCTACTGGACCACCACCAATCTCTGGACCATGGCGCAACAGTTCTTCGTAATCCGCCGCATGCCGACCCCTGGATCCCCCGCAGCCAAAGCTCTTGCAGCACGCCGTGCTGCCAAAGGGCTCCCGACCCTTTCTAACCCAGGGAACGAAACGGGCGAAAATAAGGCGGAGTCGACCGCCGCTGAAGATGCGCCAGCGAGGCCGCAGCGCGTCCAACCCCACCGTAAGAAAAGGAAGAAGAAGCGCCCCTGAAGTGTCCCTTGCAGTTTGGAGAAGACTAGTTCGTTCGCCATTAGCCAGAACGCCCAGGTTCAGTTCAAACGGAGCCTTACGTCCACAACCGCTGACCACGGACAAGCTGTGCGCCACGGCACTTGCGCTGTCGCCCATAGTGCCGATACGGCTTCAGCCGTTGCAGCGCCCTGTCCAATGATTGACCCGCACTATTAGAGCGCTTCCTCCACTGGCACATTGGCCTGATATTCTCGCCCCTCGGCCTCGCTAAACGCTGTCATTAGGTGCCCTTTTTCCAGTCCCAGTACCGTGCTTATGGGGAAGTGGCCGGTAATAGTATTCCCTGAATGCTCCACACCGCTGAGGTCGAAGTTCTCCTCGGTGCCGTCATGGCTGAAGCAATAGAACGAGACAGCTTCGCCGTTAATGAACTCGATTCCCATTCTGCGTTGGTGGGAATGATCCGGGGTGGCAGCCACGAGGCCGACCACATAGGGCCCCGACCCGGGAAGGTTGCCGTCTATATCGAATCTCGCTACCAGGGTGGCTTCCTGGGCTGCGATGGATACGTGCTTAAGAAATGCGTTGTGGGAGCTCATGGCTCCATCCTGCTTTCTGCGCTCTCATTCGTCTACCCTTCTCGGTGCCTATGCCACGGCAGTCGCACCGAACCAGGTGGTGAGAGCGTCGGGAAGCCCGGGATCAGTCGACTCTCCCACCCCAAGCCACGTACCCGTCGGGACGAATCAACACCGCAGTAGGCGCAGTGACCGCACCGATTGCTGGAAGCTCCCACGCACCGGCAAATTCCGCGTCCACCAGTTGGATATGATCTGCCCAAGGCGTGATGTCGAAGCGCCCGGGCTCGCCGAGGTTGAGGAGCACGGGGTTGGCCCGATGCAGCAGGGTGAACACGCGGACCGGACCGTCGGCGGTGGCCAGGTCAAGATCGGGCATACGGCGTCCGAGCAGCGGATGCCCCTCGCCGAGGTCATAGCGGACGTCCAGGCCCGACATCATGGCTCCGAATCGCTTCCGCGGTTCGTCCATACTCAGCAGCTCGGCGACGGTGTCGCGCAAGGCCGCAGTGCGCTCGTCAGCGCGGCGGAGCGCGACTTGCGCCATCGAGTTGCGCAGCACGCGAGCAGCAACCGGATGCCGCTCGGCGTGGTAGGTATCCAGAAGGCTCACCGGCGATGTTCCCTTGACGACCTGAGCCAACTTCCACCCCAGATTCACCGCATCCTGCATGCCCGTGTTGAGGCCTTGTCCGCCGTCCGGGGAGTGCACGTGCGCGGCATCGCCTGCCAGCAGGACGCGCCTGTCCCGGTAGGCTGCGGCCTGCCGGGCCATGTCTGTGAACCTGGAGATCCACGTTGGATTGTGGACCCCGTAGTCCGTCCCGTAAACAGTGATGAGCGCCTCGCTGAGATCACTCAACGTGGGTTCTGCCGTGTTTCCGACAGCTGCTTCAGTCACCATGACCTGCATAGGCCCGCCATCCAGGAAGACCACCTCGCCGTCGTGAATTTCATAATTCAGCTTGCCCAAGGCATGAAGTCCGAGGGCGTCGCGTCGAATGCCCAGCTCCGGCTCCTCGGCCATCTCGACCTCGGCGATCAGGTTGCTGACGGTCGGATCACTGCCGGGGAACTCGATGCCGGCCGCCTTACGAACCAGGCTTCGCCCGCCGTCGCAGCCAACGAGGTACTCCGCCCGCAGCTGCCCGCCGTCGGCCAACTTGATGTCGACGCCGGTGCCGCACTGAGCGAAACCGGTCACCTCGCGTCCGCGATAGATTGTCACGTCCAAATCGTTGACCCAGCCGGCCAGGATCCGCTCGATGTGGATCTGCCACAGCCCGAGCCCATAGTTATGCCGGGTGGGGAAGTCGCTGATGTCTAAATGAGTGCCGCCGAACCCGGCGACCTGCGCCACCTGCCCCTCCGACAGGAATCGATCGGCTATCCCACGCTGGTCCAGGACTTCAATAGTGCGCGAGTGCAAGCCACCTGCGCGGGCGCCGGCAAGGTCTTGGCTCGGACGCCGCTCGACGACGGCCACATCAACCCCTGCCAACGCTAACTCACCCGCCAGCATCAGCCCTGTCGGACCTCCTCCGGCGATCACCACCGCGTGCTCGGTCATCGACATGTGCATCCCCATTCCCTCAGTTCCCGCGTTTGCCGATTATGCAGCCGGGCCGGGGGCTTGCCGCAAGCCCCCGGCCGGGATATAGATTGGAAATAGGAAGTACGGGTTGCCCTGAACTCGGTCAGGGCCCGTCGGGTAGCCGAACTTTCTTCTCGCCCTTGAGCGCGCCTTCCATGGTGTCTTGCCAGACCGGGCCAGCCACTTCCGAACCGGTCAGGTCCCGATAGGTATTGCCGTAGGCCTGAACTCGGGTCAGCGGATACTGTGCGCCACCCCTCGGGTCGCCCAGCCACACGGCTGCCACCAGTTGAGGCGTGCCGCCCACGATCCAGTTGGCGGCGAAATCGTTGGTGGTGCCCGTCTTGGCTCCCGCTTCCCGGCCTTCGGGGCGGAGCCGCGGGCCAAGGGTGCCGGTTCGCTTGAACGGTTCCTTGAGCACATCGGCCACAGTATCGGCTATGTCCTCATCAATCGCCTGGTGGCAGTTAGGGTCCGGGACCGGCAGCTCTTCCTTGGTGCCGGTGCGCACTGCCCTGATGACCGTCACCGGTTGGCAAAGCACGCCCCCGCCCATGAATGCGGAGTAGGCATTGGCCATCTCCAGCGGGCTCACTTCGTAGGCGCCCAGGGCCAGCGAGGCTTCCCGCCCAACCAGCTGATCGGTCGGGATGGACGTGATGCCCAGTGTTTCGGCCATCTTGGCCGCGTTGATAACGCCGACGCGTTCAATAAGGCGGACGAAGTACACATTCACCGAGCTGCGGATGGCCTCATAGGCGTTGATGACCCCGTAGTCGCGGTTGCCGTAGTTGACATAGCCGCCCCGCGGGTTATCGAGTTTCGACGATCGGTAGGGTCCGTCAGCGCGTAGCCGGGTGGAGGTCGGAATGCCTTGGTCCAGCGCCTCGGCCAGAATGATGGGTTTCATGGCAGACCCGACCTGGAAGGCGTTTCTGGCGTAGATCACTTCCGTCTTGCCCTTGCCCTCGCCCCAGTCCCGGTTCTGGGCGATGGCCGCGATATGGCCCTTGCCCGGCACGATGATCGCGGTACCGAGGGCCGCACGGTTGGTGTTGCCCAGTGCTTTCTCGACCGCAGCCTGTGCAGCGTCTGCCGCTTTCCGGTCCAACGTCGTCGTTAGCGTTAAACCGCCCAGGTGGAAGCGTTCCTGACGGACCTCGGGTGTCTTCCCGAACGCCTTGTTCGTCAGGATTTCCTCGCGGACAACCTCGCAGTAGAAGGGGTACTTGGATTCCCCGCAGCTGGAGGGGGCCGCGCCGCGCTTCACGGCCAGGTCCGAGTCCAGTGCCGCCTGAGTCTCTTCGGCGGTCAGGACACCCCGTTGCTCGAGCACCGTCAACACGGTGTTGCGCCGTTCCGTGGCACCTTCGGGGTTGGTAAAGGGGTCGAGGTCAACGGGTGCCTTGAGCATGCCGACCAGCAGGGCCGACTGGACATGGTTCAGCTTCGCCGCCGTCGTGCTGAAGTAGATTCGGGCGGCCGCCTGCACTCCGTAGGCGCCGTTGCCGAAGTAGACGGCGTTCATGTACTGGGTGAGGATCTCGTCCTTGGACAGCTGCTTCTCCAGCGCAAGCGCGTATTTGGCTTCGCGGATCTTGGCGTTGTAGGTGACGCCGACTGCCACCTGCTCCTCGACTTCGTCCCGCGCATGGTTGACCAGCATGTTCTGGACCAACTGCTGCGTGATCGTGGATGCGCCTTGGACGTTCTCGCTGGTCACATTGTTGATCAGCGCGCGGGTGACGCCGAGGGGATCCACGCCCCGATGCTCATAGAACCGCGCGTCCTCGGTTGCGATCAGTGTTTCCTTGAACGCCTCGGACACCTGGTCCAGCTTCACATCTGTCCGGTTTTCACTGTAGATGCGGGCAAATTCCTTGCCGTCCTTGTCCAGCAGCACCGTATGCTGCGGCAGCGGGCGGTCCACCGGCAGGTCAGTCGGCAGCTCCTCCCACATGTCCAGCACGGAATTGCCGGCGACAGACAAGCCCACCGCAGCGGGTGCCACGATCATGCCGACGCCCAAAGCTGCGACAGCCACGCTCGCCAGCCACAGGTCGACGCGCCGCTGCCCGGCGCGTCGCTTCGGGGTTCGGCCGGGACGGGCTCCCGCCAGCAACTCGTCAAGGTTGACCGGTTCCGGTTTGTTGCGTCCCCATAGCCGCATGATGTTTTGTGGGGGAATTCCGGTGCCGGTTACACCTGTTGCGCAACCGGCCGCTACCGCGCATTATGAGGGGCCGCTGGGAAGGCACCCCTCGGGCGCCGCTGGTTTTCCCACACCCCTCCTTTGCCAAGATGGAGCAGATAAGAAAACAGTAGAACCTCCGCCGGGCGTTGACTAGAGCGTCAGGCATAATGGTGGACAGGACCCAAACGGTCCGACAGAAAGTCGTCCCACGTCTTGCGGCCTACCGCCTGTTCGGGCGTCAGGTTGGCGCCGTTCCTGAACGCCCGTGCTGCCCCGCCCGGCATCGGGACCGGCATGATCAAGCGGCGACGGCCGGTGGCCTGCAGGTAGCTGTGGATCAGGTCCGCCATCAAGTGCACCTGAGGCCCGCCCATCTCCGGTACCAAGCCGGACGGCCCGCCAAGGGCCAGTTGGGCCAGCCGTGCCGCTACTTCCGCTGCATCGATTGGCTGGACGCGGAGTCCGGCAGGAACCGGTATCACGGGCAGCTTGGCAATCCCCTGGGCCATCATCAGCACCAGGTCATGGAACTGGGTGGCCCGGAGCGTCGTGTAGGGCAAACCGGAATTGGCGATGATCAGCTCTGCCGTCCGCTTGGCTCCGACGTAGCCGAACATCGCCCGGTCAGCGCCGCTGGTGATCGGTGTGCGATCCGCGCCGACCACCGAAATATACACAAGATGCCGGACGTTGGCCCCCGCCGCGGCGCGAACCAGATTGCGTGCCTTTTCATCATCCCCTTGGCCGCTGCCGGCACAGTGGACAATGATTTGCACTCCTTCCACCGCCGCTTCGATGCCCTCACCGGTCGCCAAATCCCCGGTTACGAATTCGATGCCCTCCACCGGCTCGCGCTTGGTCCGGCTCAACACCCGGACGCGGCAACCGGCTTCCTGCAGGCGCGGAACCAGATGCCGCCCCAGCGTCCCGGTTCCGCCGGTGACCAGCACCGGCGTCGTCGTACTGTGCTCTTGATTGGTGTGCAGCTGCATTGTTGTTCCCCTATCAGGATTGTTACTCGTTATCGTGGTTCACTGTTATGACCCTTCCGGGCGGGAGAATGTGACAGATGGACGATCTTGAACAGCTGGCCGAGCAGTTCGAGCCGCACCGGGCCCGGCTCCGGGCCATGGCGTACCGGATGCTCGGTTCGCTCAGTGAGACCGACGACGCTGTCCAGGAGACCTGGCTGCGGCTCAGCGGCACGGATTCCAAAAGTGTCGAAAACCTTGGCGCCTGGCTGACAACCGTGCTCGGACGGGTCTGCCTGAACCTGCTGCGTTCCCGCAACACACGCCGGGAACAGCCGTTCGGGCTGCACATGCCGGATCCGGTGGTGAGCCGCGTCGAGGGGGCTGATCCTGAGCAGGAGAGTCTGCTGGCCGACTCCATCGGGCTCGCGCTGCTGATTGTGCTGGACGCCTTGACTCCTGCCCAACGGCTGGCTTTCGTCCTGCACGACATGTTCAGCGTTCCGTTCGACGAGATTGCCGAGGTTGTCGACACCTCACCGGCAGCGCCCGGCAACTCGCCAGCCGCGCCCGCCGCCTGGTGGAGCAGGAATCCCAAATCCCCGATGCCGACCCAGTACGCCAGCACGAAGCGATGGATGCTTTTTTCGCAGCCTCGCGCAACGGAGATTTCGCTGCGCTCGTCGCGGTGCTGGATCCCGACGTCGTTCTTCGTTCCGACGGCGGACTCACCCGTCGCGCTGCCACCACGGTCCTGCGCGGCGCCTCGAACGTGGCCGGACAAGCGGTTACTTACCAGCAGCTCGCCCCATTCGTGCGACCGGCGCTGGTCAACGGGAGCGCTGGAGCCGTGATGGTTCCGCGCAAGCAGGCGGTTTCAGTCATGGCATTCACTGTCAGGAACGGAAAGATCGTGGCGATAGATGTGCTCGCCGACCCGGCGCGGCTCAGCCGACTCTGCCCGGCCGTCTAGCCGAAGCCCGTTATCCGCCGTCGTGGATAGCGGGCACCGGTCCGGGAAATCAGGAAGGGTTCCCGGGGAGGGCTGCCGCGAGCGCGTCCAGGATCATGTTGAGCCCGAACTCGAATTCATCGCCGAAGTCGTAACCAGGTTTCAGCACGTGTTCAGTCGCCATTTCCATGAGGTGGGGGTACTCGCCCTCGGCAAAGAGCTGCACTATCGGTTCGGCGACGCCGGCAACGGTATCCGGCCCGCTGAAAGGCAGCGCGGCTTCCTGCAGCACGGAACCGTAGACATACGCGTCGAGCAGGGAGTAGGCGTGGGCGGCCATCTTTACGGAGAAGCCCGCCGCCCGCAGCGTGCCGAGGATGGCGTCGTGATGCCGCAGGGTGGCCGGCCCCGGCGTAGTGCGTGACTCCATCAGGGCGGTTGCCCACGGGTGCCGCTGCAGTGCCTGCCGCGCCGAATCCGCCCGGCGCCGTAGCTCGGCTCGCCAGTCCCCCGCAGAAGACGGCAGCTCGATCTCGCTGAAGACGAGGTCCACAACGCCATCGAGCATCTCGTCCTTGTTCGCCACGTAATGGTAGAGCGACATCGGCTTGGCTCCGAGTTCCTGCGCCAGCGAACGCATGGTGAGTGCCGCGAGGCCCTTTTCGTCGGCGATGGCGATGGCTCCGCGCAGTACCCGCTCCCTGCTTAAAGGAGAGCGTTCCTCGCCTGTTCCAATTGTTTCTTGAAGCATTCAGTTAAGCCTATCGCATTTTCGTACACTGTACGATACTCTCGTCGTACTTAGTACGGCATCTTTGCCGCACTTCATGAGTAAAGGAAACGGCCATGGCATCTCGTGCAGAGCATGTGGATAAGGGAACCCTGAAGAACAGCCCGGCGAAGGGGGAAACCGCCATGCGGGCCATCGCGCAGGACGTTTACGGCTCCGCGGAAGTCCTGCACCTTGCGCAGGTTCCACGCCCCGTTACCGCGGAGCACGAAGTACTTGTCCGGGTGCGGGCGGCCGGGCTGGACCGCGGCGTCTGGCACCTGACAAGGGGACTGCCCTACCTGGCCCGGCTGGCCTTCGGGCTTCGCAAACCCAAAAACCCAATACCGGGTATGGACCTCGCGGGCATCGTGGTTGCAGCCGGACCGTCAGTTGCCAGGTTCGCCGTCGGCGACGAAGTGTTCGGAAGCGGCCGCGGCTCCTTTGCCGAATACGCAGTGGCCCGCGAGGACCAACTGGCCATCAAGCCGGCAAACCTCACTTTCGAGCAGGCCGCCGCCGTTCCGGTATCAGCGGTCACCGCATTGCAGGGCCTGCGCGACGCCGGCAGGATCGAGCCGGGGCAGAAAGTGCTGGTCATCGGTGCGTCCGGCGGGGTGGGATCCTTCGCGGTTCAGCTGGCCAAGGCCTTCGGGGCGCACGTCACCGGCGTGGCGAGTACCGCAAAGCTCGACGTCGTTCGTTCCCTGGGTGCCGATCGCGTCATCGATTACACCCGCGAAGACTTTGCCGACGGCGCCAGCCGCTACGATCTGATCCTCGACATCGCAGGGAACCCCTCGCTCACCCGGCTGCGCCGTGCGCTGACCCCGGCCGGAACCGCCGTCATCACCGGCGGGGAAGAAGGCGGAAACCTGACGGGCGGCATGAACCGGCAACTGGGGGCCCTGCTCCTGTCGCCCTTCGTCGGCCAGCGGTTGACCATGTTTATCGGCAAGGTACGCTCCGTCGACCTCGAAGAGCTGACCGGGCTCATCGAGGCAGGGAAGCTCAAGCCCGGTATCGACAAGACCTTCCCTTTGGCCGAGGTCCCCGACGCGTTGCGTTACCTTGAGGACGGCAAGGTCCGCGGAAAGGTTGCTATCACCATTTGAACGGCCCGCGGTCCAAGTGCCGATGGGAGATTTTCCTCTGGAGCGGCGCGGCGGTGCTCCTTGGTGGAAGATGGAGCCATGGATGCTGTCGCCGCACTCAATGAGATTGCTTTCTGGCTCGAACGCGAGCTTGCTCCCAGCTTCAAGGTGCAGGCTTTCCGCAAGGCCGCCACCGCCATTCGCAGCCTGGAGCCCGAGGAGCTCGCGGCCCGGGCGCGTGACGGCCGGCTCAAGAACATGAAGGGGATCGGCAGCAGAACGTTCGAGGTCATCAGCCAGGCGGTCGACGGCGGGGTGCCCGATTACCTTGCGAAGCTGCGGGAACGTTCGGCCAAACCGCTGGCCGAAGGCGGGGCGGAATTGAGCTCGGCACTCCGCGGCGATCTGCACAGCCACAGCAACTGGTCCGACGGCGGGTCCCCCATCGAGACCATGGCGGACACAGCCCGGATGCTGGGACGGGACTACCTGGCGCTGACCGACCACTCCCCCAATCTGAAGATCGCCAACGGGCTAAGTGCCAAGCGGCTTACCGAGCAGTTGGACGTAGTCGCGGAGATCAACGATGCAGCCGACGGCTTCCGCCTGCTGGCCGGGATCGAGGTCGACATCCTCGAAAACGGCACGCTGGACCAAACTCCCACCATGCTGCAGCAGCTGGACGTTGTGGTGGCCAGCGTGCATTCAAAACTCCGCTCCGATAAGCGCACTATGACCAAGAGAATGCTGGGCGGCGTCACCGATCCCCATACCAATGTGCTGGGCCACTGCACGGGCCGCCTGGTCAAAGGGTCGAGGGGCACCCGCCCGGAATCGGAGTTCGACGCCGAGCGGGTGTTTGCCGCCTGCGCCGAACACGATGTCGCCGTCGAGATCAATTCGCGGCCCGAGCGGCAGGATCCGCCGGACAACCTGATCCAGCTTGCCCTGGACGCCGGCTGCCTGTTCAGCATTGACAGCGACGCCCACGCGCCCGGCCAGCTCGACTTCCTCCAGTACGGGGCTGAGCGCGCCGCGCGGAACGGTGTCCCGGCGGAACGGATCATTAATACATGGCCTTTGGAGCGGCTGCTGGAGTGGACGGGCGCGGGAAAATAACCGGACAAAAGCCGTGGGCAGGAACGGGGTTTTTTGTTGACCTTGGAGTGGGCTCCAAGGTTTAAGCTGAAGCCATGACTGGCTTACAGGCGCCTCACGCGCTGAAAGTTGGCGAGTTGGCCAAGGCTGTCGGCGTCTCCACCGATGCGCTCCGCTACTACGAGCGCGCGGGCTTGCTTCCGCCGCCGGACCGGTCCCCCGCGGGCTACCGGTTGTATCCGCCCAGCGCCGCGGACCGCGTGCAGTTTATCCAAGGTTGCCAGCGGCTGGGCCTGCGGTTGGCAGAGATAGCCGATCTGCTCGACGTCCGGGACACTGGCCGGTGCCCCTGTGAACCGGCAGAGTCATTGCTCCGCCGGCGGATCGGCGAGCTGGACAGGGAGCTGGACCGCCTCACCCGGTTGCGCTCCGATCTGCAGGCCATGGCCGACCAGCTGCACGGCACAGATTGCCCGGATCCGGCCCCTGGCACGTGGTGTCCGCCCGGTCCGGAAAGCAGAAAGGAGGTGAACCTTGATGCACACCCAGAAGGCGTGCCCCTGCTGCGATGACCCTGGCTGTGACGGAAGCTGCTGCGGCGGCGGTTGTTGCTGAACACGATCCAGAACAACGACGGCGGCCCTCCCGGTGAGATTTCCTTCCCACCTTGAGTGCCGCCGTCGTACGTAGTTAGGTTCTTCAGTTGGCGAAAACGTCCTGCAGCTGGCCCTGCGGGGTCCACAGCGCCACGGAGTCGCCGCCGTTGTTCAGCACCGAGGCGGTGCCATTGTTGTAGAAGCTCTCCGCGGTGTTGGTGCCGGGGCCGGTGTAGACGCGCAGCTCGGCGCCCGGGGCCAGGACGTAGCCGTCGCCGATGGCGAGGATGTTGTTGGCCGCGTCACGGATGATGCTGCCGCTGACATCGATGCTGCGTCCGGTGGTGTTACGCAGGAGCACGTGCTCGCCGGTTTCCGCCTGGACGTCGCTGCCGGCCGGGTTGTTGACCGAGTCCACGATTTCGACGCCGTTCGCCGAGGGGAAGGGCTTCCCGCCGTCGAGGTAGCGGGCGGTCTGGATCGGGAAGTCCCCGGTGACTGCGTCGACGCCAAGGTCGATGGAGTGCTGGACGGCCTCCGGGGAATTGGCGGTGTAGACGCCGATAACCAGACCGGCGGCCTTGACGTCGGCGACGTTCTGCGCGTTCAGCGTGCGGTAGTTGGTGCCCACGGAATCGGCGAAATCGGCCCACTGGGCCAGGGTTTCCGGTCCGGGAACGGTGCTGGAGAGCTGCTGCAGCTCGATCTCCGGGGCGATGGAGGCGAAGATCCGGTTGGAGGCCTCGTCGAAGCTGAGCACCTGGATCTTGTCCGCGGCTACCAATTTCTGCCACTTCTTATCGGTGCGCAGCTCATCGGCGACCAGCTGCTCGATGCCCGGCGAGTTCTTCGGGGACTTGATCTCGATGTAGACGCCGGTCTCGGTGGTGGCGACCCTGGCGGCATCGTCCAGATGCGGGATGCGCTCGCCGGCGAATTCCTCGCCGAAGTAGGCGCCAGCGTCGAGCTGCTGCAGCTCCGCCCAGGTGAAGGACGTGATCGGATCGTTTGCGCGGTCCGGGAAGACGCCCTCGACGTTGGTGGTGCGGGCCGGAGTGTCATCGTGGAAGAGGAACGGAACTCCGTCGGCGCTGAGCTGGACGTCGATCTCGAAGAAGTCTGCACCGGAGGCCCGGCCGTCCTTGAACGCGGCAACGGTATTCTCCGGTGCCGTGCCGGCGGCGCCGCGGTGCCCGATGAGCAGCGGAGCTTCGGCCTGGCTGCTGGCCGCGGTGTCCTGCGCGGCGGAGCCTGCTGTTCCAGTCTGCGGCGCGGTCTGCGGCCCGGTCTGCTGGGCAACGGCGGCAGGCGCTGCGAGCAGAGACAGCCCGACGGCGGTGGCCGCGGCTGACCCGGTCAGAAGCGTGGTGATGCGTGATGCCATACGAATTGAACTTCCTTCATCCTGGTGGTCAATATCCCCCTGGACCGATGCTGGGCCCTGGTTGCATCCGGCACGCCAACACAGGGTAAACCCGGAATGAAGGGCGGGAAAAGGTGGACGAGGAGTGGCGGCCGCCACTAGATTACGAGCATGGCTCAAGATGGGGGAACCAACGATCCTGCCGCTGCCGGCGGACGGACAGACGCCGCCCGGCCGGCCCAAGCTGGCGCCTCGCTGCCGGGACGGCCGCCGAGACCGCAATTGTCCGACCGGACCCCGCCGCCCATAGGGCAGGCACTGCCTCCTACCGGCATGGTGAAGGCGGCGAGATCCCTGTGGCTGGTGAGCTTCCTGCTTGGCGGGGTGGCCATCGCCTTTGCCTACCTATCCCGCGACGACCGGTTGGAGCGGCTCCGCGAGATCGTGACCGAGGTTGACCCTGCCCAGGACGAAGCGACGGTCGATGCAGCGGCTGCCCTAGTGCACTGGGGCAGCCTGGGAGCCCTGGCACTCATCATTGTGGTCGAGGCACTCCTGCTGCGCGCGCTGATGCGCCGGCGCGGCGGGATCCGGTGGGTCCAGCTGGTGGTCATACTGCTCCACGGTGGAGCAGCGGTCCTGGCGGACGCTTTCCTGGTGGCTCCGGGCGAGGGCGAAATGTACCTCCGCTGGGCGCTGATAGCGCAGGTGGTGCTAGCCTGTGCGGCGCTGCTGGTCAGCCTGCTGCCCGGCGCCGACGCTTGGTTCCGCGCCAAGCACGAGACGTACGGTAGGCCGCGGGGCTGAGGCATCCGGCATCCCGGCAAGGACCGCCTCGCAGCTGCGGACCACAATATGGCAAGCTTCCACGGCAGTGCGGTCGGTCATCGGGTTCTCGGCCAGTGTGCGCCAGCGGCGCAGGCTGGCCAGGGCTTCGGCCCGCAGCGCCTCCGCTGGCATGTCCTCGGGCAGGCCGAGCCGGAGCGCCGGCAGCATCCCCCGGCCGCCGATCAGGCGTTCGGCC
Organism: Arthrobacter sp. B055-34; assembly: GCF_059090425.1. Classification (NCBI taxonomy): domain Bacteria; kingdom Bacillati; phylum Actinomycetota; class Actinomycetes; order Micrococcales; family Micrococcaceae; genus Arthrobacter; species Arthrobacter sp. B055-34. The sequence continues at coordinate 59,602 of NZ_JBNHFQ010000002.1, forward strand.
TCTGCCGCCAGCTCCTTGGGCAGGTCGAGGCCCGTTGTCCGCGCGGTAGCCAGCAGCCGCAGCTCCCGGAATTCATGGGCACCGGCCTGGATCCGTTCGAGCAATGCTGCCACCCGCTCCGTTCCGGCCCGGGGCCGCTCACGGAGAAGGGCCTCCACCCCGGCCAAGGCGGTCCGCGCCTTGAGCTGCGCGGCGCGAGCCTGGAACTGGCCGGACATCAGGCCCAGCAGGTCGTCCAGTCCGCTGCGGCGCGCGAGCGCGTGGGCCAGCGCCGTCGGCTCGCTGATGCCGCCCCGGATGAGAGCCGTGGACATCCGGATCCCGAACAGGCCGAAGCGTTCCAACAGAGCCGCCCGGACCTCGGGGTCGGCTTTCAGTCCTTCGGTGGGACGGGAAAACCTGTCAGCGGAGAGCAGCATGCGTTCGCGTTCCGCCCGGCCCAGCTTGGCCAGTTCCAGCAATGCAGTGAACTCTGCTTGGCGTAGGGTGCGAGCACTTTGGGCCAGCAGCCCGGCGATAGGAACGACGCCCAGGGCCAGCGACCGCAGCGTGCCGTCACGCCGGTAGCGCTCAGCGATCTCGCCCGCCGAAAGCAGCGAGTCGATCCGTCCGGCGCCGATTTCATCTGCACGGGACAGCACCGCGAGCGCGTTGACCGTCCCCGATTGGCCTGCTGCAGTGTCCTTGAAGGCCTCCAGGAACTTCAGGTCGGTGGCGTGCAGGTGCCGCATCAGGTAGACGACGGCGTCCGCTTCGGAGGGAGCGTCCCGGGGCATGAGGAAGTTCGTGGAGCGGGCGGAGACGTCGCCGGAGAGTGAAGCGATGCCCGGAGTGTCGATCAGGGTGAGATCGCGCAGGCTCTTCGCGGGCCAATCCACCACCAGCCGGTCAACCTCCTCCGCGCGGGTAGCGCCCAGGTCGAAGACCAGCCTGCCTCCGGCGCGTTTGACCGGCAGCCCCCGAGGTTGCCCGTCGACGGGGTGCAGGGTGATCCGCGGTGTGTCCCGGTAGCGGTACCACGTCACCACCTTTGTGCATTCACCGGCGTCGGTGGGGGCGATCTCTTCTCCGATGACGGCGTTGAGCAGGGTGGATTTGCCGGCCTTCACCATGCCGGCCACGGCCACGCGCAGCGGCTCGTCCAACCGTCGGGCATAACCCTCCAGGGCACCGCGGGCTGCCGGGTCGTCGTTGTAGGCCCGGAGGGCTTCCTGGACGAGCTCCGTCACGTCGGTGTTGCCGGTGCCGCTCATGCGCGTCCGGCCGGGACGGGCTTGGCCTCCAGCGCCTGTGCCTGTTGGCGCAGCGCCTCGACGCGCTTGAGCGCGGCCTTGATGTCCCGGATACGCTGTTCGCGTTCGAGCGTGTAGCTGGCCGCGGCTTTTTGCGCGGCAAGCACGGAGTCCGACAGGGAGCGGTGGTGTTCCTCGGCGATTTCGGTGAAGTGGTCCCGCGTGCCGCGCTGGACCAGCCGAAGCCGGTCCTTGAGCTGTTTGCCGACTTGGAAGACGACTTCGTCGATTTGCCGGCGCACCAGCGTCTTCGCTTCATTTTGGCGGCGTTTGAGCCGGGCTTCCTTGTCTTCGCGGTAGGCTTTGCCGCCGAGCAGCAGGCCAGCGCCGACGGAGAGCGGGTTGATCAGCGACATGCCGATGATGCCGGTGAGCAGGCCGAACATGAGCACGCCGCCGTAGGAACCGCGCATACCGATGAGGATTTTCTGCATCGGTCCGAGCCTGCCGGGGTCCAGCGTCGGTACGGGAACGACCGGGTCGAGCACGTCGTCGGTGCCATCGACCTGGAGGACCGGCAGGGGTACTTCGTCGTGGGCGAAGTGTTCGGCGACCTGTCCGGAGAGCCATTGCGCGCGTTCGTTGGTCCAGACGAAGGTGTCCGAGACGGCGGAGGCTACGCGTTGTTCCAGCCACTCGGTGAACTTTTCCCAGACCCGTCCCGGGTCTGCTGCATCGATGGCCTGTTCGGCGTCGCGCTGTATACTGCGCAGTCGATCGCGCAGGTCATGTTCCATATCGGCGATGAGGTCGCTGACGCCGTCGTTGAGTGTTGTCTGCCAGCGCGCGGAACGCTGGCGCTGCACGTCGGCGCGTTCCTTGGCCGCTTCCAGCTCGGCGATCATCTGCGGAGTGCCTTCCGGGTTTTGAAGCGCGCTAAGTTCGGATTGCAGCGACAGGCGCAGGTGTTCGGTGCTGGAGAGCAGGTCGTGTGCGACGGAGCGGCGCTGGAGCCGTTCGGCCTGGCCAAGGACTTCCTGGCGCAGATAGGTCACGAGCGCGGGAAAGCCGGACTCGGTGTTGAGTTCACTGTCGTTATGCCGGGCACCATACAGGCGCAGTTCGGAGGAGACGGGCAGCAGCGGGATGTCCGGGCCGACATTATCCAGGTGGCCCCGGTCCAGTTCCGCGACCTGCCGCCACTGCGGGTACAGGTCAGTTTTGGAGAGTACGCAAGCCACGTTTGGGCAGATTCGCATGGCTTGTCGCAGGAACCGGATCTCCGGCTCGGTGTACTCCTGCGAGGCGTCGGAGACCAGCAGCACGGCGTCCGCCGTCGGCAACGCGGTCAGGGTTGTGAAGGAATGGGTTGAATTCAGGCCGCCTACCCCGGGGGAGTCCACCAGGGTCAGACCGCCGGAGAGAAGTTTCCGCGGCAGGGAAACCTCAGCGGCGGCAAGGCGCCGGCGGTTGCCGGGGTTGCCGTTCTCGGACACGTAGCCGGCCAGGTCCTCGATGGGCACCTGGCGGCGCTCGAGTTCGGGTTCACCGTCGCCGTCCTGGCTGCCCTCGCGGGGGACCATGATGGTGGCGGAGGCCGGGTCCCCGTACCGGACCACGGTCGGCACGGAGGTGGCAATATCGTCGTCGACCGGGCAGATGGGGGCGTTGACGAGTGCGTTAATCAGCCTGCTCTTGCCCTGCTTGAACTCGCCGACAACGATCACACGGACATTCGGATCCAGCACCCGCTGGCGGGTTTGCTCCAGCCTGCGGCGCAGATCCGCCCGATCGGCGTCCGCTGCCAAGGCGATGCTTTGCTCCACGAGCTTGACCAGCTCTGCCATACCTGTCTCCTCCTGTGTGCGGACGGCCTAATGCACAGACCCGCCCGGCAGGTCCCCCTTCCTGCCGGGCCGGCTGTGAGCCGTGAATTTCGAGCCGATGATCAGTCTTCGACGAGCGCGCTGCCTTTCTCGATCTCATTGTCATCGTTGTCCGTAACGACGACGTTGTCTTCGATGTTGGTGAATTCGGCTTCGAGGTCGAATTCGTTGCCGACATCGTTCAGGTGCGTTTCCTCGTTGCCGACATCGTTCAGGTGCGTTTCCTCGTTGCCGACGTCGTTGTTGTTGCCGTCGATGCCGTCGTTGTCCTCGAACTTGATCTCGGTGTTGGTTTCGTTACCGACGTTGTCGAGATGGGTCTCTTCGTTGCCGACATCGTTGTGGTTGCCATCGATGCCGTCGTTGTCCTGGAAGGAATCCTCGTTGCCAACGATGTTGTGGTTGCCGTCAATGCCGTCGTTGTCCTGGAAGGAGTCCTCGATCTCGACATTGACATCGGTCTTGTCGACATCAACATGGTTGTTGTTGCCATCGATGCCGTCGTTGTCCTCGTTGCCGATTTCGTTGTCGTTGCCGTCGATGCCGTCGTTGTCCTCGTTGCCGATTTCGTTGTCGTCGCCGTCGACGCCGTCGTTGTCCTCGTTGAACGAGCCGATGATCGTGGTGTCCTCGCTGCCGATTTCGACGTCGGCGTCACCATCGGCCTCGACATCGACGTTGGTGGAGTTGTCCTCGGAGTTGTCCTGCTTAACATCTCCGCCCGCAGCGATGGAATCATCGCCGTTGGCCACGTTCGCGTCGTCGCCGGCAGCCACGGAGTCGTCACCGGAGGCGATGACGGCGTCGTTGTCGAACCACTGGTTGACGTCGCCGTCGGCCCAGATGTTCTGGTTCACGGACTGGTCGTTGATGGTGTCCCGGTCGTCCACCGTGGAGGTGTAGGAATACTCGTTGACGATGTGGGTCAACTGCTGGACGGCGTGGCCGTGGTCGTCATCGTCGTCCCGGTGATGGCCGTGGTCGTCGTCGTTATCCCGGTCCGGACGGTGGTTGTCGTTGTCGTTGTCGTTGTTCCAATCACGGCCGCCACCGCCGCCGTCGTTGTTGTTTCCCCCGTCGCTGTCCGGATTGTTGTGGTCAATCCGCGAGGAGTTGTCCCCGGTGTTGTACTCGCGGTCGAAGGAGGCGCCGACGCCAACCGGGGCAAAGTCCAGGACTACCGGCATAACGGCGTCAACGTCGTCCGAGCAGACGTCGCTGAGGCCGGCGTGCTCCAGCTCCCGCTCGGGATCCTCCCGGAAGGCGTGGGCCGCATCGGGGTCCCGGAGCAGGTTCATAATGAATTCAAGAAGGGTGCTCGCAAGTGTAGGCATGGTATTCCCTCAATCTGAAAAGGTGTGTGAACTTGGATCCGCCGAGCTGGTTGCCTGGCTTGCATCAAACGTAGGTCCGGGGTGGAAGGGCCTGCATCGGGGTTATCTCCCCCGTTGCGGTTGCCCCCTATAGGGGTTTGGACGTCCCCCAGCATTAGGGAGGACCGGACGCTTCCTCGCCGAGGAGCAGCCGCAGTTGCGCCAACAGCTCCGAGCGGGTGGCTGCCCCTAACCGGCGGCGGATCCTGGCGATATGGTGCTCGGCAGTGCGGGGCGAAATGAAGATCGCGGCGCCGATTTCACGGTATGTCTTGCCTTCCAGCACCAGCCGAGCCACCTCACGCTCGCGGCCACTCAGGACCTCCGAGGCGGCACCAGCCGGCTGCCCTGCCGACGGCCGACCGGCGGGCCGGACCGCCGGCAACGTGGGAACGGGCTCGGTCTCCGCGCTGACCGAGACCACGGATCCGGGATGAAGATCCCGGGCGCAGGCGAGCAGCCTGGCCATGTCCTTGCGCTCGTCGGCGCGGGGGGCGGCATGGCCGGCTAACCGAGAGCCGTCCCAGGTCAGCCCGACCGCGGCCAGAGCGCGTGCCGCAGCTTCGACCGCGTCGACGTCGATATGGCCGGAAAGGACCGCTACCCAGGACCGTCCGGCGGCCGCCAGTACGGAGGCCAGATGGTTATTCCCGGAGGCACGGACCAGCGCCGAGGCATGGGGAGCAAGGTCCGACGGCCGCTCCGCCAAGATCGCGGCCTGGACAGCGTGCCAGCGCAGCGGAATCGACCACAGCGGAGGATCCCCGAGACGCTCCAGCACAGCCCAAGCCTCGGCGAGCTGCGGCGCCAGCCGGGCCGAATCGCGCAGCCGCGCTGCCGCGACGGCCAGTTCGCCGAACGGCAGCAGGCTGTAAAGGTCCACCGAGACATGCAGGATACGCTCGCGGGCGCGCTGCCAGGCGTGGACGAGGGCAGCGGTGTCATCGGTACGGCGGGCCAGGCCTACTTCCAATGCGTCGAACAGCAGTTCGTCGCGGGGTGTGAGTCCGCCCTCGCAGGCAGCGGCCTCGGCGATGGCCGCACGAACCCGGTCCGGACGGTCAAGCTGCATGGCGGTCCAAGCTCGCAGCAGCAACAGCCTGGGACGCGCCGCCGGACCGGCCTGCTCTCCGGCCAAGGCATCGTCCAAAACAGAGTCGGCCACGGCCAGTTCGCCGCTGTGCAGCGCTACCAGCGCAGCCAGCGCCGCCGGGACGTCCGGGAGCGGAATGCTGCTGCCGGACGCCGTCATCATGTCCGAAGCCCGGATCAGCGCGGGCAGGGCGCGGTCCGGCTGCGCCGCAATGGACGCGCTGATCCCTTCCCCCATAAGTCCGACGGCGACAGCGGCGAGCGTGGGCGAACCGCTTGGTCCGCACGACTTGAGCATGGTTTCGGCGCCGTCGCGGTCGCCGGTGCCGATCATCGCGACGGCGGCGAGTGCAGCCGAGGGCCCTGCCCTGTCCGCTCCCAGCCACCGGTAAACTTCCGCGCTGCGTGCCAGCATGCCCCGCTGTGCCCAGGTGGCGGCGGCTACGTCCACGCCGCGGACGAGGTCGGGTGCGTCTTGGCTTGAGAGCAGGTTATCCAGAATCCGGCCGGCGCCGTCAAGATCGCCGACGGCAGAGGCGGCCTGTGCCCGGCGGGCCGCGGTGGCAAGTTCATCGGAGCCGGCGGCTCCCGCTTCGTCATAGAGGGCAGAGGCGAGCGCAGGCTGCCCGGCCAGCACGTTGTCGCCCTCGCGCTCCAAGGCATGGGCGATCCGCGGGTCTCTCAATCCGCCCCGCGCCAGCCCGCGGGCGACCTCGCCGAGTGAACGTCCCTCTGCGGCAAAGGCATCCACCAGAGCCCGCTGCGCCTCGTGGACCCGGTACGGTGGCGTCACAGCCAGCACGGCTTGGCGCACCAGTGGGACCAGCTTGCCGTCGGCGCGCAGCAAACCCGCTGCCCGCGCCCTGGTGACCAGGTGGTCGAGACTTTCCCCGGCCTGGTCCAGAGCTGGCGGAATTTGCCCGGCGAGGTCGAAACCGACGCTCAGGGCAAGCAGCAGGTCGGACAGCCCGCCGTCGATCTTGTCGAGCTCATAGCCAAGCTGGTCCATCAGACCGCGTGAACGGTGCGGCTCAGACAAGACACTGCTGCCATGCTGGCCGATCGCTTCCATAACCAGATGCACCAGCCAAGGCATGCCGGCGGTAGCCTCCGCCAGCTTGTCCACGAGCGACGTCGTGGGGGCAGCCTCGAGCACTTCCGCAGCCCGCGCGCGGATTTCCTCGCTCGACAGCGGACCGAGGATCACGGGTGCGTGGTGCTGCTCCAAGGTGGCTGACAGACGCCGCAAAGCGGCCGGCTGCGGCCAGGGCCGGTACGCCACCACCAGGTTCACGTCCCGCTCCTCGATCAGCGAACCGAGCTGGGCCAAGGCGGAATCGCTGAACTCATGGGCATCATCGACCAGTACCGCGCCACGTGCATTGACCCTGCAGAGATCGAGATCCGTGGGGCTGAGGTCCACGCAATTGCGCAGAACATGGAGTCCCATGGCTCGGTACTGTGCCTCAAGGTCGTCCAGCAGGACGGTTTTCCCGGTTCCGCCGGCACCGACGATACCGGCCAGCAGCCGCGATTCCGGGGCGGCCGCTACCTCGGCCAAAAAAGAGGCAGCAACAGAAGGGCGAAGCGGGCGCGATCCGATGCCCGCAAGACTTGTCTCCACCGTGTCACCCCTCCGGCGCAGGAACAGGCGCAGTCGAGGGCGCCTCCGGAGCGGGCGCGGGCGGCACCGGGTCAGCTGCTGGTTCGGTCGCAGTGGACGCCGGTGGTGCGGGTTCAGGAGGCGCAGGTTCAGGAGGTGCAGGGGCCGGCGGGTCAGCGGCGGGAGCCGTCGGTTCAGGGGCGGGTGGTTCGGGCACCGGGGTCTGCGGGACGTCAGGAGCTGGCGTCACGGGCGGCTCGGCTGTGGTCGGCGGCTGTGTGGCCGGAGGTTGGGCCGGCGTCGTCGGAGCGGGACCGGTTGCCGGCGGCGCCGGTGCGGGGTCGGCGGGTTCCGAAGCGGACTGGTTCGGTTCGGCGGCTGGCGCGGGTGCTGAAGGGCTCGTTCCCTTGGTCGTCGGCTTCGGTGCGCTCGACGGCAAGTCCGGGCGGGCTGCGTTTGTGCCTGAAGTGGAGCCCTTCGGCGTTGTGGCTGTGCCGCCGTCATTATTCACTGCTCCCGAGGCCCCGTCCGCGGGCGCCGTCCCGGTGACCGGATCGGCGTCGGCGTCCACCGCCTGCCAGTTATCAGTGATCGGAGCCCCGCCGCTGCCGTCCAAGACCGGCATTCCTGCCGGTCCCCCCGCGCCTGATCCCTGTGGTCCGGCAGCGCCATCGGGTGGAGCCGTCCCCGCTCCGCCTTCCTCTTCCGGAGCCTGCGTCCCCGCTGCCCCGGCCGCCAACGAATTCATCTCCGCCGGACTCTGGGCCGCTGTGGCCGTCAGAATGGTGAGCGTAGCGACGGTTGCCGCTACCGCCGTCATCCGGGCGCCGGTCCGCGGGTGCGCCGGTTTGACGGACGCCACTGGCGCACCCGTCCCGGTGCCAGTCCCGAAACCGTGACTGTGGCCAGTTGTTTGCCACGCGGCCGCTTTGCCTGCGGTTACTTCCTCGGGCTCGGCCGGGCTGTCCGGAGCAGTCTGCGCTCCGGCAGCCGCCGGAGCCAGCATGGCCGCAGCCGAGAACGCCGCGCCCAGCGAGATGGAAGCCTTGGGATCGGCGTCGATAGCGATCGGGCGGTTGAACTCCGCCGAGAGCAGCTGGGCCACGAGCGGGATGCGCGAAGAACCGCCGATCAGGAGGATGGCGCTCAAGTCTTCGGCATCGGTGTCTGCCGCCTGCATCGCACGCTTGAGCGCCACAATGGTCTGCTGCACGCCGTCGTCGATCATCGCTTCGAACTCCGAGCGCACCAAACGTATCTGGCTTTGGCCGCCCGGCAGAAGTACCGGGATGGAGGCCTCCGAATCCGTGGAAAGGGCTTCCTTCGCCTCCGTGCATTCCCGGCGGAGCCGCGCGAGCGCCATCAGCACCCCTGGGTCGGTGATATCGAGACCGGCCAGAGCGTCCGCCGCGCAGGAAGCAACGTGGCAGAAGACAGCGTCGTCGAAATCGGCGCCGCCAAGGCGTTCAAGTCCCTCGGGACGCCCCAACGTACGGAATGTCTCCGCATTGCTTTTCTGAAGCACGGCCGCGTCGAAGGTCCCGCCGCCGAGATCGTAGACGGCGATGGTGCTGCCTTCATCGACCCGTTCCTGGGAGGCGTAGTGGACCGCCGCAGCCTCCGGTTCGCTGACCAGCGTGACGTCTGAAAGTCCCACGCCTGCCAGGGCTTGCCGGATCAGGTCCCTTTTATAGCCGCCCCAGCTGGCCGGATGCGCAATAGCGATGGCGGCAGGCGGTTCCCCCTCGCGTTCCTGGGCACGGTCTACCACCCAACGTGCCATGGTGGCGACGATATCCTCGGGTGCCACGGACAGGTCGCCGACGACGATGGGAACGGCATCGCCCACACGCCGCTTGAATTCACGTACCAACCGGTCCGGATGGGTTGTTCCGCGACGTTCGGCTGCTTCGCCCACCAGGACCTGGCCGTCCTCGCCGAGGAAGATCACCGATGGCACCGCCCCGCCGCGTACGCCCAGGTTCAGCACCTGCGGCGCGGACTGGCCTGAACCGTCGAAGCGCGCGACCGCCGCAGCGGAAAAGCTCGTGCCAATATCAATGCCAAGTACAAAGCTCATGGACTCCCCCAGCAATGCGCGATCGAACTCGATCGTCCCCACCCGTGAACGGGTCTTCAGTCAGAGCAGTGCGATGCTCCCCAATAAGCCAGGCAGAAATCCATGCCATGGATGCGGCATGTCAGCGGACCTCATAACCTCCGCTGCGGTGACCCTCGAAAGTGCTTGCGATGATGATCGTGCCGGTTCCCAGCCGGCCCGATCGTGGTCTCTGCTTGACCCCAACTCCTTCAGGTTAGGAGCCCCTCTGCTGGAATAGCAAGGGGTGTGGACCCCGTAATTCCGCCGGAAAATGCCATCGTCCATGGTTAATGGATTAGGTGGACTTGAACGTCTCGCGGGGTGCAGTCCCTGGGGCTGACGCGCCGGTCATCGATCTCATCCTTCGGACTGATGCCACCCGTCGTGCTGGAAATCTAGACTCGCAAACGGGGGTTGGGAAAACCGTGGCCAACCGGCGCCGACAGCATTGCACCCCCACACCGACCGAGGGAACGGGGGATACGGATTGGAGTATGACCAGCTGATCTGGCTTGTATGTGCCGGCCCGTTTGCCCTGTGCCTCAGCGCAGGCGCGCTGGTCAGCGTGCTCCGCAGCGACTTCCCGCCCGGTGCAAAAACCGCCTGGGCCTGCGCGGTCCTCTTCGTCCCGATCCTTGGCGCTTCCCTCTGGCTCGCGGCGCACCGAACCCCCAGTAAGAACCAGCGGGGAGATGTCCGTTCGTGATGGAATAACCGAAGGCAGCCCGACAACCTGGCTAAAGGGGCTGGCCGGAATCGAGGCTCCATGGCAACCGCACGCCGCAGCACTTCTGTGCGGGTGGGAATCCTGGTTTTCGACGGCGTGAAGCTGCTCGACGTCGCCGGCCCGGCGGAGGCGTTCGCCGAGGCGAATCTGCTCGGCGCCTCGTACGAACTTGTCCTTCTGTCACCCGATGGGAATGACGTCCAATCCTCGGTGGGCATGCGGGTTTCAGTTGATGCCGCAGCGACCGAAGCGGCCAGCTTCCACACGGTCCTGGTGGCTGGCGGTGATGTCCTGCCCACGAAGCAGGTTCCCGCCAGGCTGGTCGCTGCCGCCGGGCATTTGGCCAGCAACACCCAGCGCATGTCCTCCATTTGCACGGGCGCCTTCGTTCTTGCCGCGGCGGGGCTGCTCGACGGCCGCCGCGCCACAACCCATTGGAAACATACCAAGCAGCTGGCCCTGCGCTACCCGGCGACGCAAGTGGAGCCTGACGCCATTTTTGTCAGTGACGGTGGAATCCACACTTCGGCCGGCGTCACTGCTGGAATCGACCTCGCGCTGGCGCTGATCGAAGACGACCACGGCCCGGATCTGGCCAGAGCGGTAGCCCGTTCGCTGGTGGTGTACATGCAGCGTTCAGGCGGCCAGTCGCAATTCTCTGCCCCGTTGCAGGGGGAACCGCCCAAGTCCTCACCACTGCGCCCGGTACTTGACGCCGTCCAAGCCGACCCTGCAGCGGAGCATTCTGTCCCAGTGCTTGCCCGCAACGCCAACCTGAGCGTGCGGCATCTGACCCGGCTCTTCCGCGAGGAACTGCAGACCACTCCCTCGAAGTACGTGGAACTGATCCGCTTCGACACCGCCAAGGCCCTGCTCGACGCGGGCTACAGCGTCACAGAAGCGGCCGGACGCTCCGGATTTGGCAACTCCGAAGCGCTACGGCGGACCTTCATCGCGAGGATCGGCGTGCCGCCGTCGAAATACCAGCAGCGTTTCCGGTCGACGGCGAAAAACGACTGAACGCCACTGGCGCCATGGCCGAATCCGAGGGAATGTCGTCCGGCGGGACGGGGCCGGTCCCCCGTCCCGCCGGACAGTATGGGATACAGGCACACTTCCGTGCCGTTGGACAAAGGAGACATTCATGGCGGAAATCATCGCCGGCATCACCGTTCCGGACACCGACCTCGTCCGAAGCGCCACCGAACTGGTCCGCGACACCACCAACGACCTGCTGTTCGACCACTCCCGGCGGGTATTCCTCTTCGGCGCGCTCCAGGGCCAGCGCCTCGGCCTCGACGTCGACCACGAACTGCTCTATGTGGGCGCACTTTTCCATGACCTGGGCCTAACCGATAAGTACGGTACGGACAAGCTGCGCTTCGAGGTCGACGGCGCCAACGCCGCCAAGTCCTTCCTGCTGGACCATGGCCGCTCGGAGGCTGACGCGACCAAGGTGTGGACCGCCGTCGCGCTGCATACCACCCCGGGCGTGCCTGAATTCATGGATCCGGAAATCGCGCTGGTGACCGCCGGCGTGGAGACGGATGTGCTGGGCATCGGCTATCAGGACCTTGACCGGACCGACATCGACGCCGTCACCGCGGCCCATCCGCGGCCGGACTTCAAGCGGCAGATCCTGGCCGCCTTCACTGACGGCAACAAGCACCGCCCGGAGACCACCTTCGGCAACGTCAACGCGGATGTGCTCGAGCACTTCAGCCCCGGTTTCCGCCGCACGGACTTCGTGGAGATCATCCAGAACTCCGCCTGGCCCGAATAGGTAGCGCCTTCCGTTCCGATCCGTCTTAGTGCTAGCGGCCACCCGCCGGCACTAGGATCGGACGAGAAGATGGAGGGCCAACAACCAGGGAGGAGTGTGCCATGGCATCGTCACCAGTGGCCGCTGGCCTCCCCGGCCCAAAATCCGCTGGTCTCGCCCTCGCCCGGGTCAGCCTTGAACCGGGCGGCGTTGCCCTCGTCCCCCATCGGCCCCGCGCTCCGCGGCCTGAGGAGGTGGAACTCAAGGTGACGCTGTGCGGACTCTCCGGCGCCGACGTCGTTGTTTACCATGCCGATCCGGCGTTTGACTGGGTCCGCTCCGGCACGGTGCTCGGGCACGAAGCCGTGGGGGTGGTATCCGCCGTCGGCCTGCTGGTGCCGGAATGGCCGGCCCCGGGTACGCGCGTTGTTCCGGTATCCATGCTCAGCTGCGGCGACTGTGAAGAATGCCTGGACGACCGGCCGCAGCAGTGCGCCCGGCCCAGCACCCTAGGGCTCAACCGTGACGGAACGGCAGCGCGGACCGCCCTGGTTCCATGGCAGAATCTGCTGGCGGTGCCGGAGGGCCTCCCGGATACGACGGCGGTGCTCGCCGAGCCCACGTCCGTCGCCTGGCGTGCCGCCGCCACCGTAGGACAGATCCGTCCCGGCGACCGCGTGGCGGTTTCGACTACGCGGGCCGTTGGGCTGCTTGCTGCCCTGATTGCCCGGAGCCTGGGCGCCGACGTCGTGATGGTGGGACGGCCCGGGCCCCACCATCAGCAACGCCAGGAACTTGCCGCGAGCCTCGGCCTGCGCAGCACCACCGAACCCGAGCCGGAGAGCGCCGATGTCTGGATCGAGGCGTCCGGTTCGGGCAAACAGTTGGCTTCCGCGGTGGAGGTGCTGCGGCCGGGCGGCAAACTTGTGCTCGTGGCCATGTATGCCACGGGTGCCCGGCAGACGGTGAACACGGTGGTCGGCAAGGAGCTCACCGTACTGACCAGTTATGCCTCCACCCGCTCGGACTTTGACGACGCGCTCGCGTTCCTGTCCACCATGCCCGACCTCGGTGAACGCCTGATCACCGTCTATCCGATGGGGCAGGCCGTGGAGGCCCTGCGCCTGACGGCAGAAGGGGCGCCCGACGATCCCGGCCGCCCGCTGGTCAAAGCGGTGCTCCGGATGAACGGCTAACGCCAAACCGCCTGGTCAAGCCGATGTCCGGCGGACGAAATTGACACGCGCGTGTGACCCGTGACATATTTCTCTGCGTGAACCTGTCAGACAGCTGGACAGCAGGACAGCCCATTGTCCGAGTCGGTGCCGCCGAGGCCGTACTGCGCTCCCTCCGCGCCGCCATCGAAGAAGGCAAGCTCCCGGTCGGCACCAAGCTCAGCTCCGAGGCCGCGCTGGCCCAGCAGTACGCCGTCAGCCGCTCCGTGATCCGCGAGGCGCTGCGGTCCTGCGCGTCCCTGGGGCTGACGGTGACGCGGACCGGCAAAGGCACCTTCGTGATCTCGGACCGAGTGGCCTCGGACCTTACCCTCGGCCAGTACTCCGCCCGGGAACTGACCGAGGCCCGCCCGCACATCGAAGTTCCGGCCGCCGGGCTGGCTGCCGAGCGCCGGAGCGACGAGGAGCTCGCGTTCCTGCGGGACGTCGTCCAGTCGATGTGCACCGAGGACGATCCGGAGGCCTGGGTCAGCCTCGATGCCAGCTTCCATTCCGCCATCGCCCGCGCCAGCGGCAACCGCGTGTTCGAGTCGGTGGTGGCGGACATCCGCGATGCGCTGGCCCACCAGTCCGAGACGCTGAACATGGTGGCCGGCCGCCAGCAGAAATCCGATGTGGAGCACCGCCGCATCCTCGATGCCATCGAAGCCGGTTCCGCCGACGAAGCCAGCGCCGCCATGCGCGACCATCTGGCCGCGGTGGGCGTGGCGCTGGACCGGCTGCTGAACGCCAGCTGATTTACCCAGGCGGTTTCCGCCTCGCCTATTTTGACCTCATTCCCAACAGAAAGCCGCCATGCCGCCCTTGATGTCCCAGGTTGAACCCGCCCAGCCCTGCTCCGTGCCCCGGCCCAGCCATGTCCCGCTCGCGGAGCAGACCCGCGACGGACTGGTGGAAAGCGTCCACTACGGTTCCGTCATCGCCCTGGATTACGACGGCGGCACCCGGCTTACCGCCGGGGACCCCCTGGCGCTGTTCTACCCGCGCTCCTCGCTCAAGCCGCTGCAGGCCGTGGCCATGGTCCGCGCCGGTCTGGACCTGCCGCCGGACCTGCTGGCCCTGGCCGCGGCGAGCCACTCCGGCTCCCGGGAGCACCAGGACGGGGCAATGCGCATTCTCCAACTGCACGGCCTCACCGAAGCGGCGCTTGAGAATACGGCTGACCTGCCCTACGGGGATGCGGAACGGCAGAGCTGGCTCCGCGCCGGCGGCGAAGCGTCGCAGCTGGCCCAGAACTGCTCGGGCAAGCACGCCGCCATGGCGGCCACGTGCGTGATCAACGGCTGGCCGGTAGCAGGGTATCTCGATCCGGAACATCCGCTGCAGGCGGCGATTGCCGCCGTCGTTCTTGAGCTGACCGGCGAGGAATCCCCGCTGACCAGCACGGACGGTTGCGGCACGCCGCTCTTTGCCCTGAGCCTGCGGGGCATGGCCCGCGCGTATGGCCGGATTGCCTCCGCCGCCCCGGGCACGGCCGAGGCCGCCGTGGCCAACGCGATGATGGCGCACCCGGAACAGGTCGCGGGTGCCGGCAGGGATGTGACCGCGCTGATGCGGCTGGTTCCCGGCTTGCTGGCCAAGGACGGTTTCGAGGGCCTGCAGTTGGTGGGGCTCCGCGATGGCCGCGCCGTCGCCATCAAAATCTCGGATGGCTCCGACCGCGCCCGCATGCCGGTCACGATCCAGGCGCTGGTGGCCCTGGAGCTTGACGCCGGCCTGCTGCAAACTCTTGCCCCCGCGCCCGTCCTGGGCGGCGGGCGTCCGGTGGGAGAGCTCCGCGCCATCGATTTCAGCACCTCGAACTAAGGAAAAAGGAAAACAGTGACAGCTTCGTCATTCCGTACCGACCACGATCTGCTGGGCTACCGGGACATTCCCGCGGACGCCTACTGGGGCGTCCACACCCTGCGGGCGCTGGAGAACTTCCCCATCACAGGCCAGCCGCTCTCCAGCAACGCCCACCTGGTCAAGGGCCTGGCGGCCGTCAAACTCGCGGCAGCTCGCACCAATGAAGAACTGGGACTGCTCGATAGCGTCCGCGCCAACGCCATTGCCCAGGCCTGCCAGGAAATCATCGACGGCAAGCTGCACGAGCAGTTCGTCGTCGACGTGGTGCAGGGCGGTGCCGGCACCTCCTCGAACATGAACGCCAACGAGGTCATCGCCAACCGCGCGCTGGAAATCCTCGGCCAGGCCAAGGGCGACTACTCGCAGCTGCACCCGAACGACCATGTGAACCTGAGCCAGTCCACCAACGACGTGTACCCCACCGCGGTCCGGGTGGCCACCATCAACAGCGTGCGCAGCCTGCTGGACGCCCTGGCCACGATGGAAGAAGCCTTCGCCGACAAGGCCGCGGAGTTCCGCACCGTGGTCAAGATGGGCCGCACCCAGCTGCAGGACGCCGTCCCCATGACCCTGGGCCAGGAATTCGGCACCTACGCGGTCACCATCGGCGAAGACCGGGAACGCCTGGCCGAAGCCACGCTGCTGATCCACGAGATCAACCTTGGTGCTACCGCCATCGGCACCGGGCTGAACGCCCCGGCCGGCTACAGCGAAGCGGCCTGCCGCCACCTGGCGGAAGTGACCGGCCTGCCCCTGGTCACTTCGGTGGACCTGATCGAGGCGACGCAGGACGTGGGCGCCTTCGTCCACCTCTCCGGCGTGCTCAAGCGGGTTGCCGTGAAGCTTTCCAAGATCTGCAACGACCTGCGGCTGCTCTCTTCCGGCCCGCGCGCCGGGTTCGGCGAAATCAACCTGCCGGCGGTGCAGTCCGGCTCCTCCATCATGCCCGGCAAGATCAACCCGGTGATTCCCGAGGTAGTCAGCCAGGTGGCGTACGAGGTGGTCGGCAACGACGTCACCATCACCATGGCCGCCGAATCCGGCCAGCTGCAGCTCAACGCGTTCGAGCCGATCATCGTGCACAGCCTGGACAAGAGCATTTCCCACCTCGAGGCCGCCTGCCGGACCCTGACCGAGCGCTGCATCCGCGGCATCACGGCCAATACCGAACGGCTCCGGCTCACCGTGCAGCAGTCCATCGGCCTGGTCACCGCCCTGAACCCGCGGCTCGGCTATGCCGCCGCAACCGCCATCGCCCAGGAAGCGCAGGCAACCGGCCGCGGCGTGGCCGAACTCGTCCTTGAGCACCAGCTGCTCACCGGCGCCGAACTCGACGAGCTGCTCTCACCCGAGCGGCTCGCCAACCTCAGCAACTAAGTCCCCTCCCCCGCAGTATCCGCAACAGCAACCCGTCCCCCATCCAGAAGGACAACTATGACTCCCCCACCCCAGGGACTCCAGAACGCCAAACCCGTTCAGACCGACCACGCCTCCGACACCGCACTGCATGCCGAGGACCAGGGTTACCACAAGGGCCTCAAACCCCGGCAGATCCAGATGATCGCCATCGGCGGCGCCATCGGCACCGGCCTGTTCATGGGCGCCGGCGGCCGGCTGGCCGACGCCGGCCCCGCCCTGGTACTGATCTACGCCATCTGCGGCTTCTTCGCCTTCCTTATCCTGCGGGCCCTGGGCGAACTAATCATGCACCGGCCGTCGTCGGGCTCCTTTGTCTCCTACGCCCGCGAATTCTTCGGCGAAAAGGCCGCCTTCGCCACCGGCTGGCTGTACTGGCTCAACTGGGTCATGACGGCCATCGTCGACGTCACGGCCGTGGCCCTGTACATGAACTTCTTCGCCAAATATTGGGCACCCATCGGCGACGTGCCGCAGTGGGTCTTCGCGCTCGGCGCCCTGGTGCTGGTGCTGGGCCTGAACCTGGTCTCCGTCAAGGTCTTCGGCGAGCTGGAATTCTGGTTCGCGCTGATCAAGGTCGTCTCCCTGGTCGCCTTCCTGCTGGTGGGCATCTACTTCGTCATCTTCGGCACTCCGCTGGAAGGCCATGAGGTCGGCTTCAGCCTAATCTCCGGCAACGGGGGCATCTTCCCCAACGGCCTGATGCCGGCCATCGTGGTCATCCAGGGCGTGGTTTTCGCCTACGCCTCGATCGAGCTCATCGGCACTGCCGCCGGCGAGACCAAGAACCCCGAAAAGGTCATCCCGCGGGCCATCAACACCGTAATCCTGCGCATCGCGGTGTTCTATGTCGGCTCGCTCGTGCTGCTCTCCCTGCTGCTGCCGTACACCGCCTACAAGGCCGGCGAAAGCCCGTTCGTGACGTTCTTCGGCACCATCGGCGTGGCCGGCGTCGACGCCATCATGAACCTCGTGGTGCTCACCGCCGCGCTCTCCTCGCTGAACGCCGGCCTCTACTCCACCGGCCGCATCATGCGCTCCATGTCCGTCTCCGGCTCGGCTCCCAAGTTCGCCGGCCGGATGAACAAGTCCGGCGTACCGTACGGCGGCATCGCCCTCACCGCCGTGGTCGCGCTGCTGGGTGTCGCGCTCAATGCGATCGTGCCGGCGAAGGCCTTCGAGATCGTCCTCAACGCTGCCGCCATCGGCATCATCAGTGCCTGGGGCATGATCATCCTGTGCCAGCTGAAGCTGGGCCACTGGGCGAAGAAGGGCCTGCTCTCCCGGCCGGCCTTCCGGCTCCCCGGCGCGCCGTTCACCGGCTACCTGACACTGGCGTTCCTCGCCGCCGTGCTGGTGCTGATGGCGTTCGACTCCCCGGTAGGAACCTGGACGGTGGCCTCACTGGTCATCATCATCCCGGCGCTCATCCTGGGCTGGTACCGCTGCCGCGACAACATCTACGCCATTGCCGCACGGCGGGAAGAGGAAGAGGCGCGGTCCCGGGCCGAGTCAGTTCCCGCCGACGTCTGACGTCTGTTCCACGTACAGTCCTGAGGTCCGGTAGCAGTACCCACCAAGGTACGGCTACCGGACCTTTGTCTTACCTTTCCCGATTGGGGGCCCCAACGGACACAGCTGTATTTCCACTGGGAGTTCTCGGCAACTTAGGATCGTTCCGGTCCGGCCGGGACGGGAGTGAGGGAAATGTAATCGACGCCCGGCAGCCCTTGGTGCAGTGCGGCTATCAGCCGGCGCTCAAGCTGGTGGTATCCGTCGATCGTCATCGCTGCGTCCAGTTGGACGGCTGCGCTGACATTCAGCCGGTGCCCGTTCCAGCGCAGGCGCAGGTCGGGCAGTTCCTGCACGGCCTCGTCCGACAGCAGGATCCTTTCGGCGCGGTCCACGAGATCAGGATCTATGCCGTCGAGCAGCCGGCGGCCGATGTCGCGGGCCGTGCCCCAAAGCAGGATGACAATCGCGAGCGTGATGATGAGCCCAACGATCGGATCCGCCAGCGGGAAGCCGAGCCAGACCCCTATCACGCCCAGGACCACAGCCAGCGAGGTGAAGCCGTCCGTTCTGGCGTGGATTCCGTCCGCCACCAGGGCAGCCGACCCAATGCTTCGACCGACTTTGATGCGGTACATCGCAACCAGTTCATTCCCTGCGAAACCGACCAGTCCGGCGGCAAACACCCAACCAAGATTCTGCAGCGGCTGCGGATTCAATAACCGGTCTACGGACTGCCAGCCCGCACCGAGGGCGGACAGTGCAATCATGGCCACGATGAACAGTCCTGCAAGATCCTCGGCCCGGCCGTAGCCGAAGGTATAGCGGCGGGTCGCCTTGCGGCGCCCCAGGATGAACGCGATCCACAACGGGATGGCGGTCAGCGCATCCGAGAAGTTATGGATGGTGTCGGCCAGCAGTGCCACGGAACCGCTGATAACGACGACGGCCAGTTGCAGCAGGGCCGTGATTCCCAGTCCCACCAGACTGATCTTGACCGCCCGGATGCCACGGATGCTGGACTCCAGGGCGTCGTCGATGGAATCGGCGGCGTCATGGCTGTGCGGCACAAAGAGGTCGTGAAAGAAGCCCCGGATACCTGTCGGATGATGATGGCCTTGGTCTTCCTGCCCATGTTGATGGTTGACAACATAGCCCCGGGCGGTGCGAGTCATGACGCCGCCGCCGGCCTGATCCGGTGATGGCGGGGCGCATCGCCCAATGCGTGCTCGGCCTGGAAAATTGCATCCGCGACGAGCTGCCGGGCGTGTTCGTTCGCGAGGCGGTAGAACACTCGGGTCCCGTCCTGGCGGGCGGTCACTATCCGGGCCATCCGAAGTTTTGCCAGGTGCTGGGAAACGGCTGCCGGCGACTTACTGACCGTTTCCGCCAGCTCATTGACGGGCAGTTCCTTGTCGCGGAGGGCAAGGATGATCCGAACCCTCGTAGCATCCGCCAGCATGGAGAACACCTCCACAGCCAGCTCAACATACTGGCTGTCCACACCAAGCTCGCACATCTGCTTATCTTCATTCATACGCAGATAGTTGCACAGGATCGGGGTAACAGCAACGCCCCTTCATGCCAGCAATCGTTCTTCAAGGGGCATAATCGAAAGGTGCGGCCGGAGACCGGTCGGTGAGCCGGCTGGAATCTGCGGGAGGGCCTTTGCGCGAGAAACTGTGGACCAGGAATTTCGTGCTGGCCATCGGTACCAACCTGTTCATCTACATGGTCTTCTACCTGCTGATGACCTCGATGGCGCTGTACGCGCTGGAACGGTTCCAGACGGCGGACAGCGCGGCCGGCTTCGCCTCCAGCGCGTTCATCGTCGGGGCACTGGTGTCGCGGTTTTTCGCCGGCATGCTGCTGGACAGGGTGGGCCGGCGCCGGATCCTGCTGCTGGCCCTGCTGGTGTTCGTTGCGGTGTCAGTACTGTACATCCCCGCAGGATCGCTCCAGCTGCTGCTCGTGCTGCGCCTGGTCCACGGCGCCGCCTTCGGGCTGGCGCACACTGCCGTGACCACCGGAGCGCAGGCGCTGATTCCGCAGGCCCGGCGCAGCGAGGGCACCGGCTACTTCGCTTCCTCGACAACCATCGCTACCGCCCTGGGTCCGTTCTTGGCCGTGCTGCTCGCCGACGGCGCGGACTTCCAGTCCGTGTTCTGGTTCAGCGCCGGCTGCTCGGCGGCCGCCTTCGCCGTCGCCCTGGCCCTGCGTCTGCCCGAGAACGACGACGACGCCATGGATGCAGAACCGGACCCGGAGGGCCGAGCGGCCCGTGTGCTGGCCGCCGTCATCGAACCACGGGCGCTGCCGGTGGCCAGCATCGTGCTGGTGGCGGGGCTGGCCTACTCCGGCGTGCTGTCCTTCCTGACCTCGTATGCCGCATCAAGCGGTGAGCCCTCGTCCGCTGCCCTGTATTTTCTGGTCTTCGCAGCCGCGGTGCTGGTCTCGCGGCTGTCCCTGGGGCGGCTCCATGACCGCAGAGGCGACAACGTTGTCATGTATCCGTCGCTGCTGATCTTCGCGATCGGGCTCGCCGTACTGGCCGCCGGTTCCTCACCTGCGACGGTCACCGCGGCCGGGATCCTGACCGGATTCGGCTTCGGCACCTTGGTCCCGTGCAGCCAGGCGATCGTGGTCAACTCCGTGCCGGCACGGCGGCTGGGCACCGCCATCGCCACCTATTACCTGATGTTCGACGTCGGCACCGGCTTCGGCCCGGTCCTGCTGGGCCTGCTGATTCCTCTCGCCGGATACCAGGGCATGTACGTGGCCACGGGTGTCCTCATGGTCGCCTGCATCGGGCTCTACTTCGCAGTGCACGGCCGCCGGACTCCGAGCGAAGCGACGCGTGTGTAGGCAACGTCTCTGTTCGCTGGTTGCAAGAGGCGTTCTCCCTGACGGTGGCCCGGCGTAAAGTCTGAAGACATGAGCGAACATGTTGGCCATAACCATGGCGAAACGGAAGTACCGGACGATTTTTGGGAATCCTTCTACGCCGAACGGGACCAGATCTGGAGCGGCAACCCGAACGCGATGCTGGTCCGCGAGGCGGCGGACCTGCAGCCGGGCAACGCCTTGGAATTGGGCTGCGGAGAAGGTGCGGATGCTATTTGGCTGGCAGCCCAGGGCTGGCAGGTTACCGGCATCGACGTCTCCGGTCTCGCCCTGGAGCGGGCGGCAAAGCATGCCGAGGACGCCGGCGTGGCGGAGAAGATCCACTGGCTGAAGCGGGATCTGTCCAGTTGGGAGCCGGAGGCCCAGTACGATCTGGTTTCGGCCCAGTTCCTGCACTCACCGGTAGAGCTGCCCCGTAACACCATCCTCGCGGCCGCGGCCCGCGCGGTCGCGCCCGGCGGCGCCTTGCTGGTGGTCGGGCACGAGTCCTTCCCGTCCTGGTCCAAGCATCCCGAACCCCACGAACCGCTGCCCACCGCCGCGGAGCTTGCGATGGAACTCGGGCTCAACGCCCCGGATTGGTCGCTGGAAACGGTCGACTCTGTGGTCCGCGATATCACCGGGCCGGAAGGACAGATCGGCACGCTGACGGACAGCGTGCTGCTGGCTCGCCGCGCTGGATAAACATCTGCCCGCCGGATAGAACACGTGATTAACGACGGCGGCACCCGGCCAGGTTCTACCCTTGGCCGGGTGCCGCTCATTAGGAGCTGAAGCTTAGCCCCAGGGGATGGCGCCGAGCAGGATGCCCACGGCGAGCATCACCAGCGAGACCACTGCGGCACGCCAGAGCACCTTCTTGTGGTGGTCGCCCAGCTCAACGCTGGCCAGCGAAACCAGCAGCAGGATCGCCGGAACCAGCGGGCTCTGCATGTGCACCGGCTGCCCGGTGATGGAAGCGCGGGCCATCTCCGCCGGGGTGATGCCGAAGTGGCTGGCAGTTTCACTCAGCACCGGCAGCACGCCGAAGTAGAACGCGTCATTGCTCATGAAGAAGGTCATCGGGATGCTGAGCAGTCCGGTGATCACGGCCATGAACGGGCCCATCGAGTCGGGGATAATGTCGACCAGCCAGGCAGCCATGGCATCTACCATGCCGGTACCGTTCAGCACGCCGGTCAGCACGCCGGCGGCCATGACCATGGACACCACGGCCAGCACGCTCTGGGCATGGGCCACCAGTTGTGTCGCCTGGTCCTTGACCTTGGGGAAGTTCACCAGCAGGGCGATCGCGGCGCCAACCATGAAGACAAAGGCCAGCGGCACGATGTCCAGCACGAGCACCACCATGACAGCGGTGGTCAGGGCCAGGTTGAACCAGAACAGCTTGGGGCGCAGCGTGGCTCGGTTAGGATCCAGCGCGGAACCAGTCAGCGACGCGTCCGCAGTATCTACCTGTTCCGGCGCGTCCAGCACGGCAACGGAACCGCCGCCACCCTGACCGCTTGAAGAACCAACGACGGCGGTGCCACCGTTGCCGCCGCGCCCGCTGCCGGCACCCGTGCCGGTCAAAGCGGAACCGCCGCCTGCAGAACCGGCCGGAGCGCCGCCGTCGTTCTTTGCACTGCCCTTGGCGTTGCCGCCGGCGTTCCAGAACTCCGGCTTGGCGTTGGCCAGGCGCTTGCGCTCGTGCAGTCCGAGGGTCCAGGCGAAGACCATGACTACCAGGATGCCGGCGATCAGGGACGGGATCATGGGGACAAAAACATCGGTGGGCGAGACGTCCAGGGCGGCGGCGGCGCGTGCCGTCGGGCCGCCCCAGGGGACGATGTTCATGGTGCCGTTGGCCAAGCCGGCCACACAGGTGAGCACTACCGGGCTCAGGCCCAGTCGCAGGTAGATCGGCAGCATCGCCGCGGTGGTGAGGATGAAGGTGGTGGAACCGTCGCCGTCCAGCGACACGACGGCGGCCAGCACGGCCGTGCCCAGGACCACCTTGGCCGGGTCATTGCCCAGCGTGCGCAGGATAAAGCGCACCAGCGGATCGAACAGGCCGACGTCGATCATCAATCCGAAGAAGATAATGGCGAACATCAGCAGGGCGGCCGTGGACGTCAGGGACTTCATCGACTCCAGGACCATCTCGCCGATGCCGAGCCCGGCGCCGGCGAAGAGGCCAAAGATGGTGGGGACCAGGATGAGCGCCAACACCGGTGTCAGCTTCTTGGTCATGATCAGTGCCATAAAGACCGCGATCATCGCGAATCCGAGGAATACCAGCACAACAACTCCTTAAAACAGCAGGCCGGGGTGCGTGTGACCGGCCTTACAAACTGTAGGGTGGGCCGGATCACGGATGGCGGTTTAGCCCACTTGAGGTGCATACTGCTTATTGCGCACGTTTTGCTCATTTAGCTCACAGGCCTGCCGATCTGCCGGATCCGCGGGCGCTACATCCGCCGGATCCACAGGAGGAATGATGGAATCCTCCCCCACACGCACCCTGCGGCCGGGCTTTTCGGCCCGCATGCTGCTGATGCAGCTGGCCGTGGTGGCGCTGGTGGTGCTGCTCTCGGCCGTGGTCTACGGCTGGCTGACATATGAGCGGCTCGGCGACGAAGCCGAAGACCAGGCGCTGGCCGTCGCGCGCACCGTGGCGGCCTCGGGCGATGTGCGCTCGGGCGTCTCCGCCCTGGCCGATGCCGGCCCGGAAGAACTCACCGCCGAGGTGCTGGCCGACGGGGAGCTGCAGCCGCTGGCCGAGGACGTACGGCTGCGCACCGGCGCGCTGTTCGTGGTGATTACCGACGACGCCGGGCTGCGGCTCTCACACCCGGATCCGGATCTGCTGGGACAGCGGGTCAGCACCGATCCGAGCGAAGCGCTGAGCGGGCGCGAAGTCACGGTGCAGGAGCAGGGCACGCTGGGCCATTCCGCCCGGGCCAAGGTGCCGGTCTACGCGCCTGGATCCGACAGGGTGGTCGGGGAGGTCAGCGTGGGCTTCTCCAGCAAGGACATTCTCGAAGGCCTCGGCGGCAGCATCCTGCCCATCGCCCTCACCGCCGCCGGGGCGCTGGGCCTAGGTACGCTGGCTTCGCTGGTCCTGGGGCGGCGGCTGAAGCGGCTGACCCTCGGCCTGGAGCCGGAGGAGATCGCGGCCCTGACCCAGGACCAGGAAGCGGTGCTGCGCGGCGTGGACGAAGGCGTCATCGGCGTCTCCGCGGACCGCCGCATCACGGTTTTCAACCGCGAGGCCAAGCGGCTGCTCGGGATGGATATCGGTACCGAAATCGTCGGCTTGCCGCTGGATGAAGCCAGCCTCCCGCCGTCGTTCTCCGCGCTGTTGGCGGCAGCGGTGCCGCAGTCCCCCACGGTGGACCAGGTGGTCGGGTCCCGGGTGCTGATCCTGACCGCCCGCGCCGTGCAGCCCAGCCGCAAACCGGGCCGCCGCGGCTACCGCCCGTGGGCCGCCGCAGAAGGGGGCGCAGCCCAGGGGTACGCCGCGCCGGAGCTCGGTTGGGTGATCATGCTGCGCGACAGGACCGAGCTGCAGTCCCTCACCCGCCAGCTCGACGCCGTCGGCGCGCTCACCACGGCCCTGCGAGCGCAGCGGCACGAATTCGCCAACCGGCTGCACACGGTCTCGGGCCTGCTGGGCATCGGCGACTATGCCGCGGCGCAGAACTACATGGGCTCGATCATGAAAACCGGTCCGCTGAACTACCCGGCCGAGCAGTCCGAGCTGCTGCGCGACCCGTACCTGCAGGCGTTCATCGGCGCCAAGAGCGTGGAAGCTGCCGAACGCGGCGTCACGCTGCGGATCGGCCCCGAAACCCTGATCCGCGGCCGCATCACCGACCCGCAGGACGTCACCACGGTGATCGGCAACCTGATCGACAACGCGGTGCGGGCGGCGGTGCACGGCAGCAACCCCGAGCGCTGGGCAGAGGTCGAACTGCTGGATGAGCTCACCGAGGACGGCGGGGTGCTGCACCTGGTGGTCGCGGACTCCGGTGACGGCCTGTCGGAGCCGGCGCAGGAAACCTCGTCAAACAACGACGGCGGCGGCGCGCCCTTCGAGCGCATCTTCACCGAGGGATTCTCCACCGCCGAAACCGCCGGAGACAGCCTGCAGGATGTGCACGGCCAGGGCTTCGGCCTGCCGCTGAGCAGGCAGCTGGCCCGCCGCCGCGGCGGCGATGTCTGGGTGGCGGAACCCGGCCAGCCCGGCGGCCCTGGCGCAGTCTTCTGCGCCAGGCTGCCCGGAACAGTTGCCCCGAAGGAACCAGGAGAGATGCATGACGAATGACCTGCAGGTGCTCATTGTCGACGACGACTTCCACGTTGGCCGCCTGCACGCCAGCTACGTCGAGGCAGTCCCCGGCTTCACCGCGCTGCCGCCGGCCGGCACCGCGGAGCAGGCGCTGCGCGCGGTGCACGCCCGGGAGCCGGACCTCATCCTGCTGGATGTGTACCTGCCCGATGCCCTCGGCCTGGACCTGCTGCGGACCCTGGACGTTGACGTCATCATGCTGACGGCCGCTGCCGATGCCGCCTCGGTTCGCAAGGCGCTGCGCCGCGGGGCGCTCGGCTACCTGATCAAGCCCTTTACGGCCGAGCAGCTGACCCGGAAGCTGCGCGCCTATGCCCGCTACCGCCGGCTCCTCGCCAACCAAAGTGCCGTGGACCAGGACACGGTGGAACGCGCCCTGCATGCCCTCCACCCCGGTGAGGCCCCCGGTTCGGGCCGCGCCCGTTCCGCCACGGAGACGTCGGTACTGGAAGCACTGGAGCCCGGAACGCAGAAATCCGCCACGGACGTGGCCCGGCAGGTAGGCATCTCGCGGGCTACCGCCCAACGCTACCTTTCCGCTCTGGCCGACGACGGTGCCGTCGAAATCCATCTTCGCTATGGCAGCACCGGACGCCCCGAGCACCGCTATGGGCCGGTGGGACCATAACCCGAACCGCCGGCCGGTGCTTACCTGGATGCGGGTCCCTTCGGTTCACGGCACACAGCGAGGCCCCCTGCCGGTAGTGGCAAGAGGCCTCGCTGTTTTTTGGTCAGATCCGGATCAGAGGATGTTGTTCATCATGTTCCAGCCCCAGCCGATCTTCTTCCTCGGTGCCATGCTGCCCTGACCGTCGCCTGCGTAGAGGAACAGGTCCCCTGCACGGTCCCGGGTCACCAGGTCAGCCTTGCCGTCACCGTTGAAGTCACCGGGTCCGACAATCATGGTCATGTTGTTCCAACCACCCCAGCCGATCTTCTTCTTCGGCTCGTAGCTGCCCTTCCCGTCGCCGATGTAGAGGTACAGGTCCCCTCGGCGGTCCCGGGTCACCAGGTCAGCCTTGCCGTCGCCGCTGAAGTCGCCCGGTCCGACGATCATGGTCATGCTGTTCCAGCCCCAGCCGATCTTCTGCTTCGAGGCGTACCAGCCGTTACCGTGGCCGGCGTAGAGCCACAGATCGCCTGCCTTGTCGCGGGCAATCAAGTCGTTCTCATTGTCGCCGTTGAAGTCGCCGGGTCCGACGATGCTGGTCATGATGTTCCAGCCCCATCCGATCTGCTTCTTCGGTTCGAACCAGCCAGTTCCCTTGCCGGCGTAGTGCCAGAGCTTGCCGGCCTTGTCGCGGGCCACTATGTCGGCCTTGCCATCACCATCCGTATCGCCGGTGCTGATCAGGCTGGTCATGCTGTTCCAACCCCATCCGATCTGCTTCCGCGGTTCGTAGCCGCCGTTGTTCTTGCCCACGTAGAGCCAGAGCTTGCCGGAGCGGTCCGTGGTAATCAGATCGGCCTTGCCGTCAGAGGTGAAGTCGTTGCCCGACTCCGCCCCAGCGGGCTCCTCCTCGACCGGCGTCTCCTCGCCCGGCTCCTCACCCGGAGTCTCGCCCGGGTTTTCCTCGCCCGGGTTCTCCTCATTTGCAGGAGCGTTCCAGGTTCCGATCGCGCTGGTGTTGCCTGCTTCATCGATCGCTACGGCCCGCAGCGTCTGGCCTGCGGAGAGCTGCACCGGTGCCGCATAGAGGGTGCTGTCCTTGCTCGGCTCAGTTCCATCGAGGGTGTAGAAGATGGCCGCATTCCCATCCGCAGCCAAGGTAACCGCGGTGCCCGCAGCCATCTCACCCTCCGGGGTACCGGTGAGTGCCGGTGCCGTCTTGTCCAGCGTGAAGGTTTCCGTCACAACCTCGGACGGAATGCCGAAGTTGAAAGCAATGAACTTCAGTGTGGTCACTCCCTCATTCGTGATGGCGATCGGCTCCTCGTACAAGGTGCTGTCCTCGGTCGGATCCGTGCCGTCGGTGGTGAAGAAGATCTGCGCGGTGTCCGGGGTCGCCGACAGCGTTACCAGCTGGTCGGCGGCGAACAGCCCTCCGGCCGTCGCGGCGGTTGCCGTCGGCGCCTCCGGCGGAGTTGCATCGGTCATCTTGCCCTGGACCACGAACTCGTCGGTCTCAGCCAGTACCTCCGGGGTCGACAGCTCGCCGCCGTCGGCCTCGGTCACCTGCTCAATCTTGAAGAAGTTCGTATCGTACGGGCTGCCAACGACGGCGTGCGGCGTGTTGCCGTCGCCGAGGTAGCCTGCCGGGGCGCCCTCGTCCCACCGCAGGAACGGCCCGATCTTGGCTTCCAGCAGATGCGAGAAGTCGCCCGTGCCGTTCAGCGCGCCGAGGTCCTCGGTGTAGTTGATGTTGCCATCCACGTCTGCCACGAGTTCCAGCACACCGTACGGATGCGTGAACTTGTAGGTGGCGCCCGGCTCGAAGACCTCGTCTCCGCGGACCCGGATCCGGCCGAAGGCCACCTGGTCCCCGTCCCGAACCATGTCGGCCCCGAAAGCTGCTTCCGATGCCAGCGTCAGCTGGACCTCTTCGCCCCCAACATCGAGCACCGACTCCGAAGCGAACCAGAAGGCTTCGCCTGGGAAGTTGTTCGGGAACGACGTCGCCGATGCCGGATCAGGCCGCTCCTCGACGACCGGGCACAGCGGGTCTTCCAGGCACAGGTCCAGCTGGACCGGTTCCTGGCCTTCCCAGCCGTTATCCCGCAGCCATTCAGGGAAACCATGCTCTTCGCTCGTCGGGCCAACTTCCTGCAGGTTGTGGATCTTGAACGGGAAGGACCGGATTTCACCGGCAGTCCCGGTAGCTGGATCCACGGCAACGGCGCGGATATTGGTGGAAGTGCCGATCTGCATCGGTTCCGTGTATTCCCAAGTGTTGCCGAGCGGCTCTCCTTCCGCAGAGAACGACGGCGTGGAGCCGTCCGTGGTGTAGTAGATCTCCGGCGCGACAGCGGGATTGTTGGTATTTCCGCTCAACGTCACCGTCTGCGGCCCGGCCAGCGCACCGGCAGCGGCATCGGGCGTTGCCTCCAGCCACGGCCGGGTGGCGTCCAATTCGTACACTTCGGTGTAGATCTCGGTGGTCTCATTGGTTGCCGGGTCGATCGAAATGTACTTCAGCGTGCTGGTCCCGGGAGTAGCCAGATCCACGGATACTTCCGAGACAGCGGCTCCGGCTTCCGGCACAAACTCGGTACCGGTAACCGTCCCGTCCGCATTGACGGCGGGATCCGTCCCATCCGTGGTGTAGATGATCTTCCCTTCGGGGAAGGACGAATGGATCGTCACGGTCTGGGCGGAGTTGTAAAGGCCGCCTGGCTTGTCCACGCCCGCTTCGATCGTCGCGATCTTGCCCTGGACGGCGAAGAGGTTGGTCTCTGCTGTGCCGCCGGACGGCCCTGAAACCTGGAAGAAGTTCGTATCGTTGGGGCTGCCCACAACCTCGTGTTCCACGTTCGGGTCGCCGATGAAGCCGTCTGGCGCGGCCGGGAGAACGTCCGGATTCCAACGCAGGAACGGGCCGATGCGGCCTTCCGAGGGCTCATCCCAGGAACACGGTTGCTGCATGCAGCCGATGTCTTCGGTGAAGCGGATCCGACCGCGGTCATCAGCTGTCAGGACATCCACACCGTACGGGTGCGTGAAGGTGTATTGCTGGCCGGGTTCGCCGTCTTCGAGCCGGATGCGCAGCCGGGCGAATCCGTTCTGCTGGCCGTCGGCCACCTCGCCCGCTCCGCTGAAGGCTGCTTCCTGGGCCATGATCAGCCGGGCCTCGGCCCCGTCGGGCATGGTCAGGGACGCTTCGCCCGACCACCAGAAGGATTCTTCCGGGAAGTTCCCCGGGACGGTCAGCGGCTGTGTCGGGTCGTAGTCGGTACCGATGACCGGGCAGGCCGCGGCGTCCACGCACAGTTCCAGTCGGATGGGAGCGAGTCCGCGCTCCGGATCGCCGCCGTCGCCGTACCAGTACGGATAGCCATTGTTAGGATTGACCGGCCCTACCCCGGCCGGGCCTTTCGGCAGGGCTGCCGGCAGCATGCCCGCGAGCGCGGACTGCGAAAGCCCTGCACCGCCCGCGGGAAGAGAGGCCGCCGACGCCGGCGGCAGAACGGACAGGCCCGAGAGGAGGACGGCTCCTGCCGCTGCCATCCCCACCGCCCGCCGTCGTTGTTTTCGGCCGTTTGGCGGCCTCAGCTTGATTTCAGGATCGGATGTCATGAGTTCCCCCTCGTGCACAGTTTCCTCGTCCAAGGCGCGATATCAGTGCGTGCCCCGCAACCAGCTTCCTGATGGGGCGTTGGGAAAAACCTATGAACGGTTAACCCTCGGACTCACGCAGGGCCAGGGCGGCCTGGACCAGCGCGGCATGGGTCAGCGCCTGCGGGAAGTTCCCCAGCTGGGCGTGGGTCTGCGGATCCATCTCCTCGGCGAAGAGGCCCACGTCATTCGCCAGCCCGAGCATTTCTTCGAACAGTTGCGCAGCTTCGGTGCGGCGGCCCGTTTCGGCGAGCGCCTGGACCAGCCAGAAGGAGCAGGGCAGGAAGGCACCCTCCGTCCCGGGCAGGCCGTCGCGTCCGGGCGGGTAGCGGTAAAGCAGGGGTCCGCCGGCGGACAGCTTGCGGCGGATGGCGTCCACGGTGCCGCGGGTCCGCTCCGAGCCCGGCTCCTCTATGCCCAGCAGCGGCAGGATCAGCACGGCCGCGTCGAGGTCGGTGGATCCGTAGCTGCGAGTATAGGTGTTCCCCTCCGGGTCGAAGCCCCTGAGCCTGATCTCGGCGGCGAGCGCTTCCCGCGCTGCATGCCACCGTTGCTGCTGCCGTTGCGAGACGCGGTGCGTCCGACCGATATTCAGCGCGCGGTCGAGGGCGAGCCAGCCCATCATCTTGGAGTGCACGTGGTGCGCGGCGTCGTCGCGGATCTCCCAGATGCCCGCATCGGGTTCCTGCCACCGGCGCGCCACCAGATCGGCGAATCCGCGCATGGCCCGCCAGGTCTCGGAGTAGAGCTTGTGCCCTGCTTCCACCAGCACCCAGGCCCCATCGAGGACCCAGCCGTAACCGTCGAGCTGATGCTGAGTCGCGGCGCCGTTGCCTACGCGGACCGGCGTGCTTGCGGCGTAGCCCGGCCATCCGGCCAGGGTGCGTTCCGGCGGGACATGCCTGCCGGTCAGCGTGAGCATCGCGGGCAGCCGGGGCCGCTCCAGTCGGCTGGCGTGCAGCAGCCAGCGCAGGAAACTGCGGGCCTCGCCGGCCTTCCCGACGCCGAGGAACGCACCAACCCCGATGCTGGCGTCCCGGGGCCAGGCGTAGCGGTAGTCCCAGTTGCGGATCCCGCCCGGGAACTCGGGCAGGGAGGTTGTCGGCGCGGCCACGGGAGCCCCGGAGGGCGAATAGGTCAGCAGCCGCAGCGTCAGCAGACTGCGCACCACCGCGTCCCGGTATGGTGTTCCGCCGTCGATCTCCGCCGCCCACGCCCGCCACAGCTCCTCGTCCGTCGCCAGCAACTCCCCTGCCGCATCCGGTTCCACGTGGACCAGCGGTTCCCCGTACGCCACGGCCAGCACCAGAGTGACGGGATGTCCCGGGGTTACTAAGAACGACGCCGGGGTGCCGGGTTCGATCGATAGTTCCGGACCGCTGCCCAGGCTCAGTGCCAGCTGGCCCCACTCACAGACCAGGCTCGGGCCGGAACGGATCCGTGGCCGGACATGCCGTTCACCCAGACGCGGATCAAACAGCACCGCTGCTTCCACCGGCTGGCCCACGGCCGTCAGCCGCCGCACCAGCAGCGTGGCGGGCAGCAGCTGTCCGCGCACTTCGGCCACCATGGCATCGGTGAGGACCAGCGTACCCTCGCCCATCGCCCAGGTTGTTTCCAGCGTCGCCGTCTCTTGGCGGTAGCGGCGCTGTGTGGGGGCCGCCGGAACGGCCGGGCCCAGCCGGAAGGTCCCTGCTTCGGGCCCGCCCACCAGGCGCCCGAACACGGGTTCGCCGTCGAAACTGGGAACGCACATCCAGTCGATCGCGCCGGCGCCGGAGACGAGCGCGGCGGTCCGGGTATCGCCGATCAGCCCGTAGTCTCCAATGTCCGGTTGCCGGGCGTTCTCTGTACCCCGCTGTCCCGCATCCATCAGCGGACCTGGAAGAGCAGCCCGAGCATGACGCCGTAGACCAGGTGCGCGGCCACCGCCACGGCCGGGGTCTGGATGCCGTAGTTCAAAGCCAGCAGGCCCGGCGGTTCCAGCGCGGCGCGGCTTGACGGTCCAGCCCGGTGCGAGGCCATCCGCGGGTGGACGCCGGGCAGCAGCGGAAGCACTATTGTCAGGGCGACTGCTACGTGCAGCAGGCCCAGCAGTCCCCCGAGCCACCAGGTCGCCTGGCCCAGCAGCGCGAACGTGGCCGCGTAGCCCAACGCGAAGATCTGGCCGGCCGCGAGGTGGATAAAGAAGCCTGCAACCCGCGCGTGGTCTGGATCCGGGGTGACCAGCGTCCCCAGCACCAAAGGCAGGTCGAGCCGGGTCAGGCCGGCCATCTGCGCGGCGATCATGACCATGGTGAGTGCACCCGTTGCGAGCAGTCCGAACACCGCCCAGCCTGCCCAGTCCATTTCGTCTCCGACTTCCGACGCCGCCCGGCTGCCCGGCAGCGTCCTGCCGACACGCTTGTTTCCCCGCCGGCATTCACCGAAGAGGATCTGGGTGGAAGTATGCGCGGCGAGACTTGTGGAAAGACTATGGCTCCCGGGCAGCCCCGGCAACGGCCAACGGCGGAACTTCCATTTAGGAAGTCCCGCCGGAGAGCCCGCAGCGCGAAGCCGCTATTGCCCGCTGTCTAAAACGCGGACAGGAACACCGTCCCGGCGGATAGGTGAAGCGGCCTTCCGCCGGTTGCGCAGTGCTTTGAAAGTAGGCAGGGCCACGGCGGCAGCAGCGGCAATGAACACCAATTGCATCAGCGTTCGCGGCAGCAGCGCGGTGGCAGGTTCCCCGCCGAAGTCGATTCCGGCAACAGCCGCATAGACGTTGGCTGGGAACATGAACACCAGCAGCAGCGTCAATCCCGCTCCCGCCCAGGGAGCAGTCTTCCGGTGCAGCAGTCCAACGGCCGCAGCCAGCTCCAGCACGCCGGTCAGCGTGACCAGAAACCCGGGGTAAGGAAGCACCGGAGGCACCATCTCGATGAGGTCCGCGCGCATTCCGTTGAAGTGGGCCGTTCCGGTCAGGACCAGCATGGCGGCCAAGCCGCCGCGCAGGCTCACCCGCCAGGATCGGAGGGGCTTGACGCCGAGAGTCCCGGCCAGCCGCAGCAGCAGTGTGACTGCCAACAGGGTGATGAGGGGTGCCATGGGAAGTCCTTCCATCGGACATCGTATTTATCTTGACACTGACTAGATTACTCAGATGATCGAACTTGTCAATGGCTAGATAGCAGCTAATCTAAGAGGATGGAAACCTCGAGCTACCACCATGGAGATTTGCGCCGTGCCATCATCGATGCCGCGCTGGAGGTGATCCGCGAGTCCAGCCCGGCCGCGGTCAGCCTCCGGGATCTGGCCCGGCGCGCCGGCGTCTCCCATGCCGCCCCGGCACACCATTTCGGCGACAAAGCCGGCCTCTTGACCGCCGTCGCCGTGCAGGGGTTCGGCCTGCTCGGCGACGTCCTGCATGAGGCTGCTGACCAGCCCGACGGATATCTGGCTGTTGGCGTCGCCTACGTGGGGTTCGCCGTCGAGCACCGCGCGCACTTCGAGGTAATGTTCCGGCCTGAGCTCTACCATACGGACGATCCGGAACTGCTCGAGGCCCAGGCCAGGACATCGCGGATGCTTTACGAGGGTGCCGCGCCGTACGCGCAGGACGCCGGGACCACGCCTCGGGACGCTGCACTGGCGGCCTGGTCGCTGGTGCACGGATTCGCATCCCTGTGGCTCAGCGGAAACCTGCCCTCGGATCTGCCGGACGATCCACAGGACGCGGCCCGGAAAGTGGCGCGCGTCCTCTTCCCTCACAAAGCCGGCGATAACGCCTGAGGTACGGCCCGGCGTCGTACTTTGGCATTAGTCTGGGCAGCATGGAATTCAGATACCTGGGCAACAGCGGCCTGAAAATATCCGAGATCACCTACGGCAACTGGCTTACCCACGGCTCGCAGGTGGAAAACGACATGGCAACGCAGTGCGTGCGGGCGGCGTTGGACGCCGGCATCACCACCTTCGACACCGCGGACGTCTACGCCAACACCGCCGCGGAGGAAGTCCTCGGCGCCGCATTGAAGGGCGAGCGGCGGCAGTCGCTGGAGATCTTCACCAAGGTCTACTTCCCCACCGGACCCAAAGGGCACAACGACACCGGACTGTCGCGCAAGCACATCATGGAGTCGATCGACGGCTCGCTGCGCCGGCTGCAGACGGACTACGTGGACCTCTATCAAGCCCACCGGTACGATGTCGAAACCCCGCTCGAGGAAACCATGCAGGCCTTCGCCGATGTGGTCCGCGCGGGCAAGGCACTGTATATCGGCGTCAGTGAGTGGAACGCCGAGCAGCTGCGCGCCGGGCACGCGCTCGCGAAGGAACTGGGCATCCAGATGATCTCCAACCAGCCGCAGTACTCCATGCTGTGGCGGGTCATCGAGGGCGAGGTGATTCCCGCATCCGAAGAGCTGGGCATCTCGCAGATCGTCTGGTCCCCAATGGCCCAGGGCGTGCTCAGCGGCAAGTACCTGCCGGGCGCCGAACCGCCCGCCGGCAGCCGCGCCACGGACGAGAAGGGCGGCGCGCAGATGATCGAGCGCTGGATGTCCGACGACGTGCTCGAAGGCGTCCAGCAACTGGCGCCGCTGGCGGAGGAAGCCGGACTGACCATGGCCCAGCTGGCGATCGCCTGGGTCCTGCAGAATCCCAACATCGCCTCCGCAATCATCGGAGCATCCCGGCCGGAGCAGGTGGTCTCCAATGTCGCCGCTGCCGGCGTGCGGCTGGACGAAGCAGTGATGGGCAAGATCGACGATGTCATTGGCGGCCTCGCCGAGCGTGATCCGGCCAAAACCCGGTCACCGAAGGAGCGGCTGGCCTGACCGCCCCTAGCGCGACTGGTTCTGCCGGTGGACCTCCTCAATAATCCTGACGACGGCGAGTGACTCCGCCGGGTCCACCGGCACCGGCGCGCCGGCCGTGATACTGGCGGCCAGCTGCCGGTAGAACTCCGGATACGCCCCGCGCTCCGCCTTGACCGTCCGCATGTTGCCGGGCACGCCGGTGGCCCCCCAGGTCTCTTCCGGCTCCTCGCCGTACCCTGCCGCGGAAGGCAACATACCGCCGTCGAGCGCTGCCTCCTGCCCGTCCATCCCCCACTTCGTGAAGGCGGCCTTGGACCCGAGCACGTGGAAGCGCGGCGCCGGCAGCCCGGAGATCAGGTTCATGGACAGCCGCGAGCGCACGCCGGACTCGTGCAGCAGGGACACAAACGCGTCCTCATCCGCTTCCGAGCCACCCGCATCGGTATGCCGGGCCGTCTCGCCGTAGACCGTGGCCACGGGACCGAAGAGTTGCAGCGCCTGGTCGATCAGGTGCGAGCCGAGATCGGAGAGGATGCCGCCGCCCTCGGCGATCGCGGCCGTCGCCTTCCAAGCCCGCAGGCCCGCCGGCTTCCACCGCTCAAAACGCGACTCAAAGAGATGCACCTGGCCGAGTCCGCCGTCGTCGATCAGCTTTTTGAGGGTGAGGAAATCCGAGTCCCAGCGCCGGTTCTGGAAGACCGAAAGTACGACGCCGGCGTGCCGCGCCTTCTCGATCAGCGTCTCGCCTTCGGCGGAGGTGGGGACGAACGGTTTGTCCACCACCACGCTCAGCCCGAGTTCCAGCGCAGTGCCTGCGAGCGCGAAGTGGCTGGCCGGCGGGGTCCCGATGACCACCAGGTCCAGTTCGGCGGCGCGGTCGAACAGCTCCGGCGTGCCGGCGAGGACTTGCGCTCCCGGGTAGGTTGCCTGGGCAAGGGCGGCGCGCTCGGGGTTGCCGGTGACAATGAAGTCCAGCGAGTAGTCGCCGCTGGCTTCAAGGAACGGCGTATGGAAGACCCGGCCGGAGAGGCCGAAGCCGATGACTGCGGTGCGGAGTGGTTTAGCGTCGGTCACGAGCGCCATCTTACGGGGAAAGGATCTCTGTTAGCGCGGCTCGCGGGCCGTTGTGTAGGACGGCTCGCGAAGGGATCGGGTCCACCGGTAGGTGCCGGCGCCGGGCAGCGGGTGCAGCAGCGGATCGAACCGCCGGTCTGTGTCGTGCTGGGTTTGATCGAGCGACAAGGACATGGTGGCGAACCGGGTCCATGGCCCGCGGAGTGCCGAATGGTAAAGCCCAAGCGTCCAGACGCGGTTCCCGAGTGCCTGCCGGAAGGCCTCCGGTTTCGCGGGGAGCCTGAGCGCTGAGTCCAGCGTACGGGCCGCCAGTAGGACCGGTCCGCGGCTGCTCTGGTACGGCATCAAGGTGGTGAAGGCTGGCTCCGACGCGAATCGGTGCGGCGTCAGGATGAATCGGCTGGCTCCGGACATCCCCGTGGACGCTAGCAGTACATCGAAGGGCTCCGATCCAGCTTGGACCCGCAAGGCCAGCCCCACGATGTCCGGCAGCGGTCCCGGCAGGCCGATCGACCGCGACAGCCGGGCCTGGACCTGAACGGTACCGGGAGTATCAAGCCACGAAATACCGCTTCTCCGCCCGGGCGGAAGCCTGTCGACCGACCCTGTGAGGCTGACGCCTTCCGGATGGATCGGGCGCTGAGGGCGAACGGCTTTGATTCCACGGAAGAGAAGCGCAAAGCCGCGTCCCGCCGTCGTACTTATCTGTTCCATCTCCGGCTCCTTCCCATACCGCCGGCTGGCGCGTCGGATCCACCCTGTCGGGGTGAGCGAATCGAAATGTCCGTTGTGAGGAATATACGCGGCAAGTGCCCGGAGCGGCAGTTGGAATCGAAACCGGCCCCTTGCCAAACGCAGGCGGCTAGCTAGGCTGAAGGTCAGGGGGGAAGCGCAGCGAGGCGTTCCCCGCTCCGGCCGATCGGATCTGTCTGCGGCCTAAGCCGCACGGTCCAGGAAGGTGGCTTGCTGGTGGATTCCCATGCCCCGGTAACCGCGCGCGACATCATGACAACGCCGGTCATCAGCGTTGCTGCGGAAGCACTGATCGAAGACGTCGCCCAGATGCTGGGCCAACACCGCATCAGCGCCGTGCCGGTAGTGGACGATGAGCAGCATGTGGTCGGGCTGGTCAGCGAGTACGACCTGCTGGCGACGCCGGGCGTCACCGCGGCCCAGGTCATGACCAGCTCCGTGATCAGCGTGACCACGGATACCGCCATCTCGGACATCCGGCAGTTGCTGGTCAACCAGTGGATCGCGCGCGTTCCGGTGCTGGAGAACGGGCGCCTGGTCGGGATCGTCAGCCGCGCGGACATCGTGGCACTGCTGGCGACCGAGTGGGTTTGCGGTGCCTGCGGCGAACCGGTCCGGGGCGAACACCCGCCCAAGGCCTGCCCCAAATGCGGGGCGGACAGCGAGAGGTTCGTCCTGCACGAGCAGGCGCCGGGCCCCTGAACCCGTCCCTGAGCTGACCAGATCCAGTAGATGGAGGTAAGCGATGACTGACCAGGCAGCCGCGGCAACAGCAGGGTCCCAGGCGGCAGGATCATTCCCCGGGGCTGAACCGCCCGAGGTGCTCATCGGGTACTACCGGGAAATGGTCCTGATCCGGAAGTTCGAGCTCACTGCGGACCAGATGTACAAGCGGGCCAAAATCGGCGGATACTGCCACCTCAACCTCGGCGAGGAGGCCACCGTCGTCGGGCTCATGGCGGCGCTGCGAGAGAAGGACTACCTCTTCACAAATTATCGGGACCATGGCTATGCCCTCTCCCGCGGGATGGATCCCGGGCGTGTCATGGCCGAACTCTTCGGTAAGTCCACTGGGGTGGCCAAGGGCCGCGGTGGTTCGATGCACATGTTCGACACGCAGACGCGGCTGCTGGGCGGTTACGGCATCGTCGGCGGGCAGCTGCCGCCGGCCACCGGCGCCGCGCTGGCACTGACCTACCGGGGCAAGCCCGGTCCGGAGGCCGAAGCAGTGATGTGCCAGATGGGCGACGGCACTACCAACATCGGCGCCTTCCACGAGTCTCTCAACCTCGCTGCTGTCTGGCATCTGCCCATTGTCTACGTGGTGGTGAACAACCGGCTGGGCATGGGTACCACGGTGGAGGCGGCCTCGGGCGAGCCCCTGCTCTACAAACGCGGTGCTTCCTACCGGATCCCCGGCGAACGTGTGGACGGCAACGACGTCGTCGCAGTGCGGGAGGCGGCGAACACCGCGCTGGACCGCGCCCGGGCCGATCGCCAGCCGGGGCTGCTGGAGGTCATGAGCTACCGGCTGCGCGGCCACTCCGTGGTGGACCCGGCGCGCTACCGCTCGGCCGCCGAGGTCGAGGAGGCCCAGACCGCGGATCCGGTGCCCGCGTTCCGGGCGCAACTGCTCGCCGCTGGTCTGCTGGCCGAGGAGCAGGCAGTCCAGATCGAGGACGACGCCGCGGAGAAGGTAGCGTCCGCCGTCGCCTTTGCCGATTCCAGCCCGGCGCCCACGCCCGACGAGCTTTTCGACTTCGCCTACGCCACCCCGGTGGCCAACGCGCCGCAGGCCTTGCCCGGCCAGCCGGCCGCGGCCCGGGAGCCGCTGTTATGACCATCACCGGAGCCAGCAGAGGAGACGGAATGCCCACCACCAGCTACCGGCAGGCCCTCAATGACACGCTCCGCGCGGAACTGACGCGGGACGAGAACGTTATCCTGCTCGGCGAGGAGATCGGCATCTTCGAAGGGTCCTACAAAATCACCGCCGGCCTCCTGAAGGAATTCGGTCCGGAACGGGTGAAGGACACTCCGATCGCCGAAGAGGGCTTTGTGGGAGCGGCCATCGGTGCCGCGATGCTGGGTATGCGCCCGGTGGTCGAGATCATGACGCTGAACTTCAGCCTGATCGCCATCGATCAGATCGTGAACCACGCCGCCAAAATCTACGGCATGTTCGGTGGCCAGACTCCGGTGCCCATGGTGATCCGGTTCCCGGGCGGCGGCGGTCAGCAGCTGGCGGCCACACATTCGCAGAACCTGGAGGTCTGGTACGCGCATGTGCCGGGGCTGAAAGTGGTAGCCCCGGCCACTCCCGCCGATGCGAAGGCCCTGCTCACCGCAGCCATCCGCGACGACGACCCGGTCATCTTCCTGGAGAACCTCTCCCTCTACAACACCAAGGGCGAAGTGCCCGACGGCGAGCAAGTCGCCGAAATCGGCAAGGCGGCCGTGGTCAAGGAGGGCACCGATCTGACCGTCATCACCTACTCCCGCGGCACGGTCATCGCGTTGGAAACCGCCCGGCAGTTGGAGGACGAAGGCATCTCCGTCGAGGTGGTCGATCTGCGGAGCCTGCGGCCTCTGGACCGGGAAACATTCTGTGCCTCGGTGCGCAAGACCAGCCGGGCCGTCGTGCTGGAGGACGATTGGTTGAGCTACGGAATCGGCGCAGAGATTTCCGCTTCCCTTATGGAGGGCGCGTTCGATTATCTGGACGCCCCGGTCAGACGCGTGGCAGCCGCCGAAGTTCCGTTGCCGTACGCCAAAGCCCTGGAAGTAGCGGCGCTGCCGGACGCCAGCGACCTGGTCCGGGTCATCCGGGAAGTCCTCGACGACACCAGTTTCTCCCGATAGGAGCCAGCCATGCCGGAAGTATTCATGCCGCGCCTGTCCGACACCATGGAAGAAGGTGTTATCAGCCGCTGGCTTAAGAAGGAGGGCGACACGGTCCATCAGGGCGACGTGATCGGCGAGATCGACACGGACAAGGCCACCATGGACCTGGAGGTGTTCGAGGACGGCGTCCTGGAGAAGCTTCTCGTTCCCGAAGGCACCACCGTAGCCATCGGCGAACCGGTCGCCATCATCGGCGACGGGAGCGGAACCGGAGGCGGAACGGCTCCCTGCACTTCAACAACGCAAAGTACGACGGCGGCCGAGGCACCGGCAGCACCGAGCGAACCTGCAACGCCCGCACCATCCGGGGCGCCGGCTGCCTCGTCTGCTGGGAAGGCTGAGGCGGCAGAGCCGGCCAAACCCACACCGGCAGGCCAGGTCTTGACCTCTCCCCTGGCCCGCCGGATCGCCGCCGAGCACGGCCTCGATCCAGCCACCATCACGGGCACCGGTCCGGGCGGCCGGATAGTCCGCGCCGATGTTGAAGCCGCTGTGGCTGCGGGCGAAGGTCGCGCCGAAAAGCCGGGTCAAGGCGCTCCGGCAGGACAAGCGGCGCAACCCAGCCCGGCTGAAGCTCCGCGGCCAGCAGCAGCGGCTGGCCAGACCGATACGGGCGCAGACTCCGTTGATGTGCCCCTGACGCAGATGCGCAAGGCAACGGCCGGCCGACTGACCGAAAGCGCCAGCGCGCCCCACTTCTTCCTGACCAACGTGGTGGGCGTAGACCGACTGTTCGCTTTCCGGCAGGAAGTAAACCAGCGCTATGCGGACTCCGGAATCAAGGTCAGCGTGACCGATCTGCTGGTGCGGGCCTGCGCCGTCACCCTGCATGCACACCCGCAGGTCAACTCCTCCTGGGCCGGAGATAAGATCCTGCAGCACCGCCGCACGCACATCGGCGTCGCCGTCGCAATCGAAAACGGACTCATTGTCCCCGTGGTCAGGGATGCGGAGGCCAAACCCCTGGACGAACTCGCTGCGGAGACACGGGAACTGGCGGAGAAGGCCCGCGCCGGTAAGCTCAAGCCCGATGAATTCAGCGGCGGCACGTTCACTATCAGCAACCTGGGCATGTTCGGAATCGATAACTTCACGGCAGTGATCAACCCGCCCGAAGCCGCTATCCTGGCCGTAGGTGCCGCTATTGAGGAACCGTTCGTGCAGGACGGGACGCTGCAGAGCCGACGGATCATGAAGCTGACCATGACCGCGGACCACCGAGTGCTGGACGGCGCCACTGCAGCCGCGTTCCTTCGGGACCTCAAACAGACGCTGGAGGAACCCCTGCGCATCCTCCTTTAGCAGTTATCCCCAGTCTGGAAGTGCGGGATAGCGGTGCATCGTCGTAGAGGGGAAGGTGGACAAACCAGACCACCCTTCACGACGAAAGGCACCAACGTGGGACGAAGCAAGAAGCGCCGCTCCAAAAACACCCGTCCGAATAAGTCCCGCCGGCCGGCTCCCGGCCCGGCTGCGGAGATCGATATGCTCGCCCCCGCATTCATTAGCTGGTTCGGCGGGGAGGACAACCAGCGGGAGGAAAGCGGCATTGTCATTGCCTATACCAAGGCAATTCTGGCATTCCACCAATACTTGGAGCCACGCTCCAGTGGCACCTCGTTCCGCGCGCTCCCCCTTGAAGCTGCGATCTGCCTGTGCGTTGACTCGATCACGAATGGAAATGACTTTTTCTTCCTTCCGTTTGTGAACTCGATATCGGTGTATACGAATTTCCTGGAGCAGACTGGTCGTTGGACAGGAACCGCCAGACAGTTGCAGGACCTGAGGCAGTTCTATCGGAGGGCTCGCGCTTCTCTGGACATAGATGGCTCCCGCCATGGTTTCGAGTGGCCCGAACTGGACCAAACAGACCAGCTGAGGTTCCTCGAAGATACGCCTCTCGCGAAGAAGGCCCGAAACTTGCTCGCAGCCGTGGATGCACAATTGCACAGCAAATCCGGACCCACCTGGCGCCAGGCGTATTGGGCATCCGTCACATTGTTCGATAAGGACGCTCCCGACGAGAACTCAGCACAAGTCAGGAGGTTCGATATCCTTGCGAAACTGGGCCTCACCCCGGTTCAAGGCTCAGCAGAACGACTGGCAGATATTCGGAATACCTTTAGTAACGGGGACGATCTCGACCGTCTGGCACTTCTCGAAACTCTCGTTTACGCATGCTTCGAAGATGAGTTCAGTCGCGGCGGCTCCCCTTACAGCGACGAGCTTCCCGTAGGTCAGACCATCGGCCGTGTCCTTGCACAGGCGGCCGCAACGACAGGGTCAGTGTCCGCGCTGATTCTGACTAATCCGGGTGCGCTGATGCCGGCCGGTGCACCTCCGGAAACTGCGGAGCTCTACGCCGAGGTGGGACGGCGTCTGAAGTACCTCCATGAGTTGGGCCTGATCGTCATCGGACAGTACATCACCGTTCCAACCGTACTGCGGCGCTGCGTCCTCGACGTTTGGGAAGACGCAGAACGTGACCGGCTGGCCGCCTGATGCCAATGCAATAGCTTGAAGGTCTGTACCAGTCCCGAGCATAGTACGCTCAGCGCCCACTGGTGTGCTCGCCCAACTGCTGGGTGATCTTGTGCGCCTCTTCAAGCAGAAGTTTCCCGAGGAATTCCTGCCGTTCCGGGCGGAACCGCTGCTCGATGCCGGTGAGGGACAGGGCCCACGCCGGGTTGCCCTGGCGGTCGAAAACCGCGGCGCCCATGCCCCAACTGCCCTCGAGGATGAGCCCTGGGTTCACCGTGTAGCCGTTGCGGCGGGTCGCTTCCAGGTTCGCCCGGATCCGTTCTGCGGTATGGGCCGGGCCGAAGCGTTCGGCGCGCGTACCGCCGTCGTCAAGCAACCGGTCCACCTCCTCTTCCGGGAGGAAGGCCATGATGGCCAGTCCCGCGGAGGCAACTCCGAGTGGAAAGCGGACGCCCTCATGCAAAACGAACGACCGCACCGGAAAGCTCCCTTCGACGCGCAGCAGACACACCGTTTCATCGCCGCGCCTAATGGAAAGGAACGCGCTCTCGCCGGTTTCGTCTGCCAGGCGTTGCAGGCTAGGCCGAGCCAGGTCCTCGATGGCGTACCGGTTGGCGGCGACAGCTCCGAGGACGTAGATCTCGGGGCCCAAATGCCACGTGCCCGTCTCGGCATGATGATCCAGCAGCCCCTCGGCCGCCAGCGAGTTCAGCAGCCGGTAGACCGTGGGCCGTGTCAGCCCCGATGCCTCGACGATCGCCGGAAGCGCCGCGCCTCCTTCAGGGGAGCGCCCAACAATGCGCAGCAGCTGGGCCACGCGCCCGACCACTTGCGCCCCCTGCACCGTTTTTTCTGCCATTTCACTCCTTCGATCCACAATATGGACACTCTACTGCAGCGCGTCCATAGTGTGAATACGGGGAAATAGCCCCTCTTGACGTCCCCTTCGAAGCACCGCTAGCCTGCAGGTAAACCACTTGTCCACAAGATGGACATCAGGCGTACCGAGCGCCAGACACTCAACGAGGAGGAAGCATGTCCAAACTGGCAGCAGGACCCGCGGCGGCATTGGAAGGTGTACTGCATAACAGAATGACCATCGCCGTGGGCGGTTTCGGACTCAGCGGCATCCCGGCCAACCTGATCGATGCCGTCCGCGACTCCGGCGTCAAGGACCTCACCATCGTCTCCAACAACATGGGCATCGATGGCAAGGGACTGGGGGTCCTGATCGAGTCCGGCCAGGTCCGTAAAGTCCTCGCCTCCTACGTGGGTGAAAACAAGCTCTTCGCCGAACAGTTCCTCGCCGGGACCCTGGACGTGGAGTTCAACCCCCAGGGCACGCTGGCCGAACGGCTGCGCGCCGGCGGTGCCGGCATCCCCGCGTTCTACACCAAGACCGGCGTCGGCACCCAGATCGCCGAGGGCAAGCCGCACGAAGAGTTCGACGGCGAACTGTACGTCCAGGAGCGCGGCATCGTCGCCGATCTGGCTCTGGTCCACGCACACACGGCGGACACTGACGGCAACCTGATCTACCGCTACACCGCCCGCAACTTCAACCCGGTGGTAGCCACCGCCGGCCGCGTCACCATCGCCGAGGCCGAGGTCATCGTCGAACCCGGCCAGCTGGACCCCAACCACATCGTCACCCCGGGCGTCTACGTCCAACACCTCGTCCAGGCCAGCGGACGCGCCAAGGACATCGAAAAGCTCACCGTCCGCCCGCGGCCCGCCGCCGTCGGCGCCTGAGCAGACCACCGGACACGAACATTAAGGAGAGAACCATGGCTTGGACACGAGACGAGATGGCAGCCATCGCTGCCACCGAACTCAATGACGGAGACTACGTCAACCTCGGAATCGGCATCCCCACCCTGGTGGCGA
Organism: Arthrobacter sp. B055-34; assembly: GCF_059090425.1. Lineage (NCBI taxonomy): Bacteria > Bacillati > Actinomycetota > Actinomycetes > Micrococcales > Micrococcaceae > Arthrobacter > Arthrobacter sp. B055-34. The sequence continues at coordinate 102,797 of NZ_JBNHFQ010000002.1, forward strand.
ACAACCTGCGCGAAGGCGTGCGGGTTGTGCTGCAAAGCGAGAACGGCCTGCTTGGCATGGGCCCGTTCCCTTACGAGGGCGAGGAAGACGCGGACCTGATCAACGCCGGCAAGCAAACCGTCACCGTGCTGCCCGGCGGGTCGATCTTCGACTCGGCCACCTCCTTCGGCATGATCCGCGGCGGGCACGTGAAGGTCGCCATCCTCGGGGCCATGGAGGTCTCCGGCGCCGGCGACCTGGCCAACTGGACCATTCCGGGCAAGATGGTCAAGGGCATGGGCGGCGCCATGGACCTGGTCGCAGGCACACCGCGCGTGGTAGTCCTGACCGACCATGTGGCCAAGGACGGCACCCCCAAGATCGTCAAGGAATGCTCGCTGCCGCTCACCGGCGTCCGCGTAGTCAACCGCATCATCACGGATCTTGCCGACTTCGATATCAATAACGACGGCGACAGCCCGGCACTGGTACTGACGCAACTGGCGCCCGGGATCACCCTCGAAGAGGTCCGGGACAAGACCGAGGCACCCTTCACGGTAGCCCCCGAGCTCGAGGCGGAACTAGCTGCAACCTTGGAAGGAGCACAGCGATGAGCCTGCAGGAACAATTCGGCAAGGATATTCTGCTCACCGGCTGGGGGCACTCCCGGTTCGGCAAACTGACCGACGAAACGCTGGAATCCCTGATCGTCCAGGTCTCCCGCGAAGCCATCGCCAACGCCGGGCTGGAACCGGGACAGATCGATGAGATCTATCTCGGCCAGTTCAACTCCGGCATGCTCCCCTTGGGCTTCGCCTCGTCGCTGGCCCTGCAGGTCTCCGACGAGCTGGCCAACGTCCCCGCAACGCGGGTAGAAAATGCCTGCGCTTCCGGTTCCGCGGCCGTGCAGCAGGGCGCCAAGTCGCTGCTGGCCGGCACCGCGCGCAACGTGCTGGTCATCGGGGCTGAAAAGATGACCCAGGCCGGACCGGACGTCGTCGGCGCAGCGCTGCTCGGCGCCGACTACGATATGGCCGGCAAGTCCTCCACCACGGGCTTCGCCGGACTCTTCGCCGAGACCGCCAAACACTATGAGAAACGCTACGGCCCGGCGGGGGATGTGCTCGGCTCGATCGCCGCGAAGAACCACCGCAACGGCGTCCTGAATCCCTACGCCCAGCTGCGCAAGGACCTCGGCGAAGAGTTCTGCCGGACCGTTTCGGATAAAAACCCGATGGTCGCCGACCCGCTGCGCCGCACGGACTGCTCCCCCGTCTCCGACGGGGCCGCTGCACTCGTGCTCACAAGCGGCCCCGTGCCGTCGTCGTCGGCCACTGCACCGGTCCGGCTCACCGGATTCGGCCAGGCCAATGACTTCATGCCCGTGGAAAAGCGCGATCCCACCGCGTTCGCCGGCAGCGTCGCAGCCTGGCAGCGCGCGCTGGCGATGGCCGGCACTGGTCTGGACGGGCTGGACTTCGCCGAGGTACATGACTGCTTCACCATCGCCGAACTGATCATGTACGAAGTCATGGGCCTCACCCCGGCCGGCGAAGGCCGCCGCGCGATTGAAGAAGGCTGGGTCTATCGGGACGGCAAACTGCCCGTGAACCTCTCCGGCGGCCTCAAGGCCAAGGGCCACCCCGTCGGAGCCACCGGCGTCTCCCAGCACGTGGTCACGGCCATGCAGCTCAGCGGTACGGCCGGCGAAATGCAACTGCCCGGTACACGCCGCGCAGCCGTACACAACATGGGCGGCCTCGCCATCGCCAACTACGTCAGCGTGCTCGAAGCGGTCTAGTACCCGGCGCCGACCGGCTCTACATGCCGCGGCGAAGAGCCCGCCATCTCCAGCGTTATGCGGGATGGCCGGCTCTTCGCTTCTCGTCGCTACTTGGAGACCTTGCCCATCCGGGCGGCGATGGGTGTGGTGAAGAGCGGTTTCGTCAGGAACCACGCGGCCGCGATAACCAATAGGGAGACCACGAAGATGACCAGCCCCCACCAGTCCACGACGTCCCGCGAGGTGTACATGTGGTTCAGGTTGCGCAGGGCCCCGGTAAAGAAGACCAGGAACACGTGGACGATGGTGAAGGCGACGAAGTAGAGCATCACGGGAAAATGGATCGCCCGGGCCCACTCCACCGGGTACGCCTTGTTGAGCCCGGCGCCCTGCTCCGGCCACCAGGTGGAGATCCGGATACCGGAAATGATCGCCAGCGGCGCAGCAATGAACACGGTGATGAAGTACGTCATGACCTGCAGCGCGTTGTAGTGCACCCACCCGTTCTCCGTGGGCCAGTCCAGGGAAACGTACTGGATACCGGCCGAGAGTATGTTCGGGAAGATGTCCCAACTGGTTGGCACAATGCGCATCCACTGCCCGGTGGCCAAGAGCAGGACGATAAAGACCAGCCCGTTGACCACCCAAAGCACGTCCAGGCTTTGGTGCAGCCACTGGGACAGGGAGACCTTCTTCGGGGTGTTGCCCTTCGGTGAGAAGAACGAGTCCTTCTTCGCGGTCCAGTAACCGGGAGGCTTGCGCTCGGTGCGAACCTGCAGGCCCGTCCGGACGATCAGCACGATGAAGAACATGTTGAGGAAGTGCTGCCAGCCCAGCCATGCCGGCAACCCGACCGGGGCGCCGGCCGGTTGGGATGCATGACCGTCGTAGGCCGCGATGAACTCCTGCACCGGCTCCATGCTCCGCAGCCATCGGGCACAGAGCACCGCTGCCACAGCTAACACAAGCACGACGGCGGTCACCAGCACCGGCTTCAGCCACGCCGGGCGTTCGCTCGCCTTGGTGGTTCCGTTGGACGGGGCGGGCCGATTCGAGGTTGTAGGCGCAGCCGATCCGGAACCGCTCCGGGCGGCCACATCGGCGGTCGGCGTGGAAGCCGGTGTCGTGGGCGGCGTCGGTGCCGGCGCTCCCATTCGCGAGCGGGTCGGCGCGGCTGAGTCACTCTGGACAGGAGCCGTACCTGCGGCCGCTGCGGCTCCCTGCCCTTGGGTGGTAGCGCCCATGCGCTGGCGGGTGCCGCCAGCAGTGACGGGTTTGGCTTCGGGTGATGCGGCCGACGCCGGGGCTGCTCCCATTCGCGTCTTGCCCGTTGACGTTGTTGCAGATTCCTGCCCGGCCGTCGACGGCGCCGCCCCCATACGCTGTTTCCGCACTGGAGCAGCAGGCGGTGCGTCGGTGGACGCGGCCGGCTGGACGCCCATGCGCTGCTTTCGCACGGGAGCGGCAGGTGGTTCATCGGCGGGTGCCGGTTCCGCAGGTGCTCCATTAGTGGAAGCGGCCGGCTGGACGCCCATGCGCTGCTTGCGCACCGAAGCCGCTGGCTCGGGTGTCTTCGGCGGCTCCGGCGCCTTGGCAGCCGGTCCGACGCCACTGTCGATCTGCTCTTCCTGTGGCAATGGCCGATAGCCGCCCATCCGCTGCCTCTTCGCCGGAGCGGCCGGTGCGGTTTGCGTTCCCTGCGACGCGGCAGCCGTATCCTGTGCAGGCGACGGGTCCGAGGCCTGACTCGCGGCCTGCTGCGGTGACTGCGAGACTGGCGCCTCCGATACCGCAGAATTCTCAGCCGCGGCGGGGACTGTGCTGGCGGCGTCGGCGTCCTTCACCACCCCATCCTGCTGAGCCTGCGGTGCCAGTGGCCGATATCCGGCCATGCGCTGACGGCGCAGGGCGGGGTCAGCCGCGCTGTTCTCGTTGGTCATCGTGCCTCTCGCCTCCGGGACAGTCAATCGATCAGGTACAGCAGATCCGCCAGGCTCAGCCGCGGCGGGCGTTGATCTCGTCGATCAGCTGCGGCACCACGGTGAATACGTCGCCAACCACGCCGAAGTCGGCGATCTCGAAAATCGGCGCGTCCCCGTCCTTGTTGATGGCCACAATCGTCTTCGCGGTCTGCATGCCCGAGCGGTGCTGGATGGCGCCGGAGATCCCCAAGGCCACATAGAGGTCCGGAGTCACAGAGACGCCCGTCTGCCCCACCTGGAACGACTGGGGCACGTACCCCGAGTCTACTGCCGCACGTGATGCGCCGACTGCGGCGCCGAGGCTGTCTGCGAGCTGCTCGACCAGGGCGAAGTTCTCCTTCGAGCCAAGTCCGCGCCCGCCGGAGACCACGGCCTGGGCGCCCCGCAGGGCCGGCCGGTCGGTCTGGGCCGGCGCGTCCAGAACCTGGTCGATCCGCGCTCCCGGGGCAGCGGCGGTGGACACCGCTGCGGTCTTGACCTGCGGCTCGGCTACTGCCTCCGCCCGCGCGTCAAACGATCCCGGGCGCACCGTGACGATCATGAGACCGCCCTCGATCGTGGACTGTGTAGTGAAGTCACCGCCGAACACCGCGTGCTCTACGATGACCTCCTGCCCCTCTTCGTCGTAGCGCACGCCGACCGCGTCGGCGGCAACGGAGCCGCCGGCGACGATCGCCAGCCGTCCGGCGACAGTCTTGGAGTCATTGGTGTTCGACACCAGCACGGTCTGGGCAGAGTACTCCTTTATGGCGTCGGCCAGGGCCCCGACCTCCGCGGTGCCCAGCTCGGTGTTCGCCGTGTCGGATTCGGCCAGGTAGACATGGGCGGCGCCCAGCGAACCCAGCTGCGCCGCGAGTTCCGCGCCCTGCCCGGGCGGGGTCACCGCCACGGCCACCGGTGTGCCGATGGCTGCGGCCGCGCCGAGCAGGCCAGCCGCCGTCGGCTTCGACGCGCCGGCGGCGGTGGTTTCGATCAGTACCAGGATGTTTCCCATAATGTTTGCCCTTCCGGTCAATCAGGTCATCAAGTCAGGTCTGCGGTCAGATCAACCGCTGGGCGGCGAGGAATTCGGCCAGCTGGCTGGCCGCCGTGCCGTCGTCGACGACCTTCGGACCGGCTTCCTTCGGCGGGCGCGCCTCGGCGGAGACCATCACCGAGCGAACCGGGGCCGCATCCGGGCCGGCCTGAATGCCCAGCTCAGCCAAGGACCAGGTCTCCATCGGCTTCTTCTTGGCCTGCATGATGCCCTTGAAATTCGGAAAGCGCGCCTCCGCGGACTTCTCCGTGACAGAGATGGCAGCCGGCAGCCCGGAGCTGAGGCTCAGCGATCCGCCGTCGACCTGGGTTGTCCCGGAGACGCCCTCGGCGGTGATGGCCACCTCGTCGAGGCTGGGCAGCACCGGCCAGCCCAGAATCTCCGCGACCATAGCCGGGACCATTCCACCGCGGCCGTCGGTGGCTTCATTGCCGGCCACCAGCAGGTCCGGGGCGGTCCGCTGCACCGCAGCCGCCAGCACCCGCGAGGTCTGGACCATGTCCGATCCGGCCAGCGCGGGGTCCGTGACCAACACAGCCGAATCCGCGCCCATCGACAGCAGTTTACGAAGCGTCTTAGTCGTATCTTCCAACCCCATGGAGAGCGCGACGATCTCGGCGTCGGGGTTCGCGTCCTTGAACTGCAGCGCGACTTCCAGAGCACGCTCGTTGATCTCATCCGGCACGGGCTCGGAGGCTTCCCGGTCCAGCATGCCGGTTTCCAGGTTGATCTTGCGGTCCGACCAAGTGTCCGGCACCTGCTTGGCCAACACGACAATCTTCATGACGGGCTCTCCTTACTCACGAGTTGGTCCGGTTTATCAGCAGTCTATCTGCCCCTGCGTGGCGCACTCGACGAGTTCCAGAGCGTGACCGCAACAAAACGACGCCGGCACTCAGGTGGGTGGAAAACCCAGCCGAGTACCGACGTCGTACGTAACTTTGTTGCAGGAAGCGCCGTTTACCGCGCGGACCAGCCGCCGTCCATGGTGTAGCTGGCGCCCGTGACCATTGACGCATCGTCGCTGGCGAGCCAGGCCACCAGTGAGGCCACTTCTGCAGGCTCGACCAGGCGTTTGATGGCGCTTTCCGTCAGCATGATCTTTGCCAGCACCTCGGATTCCGCGATGCCGTGGACCCGCGCCTGGTCAGCAATCTGCTTTTCCACCAGCGGGGTGCGGACGTAGCCGGGGTTAACGCAGTTGCTGGTCACGCCGTACTCGCCGCCCTCCAAGGCAGTGACCTTGGACAGGCCTTCGAGCCCGTGCTTGGCGGTGACGTAGGCGGACTTGAACGGGGAAGCACGCAGCCCGTGCACGGATGAAACGTTGATGATACGGCCGAATCCCTGTGCATACATCTTCGGCAGTGCCGCGCGGACCAGCAGGAACGGCACCTCCAGCATCAGTGTAAGGATCCGCCGGAAGTCCTCCGGGTTGAAGTCCTGGATCGGGCTGACATGCTGGATGCCGGCGTTGTTGACCAGGATGTCCACGCCGTCGAGCGCTTGGGTGAGCCGATCGTCGGTGACGGCCGACGGGTCCAGCAAGTCGGCTGCCCAGCTTGAGCCGCCGACTTCCCTGGCCACCGCCTCGGCGCCGGCCTGGTCCACGTCCGCGACGACCACGTGGGCGCCGCGGGCGGCGAGGGCATGCACCACGGCTAAGCCGATCCCGCCGGCGCCGCCGGTGACCAGGGCCCGCCTGCCCGCCAGTGGTTGGGCGGCGGGCTGGTTGGTCCGTTCGGTTTCGTTGGTCATGAAAGTTCCCTTACGTAGAGCAGGTTGGTGCTTGTTGCGGGCGTGGACTGGCTCAGTTGGTGACGCGGGCCGTGTTCAGTCCATGCTTGCGGGCGTCGGCGTCGTCAATGTCGTGCAGGGAAGCGCCCCGGGTTTCCTTCAGCGTGATCACCGCGACGGCGGTAATGGCGCAGGCCACCGCCACATAGATGGCCACCGGAACCCAGGAGCCGAAGTCCTGCAGCAACGCGGTCGCGATGATCGGCGCCATCGAGCCGGCAACAATCGAGGTGACCTGGTAGCCCAGGGAGACGCCGGAGTAGCGCATGCGGGTGGGGAACATTTCGGCCATGATGGCCGGCTGGCCCGCGTACATCAACGCGTGGAAGCACAGGCCGATGGTCACGGCGGCGATGATGACGAACGGGTTCTGCGTATCGAACATAGGGAAGGCGAAGAACGCCCAGCTGGCTCCGAGCACCGCACCGGCCAAGTAAACCGGCTTGCGGCCGAAGGCATCCGAGAGGCGGCCGACCTGCGGAATCACAATGAAGTGGATGATGTGGGCCACCAGCAGCGCCAGCAGCAACTGGCTCGTGTCGTACTCGTGCACGGTCTTCAGGTACACGATGGTGAAACTGACGATGATGTAGTAGAGGATGTTTTCGGCGAAGCGCAGGCCCATGGCGCCGAAGATGCCCTTGGGGTACTTCTTCACTACTTCCATCACGCCGTAGCTGACGGCCTTGTCGGCTTCCACCTGGGCGCGGGCTTCCAGGAAGATCGGAGCCTCACTGACGTGGGTGCGGATGTAGTAGCCGATGATGACGATGAACGCGGACACCCAGAAGGCCACGCGCCAGCCCCAGCTGAGGAACTGGTCCGAGGGGAGGATCCAGGACATGCCCAGCAGCACCAGGGTGGCAAGCAGGTTGCCCACTGGAACGGCGGCCTGCGGCCAGCTGGACCAGAACCCGCGCGACTTGTTCGGGCTGTGTTCGGCCACGAGCAGGACGGCTCCGCCCCACTCGCCGCCCACGGCGAAGCCCTGGACGAAGCGCAGGATCACCAGCAGTGCCGGCGCCCAGTAGCCAATGGAGTTGAAGCCGGGCAGGCAGCCCATCAGGAACGTGGCCACGCCCACCATGATGATGGTGACCTGCAGGGTGTGCTTGCGGCCGAGCTTGTCGCCGATCTGGCCGAACACAATGCCGCCGAGCGGACGGGCGATGAAGCCCACCGCGTAGGTCAGGAAGGCCGCGATGATGCCGTCCAGCTCCGTGTTGGCGTTGGGGAAGAATAACTGGCCGAAGATCAACGAGGCGGCGGTGGCGTAGAGGAAGAACTCGTACCACTCCACCACCGTGCCCACCATCGAGGCGGCCACAATCTTTTTCAGTCCCGACTTCTCCGTCTCTGGGGACGTCGGCTTGTTGACGCTCATCGGCGCACTCCTTTGTTCTGCAGCTGTCAGCGTTGACATCGGCGTTGGGGGGTCCTGTGGTCCAGCGCACTGGACGGCTTTACCGAGTATGGACACAGCCATTGCTGTGCATCAATGACCAGTTGCGCAGAGATGAAGTGCACAATTGCAGATATGAACCACCAGTCCCCCGGCACCGCCGCCGCGAACCCTCATGATCTGCTGATCCTGCTTGCCGTGGCCCGGACCGGAAGATTTACGACGGCGGCCGAGAGCCTGGGCTTGAACCACACCACCGTCTCGCGCCGGATCGCCGCGCTGGAGAAGAGCCTCGGCGGCCGAACGCTCGCGCGCACCGTGGGCGGCTGGGAGCTGACGGACCTGGGCCGCCGGGCCATGCGGGCCGCCGAAGACGTGGAGACCGCGGTGGCTGCCATACACGAAGGCGAGGAAGAAACGGACCAGATCGCTGGCGTCGTACGCATTTCCGCCACCGATGGCTTCAGCGCGTTCATCATCGCGCCGGCGGTCGCACAGCTGCGCCGGAAGCACCCGAACCTCAGTGTGGAGATCGTCAACGTCACGCGACGGGCGCTGCAGCACCGCTCCGGTCTGGACCTGGAAGTGGTGGTCGGTGAGCCGCAGGTACACCGGGCCGAGGCCATCCGACTGGGCCACTACATGCTGGGGATGTATGCCTCGCGCCGCTACCTGGAGGACTTCGGCACGCCCGCCAGCGTCGCCGAACTGAGCGAACACCGGCTGGTGTACTTCGTCGATTCGATGCTGCAGGTTGATGATCTGGATGCGCCGCGGCGGCTCGTTCCCGGCATGCTGGATTCACTCAGTTCCACTAACGTTTTCGTCCACGTCGAGGCCACGCGGGCCGGTGCCGGGATCGGCTTCCTGCCCTGTTTCATGGCTGGCCGCCACCCGGATCTGGTCCGGCTGTTGCCCGAGGACTTCCAGGAACGACTCCCTTATTGGATGGTGCTGCGTCCGGACTCGCTGCGCCAGCCCGCCGTCGCTGCCGTAGCCGAGGCGCTGCGCCGCCGGACGGCCGCCGTCGAAGACGCCCTGCTGGGCCGCGAACCGCTGGATTACTGAGATCGACGGCGGGTGCGTCGCCGGCCGAAAAATCCCCTGATCCAGCCGAAGCCGACGCCGGCCTGCCAGCCCCCTCCGGTAGCGCAGGTGCAGCGGCGGGACTGCGGAACGTTACGCATCACTTGGTCAACGTGGTTGCCGCAGCCTGCCCACGTCGCCTTTCCGCATTTTTGGCATGTCGCCGTCCGGCACATTCAAGACCCTCCATCACGTTTTGGCAGGTAGCCGCTTTACGTGCGGCACCCCTCATCATACATACCCCCATGGGTATGGCCAAGCAACGAGATCGGGGCTTGTCTTATACCCCCGTGGGTATTACCGTTGTCATTGAAGATATACCCCTGGGGGTACCTCAGGAAGCGACGACAAGGAGACGAGATGCTGCTCGAGCGAATCTATGACCAGGACCTGGCCCAGGCCGGCTACTTCATCGGCTGCCAGCGCAAGGGTGAAGCCGTGGTGGTTGACGCCCGCCGTGACATCGATGCTTACCTGGACCTGGCAAAGGCCAACGGGATGAAGATTGTGGCCGTGGCCGAGACGCATATTCATGCCGACTACCTCTCTGGGACCCGCGAACTGGCCGCGGCCACCGGCGCCGGCATTTACGTTTCCGGTGAAGGCGGGACGGACTGGCAGTACGGGTTCGACGCCGAACGCCTGCACGACGGCGATATGATCTCGATCGGAAACATCACGGCCCGGGCCCTGCACACTCCCGGACACACCCCCGAGCACCTCTCGTTCCTGGTCACCGACGGGGCATTCAGCGACCAGCCCGGCTACCTGCTCTCCGGCGACTTCGTCTTCGCCGGCGACCTGGGCCGCCCGGACCTGCTGGATGAGGCCGCGGGCGGCATCGACACCCGCTTCGAGGGCGCGAAGCAGCTCTTCGCCAGCCTGCGGACCAAGTTCCTGGCGTTGCCGGACCACGTCCAGGTGCACCCGGGCCACGGTTCCGGCAGTGCCTGCGGCAAGGCTCTCGGCGCCATCCCGTCCACGACCGTCGGCTATGAGCGGCTGTACGCCTGGTGGGGCAAGTATCTGGAAGCCAACGACGAGCAGGGCTTCATCGATGAACTGCTCGACGGCCAGCCCGACGCGCACGCCTACTTCGGCCGGATGAAGCGACAGAACCGCCTCGGCCCGGAGGTTCTGGGCGAACGCGGCCCGCTGCCCGAACTGGATAACCAGGCCGTCGCTGCGGACCTGGTCGCCGACATGGTGACCTTTGTCGATACCCGCCCCAACGCGCAGGTCCATGAAGGAACCGTGGCTGGCGCCCTGAATATCCCGGCCGGGAACAAGGCCGCCAGCTTCGGCGCCTGGGCCTATGACCCGGAGACCGACGACCGCCCGCTGGTCCTGCTCGCCTCCGAGCAGGACGCAGCACAGCAGATGTGGGACCATCTCGTGCGCGTGGGCATCGACAATGTTGCCGGCTACACTACGAGCCTGGACGGGCTGCCCATCGTGGTCCCGCCCCTGGTCCAGCCAGAGGAACTCGACGGTTTCGACGCCGCCCTGGTCCTGGACGTGCGGAACAAGAGCGAGCACGCCGCCGGGCACATCCCCGGCTCCGAGCAGCTCAGCGCCGGCCGGGTGCTCTGGAACCTGGACCAGCTTCCGGCCGACGGCCCCATCGTGACCTACTGCCAGAGCGGGGTCCGCAACTCCGTCGCCGCAAGCACCCTGCGCCGCGCGGGCTACAACGTCGTCGAACTCGACGGCAGCTACGCCGCATGGGAAGCCCGGCAGAACACCGGAGAGAACGTCCCGGTGTTCTAGCCATTGCACGCCAACAAATAGGAAGGCGACCTCGCGCAGTTTCCATCGCGCGAGGTCGCCTTCTCAGGCCTGCCGAGGTCAGGCCAGGGAGAGGAAGAGTTTTTCCAGTTCCTTCTTGTCGAGGGAGTTGTCCTGCTTGGCCAGGCACTGCTCCAGGCCGGTGGAAATAATCGCGAACCCTGCCTTGTCCAGCGCCTTCGAGACGGCGGCGAGCTGGGTGACCACATCCTTGCAGTCGCGGCCCTCCTCGAGCATCCGGGTAACGGCGGCCAGCTGGCCCTGGGCGCGCTTGAGCCGGTTGATGACCGGGGTGAGTTCGGTGCTGTCGAGCTGCATGATGTTCTCCTCGAGGTGAAAGCCTTCCTCCATTCTATACCCCACGGGGTTTATTGCATACCCCCAGGGGTATGTGGCAGACTTGTGGCGAAACACCCCACCCCTTGAAAGGAAACTCCCCTTTGGCTTCCGAAACTTTGACAGTGACCGCCCTCGACGCGCCGACGCTGCGTGAATGGATGGGCAAGCACCAGGACCTGACCGTGATCGATGTCCGCTCCGCCGCCGAGTTCGAGACCATGCATATCCGCGGCTCCTACAACGTGCCGCTGCCGCTGCTTTCCGAGCACACCGACGAACTCGCCGAACGCCTCGGGGCGTGCGTTGTCCTGGTCTGCCAGTCGGGCGTCCGCGCCGAGCAGGCCCGCCAGCGTTTGAACAACGCCGGAATCGGCGCGGCCCGCGTGCTCACCGGCGGCGTGCCCGGCTTCGCTGCCGCTGGCGGCGACGTCGTCCGCGGCGCGCAGCGCTGGGACCTCGAACGCCAGGTCCGCATGGCAGCCGGCACCCTCGTCGTCGGCGGGCTGCTGGCGGGCAAATTCATCTCCCCGAAGCTGCGCCTGATTGCCGGTGCCATCGGCACCGGCCTGACCTTCTCTGCGGCGACGAACACCTGCGCCATGGGCAAGGCCCTGTCCAAAATGCCGTGGAACAAGACCGCAGCCGAGCCCACTGCCGACAGCGCCATCCGGCAGCTGCCGCGCACCTCGGCCTGCCCCCTCCCCTAAGCCGGTTCCCGCCCGGTCCCCACCCCGGGCGGGAACCCGCCGACCCGCTGCCCCAGAAGGACTGATCACATGACCGTTGCCCTCACAGCCACCCTGCTGCTCTCCGTAGTCATCGGACTCTGCCTCGGCCTGCTCGGAGGCGGAGGCTCCATCCTCACGGTCCCCATCCTCACCTACGTCGCAGGCCTCGACCCCAAGGAAGCCATCGCGGCGTCGTTGTTTGTCGTCGGTGCCACCTCGGCATTCAGCGCCGTTGACCACGCCCGCAAAGGCCGGGTGAAGTGGCGCACCGGCCTGATCTTCGGCGCCGCAGGCATGGCCGGGGCGTTCGGTGGAGGCCTGCTCGGCGGGCACATCCCCGGCACCATCCTCATGATCGCGTTCGCCCTCATGATGGTCGCCACCTCCATCGCCATGATCCGCGGCCGAAGGAAAAAGACCGCCGCCGCCAACAACAGCGAACTGCCCGTCCTCAAAGTCGTCCTCGAAGGCCTCGTCGTCGGCCTGGTCACCGGACTCGTCGGCGCTGGCGGCGGTTTCCTCGTCGTCCCGGCCCTCGCCCTCCTCGGCGGCCTCGCCATGCCCGTCGCCGTGGGCACCTCGCTGGTCGTCATCGCCCTGAAATCCTTCGCCGGGCTCGGCGGCTACCTCACTACAGTCAGCCTCGATTGGGGCCTCGTCGCCGCCGTCACCGCGGCCGCGATCGTCGGCTCCGTCGCCGGTTCCCGCCTCGCCGGCCGCATCCCCGAAGCGGCCATGCGCAAGGGCTTCGGGCTCTTCGTCCTGGCCATGGGCGTCTTCGTCCTTGTCCAGGAACTCCCGGCGCCGGCCAACGTCACCCTCGCCATCACCGCCGCCGCGCTGGCCCTGGCCGCGCTCACTTGCCGGATCGCCATCCCTGCATGCCCGCTCCGCAGAGCCGTCGTCCATCCCTCGCCCGCAGCAACCCCATGAGGTCTGTTCGTCCCCACCGACCAGCCGGAGCGCGCAAGGGCTAAGGCGATTAAATGCACGACGGCGGGGCCCGGCAATCTGCCGCACCCCACCGTCGATCTTTGCTCCAGCTTGGCTAGAGTTGGGCGCCGACCTTGAAGCCGCGCTCCTCGCCCGGCTCGCGGGTGTAGGAGAAGCCGTCGGCTCCGATGGTCACGGCCATTTCGGAGGCGTCGGTACGCTGGATGACCGGCTGGGGGTTGCCGTCCAGGTCCAGGACCAGGGAGGCCTCGGTGTACCAGGACGGCACTACCGGGTTGCCCCACCAGTCGCGGCGCTGGTTGTCGTGGACGTCCCAGGTGACGGTGGGGTTGTCCGGGTCTCCGGTGTAGTAGTCCTGGGTGTAGATCTCGATGCGGTGGCCGTCCGGATCCAGGATGTACAGGTAGAACGCGTTGGAGACGCCGTGGCGGCCGGGGCCGCGTTCGATCCGGTCCGAGATGCGCAGGGCGCCCATCTTGTCGCAGATCTGGATGATGTTGTGCTTTTCGTGCGTGGCGAAGGCAACGTGGTGCATGCGCGGGCCGTCGCCGCCGGTGAGGGCGGTGTCGTGGACGGTCTGCTTGCGGTGCATCCAGGCCGCGTAGGTGACGCCGTCGGAGTCCTTGATGTCTTCGGAGACGCGGAAGCCCAGGTCCTCCAGGTACTTGCGCCCGCGCGGGACGTCTGGGGTGACCTGGTTGAAGTGGTCCAGGCGGACCAGTTCGCCGGCGCTGTAGAGGTCGTAGCGCTGGGTGAGGCGCTCGACGTGCTCGACGTCGTAGAAGAACTCGTACGGGAAGCCCAGCGGGTCCTCCACGCGGACGGAGTCGCCGATGCCCTTGGAGAAGCCGTCCTTGCGGCGCTCGGTGCGGCAGCCGAGTTCCTTGTAGTACGCCTCGGCGGCGTCCACTTCGGCCGGGGACTTCACGCGGTAGGCAAACGATGCCACGGCGGCGACCGGGCCCTTGCGCAGCACCAGGTTGTGGTGGATGAACTCCTCGAAGGAGCGCAGGTAGATGGTGTTCTCGTCCTCTTCGGTCACGTGCAGGCCGAGGACGTCCACGTAGAACTCGCGGGACTTGGCCAGGTCCGTCACGACCAGATCCATGTACGCGCAGCGGACAATGTCCGGAGCAGGGACGCTGGGCTTGGGAATTTCGTTGCTCATGATGCTTCCTTAGAATTTTTGGATTGGTGAGGGAGTGGGCCCATGGACCTGGGCCCACTCCCTTCGGGGGCTAACGCTAGCGACGGAGGTCTGGACTCGGCGTCAGCCCCGGTCAAACGTCCGGAGCAAGCCGGACAAGCAATTAGGCGTCGCCGGTTTCCCGGCTGGCCTCAACGCCGAACTTGGGCGAGTGGGCCTCGTTGAGGGTGATCTGCACCGACTGCTGAGTGGTGTAGAAGTCGACCGAGCGGTAGCCGCCCTCGCGTCCGAGGCCCGAGGCCTTGACGCCGCCGAACGGGGTGCGCAGGTCGCGCACGTTGTTCGAGTTCAGCCACACCATGCCCGACTCGATGGCGTGCGCGAAGTTGTGCGCGCGCTTCAAGTTCGTGGTCCAGACGTAGGCTGCGAGACCGTACTTGGTGTTGTTGGCGAGCTCGAGCGCCTCTTCGTCGGTGTCGAAGGGGGTGATCGCGACGACAGGCCCGAAGATTTCCTCCTGGAAGATCCGGGCATCGGGGGCGACGTCCGCGAACACGGTCGGTGCAACGTAATTGCCCGTGGGGAAGCCGTCGGGACGACCGCCGCCTGCGAGGAGGCGGCCCTCGGACTTGCCGATCTCGATGTAGCTCATGACCTTGTCGAAGTGGTTAGGGTGCACGAGCGAGCCGACCTCGGTCCCGGGATCGCTCGGGAGACCCACCACGATGTTCTTCGCGCGCTCGGCGAAGCGTGCCACGAAGTCGTCGTAGATGTCCCGCTGCACGAGCACGCGGCTGCCAGCCGTGCAACGCTCGCCGTTCAGGCTGAACACACCGAAGACAGTGGCGTCGAGGGCGGCCTCGATGTCGGCGTCGGCGAAGACAACAGCCGGGCTCTTGCCGCCAAGCTCGAGCGAGAGGCTCTTGAACTGGGGGGCGGCCGCGGTCGAGATGGTGGCACCGGTCGAGCTGTCACCGGTGAACGAGACGATCGGCACATCCGGGTGCTTCACGAGGTAGTCGCCCGCGACGCCACCGGAACCGAAGATCAGGTTGAAGACTCCCTCGGGCACGCCTGCCTCGCGGAAGATCTCGGGCCACAGCGCGGCGGAGAGCGGCGTGTAGCTGGCCGGCTTCATGACGACGGTGTTGCCAGTCGCGAGTGCCGGGGCGAGTTTCCACGACTCCTGCATGAAAGGCACGTTCCACGGCGTGATGAGCGCGGCGACGCCGATCGGCTTGCGGTTCACGTAGTTGATCTGGCGACCGGGCACCTTGAACGCGTTGTCTTCCTGCCCGACGATGAGGTCGGCGAAGAAGCGGAAGTTCTCGGCGGCGCGGCGGGCCTGGCCCTTGGCCTGGGTGATCGGCAGGCCGGAGTCATAGCTCTCGAGGTAGGCGAGTTCGTCGTCGCGCGACTCGACGATATCGGCGATCTTGTGCAGCACTCGCGAGCGTTCGCGGGGCAGCATCTTCGGCCAGGGGCCTTCCTTGAAGGCGTGCTTGGCGGCCGCGACGGCGAGGTCCACGTCTTCCGTCTGGCCGGAGGCGGCCGTGGCGTAGGTCTGGTTGGATACCGGGTCCAGAACCTCGAAGGTCTCGCCGCCGATGGAGTCGACGAACTTGCCATCGATGTAGTGCTGGATGTGGTCGGGCAGGTTCTCCGGGACAAAGTGCTTGCTCACGGGCGTGATCCTTCCCCCCTCGTTCAAGGGGTTTTCTTCCAAGGGCGAGAACGTTTCGGATTTGAAATCGTATACGATCCATGGTGACCGAAGACACGCGCTGCTGTCAATAGCTCACCCACGCGCATCTGCGCCAGGAAGGCGCTCGACCCTTCCCGAGCCTCGGCACTGCGCTCAAGCTGACCGGCTGGCTGCCGAAGGATCTTGAGGAGTCAGCCACCGACTGGGGCGACCTCATCAACGCCGTGCTGGTCCCGGCCCTGCTGGTGGGCGTCTCCCTGACCTACATCAAGATCGACGAGGTCCTCGTCTCCCTGGCCGACCCGACCTTCATCGTGCTGACCTTCCTGTGCGTGCTCGCGGCCGGCCTGTCCTCCGGCATCATCGGCTGGTTGGTGAAGTTCAACTTCGTGGAGGTGGCGATCGTCCCCGGCCTCGTCATGGCGGACACCGGCGGATCCGGCGACGTCTCGGTCCTTAGCGCCTCCTAACGCTGCACCTGATGCCGTTTGCGGCGATCACCAACCGTATCGGCGGCACCTTGGTGCTGTTCCTTACCTCCCTGATGGTGCCGATGCTGGCCCTGTGAAACGGAAATAAGAAACCGGTGATCGCTAGGTGCCTTGGGCCGATGTCAATCGATCCAGGGCACCTCATCGACTTAAGCGGCTACCAGACCGCTGACCTCGGCCGTAAGCTCCACCGAGCGGAGCCGCTGCGCCGTCGTCGGCGATTGGTGCGCGACAATAAGTTCGTCGGCGTCGGCATGCTTGGCGAAGCCGTCCAGGTACTCCTTGACGGCTTCCGGCGTGCCGACCGCGGAGTACTTCACCATCTGCTCGATGTGCTGGCCCTGCGGGGACTCGAGGATCATGTCCGCTTCCTCGTCGGTGAACGTCCGGTCGCGGCCGAAGAGCAGCGAGACCCGGGAGCGCTTGGTGATGTGGAGCTGCGCCTGGGCATCTTCGTTGGAATCGGCGGCGATGACGTTCACGCCCGCGATCACGTACGGCTCGGCCAACTGCTCGGAGGGCTGGAACTCTCGCCGGTACGCGGCCACCGCATCCCGCAGCGCGTTCGGTGCGAAGTGCGAGGCAAAGGAGTAGGGCAGGCCCAGCGCGGCGGCCAGCTTGGCGCCGAAAAGGGAGGAGCCGAGAATGTACAGCGGCACATTGGTGCCCTTGCCCGGCGTCGCCTCCACGCCGGGAATGCGTGTCTGCCCGACCAAGTAGCCCTGGAGCTCCTGCACGTCCTGCGGAAAACTCTCGGCGCTCATCGGGTCGCGGCGCATCGCGCGCATGGTGTTCTGGTCGCTGCCCGGCGCGCGCCCCAGGCCAAGATCGATCCGTCCCGGGTGAAGCGTCTCTAGCGTGCCGAACTGCTCGGCGATGGTCAACGGCGCGTGGTTGGGCAGCATAATGCCGCCGGCGCCCAGCCGGATGCTCTCCGTGTGTACGGCAACATGGGCAATCAGCACGCTGGTCGCCGAGGACGCAATCGAGGACATGTTGTGGTGCTCGGCGTACCAAACGCGCCGGTAGCCCAGCTCTTCGGCCCGTTGCGCGAGGGCAACGCTGCCCTCAAGGCTGTCCCGCACCGTCTCACCCTTGCCGATGGTTGCCAGATCGAGAATGGAGAGAGGAACAGTCACTGGTAAGCCAGCCTTTCGTCAGACGCGCATTTCCGGGCATGGTTGCCCGGGTACACCATGGACAACGACGGCGGCGCTCAGCTTATTTCTGCGGCTGCACTTTGGAGCCGCTCAGGGCGCTTTGGGAATCATGATCCACAGCAGGATATACACGATTTCGCCGATGCCCACCAGGCCAAAGATCACGAACCCGATCCGTACAAGCAGCTTTGGAATTCCGAACCGGGCGGCGAGCGCGGCGCAAACGCCGGCGATCATCTTGCCACTGCGGGGCCGAACCAACGTAGAGTTCATGATTTCAGGCTACGCGCGTATTGCTATGCCGTGAACAATTGCCTGCCCAAGCAGCTGCCGGATCACCTCAGCAGTCCGCTCGTCGCTGGCGGCGATAGGCATCGAACGTACCTGCTTACCGTTGCCGATCAGCACGCCCTCGGGATCCGGCAGCGCGGCTCCTTGCTCGAAGGTCAGCAGGAGACGCTCTGGACTGGGGAACAGGGCGCACACATAGCCGGCCTCGGCATCATGAAAGCCAACAGCCTGCCACCCGCGGTACACCCGCTGCTCAAGGTCCGGCTCGGCGTCGAGCAGAATGGAGCGGACCCACAGAGCCAGCTCTGCCTGCTCCGGGTGATACCGGCGCAGATAGTCCTCGGCATCTTCTGCTGCAGTCATCCCGTCTGCCTCCCTTTGGAACTACTGAATCGCAGCAGTTTAAGCCCGGATCTGGATCCCAGTCGATGCCTGCGCGGGAGCCGGATCATTTTTATCAGGGCCACCGAGGAGCAGGACACTGACGTTGGCACAGACGATCAGCACGGTGCCGAGCCACTCGGTTGCCCCGAATGCCTGGCCCAACATGAGCATCCCGATCACCGCGGCGAAGACGGGGTTCACACTCATCAGCAGTCCGAAGACGTGGGTGGATATGTTACGCAAGGCGATGAGGTCGGCTACGTAGGGCACCGCGGATGCCATGACGCCGGCAGTCGCTGCGCAGGCAATGGCGAAGAAGCTCGGCGGATTGTTCAGGAAGAGGATGATGCCCACCGGTACGAACAGCAGCGCCGACACGCCCGTCGCGGCCGCGGTTCCTTCGATCCCCGGAATGCGGTGTCCAATAGAGCGGTTTAGCAAAATGTAGGACGCCCAACTGCACGCGGCAACGAGCGCGAGCCCGATGCCAAGGTAGTCGGTCGAGGGCTCGGGCCAGGTAATGATCACAACGCCGGCCCCGGCAAAAAGGCCGGCGATTGCCGTGCCGACCTTCCGGGAGCTGAAGAGCGCAACGGCGAGCGGGCCGAGGAATTCGAGCGTAACGGCCAGACCGAGGCCAATACGCTCAATGGCGGAGTACAGGCTGAGGTTCATCGTCGCAAAAACCAGAGCCAGCAGCAGGACTGGCCACCACTGATGGCGCGTGAAATTGCGCAGGCGCGGCCGGACGGTCGGTAGCAACAGCGCCGCCGCGACAAACTGGCGCACTGCAACGACTCCCACCGGCCCGATCAGCGGAAAGCCGAGGGAAGCGACCGCGGCTCCGGTTTGGTTCGACATTGTGCTTCCGAGCAGGGTGAGCACGCCCGCCCACCCGCGCTTCTTCGTGCTGCCGTTTGCCTTCATATGGCCATCGTTCCCGTCAAGCAACGGTTCGAGAAATGCATCGACCGTGCGACTTATACACTGAGCGCATGAGTGTTGAGATCCGTCACTTGCGCTGTTTGGTTGCCCTCGCCGAAACGGGCAGCTTTACCGATGCAGCCATCGAACTCGGGGTCTCGCAGGCTTCCATCTCCCGCAATTTGGCCAGCCTTGAAGACGCGCTCGGCGTCCGGCTTATCGACCGCACAACGCGGTCGCTGGAACTGACTCCGGCTGGCGAGAGGACGCTGACCCACGCACGCCGCCTCCTTCTGGTCCTCGACGGCTTGGAACGGGACGCTCGGTCGGAGAAAGCGGTAGTCCGGTTGGGGTATGCCTGGTCCGCCCTTGGAAAGCACACCGTTGAGTTTCAACGCAGGTGGGCGACCGCCCATCCTGATACGGAGCTCCAACTCATTCGCACCAATGCCGCTACCGCGGGTCTGGCCGAAGGGGTAGCAGACCTGGCCATTCTCCGGCGGGCGCCCGATCCCGAAGCCTTCGACATGACGCGCATCGGCTTCGAGAGACGCTATTGCGCGATGGCTTCGGATGACCCGCTGGTTTCACGCCGGAGCGTGACCCTGGCCCAGGTCGCCGAGGGCACCGTTGCGCTCGACCTCCGCACGGGCAGCACGAACATTGAACTGTGGCCGGCAGACGGGCGGCCCGAATCCACCATCAGCATCGGCAACATCGATGACTGGCTGACGGTCATCAGCAGCGGCCAAGCCCGCGGCATCACTGCGGAAGCAACCATGCACCAGTACCGCAGACCGGGGCTGACCTATCGCCTGGTACGGGACGCCCCCGCGCTGCCGGTCTATGCAGCCTGGCCGAAATCCCGCCCGTCGGGCGAGACAGGCGCCATCGTCAAACTGCTGACCGAGCTTTATAGCTAGCCGCAAGGACTTTCCGGGCTACCCATCCGCCCTCCCCCGCCAACCGTGTCCGTCAGAGTGGCAGTCCCGCGCCGGCCTTGAGGTTCTTCATGACGATGGTGGAGGTCAGTTGCTCGACGGCGGGCAGCGCGGAGAGCTCCTCATCGTAGAAGTGCTGGTAGGCAGACAAATCGGCCGCGACTACCTTGAGCAGGTAGTCAATGTCACCGAAGAGCCGCTCCGCTTCAATAATGTGCGTATTGGCAATGACTTGGCGCTCGAACTCCGCCAAGGTGGCACGGTCCACTTGGCGCAAGGTGACAAACACGATGGCCTCAAAACCCAGGCCGACGGCGGACGGCTCGATGTCCGCCCGGTAGCCGCGGATCACGCCGGAGGACTCCAGTTCGCGCAGCCTGCGGTGGCAGGGAGCGACGGTCAGTCCGATGTCACTGGCGAGCGCTGTGGCAGTCCTTCGCCCATCCTGCTGGAGACTGCGCAAAATACTTCTATCAATCTTGTCAACCACGCAAGAATCTTACTCCAGACCTGCAGTTCGGCAATAAAAAGGTAAGCACTTCTCACCGGATTTTTCATACGGTTATTCCAGCTAGCCAGTCATCCCTTCGAGCAGGAGTTCCCCATGGATCAGCAGCTGTTTTTCGGCTTCGCCATTGTCGCCTTTACGCTGGCCTGCACCCCGGGAGCCGACTGGGCCTATTCGATTGCGGCCGGCCTGGGCCAGCGCAGTTTCGCCCCGGCAGTTGCCGGGCTGTGCAGCGGCTATGTTCTGCACACCCTGCTGGTCGCCGCCGGACTCGCTGCCCTCATCGCCAGCCAGCCATCCCTCCTTGGTTGGCTGACGGTAGCCGGCGCCGTCTATCTCGTCTGGCTGGGAATCAGCACGGCGCGGAGTTGGCGCGCCGCCAGTTTCAGCAGCGGAGGGGCCAACAACCCGCCCAGCGCCAAAGGCAGGGTGGCGACATTTTTCCGAGGGATGGGGACCAGCGGCATTAACCCCAAGGGCCTGCTGCTTTATGTGGCGCTGGTACCGCAGTTCGTCAGCCCGCAGGCGTCCCTGCCCGCATCCATCCAGTCCGGCATCCTAGGCCTGTCCTTCGTCGCGGCTGCCGCCCTCGTTTACACCCTGGTCGCCTTGGCGGCCAGGAAGTTACTCGCCTCCCGTCCTGCCGCCGCCGGCCGGGTCACCTTGGCCAGCGGCACCATCATGATCGCCCTGGGCGCCGTTCTGCTGTGGGAGCAGGCCGGATCTTTGCTGGCCTTCTTCGCCTAGCCGCCACCCGCGATGCGGGCCCTGCCAAGGCAGGCGCCGCCGTCGTTGTTTCCCTCCCTTCCCGAGAAAGCACGGCAATCGGACTGCATTTTCGGGGGAAGCTGGACATGGTCCTGGCACTGGTCGGGCAGGCTGTGCCCGCGTAGCGTAAGGGGCAATGCCTGTACGGGACAGAAAATGGCGGCTGACCCGGCCTCGATCCCTGACAAGCGCTGCAGGAGGCAATTGTGGAGCAACGGTCCACCATCACCATCCGGAACAATCCCGACCGCCAGCGTTACGAACTCCTGGACGGCGACGCCGTCATCGGCAAGGCCCTCTGGGTTCCTTATGAGGCGACGGACGGAGCGCAGCGGATTTTTTACCACACCGTTGTCGACGACGCCTACGCCGGACAGGGCCTGGCCTCCCAGTTGGCTCGCTATGCGCTGGACGACACCAGCAAAGCAGGCCTACCGATCATCCCGGTATGCCCCTACATCAAGAAGTGGCTGCACAAACATCCCGACTACAAGTCACAAACCGTGCTGGTACGCCCAGAGCACCTTGCCGCCGTACCCCGGTCAAAGGCGTAGTAACGGCGCCAGGTCGGCGCCCTGCCAAGGCAGGCACCGCCGTCGTTGTTGAAATCGCCCCGTAGGGCGCCTACGAGGTGGCTTGGGTTGAGCCAGCGCCGTGGCTGCGGTCACAAACGGACAAGCGGAGTCGCTAGCATGGAGCAAACCGGGTAACCAGCCCGTCTTGAGCCCGATCAGGCCAAGTCGTTCCGAACGGAGTCCTTCATGCCAGAACCCGCCGCTGTGCCCCAGCTGACCGAACCGGTGAAACCAGCCGAACTGCTCTGCGACCGGCATCCGGCGGCCGATACCGCCTTCACCGTGATCGAACCGGATTTGAGCTCGACGGACCTGAGCTACGGCTGGCTGAAGGACCGCTCGGAGCAAGCCGCGGCCGCCTTCGCCGCCCTGGGCGTGAAGCCGGGAGACCGGGTGGCGACGCTGATGGGCAAGAGCGCGGATCTGGTCGCGGTGCTCCTGGGCCTCTGGCGGCTGGGCGCCGTGCACGTTCCGCTGTTCACCGCGTTCGCCACGCCTGCCATCGAAGTACGGCTGGCCCGCAGTGGCGCCGCCGTCGTCGTCGCCGATGCAGCCCAGTTGCAGAAGCTCGATGGCCTGCGGGACAAGCTCGGATTGCAGGTGATCGTCGCCGAGGCCGATCCCGCAACAGCAAATAACGACGGCGGTGCGGCGCACTTGACCGCGTTGCTCGACGCGCAGGGCGCAGGCTTCCCCGCCGTCGAACGCTCGCTCGATGACCCGCTGGTGGAGATCTTCACGTCCGGGACCACGGGCGAGCCCAAGGGCGTCCCGGTTCCGGTCAAGGCTCTGGAGGCATTCCACGCTTACCTGTATTGCGGGCTGGATGTGCGCGAGGACGATGTCTTCTGGAACGTGGCCGATCCGGGCTGGGCCTACGGGTTGTACTACGGGCTGCTCGCGCCGCTGTATGCCGGCCGGCGCAACCTCCTGCTCCGCAGCGGCTTCGATCCGGAACTCTGCTGGCAGATCCTGCGGGACTTCAAGGTCACCAACTTCGCCGCCGCACCCACCATCTTCCGGTCCATGCGCGCCGCACGCCCCGAGGGCATCGACGGGCTGGCCGTCCGTCGCGCTTCCAGTGCCGGCGAACCTCTGGATGCGGACACGATTGCCTGGTCCGCGAAGCATCTCGGTGCGGCGGTCCGTGACCACTACGGGCAGACCGAAATGGGCATGTGCATCATCAACTGCTGGGAGGAATCGGCCGCCCGCGAGGTCCGGCCGGGGTCCATGGGCTTTGCCATGCCCGGCTACACCAGCACGGTGCTGGAGATGGACTCCGACGAGGCCGCGGCTCCCGGCGTGAAGGGGCGGGTGGCGCTGGATGTTCCGGCCAGCCCGCTGTTCTGGTTCAACGGCTACACCAACGATCCGGCCAAAACCGCCGGGCGGTTCAGCGCCGACGGGCGCTGGTACTATACCGGGGACACCGGGCAGTTGGACGAGGACGGCTACACCTATTTCTCCTCGCGCGACGACGACGTGATCATCATGGCCGGCTACCGGATCGGTCCGTTCGAGGTTGAGTCCGTCCTCGCCACGCATCCACTCGTGCAGGAAAGCGCCGTGATCGGGGTGCCGGACGAGCTCCGGGGCGAACGGCTGGAGGCGTACGTGGTGCTGAGGGATCCTGCACGGGCGTCGGATGAACTGGAGGCCGAGCTGCAGCAGCTGGTCAAGCAGCAGTACGCCGCGCACGCCTACCCGCGGACGGTCCACTTCGTCGACGAACTGCCGAAAACCCCCAGCGGCAAGCTGCAGCGGTTCGTGCTCCGGGCCCAGCACGCCAAGGAATAGCAGCCGTCAAAACCGAAGCCGCGCCCCCGCCGTCGTTGTTAGTGGTCTTTACTTGAGCCAGGCGTGCGGCGCGGGGCGGCGCGTGCTGGGCAGCGAGTTGTTCAGCCGCCACTCGTGGATCCACTCGGGCAGGACCAGTTCCGCCGGCGGCTGGCCCGTCTCGGCGAAGATCTCTTCGTTGCCGACCGGGCCCTGTTTGGAGACCAGGCGGGCGCAGATGTAGGCGCGGGCGTAGATTTCGCCACCGCTGACCATCCGCTGCTCGAAGAAGATGGCCCGCTCGTCGAACCCGATGATCTTCGATTCGATGGTGTATTTGGCGCCGAGGTTCAACGGCTTGCGGAAGCTGATGGTCTCCCCGCCGACAATCGGGTTCCAGCCGTTGCGGCGCATCACGGCCCACATTCCGCTGCGGACCATCAGGTCGAACCGGCCCAGATCCATCAGCGAGAAATACATCCCGTTGTTGATGTGCAGGGCCATGTCCACGTCGGTGGGCAGCACACGCAGCGGCAGCGATGAGGTGTCCCAGATGCCGAGTTTCGGCCGGCGGCGGGAGCGGAACAAATGGAAAAGGGTGCGCAAAAGCAGATGCATGACCCACATGCTACCCGCTGGTAACTTAGGCAGCGCGAACTTGGCCGCGGCCCTGTTGCGCCGAGCGGGCTCCGCGTAGGGTAAGGGCATCTGATTCCAGAGGAGGGCCGCCATGCGAGTCGCCGTGATCGGAGCTACCGGAAACGTCGGAACCGCGCTGTTGCGCCGCATGCAGCGGGCGAAAGCGGAGGACCATGACGCGCTGGAGATCGTAGGGATCGCCCGCCGTCTGCCGGAGATGCCCCGGGAACCGTACGACGGCGTCACCTGGCATTCCGTCGATGTCGCTGGAGATGCGGCGCGCGAACGGCTGGCCGAGGCACTCAACGGCTGCGACGCCGTCGTCCATTTGGCCTGGGTGCTCCAGCCCAACCATGACGAGCCCTTCATGCGCCGGGTCAACGTGCACGGCACCGCGAACGCATTGGCGGCGGCGGCGGAGTCAGGAGTGCGGCACTTTGTCTGCGCCTCGTCGGTGGGCGCCTACAGCCCCGCGAACAAAAACCGGCCCGTGGACGAAAGCTGGCCGGCGCGCGGCATAGCCTCCTCGCACTACAGCCGGTTCAAGGGCGAGCAGGAGCTGCTGCTGGACGAATTCGAACGGCGGCACCTGGAGATGCTGGTGGCGCGGCTGCGGCCCGGCCTCATCTTCCAGCACGACGCCGGCGCCCAGATTGGGCGCTACTTCCTCGGTCCGCTGATCCCCAAGTTCTTCCTGAACAAGCTCCGGATTCCGCTGCTACCGATCCCCCAGGCGTTCAAGTTCCAGGTGGTCCATGCGGACGATATTGCCGATGCCTACTGGCGGGTGGTTGACCAGCGCGCAGGCGGCGCGTTCAATGTCGCGGCGGATCCGGTGTTTACGTCCGAACTGCTCGGCGGAATGCTCGGCGCCCGGAGGGTGCTGAACGTCCCGGTGGGACTGATCCGTGCCGCCGTCGGCCTCTCCTGGGCCGTGCGCCTGCAGGCGTCGGACCCCGGCTGGATCGACATGGCCCGGAATGCTCCCATCATGAAGACGGACCGGGTCAGAACCGAGCTCGGCTGGACCCCGCGGTACAGTTCCATCGAAGCGCTCCAGTCGGTGCTCGACGGGCTGGCTGCCGGCCAGGGCGTTGCCGGCTCCCCGCCGCTGCACCCGCGGTAGTCGCAATTTTGCGCCAGCCGTTACTTGTCGTCTGATTCCCTCTTCGGCGGGCTGTCAACGGTGTCGATGGCGCCCGTCTCTACGGGTTGGGCAAAGGGAACCGTGGTCGGCACGGCAGTTGCGCCCCGGACCGGGCCCATCCGGCGTTGCCGCAACGGGTCCTTCCGAAGGTCCGCATAGAGGGCGACGCAGAGACCCATAATGATCAGCACAAACGGCGTGGCCGCCAAAATGGTGAACGTCTGCAACGCACCCAGCCCGCCCACAAAGAGCAGGACCGCTGCCACCGCGCCGGTGAGGATCGCCCACATGATGACCAGCGGTTTCCAGGGTTCCTTCTTGCCCCGCGAGGACAACGTGCCAAGCACCAGAGAGCCGGCATCGGCGCCGCTGACGAAGAAGACTGCGGTCAGGACCATGACCACAATCGCCGCGCCGATAAAGAACGGGTACTGCTGCAGCAGTGCGAAGAATCCGGCCGCCTCGCTGCCGGTACCGGCAATATCCAATCCGCCCAGCTGTGCGTTGATGCCGGCGCCGCCGAAGATGGTGAACCAGATGATGCTGACGGCGGTGGGAACCAGCAGCACGCCGAGGACAAATTCCTTGATGGTGCGGCCGCGCGAGATCCGTGCGATGAAGGTGCCCACGAACGGCGTCCACGAAATCCACCAGGCCCAGTAGAAGATGGTCCAGCTTGCCAGCCAGTCCCCGCCGCCGAAAACAGCCGAGTGGAAGCTCATCGACATGAGGCTGGACAGATAGGTACCGATGGAGTTCGGCAGCAGGTCGAGGATGAACACCGTAGGCCCGACGACGAAAACGAATACCAGCAGGACAGCGGCCAGGATCATGTTGGTGTTGCTCAGCCACTTGATGCCCCTGGACACCCCACTGGCCGCAGAAAAGACCACGCCTACCGTCAGGACACAGATAATGAGGATGGGCAGCGCGGCGCCTGGGTTGTCGTCGAACTCGCCCGTCCTCAGCAAGGTCAGTCCTGCGGCAATCTGCAAGGCACCCAGCCCCAGCGAGGTGGCCGAACCGAACTTCGTGCAGATGATGGCGAGGATGTCGATCGGCTTACCCCAGCCCTTCTCGATCCGCTCTTTGCCCAGCAGGGAGTGGAACGGCGAGCTCATCAGGTTGCCGCGGCCCATTCTGTAGGTGGAATAGGCCAGTGCGAGGCCCACCACGGAGTAGATGGCCCATGGATGCAGTCCCCAGTGGAACAAGGTGTAGGCCATGGCCTCGCTTGCGGCGGCGTCGCTGCCCCCTTCCGCGCCCACAAACGGCGGAGGCGAAGCGAGGTGGGTGACCGGTTCGTAGACGCCGAAGAACATCAAGCCGATGCCCATGCCGGCGCTGAACATCATGGCAATCCAGGACAGCGTTGAGAATTCCGTTTCCTCGCCTTCGCGGGAGAGCGGTATGTTCCCGTACCGGCCGAACGCCAGGACCAGGGAGAACGCGACGAATCCGGTGGCAGCGAGAATGAAGAGCCAGCCGAAGGTGCTGGTGATCCAGCCGAGGGCCGCGGCGGCGGCTTCCCCGATAGCCTCTGTGAAAAAGATGCCGAGAATACAGACGGTGACGACGATCACTAAGGAGACACCGAAAACAGTTTTATCTATGCCGGCCCATCCATGGGCCGGAGTGTCGGAGACCGCATCACCCAATTGCGATTCCGGCGATTTACCCGCTTGATGTTCACTCATGGAAACCCTCGCTGGTCCGTGTTGTTCTGCTTTGCTGCAACGGGACTAAGCCCTGCTCTACGTTTGCCACTTCTGCCCCGGAATCTATCGTTAGTATAGTTGCAGCCATGAACGAGCTAGGCTACACGCACAGCGGCGACTCCGGCCAGACGGATTTCGGCGGACATGGCACCATTCCCAAGACAGACGTGAGGGTCCTCGCGTACGCGGAGTGCGATGAGGCAAACGCGTCCATCGCTGTAACGCTGGCTGGAGGCTCCCTGCCTCCGCATGTAGTAGCAACGCTGATCAGCGTGCAAAATGACCTGTTTGACTTGGCCACGGACCTCAGCACACCCACCAACAGCCCCACACCGGCCAAGGCCAGGATCATTCCCGCCCATACTGAGCGGCTGGACCGGGCATTGGAACACTTCGAGCAGGAGGCCGGCGACCTAAGTGGCATGCTCCTGCCCGGCGGAACCTTCGCGGGGGCTATGTTGTACCAGTCCCGCTCAGTTGTCCGGCGCGCCGAGTTCGCTGTGTGGCGCGCCGTCGAGGAACACCCGGACACCGTCAACATCGAATGCGCCCGCTACATGAACCGCCTGTCCGGCCTGTTGTTCGTGATGGCGCGTAGAGCCAACGCCGAACACGGAGACGTGATGTGGGTGCCGGAATCCTCCGTCTCGATGCCGGCCGAACCCACGGAAGAAACCGGCGGAGAAAGCCGCTAGCGGCGGAACCTAAGCGTGGCCAGCTGGAAGGGCCGGAGCCGCACTCGGACTCCTGAGCGCACGTCCTGGAGCCAGTCGGCCGGCACTCCGCGCTCCAACAGATCCGTGGCGGCCACGCCGTCATAATCAAAGTCGGGTTGCAGTACGGCTTCGGCCCGGCCGCCGTGCGCCTCATACAAGCGCACCACAACATCGCCGCTGCGGTCTTCGGCCAGCTTGACCGCTTCGATGACGACCGCGGGATTAGGGACGGCGAACAGCGGCTTAAGCGCAGTGCTGCCTGCATCGGCGCCTCCCGCGTCGTCATCGGACACCGCAACGTCGGCGGTGCGCAGCGGCAGGTTCAGCCGGTACCCCTCCGCCACGGCTTCGGGTATTCCGGCGTTGGGCCGCAGCGAGAAGCGGAAGGAATGCCGCCCCTGGTCGGCTCCCGGATCGGGGAACAGCGGCGCGCGCAGCAGCGATGCCCGGACGGACGTGTATGTGCCGGCACCGTCGGCGAGCGCCGCGCGGCCGATGTCGTAACCGTAGGTGGCGTCATTGGCCAGGGCCACGCCGTAGCCGGGCTCTGCGACGTGGATCCAGCGGTGCGCCACCGTTTCAAAGCGGGCGGCGTCCCAGGATGTGTTGCTGTGGGTGGGCCGGTAGATGTGTCCGAACTGGATTTCCGATGCGGCGCGGTCCGCGTGCACGTCCAGCGGGAACGCCAGTTTGAGCAGTTTCTGTTGCTCGTGCCAGTCCACCTCAATTTCAAGTTCGACGGCGCTTCCGTCCTGGCTCAGCCGGATCTGCTCGGTCAGGACGGAGTCCCCGAAGGAATGGCGGATCCGCAGCCCGGGCGTCCCGTCCGTCTCCAGCGGTTCCACAAAGTCCGCCTTGCGCAGCTCTGCCACAGTTGCCTTGTAGTTCTCGTCGATGTCCCATGCATCCCACTGGTTGGGCGTGTCACGGAAGATCTGGAACAGGTTGCCCGCCAGCCTGGCCGGCACCAGCTGCCGTTCGGCGCCGCGGTCCAGCAGCGAGGTGAGCAGTCCGGCGTCGTCGATTGTCAGTTCCAGCGCTTCACTGCGCAGGGTCCACCCGCCCTCGCCATGTTCCAGCCGGACCGGCACAGGTTCTGTGGGCGCACCGCCGCCCAGTCCGGACACCCCGGCTATCGGATAGGGACCGGCGTTGACGCTGAGCCGGCCGCGGTCCGGATTGACGACGGCGGCGAGCGCCTCCGCGATCAACCTTTCCAACGTTTCGGTTACCTGCGCGTAGTTGCGCTCGGCCTCCTGATGGACCCAGGCGATCGATGAACCGGGCAGGATGTCGTGGAACTGCTGCAACAGCACCGTCTGCCAGGCACGCTCCAGCTCGTCATAGGGGTACGGCGTACCTTTGCGGATGGCCGCGGTGGTGGCCCAGAGCTCGGCCTCGCGCAGCATATGCTCGCTGCGCCGGTTGCCCCGTTTGGTCCGCGCCTGCGAGGTATAAGTGCCGCGGTGGAACTCCAGATACAGCTCTCCGGAAAAGACCGGCGGCTCCGGATACTCCGCCTCTGCCGCGCGGAAGAACGTTTCCGGGCCGGAGAGCTGCACCCGCGGCGAACCCTCGAGATCTGCCGTTCGGTAGGCCGCCGCGAGCATCTCGCGGGTGGGCCCGCCGCCGCCGTCGCCCCAGCCGAAGGGCAGCAGCGAGGTGTTGGCCGGGCCCTTTTCGCGGTAATTCCGTTGGGCGTGGGCCAGCTGTGCCGCGGAGATGTCCGAGCTGTACGTATCCGCAGGCGGAAAGTGCGTGAAGATCCGCGTGCCGTCGATCCCTTCCCACTGGAACGCGTGGTGCGGGAAGCGGTTGGTGTCGTTCCAGGAGATCTTCTGCGTCAGGAACCAGCGGGAACCGGCGGCCTTGACAATCTGCGGCAGCGCACCGGAGTAGCCGAAGGAATCCGGCAGCCACACGTCCAGCGGCTCCACCCCGAAGTTCTCCAGGAAGAAACGCTTGCCGGCAACGAACTGCCGCGCCAAAGCCTCCCCGCCGGCCATGTTGGTGTCCGGTTCCACCCACATGCCGCCGGCGGGCACAAAGCGGCCGCCGCGCACGGCTGCGGCCACCCGCTCAAACAGTTCCGGATAGTGCTCCTTCAGCCACGAGTACTGCTGGGCCGACGAAGCGGTGAAGACGAAATCCGGGTGCTCCTCGATCAGGTCCAGCACGTTGGAAAACGTCCGGGCCACCTTGCGCACGGTCTCACGCACCGGCCAGAGCCACGCACTGTCGATGTGGGCATGGCCGACGGCATGGATCCGGTGCGCACTGGCATACGCCGGGGCCTGAAGCACTTCGGCCAGGCAGGCCCTCGCTGCCGGGGCCGTCGAGGCGAGGTCCTGCGGATCGGAGGCATTGAGGGCCCGTTCCAGTGCACGCAGGATCTCATGCCGGCGCGGCAGGTCCTCGGGCAGCACGCGCATCAGCCCGTCCAGCGTCCGGAAGTCCTGCGTCAGTCCCCACACCTGCATATCCAGCAGTGCCAGGTCCGCCCGGGCCAGCACATTCTGCGGCTCGCTCCCGGCGGTGGCCTTGTCCCCCAGCGGCGTGGGCGCGAAGAGGAATCCGTCCGCGACGTTGGGGTTCGACGCCGCCTCCACATAAAACTCGATCCTGCCATCAGCTCCAGGAGCCAGCGGGACATGCATGTTCAGCGGTTCGATGCCCTTGATGATGCTGCCGTCCGGGCGGTAGGCCATCCCTTCGGCCTGGAAGCCGGGCAGCAGAGAGGTGCAGCCGAGGTCGATCACCGCCTCCAGCCGCGCGGCGCCCTCGCACTCCCCTACGGGCAGCCCAACGGAACCTTCCCCGCGGAGGCGGGTGCCGCCGTCGTACTTTGCGGTCCAATCCGCGGGAACCTCGCCGGTGAACCGGAACCAGGTGGTCCCCCATGGCAACCCCCAGGGCCGGCCCACGGCAAAGGGCTCGAACTGCTGCAGCATCGCCTCCGCGCAGGGAACCGGCTCATCCGGGCAGGCCCACGCCTCGACCCGCAGCGGTACAGCCTCCCGGTAGAGCTGCGCTGCGAGCCGCTCCGTCATGAACCGCTGGATCCGTGCCTCGACCAGTAACCGGTTGTCGTGCATAAACACTCCTTAAGGACTATTGCGACGAACTACCCCTTCATCGCACCGGCCATGGCGAACGAGCCGCCGATGCCGCGCGCGACCAGCACGTAAAGCAGGATCACCGGAATCGAATAAAGGATGGAAAAGGCGGCAAGCTGTCCGTACGCCACGGTGCCATACTGGCCGAAGAAGCGGAAGATGCTCACGGCGGCTGGCTGCTTGCCGGAGGACAGCAGCAGGATGAACGGCACAAAGAAGTTCCCCCAAGCCTGGATGAAAACGAAAATGAACACTACGGCCAATCCCGGTCGCATTAGCGGCACCACCACGTAGGCGAGCGCCTTCATCGAGGATGCGCCGTCCATCCAGGCGGCTTCCTCCAGGCTGATGGGGACCGAATCCATGAAGTTCTTGGTCATCCAGATGGCCATCGGCAGGAATGTCGCGGCCATAAAAAACGTGGTGGCCGGCAACGAGTCCAGTAGATTCAGCTGCACAAACAGGCCGTAGACCGGAACCATGATGGCGGTGATCGGCAGGCAGGTGCCGAACAGCACCGTATAAAGGAACGGTTTGTTGAAGCGCAACTGGTACCGGGACAGCGGGTACGCCGCCAGCACGGCCGCAACCACAGTGAGGGCGGCGGCCCCGGCCGAGAGCAGCAGGCTGTTCAGCAGCGGCACAAACGCCAGTTCCGGGGTCAGCACCGCCGCGAAGTTATCCAGCGTAAAGGTCTTCGGCAGCTCGGTGGTGTAGCCGGCCTCGGGATCCAGCGACGCCAGCACCAGCCAGCTCAGCGGGATGAGGAAACACAGCCCCAGCAGGATCAGCACCGCATTGGCCAGCGTCTTCGACGCGGACCTGCGGGCGGAGGAAACGGACAAGCCGGAACGCGGACGCCGCTCCCCGCCCCGGACAGGGGCGGGCGAAGCGGCGGCAGCAGTTGCAGGAGCAGGCGTTGGTGCTGGTGTCGGGGACATCGCTCACTTCTCCTTCAGCAGACGGATGTACACCACGGAGAACACTGCGCCGATCAGGATCATCACGACGGCGATTGCCGTGCCGTAGCCGATGTTGCTGTACCGGAAGGCTTCCTCGTAGGCCATGACGGGCAGCGTGGCACTGCGCCGGGAAGGACCGCCGGCGGTCATCACGTAGATCAGGGTGAAAACCGCCAGAGTCTGCAAGGTGATCAGCATCAGGTTCGTGGCGATGCTGCGCCGGATCATCGGCAGCGTGATGTACCAGAGCCGCAGCACCCCGCCGGCGCCGTCGATCATCGCGGACTCGCTGATTTCCTGCGGCACATCGTTCAGCGCCGCCTGGTAGACCATCATGGAGAACGCGGTTCCCCGCCAGATGTTGGCCAGAATGATTGCCAGCATGGGATGTTCGAAAAGCCAGTCCACCGGCGCGATCCCGACGGTGGCCGTCAATTGGTTGAGGGTGCCTTCGCGGAAGAAGAACGCGTAGGCCACGAAGGCGGCCACGATTTCCGGCAGCACCCACGCCGCCACCACACAGACACCGACGACGGCGGCAACCGCCTTGGTTGCCTTGTTCATCAGTAACGCTGTTCCCAGCCCGAGCAGGTTCTGCCCCACAATGGCCGAGGCGAACACAAACAGCACGGTCAGCCACAGGGACTGCGGAAAGTTCGGGTCGCGGAACAGGTCCGCATAGTTTTCGACCCCGATGAACTGCGGGTCCTTGGCATTTTTGCCCGTCAGCGCGGCATTGGTGAAGGACCCGTAGACGGAGAAGATGATCGGCCCGGCCAGGAAAATCCCCAGCAGTGCAATCGCCGGGGCCAGAGGCAGCAACTTCAGCCACAGCGCACCGGTCCTGCCGCTGTTCCCGTGCCCCGGTCCGTTGCCCGGCCGGAGCTCGGGCCGGGTGCTGGTCCCGGCGGTCATGTGGTCACTCGTCGACGACGTTGTCAGCTCCGACGATGTCCCGCACGGCGGCGTCATAGTCCGCCGCGGCCTCCTCCGGACTGCGCTGCCCGGTGATGACGGCTTCCGTCGCCTGCTGCGCCGCCGTGGAGATTTCCGGGTAGTCGCTGGTGGCGGGGCGGTAATGCGTCACGTCCACAACCTCGGAGACGTCGGCCACGAACGGGTTCGACTCCAGATAGGTTGGGTCTTCGGCGATATCCGAACGGACGGCGATCTGCGAGTTGTCCACCGTGTACTTCAGCAGGTTTTCCTGGCTCATCGCCGTCTTGAGGAACTCGAAAGCCAGGTCCGGGTTCCGGGAGTTGGCTCCGATGGCCAGTGTCCAGCCGCCAGACATGCTGACCGCGCCGGGCTCCTGGCCGTTCTGCGTGGGGAACGGCGCCACGCCCATCACGTCACCGTAGTCGGCCCATTCAAACATGCCTCCCTCCTGCCAGAAACTCGGCGAGTAGGAGCCCTCGACTACACCGCCCATCCTGTCCTGGGGCAGGTACTCGCCGAAGACAGCCTGCCAGATGTTCGGATCCAGCGCCTGGGCCGGGGTAAGCGCGAGTTCCTCGTCGTAGAGCGTCTTCAGGAAGGCCAGCGAATCCACAAAGCCTTGTGAACCGACCACCCATTTCTGCTGGTCCTCGTTGTAGAGCCGGCTGTCCGTGCCGTACAGCAGTTCGTAGAAACTCTGCATGACGGTGCCCTCGCCGGTGCCCGTGCCGGCATACATATGGAAGGGGACAACGTCCGGCTGGGACTCCTTGATCTGGCGTGCGGCCGCCAGGATGTCCTCCCAGGTCTTCGGTGCCCAGGGCACCTCCACCCCTGCGGCTTCCAGGACGTTCTTGTTGTACCAGATCACCCGGGTGTCGGTGCCGAGCGGGACTGCGTAAGTGGCGCCGTCGTCGGCCACGCCTGCCGCTTTTGCGCCTTCGTTGAAGCGTTCCCAGTCCGGCCATTCAGCGAGGTACGGGTCAAGGTTGAGCAGGTACCCGGCGTCGACGTCGGAGCGCACCTTGAACGTATCTTCGTAGAACACGTCCGGCGCGGTATCCGGCGAGCGCTGCGAGAGCGCCAGTCGGGTGGCGTAATCCTCGTCGCTGCCCTCAACCGGCTCCAGTTGGACGGTGACGTTTTCGTTCCCGGCTTCGAACTGGGTCTTGACGTCCTGCATCAAAGTGTCCAGCGGGGAACCTTCACCCGACTTCTGGTACACAATGCGCAGCGTGGCCTCGTCGCCAGCGCCGGCATCCCCTCCCCCGCCGCCGGCCGAACAGCCGGTCAGCACCAGCAGGCCGGCTGCAATCAGTGACAGCGATGATTTGACGGAGGTGCTCCAGATGCCACGCATGGTTCTCCTTTGATCCGCAGGCTGGATGCCGGTCACGATCTCAAGGGCAGCGAAGCCTGATGCGCACGATGGCTCGATGCTACCTCCATCGAATGGAGTAACCAATGGCTGGGGCCGAAACGTGATCTTGCATCGGAAACGGGCAAAATGTCGGCGGCAGCAAGGCCGGTGCCCAGGCAGGGAGCAACCGGAGCTTCCGCTTCGTGGTTATCAACGAAGCATTCGGCCACGGCTCGTACGAATGGGGCCGCGGTGCGGCTGGAGGGCGGCTAAACCAACCGGCCATCTTCTGCAGACAGACCAGCACTGACTAAAGGAAAAACCCCCACCTCATGGTCTTGACTAGGCCCAACCACAATGCCAATTGTTGTCACTTCGGCGTAGGGTGGCCGGTATTGGGAGCGGACGCTGGACAAGCTGCCGGGTCATCGTTATTGGCGTCACATGCAGGTCGCTGGAATACTGGACAGGCTCACTCACCCCCACCCGGTCACCCCGGAAGGACACCTCGTGAACGACCAGATATATCAGATCATCGCCATGGCGCTGTACATGGCAGGAATGCTAGGCATCGGGTGGTGGGCTTTCCGGCGCACCGACGACCTGGACGACTACATGCTCGCGGGCCGCGGCCTGCATCCCGGGGTAGCGGCACTGAGCGCCGGCGCCTCCGACATGTCCGGCTGGCTCCTGATGGGCCTGCCCGGCGCCCTCTACGTGGGCGGCCTGTTCGAAGCGTGGATCGCCATCGGCCTGACCATCGGAGCCTGGCTGAACTGGAAGTTCGTCGCCCCGCGGCTGCGCGCCTACACCGAGGTCTCCAACAACTCCATCACGGTGCCGAGCTTCTTCGATAACCGGCTCAAGGACAAGACCCACATCCTCCGGGTCGCTTCCGGCGTCATCATCCTGGCCTTCTTCACTTTTTACGTCTCCTCCGGCATGGTGGCCGGCGGCGTGTTCTTCGAGGCGTCCTTCGGCTCCAGCTACCTGACCGGCATGCTGGTTGTCGGAGGCGTCACCGTGTTGTACACGCTCTTCGGCGGCTTTATGGGCGCAACGTTCACCGACGTTGCTCAGGGCATCCTGATGTTCCTCGCCCTGCTGATCGTCCCGATCGTGGGTGTTTTCGCCACCGGCGGCATCGGCGCAACGTTCGACTCGATCCGCGAGGTGGACCCGTCCTTCCTGAGCCTGTTCGCCGGTGGCACACTCGTGGCCGGCATCTCGGCTGCCGCGTGGGGGCTGGGCTACTTCGGCCAGCCGCACATCATTGTCCGCTTCATGGCGATGCGCTCTGCCGCCGACGCCAAGGCCGGCCGCCGCATCGGTATCAGCTGGATGATCCTGACCGTTCTCGGCGCCACCGCAACGGCCCTCGTCGGTATCGCCTACTTCCAGCAGAATCCGGACGCTACGCTCGCGGATCCGGAATCGGTGTTCCTGGATCTGGCCCAGATCCTCTTCCACCCGTTCATCGCCGGCATGGTGCTCGCTGCCGTGCTCGCCGCGATCATGAGTACCCTCTCGTCGCAGCTGATTGTCTGCTCGTCGGCACTGGTCGAGGATCTGTACAAGATTGTCAGCAAGAAGCAAGCCTCGGCCAAGGCGCAGGTGATGCTGGGCCGGATGGGCGTACTGGTCGTCGCCCTCATCGCCATGGCCCTGGCCTGGAGCCAGAACGACACAATCCTTGGGCTGGTGGCCTTCGCCTGGGC
The DNA here is from genome assembly GCF_059090425.1 of Arthrobacter sp. B055-34. Taxonomy (NCBI): domain Bacteria; kingdom Bacillati; phylum Actinomycetota; class Actinomycetes; order Micrococcales; family Micrococcaceae; genus Arthrobacter; species Arthrobacter sp. B055-34. The sequence continues at coordinate 138,659 of NZ_JBNHFQ010000002.1, forward strand.
GGGCTTCGGCGCTTCCTTCGGCCCGACCGTAATCCTCTCGCTCTACTGGCGTAAGCTGACCATGCCCGGTGCCCTTGCCGGCATGGTTGCCGGTGCGATCACCGTCTTCTGGTGGGGCAATTCGGCGCTGACCGAGACCATGTACGAGATCGTTCCGGGCTTCATCCTCAACGTGATCGTCGCGGTGGTGGTCAGCCTGATCACCTACAAGCCCAATGCCGAGATCGAAGCGGAATTCGACGAAGCCGTGGGCCGGGCCAATGCGCCGGCACCGGCGCCTGTGGCTGCCGCCGAGCGGTAACCGGTGGCGGCCGGCCGCTCCCGCAGAAGCAGCTTCCGGCCCTGAACCACAGCAAACGTCCGACGGCGGCACTCATCAAAGTGCCGCCGTCGGACGTTGTTTCCCACCAGCCCCAAGAGTGATTTGATTTTCCCAATCACTTGGGCGGATACTGGTACTCCGCTCAACCATCCGAGGAACACCCATGTCCGTGCCGCGCGCCCTGCGCCCCTTTGCACACCACAACTACCGGGTGCTGATCGCCGCCCTGGCGATCTCCATTTTCGGCACCGGCATGTGGGCAGTCGCCATGGTGTACCAGGTCATCCACCTGGGCGGCGGTCCGGCCGAACTGTCCATCGTGGCCACCTGCTCGAGCGTCGGCCTGCTGGCTTTTGTGCTGCTGGGCGGCATCGCAGCCGACCGGCTGCCGCGGCGCCGGCTCATCCTGGCCGTGGAGGCAGTCAATCTGGCCGCCATCGGCGCGGTCAGCTTTTTGGCGCTCACGGGCCGCCTGCAGCTGTGGCATCTGGCGGCGGCCGCCTTCCTGCTGGGCGTGGGTGCGGCGTTCTTCTTCCCGGCATACTCGGCGATCCTGCCCCGGATCCTGCCCGCGGATGACCTGCTGGCAGCCAACGGCATGGAAGGAACCATCCGGCCGCTGCTGCAGCAGGCCGCCGGCCCTGCCGCCGCGGGCATGGTGGTCGCCGCGTTCTCACCTGCCGCCGCTATCGGCTGGATCAGCTTCGGCCATCTCGCGGCCCTGGTGATCCTCTGCTTCCTCGGCGCCGAACCCGTCCCGGAAGGCGGCCCCGCCGCACCTGCCAAGGGTTCCGTCCTAGCGGACCTGAAGGAAGGCGTCGCCTACACGGTCAAGACACCCTGGCTGCTCTGGACGCTGCTGTGGGCCGTGGTCGCAACGCTCATTTTCATCGGGCCGATCGAGGTGCTGCTGCCCTTCGCCGTGGCTGCGCAGCTCGAGGGCGATGCCCGCACCTTCGGCTTCCTGCTGGGCATCTTCGGAGCAGGCGGGGCAGTCGGCGCCATGGTGACGGCCTCGCTGCCTCTCCCCCGCCGCTACCTGAGCGTGATGATCATGATGTGGGGTGCCGGCATCATGCCGCTGGCTATCCTCGGGTTCACCGACAGCTTCTGGGTCATGGCCGGCGCGTTGTTCATCATGGGTGCCACCGGCAGCGCGGGCATGGTGATCTGGGGAACCCTGCTCCAGCGCCGCGTCCCGTCCCACCTGCTCGGCCGCATCTCCAGCCTGGACTTCTTCGTCTCGCTGGCGCTGATGCCGGTGTCCATGGCGCTGGCCGGCCCGCTGGGCGAGATCATTCCGATCTGGCTGATTTTCCTGCTGGTCGGGCTGGCGTCGCCGGTGCTGTCCGTGATCGCGATTGTCTGCGGCCGGATGCTGCGGAACGAGATTGAGCACCCGCTGGAACGGACGCTGGCACCGGCAGACGAACCCGCGGAAGCGTAGCCGGCCCACCCACTACCCATAACGACGACGGCGGCCCCTCACCTGGGTGCTGGCGAAGCCTGGACTTCGCCCGCCAAAGGTGGGGACCGCCGTCGTTATTGTCTGTTTGGCTGTTTGCCTACCTGGCGGAGGCGTCCGCCAGTTCGGGGCGGGCGGCGCTGCTCTCGCGGACCGGCCCGAGCAGGCGGACCGCGACGGCGGCAACCAGGACCACCGCGCCGACGCCCAGGTACAGCTGGACCGGGCTCCAGTCGGCGTCCAGCAGGGAGCCGGTGATCATCGGGGCAACGATGGCGCCGATGCGCCCGATGCCGATCGCCCAGCCCACGCCGGTGCTGCGGGTTCCGGTGGCGTACAGTGCCGGCGTGACGGTGTAGAGGCCGGCGATGCAGCCGTTGATGAGCATGCCGACGCCCACCCCGGCGATGAATGCGAGCACCAGGATGCCCGCGGAGCTGATGAAGAGCACCATGGACACTGCCGAGAGCACCGCGAAACAGATAAACACGCCGCGGCTGCTCCATTTGGTGGCCAACACCCCGTACAGGATGGAGCCGAAGGTGCCGCCGAGCGTCAGCATCAGGCCGCCCACCACGCCCTGCTCGGCGGTCATGCCGGCTTCGACCAGCAGGCGCGGCGTCCAGCTGTTGACGAAGTAGAAACCGAACATCGTGGCGAAGAACGCCAGCCAGATCAGCAGCGTGGTGCGCCGGTTCGCCGGGGCCAGCAGGTCGCTGACTTTGTTGCGCCCCTTGGCCTGTCCCGCGGCGCCGTGGGCCTCGCCGAGGTCCGTGACTGCAGGTTGCCCGATGCGGCGGGCAATCCGGTTCAGCCGCTCCACCACATTGCGCGGGCGCCGGGTCAGCAGGAAGTCCACGGACTCGGGCAGGAGAACGGCCAGCAGCACCAGCGCGGCAGCGGTGGCAATGCCGCCGAAGACGAAGACCGAACGCCAGCCGTAGCTGCCCTGCAGCGACACGGCCGCCATGCCGCCCAGCGTGGCGCCGACGCCGTAGCCGGCGGTGTAGATGCCGATGCCCAGGCCGCGCCAACGGTCCGAGGAGTACTCGCTCGCAATGACGTTGGTGCAGGCGAGGATGCCGCCGACGCCCAGCCCGGTGATCACCCGCCACAGCCCCAGTTCGACGGCGGAGTTGGCCAGCGCGGACAAGAACATTCCGCCTGCCGCCAGGGCCAGTGAAACCAGGATCATCGGACGGCGTCCGACGACGTCGGCAAAGGGTGCCAGCACCAGGGAGCCGATGGCCATGCCCACCAGCCCGGCGCTCAGCAGCAGGCCGAGTTCGGTGCCGCTGAGGCCGAAATCGTTGGTCACACTGGTGGCGGTGAAGGCCATGGCCATGACGTCGAAGCCGTCGAGTGCGTTCAGCAGGACGCACAGTCCGATGATCAGCCACTGGTAGGGAGACATGGCTGACTTATTGATCCGCTCGCGCAGTTCCATTCACTACTGTCTTTCTCGAAGTTTGCTCGAATTTGAAGGGCGTCCCGCTGGCTTGGGTCAGGAGACTTCGATGGTCACGACGGCCGGTCCCCGGTGCGGGTCGGCGTCGGCCTTGGCTCCGGTCTTGGAGGTGACGGCGCGGGAGACGCAGCAGCACATTTTTGCCGCGGCGTGCTGCTGGCGTTCGGAGTAGAACACGTCGCGGTGGTCCACGGCGCCGTCGAGTTCCAGGATCCTCACCTCGCATAGGCCGCATTCGCCCTTGCGGCAGTCGAACATCATGTCCACGCCGGCGTCCTCCAGGGTCTCCAGCATGGAGCGGCCCTGGCCGACCGTTGCCTCGACGCCGAGCCGCGGAATCCGAACGATGAACTCTTCCGGGTCGTACCAGCCGGAGTTGCCGAAGGTCTCGTAGCGCAGGTTCGGCAGGTTCAGCTCCCGTTCGGTCCAGGCGCGGCGGACCACGTCCATCAGCCGGATGGGACCGCACATGTACAGTTCGGTTTCCAGATCCGCCGACGCGACCAGTTCGTCCACCTTCAGCGAGGTGCCTTCGTCATCGACGTGGACCACCAGATTCTCCCCGTGCAGCTCCTGCAGCTCGGGCAGGTATGCCATTGCCGCGCGGTTCCGGCCCGCGTAGACAAAGGTGTAGTTAGCCTTCAGGTTTTTCAGCACGCGGCCCATGTTGACCATGGCCGTGATGCCGATGCCGCCGGCCAGCAGGATGTAGCGGCCGGCGCCCACGCGGAGCGGGAAGTTCTGCAGCGGCTGGGTGATCTCCAGAGTGTCCCCCGGCTTCAGCGTGTGCATGAAGAGCGAACCCCCGCGGGACTGCGGGGCCTTCATCACGCTGATGACCAGGCGCTTGCCGTCCTCGCTGGACTCGACCACCGAGTAGGAGCGCTTGTCCTGCTCGCCGTCGATCATGACCTTCAGGTCCACGTGCGAGCCCGGCTCCGCCTTCTTCGGCAGGGAGGGTTCCAGGACAATGCGCTGGATGTCGGTGGCGATGGCCCGGGCCTCGACAACAGTTGCCTGCTGCCAGACCTCGACGTTTGTTGCTGCCATTAGTTCATAACCTGTCTCACGTGTGGCCGGCCCCTACGCGGTGGGGACCAGGCGTCCTTCGGCTTCGAGCATGCGTTCGATCAGGCGGCGCACCCACATGCCGCCGGCGTCGATATTGAGGTTGTAGAACTCGTAGTCCGGGTTCGCGTCGATCGCCGCCTGCTGGGCCTTGAGCATCTCCTCGTCTTCGCCGAACACCCCGTGCACGCCGTTGCGCAGCTGGGTAGTGATCAGCTGGCTCTCCAGCCGGTAGTTGCGCATGAACGCCCAGAAGTAGTGGCAGGACCGGTCGGTCTCCGGGGTGATGGTGTTCATGACAAAGCCGTTGACGCCCTGGCTGCGGTCCCCTTCCGGCGCGCCGGTGCCGGCCTTGGCCACCCCGACGTCGATGTTGATGGTGGACGGGGCCTGGAAGGTGATGATCTGCCAGCGGTCCACTTTGCCCTCGAAGCCGGGGAACTTGTCCCGCATGTTCTTCAGCCAGAACGGCGGCGCATCGATGTTGTGCATCCAGCGGGAGACCGTGACGGTGCTGCCGTCGTGGGTGACCACGAAGTCGGATTCGCTGAGCTCTTCCTGGCCGATCGAGGAGGAGTGCACAAACTCCTCGTGCGTCAGGTCCATCAGGTTGTCCAGCACCAGCTGGTAGTTGCAGTCGGCATGGATGGTTTCGCCGTCACCGGCCCACTCCTCGGAGGACATCTGGTGCATATCCGGCACCAGGTCCGGATCCGCCTTGGTCGGATCGCCCAGCCACACCCAGACATAGCGGTAGCGCTCCACCACGGGGAAGGACGGCACTGTGGCGCTGGGGTTGATGGTTTCCTGCGCCGGCATGGACACGCACCGGCCGGCCGAGTTGTAGACGATGCCGTGGTACGGGCACTGGATCCCGTCCTTACCCATGGTCTTGCCCATCGACAGCGGCGCCAGCCGGTGCCAGCACGCATCCGCCAGCGCAACAGCCTTGCCGTCCTCGGTGCGGTACAGCGCCAGCGGACGGTTCGCGACGCGGCGCGACATCGGCTTACGCGTCACTTCGTGGTCCCAGCCCGCGACGTACCAGGCGTTCAAAGGATGGCCCAGGACCTTGTTGGTCGTGGAACTGGTGGACTGCACTGCGGTCACGGTGATTCCTTCCGGTCACCGGGCATCCCATCTGCTATGACAGAAGGAACCCGGAATTGAATAAGTACAAGATGAATAAGAGTTGGGTCGGCACTATCCGGCTGATCCACTATCTATCTCCATAGTTAGTGCCGTGGGACACAGCATATCTATGGATATAGTGGTTTGCAACACACCGACGAGAAAAGGTTGACGCGTGAGTCTTCGCTACGCCCTGCTGGCGCTGCTGACAGTTGAGCCGATGACCGGCTACGACCTCTACAAGGAGTTCGAATCATCGGTAGGCCACGTATGGCATGCACCGGATTCGCAGATCTACCCGGAGCTGCGGCGGATGGAGAAGGACGGACTGCTCGAAGGCGAGGAGGTCAGCTGGGGCCAGCGCGGCAAGAAGCGGCAGTACCACATCACGGAAGCCGGAGTGGAGGCCTTCCGGACCTGGATGAACGGAACTTTGGACTATGCGCGCGTGCGGGACCCCGCGCACCTGAAGGCCGCGTACCTGGAGTGGGCGGAGCCGGACGCGGCCCGGGAGCAGATGCTGGCGCATATCCGGCACCATACGGAGTTGCTGCAGCAGTGGCACGACAAGGTGCGCGAAATCGAAGAAGGCGCCAGCCCTATGCTCAACCGGCGCTTGGCCAAGGTCCCGCCGGAGCAGCGCCATAAGACAGCCGCGTTCAAGAAGTTCACCTACGAGGGCCTGATAGCGCGGGCCGAGCAGGAGATCGCCTGGGCCAACCGCGGCCTGGCCCTGATCGACGAGCTGTATGCGGAGCCGGAGACCGCGGACGCAGGGAAAAGCTGACCCTGCCCGGCCGGCAGGATCAGCTCCCCTTGCGTCACTCCCCTGACGGAATCAGCTGGAGTACTGTTTGCGCAGGTCGGCCTTGCGGATCTTGCCGCTGGCCGTCCGCGGCAGGTCCTCCACGACCACCACGCTCTTGGGAATCTTGTAGCGGGCCAGCCGGTCCCGCAGATGGTTCTGGACGTCTTCTTCCGACAGGTTGAAACCTTCCCGGACCGTCACGATGGCCCGCGGCACTTCCCCCCACTTCGGATCCGGAACACCGATCACCGCAACGCTGCTGACGGCCTCCATCTCCACAATGATCTGCTCGACTTCGGCGGGGTAGATGTTTTCGCCGCCGGAAATGATCATGTCCTTGAGCCGGTCCGAAATGAACAGGTAGCCCTCTTCGTCCACATAGCCCATGTCCCCGGACTTGAACCAGACGCCATCGGCATAGCTCTCCGCCGTCGCATCCGGCCGGTTCCAGTACTCCTTGATGACGTTCGGCCCGGAAATCTGGATTTCGCCGACCTCGCGGGCGGGCAGGACTGTACCGGCAGGATCCGCAATGCGGATGTCGCTGAAGAAGTGGGGCAGTCCGGCCGACCCGGCCTTCTCGCGCGATTTGTTGGGAGCGAGGCTCGTGGCGCCCGGCGCGGTCTCCGTCATGCCGTAGCCGCCGGAGAAGGACAAGCCGCGCGATTCATACGCTTCCAGCACCCGCATCGGCACCGCGGAGCCGCCACAGGTCAATTTCTGCAGGGAGCTGATGTCCGTCTTGCCCCAGTCCGGATGCTCACAGAGCAACTGGTAGGTGGTGGGCACCCCGCTGATGCTCGTCGCCTTGTATTGTTCGATCAGCTGTAGGGTCCGGCCGGGCTCGAACTTGGGCTCCAGGACCACCGTGGCCCCCTTCAGCAAGGCGGGCAGCACGCCCATGCCCAGCGAGGCCACATGGAACATCGGGGCGATCATCAGGGCAACATCGGTGCTGGCCATGTCATAGTCCACCAGGACGTTGAAGCTGTTCCAGGTCATGTTCCCGTGCGTCAGCAGGGCGCCCTTGGGCCGGCCGGTGGTTCCCGAGGTGTAGAGAATCATCGCCGGATCATCCAACGAGACTTCCGTATCGCGGTGTTCGTCCGAGCCCGAAGCGATGACATCTTCAAAAAGTTCGACGGCGGCGCCGGATTCGATCTCGTCGTCCGGCGACATGCCGGCTGGCCCGTCCTCGACCACCAGCCGGTGCGTCACGGCCGTTTCCCTGCCACCGCGGACGGCAAGACCCTCGAGCGTGCGCGCATGGACCAGGATTTTGCTGCCGGAATCCTGCAGCGCGAACTGGATCTCCGGCGGCGCCAGGCGGGTGTTGAGCGGGACGAAAATTGCACCCAGGGTTCCGCAGGCGAAGAACGTCTCCAGGAAGGCTGCATGGTTTTCGCCCAGGTAAGCCACCCGGTCACCCTTCGCAACACCGCGGTCGACAAAGGCACTGGCAAGGCGGTCCACGCGAAGCGCAAAGTCGTCATATGCCAGCTGACCCGCACTGCTGATGATGGCGGTTTTGCCCGCGGACTTAACGCGGCGCTTGTGAATCCATGAACCCAACCCTTGGTTGTGCATCCTTACACGTACCCTTCGTGATGTTCCGGCACCCGGAAGACTTCCCTCAGCAAACTAGACCCCGTGAGCACAGTCACAGGAGGATACCCCCACGGTAGAACCGATTCGTTGAAAAAGTCAATAGTTGTGAAAACACTAACGACTGCTTCCATGAGGCGCGGCAATGGGCACCGAAGCTGTCTGCTTCGATGCCCATTGGCTGGACTCCCGGCGGACCGATGTGCGGTTACTGGGGAAGCAGCGCTTCCATGTCCGGAATCTCCTCGATCAGACCGCCCTTGAGGGAGATGTCGCCGATCTCCTGGATGGATTCCGCGTTCACTTCCTGCGCGAACTTCGGCAGGGTGAGCTCCTCGATGATGGCGGGATCAATCTGCGTGTACTCGGGGAGGATTGCACGCACCTTGTCCGGGTTCTCTTCGGCGAAGGCCTGGGACTTCTTCATCGCGCCGATGAAGGCCTCAGTGACTTCCGGCTTCTGCTCGGCAATCTCGTCGGAGGTGAAGTAGACAGCCACCGTCAGGTCCTGCACCGGATGCGCGTAGTTGGAGAAAACCGGAACGGCCCCGTCCTGCCGGGCAAGTGTCAGGAACGGTTCTACTGCGGCGATGGCGTCGACGTTGCCCTGTTCAAGGGCGGCGCGCATATCCGGGAACGGCATCTCCACATAGTCCACATTGGAAGGATCGCCGCCAGCCTCTTCGACCGCGGCGCTGATAGTGGAGTCCGAAATATTGTTCAGCGTATTGACTGCGATCTTCTTGCCCTCAAGGTCAGCAATCTCCTCGATGCCGCTGTCCGGCTTGACCATCACGGCAGCAAAGTCTTCTTTTTCGTTACCGTTAGTGGACGAGCCGCTCGCGACCATCTGCATGGGCAGCCCCTTGGACCGGGCGATGATCAGCGAGGTGACATTGCTGAAGCCGAAATCCATCTGGCCGCTGGTGATGGCCGGGACAATCGCCGCCCCGCCCTGTGCCTGGGTCAGCTCAAGGTCCAGTCCGGCTTCCTCGAAGAACCCTTCCTTTTCGCCGAGGTAGATCGGGGCGACGTCCACAATGGGGATGACGCCAACGTTTACCGGAGTCAGCTCTCCGCCGGCACCGGGCGATCCACCGCCACCCTCCTCTCCGGAGGGGCTGCCGCCGCCACAGGCGGTCACGGCCAGCACGGCCGTCAGGGCAAAGGCTGCACGAAGTTTCTTCACTTGCTTCTCCAAATCCGGGTTCCCAACAAAGCAAGGCACAGCCGAAGACTTTCATGTGTGCCCCGCATCACAATATCTATGGCCATAGTGCCGGTCAATGGTACGTGGTGGATCTTGTCCGCATCGTGACGCACCGCCTCGGGCAAACGCCCCTACTCGTCGTCGAATGTATGGGCCAGCACCCACGACGGGAAGGAGCTGATCTTCGCGTCAATCACCAGCGGCGTGGTCCGCTCCCCCTCCAGCCAGTCCCGCACACCCTGCAAGTCTTGGACGGAACGCACCGTAACCGCGGTGCAGCCGAAACCGCGCGCGACGGCGGCGATGTCCGTTTCGGGGAACTCTACCGTCTCCATCGAGGCGCCCTCGTGGACAAAGTGGTGGACTTCGGCGCCGTACGCGTTGTCGTTGTAGACCACCGCGACCATCGGCAGCTTCAGCCGTACCGCGGTGTCGAGTTCGGTCAAGCTCATCATGAAACCGCCGTCGCCGATTCCTGCCACCGCCATCCGGCCGGGAGTCGCCAGTGCGGCACCGATGGCGGAAGGCAGCGCCAGGCCGATCGACTGGAACGCCAGCGGCACGCAGTAACCGCGCTCGTCCGGAATCTGGAAAAACATCGCTGGGTAGCCATTGAAGTTTCCGCCGTCCGGAACCACCACTCGTTCCATCGGCAGCAGGTCATCCAGCGCGATGGTCAGCGTCCGGGGGTCGATAGTCTCCGTCGTAGCTATCTCATCGAACGGGACATCGCGCCAGCGCCGGCCGCCCTTGATCTGCACCGCCACGTCCTCCGTCCGGTAGCCCGTATTACTCACCGCCCGCCGCTCGAGTTCGGCGTTCACCGCTGCGGCGACCAGAGCCGAATCTCCGACCACGCCCAGCTGGACCGGCCGGTGGAAGCCGATGGCCTCGGCGGTATCGTCAACCTGCACCACCGTGGCGGACTCGAGCAGGGAACCGCTGCGGGAAGTCCAGCGGTTCAGGCTGGCGCCGAAGGCAATAACGACGTCGGCGCCTTGGACGAGTTCGGCCGTCACCGGGCTGGCGAAGCCACCCATCACATCCAAGTGCCACGGGTCCTGGTTGAACAAGCCTCGGCCCACCGCAGAGGTAGTCAGCAGCGCGCCGGCCTTGGCTGCGAGCGCACGGATTTCCGCCTTCGCACCGAAGGCCCCGCGGCCTCCCACGAGGACCGGCCGTTCGGCCTTTTCCAGCAGGTCCGCCAGCCGGGACACGGCTTCCGGCGAGGGGCCGGCGGCGAGCCGGGGCGCAATGTCCGGCACAAGATCCGGAGACCAGTCGATCTGCTCTTCCTGAACATCCAGCGGCAGGTTCAGCAGCACCGTCCGCCGCTCATCCCGGGCAAGCCGGTAGGCCCGGACCGCGTCCGCCACCGCCGTCCGGGCAGAATGAATCCGCTCGGCCTTGGCCCCCAGCGCGCTAACGGCACCCTCCTGATTGATCCAGAAGTTGGAGGCCTTATCCGTGGGCGGTGTCTCGCCGGAAAGCACCAGCAGAGGCGTCCGGCTCTTGGCCGCTTCCCCGATCCCGGTCATGGCGTTGGTGAGCCCGCAGCCCTGGTGCACGCTGAGCACCGAGACCTGACCGCTGGCGCGGGAGTAGGCGTCGGCCATACAGGCTGCGCCATTCTCGTGCCGCGCCGCCGTAAACTTCACGCCGCCGTCGATCAGGGCGTTGGTTACGTGGAAGTTCCCGCTTCCGGTGACCCCGAATGCGTGTCCGATGCCCAACTGGGCCAAGGTGCGTCCAACAGCTTCTGCGACTCTCATATTAATCCTTTTCTATCGTTCGTTGGGCTACGGCAGCAGCGCGTCCAGGTCCGGCGCCTTGTCGATGGTCCCGTACTTCACAGCCGCTTCGCCCAGGGTCTGGGCTGCGTCCCGGTGGAACTCCGGGGTAAAGCGCGGCAGGGCGATCTCGTCCAGCAGTTCCTTGTCGATTTGCGTGTAGGTGCCGATGATCTCGCGGACTTCTTCCGGGTTCTCCTGTGCGTACTCCATGGACTTCTTCATGGCGGCGGTGAACTTCTCCACCATCTCGGGATCCTGCTCGATCTTCTGCTCAGTGGTGAAGTATCCGCCGATGTCCAGGTTCGGATGGCTCTCAGCGTACGGCCAGGACACCACGCGGGCACCGCTCTGGATCGCCGGCGTTAGGAAAGGCTCCAAAATCAGCGCCGCATCAACCTGCCCGTTCTCCACTGCAGCGAGCGCGTCCGGGAAGGCCACTTCGACAAAGGTCAGCTTGGTCCCGTCCCCGCCGGCTTTGTCCACCGCGGTCCGGACCGCGGTGTCGCCGATGTTGGCGAGGTTGTTGGACGACACCGTCTTGCCCTCGAGGTCGGTGACCGTCTGAATGTCCGAATCCTCTGCAACAATGACGCCGGCAAAGTCGTCTTCGTCTCCGCCCGCCGTCGTTGTTCCGTTGGCGACGTATTTCAGGTCCAGCCCCTGGTCACGGGCGACCATCAGCGAGACGGTGTTGCCGAAGGCGAAGTCGAAACTGCCGCTGACCACGCCGGGAACGGCGACCGCGCCGCCCGTGGTGTTTTCGATGGTCAAGTCCAGGCCTTCCTCTTCGAAGAAGCCCTTCGCCTTGCCCAAGTGGATCGGTGCGACGTCGCCGATCGGGATCGCGCCGACGGTTACCTCGGTCAGGCCCGCGGCAGCACCGCTGCTGGCAGGCCCGCTGTCGGCCCCCGACGTCGTGCCCGAACCGCACGCGGTCAAAAGGACCAGCGAGGTCCCAGCGAAAATTGCGGCACCCAGTCGTTTCATCATGCACTCCCTTGTGTTGAAGCTGAAGGTCCACAGACGGCTTCAGTCTAGGAAGCGATGGTTCATGACACCACTGAATAATATGACTAGTTGAAATAGATACATCTAATAGTCACGGGAGGGCTTCGAGCAGCGCTTGATGGAACCAAGCCAACGCCGCCGATTCCCTGTCTGCCGCACGCCGGTGCAGCGTCACTTCGAGGGGCGGCACGTCGAAGGGCAAATTCTCGATCTTCAGCGGCCACTGCTGCAGCCATCCGGCCGCCATGGATTCCGGGACAATGGCAGCTAAATTGCATTCCGAGACAATGGCCGGCAGCACAGCAAAATGGTGGACCATGACGATGGAACGTCGAACGATGCCCAGAGCGTCCATGGCCTGCTCGGCGAGCTGGTGTCCCGTGCTGCGCGCCACGATGGCATGTCCGGCGGCGAGGAACTCCGCCATGCTGAGCTGTTCACCGGCCAGCGGGAAGTCTTTGCGCAGCAGACACACATAGTTTTCCCTTTTCAACAGCACGCTCTCGAAGCTGCCACTGATGGGCCAGGACGCTATGGCCGCATCCACCGAACCCTTGGCCAGCCACTCGGCGAGGTGTGCAATTTCCATCGGCACCACTTCGATTTCCACCTCCGGCGCCTCGGCAGAAATCCGGCGCAGGATTTGCGGCAGGAAACCCAGCTCCCCCAGGTCCGAAAGGCAGAGCCGGAACCGGTGCGCCGACGTCGCAGGGTCGAAGGTCCTGACGCTGTCGACCGCGAGGTCGATTCTGCCGACCGACTCCTGGAACACCGGGTAGAGTTCGCGCGCCAACGGTGTCGGTTCCATCCGCCGGCCGCCGCGGACAAAAAGCTCGTCGCCGAGTTCCTGCCGCAGGCGGGCCAAGGTGTGGCTGACCGAAGGCTGCGTGACGAACAACGCCCGCGCGGTCAGGGTAAGGCTGCCCGTCTCGTAGACGGAGAGGAACGTCCGCAGCAGGTTCAGGTCCATCCTCGCAGCCTCCAGTCGGTACCGATCACTACGCGGATGTGCGTAGTCATGATGTTATGAAATCATGCGAGTGGACTTCTCCCCTGATGACCTCGGCCCCCGGGACTTCTACAAGTTCCTGACCTCCGTGGTCATCCCGCGCCCCATCGCCTGGGTCTCAACGCTCAGCGCCGATGGCACTCCCAATCTTGCCCCGCACTCCTTCTTCACAGTCGCCTCCACCGATCCGCCGATCGTCCAGTTCACCCCGACGGCGCGAAAGGACTCGCTGAACAACGTGGAGGCCACGGGCGAATTCGTGGTCAACTTCGCCTCAGAAGACCTGTTCGCGGAGATCAACGGCACGGGCACCAATTTTCCGTCGGACATCAACGAGTTCGACGCCGTGGGGCTGGCGATGGAGCCGAGCCGCACCGTGCGTCCGGCGAGGGTCGCGGACTCGCCGGCAGCGCTTGAATGCAAGTTGCACCGGATCATCCCGGTGGGCAATTCGTGGCTGGTCCTCGGGGAGGTGAGCCACGCCGTCGTGAATCAGGAGATGATGGACGGCAGGCATCCGGAGGCACGCAGGCTGAAGCCCCTGGCCCGGCTGGGGCTCAACGAGTGGAGCCGGCTGGGACAAATCCTCACGATCGACCGGATCCCCTACCGCGACTGGCCGAAAAGCTAGACCTTCCTGCGGCCGAAAAGGAAGTAGGCAATGGGGCCCAGGAAATTAACGAACGTACCGGCCACCCAGGCTGCCTTCGGCCCGTTCACCTCCGCGGCAGAGCGGCGCTTCAGGTCCTTCAGCGCCACGGCCTGCAGTCCCAACTGGATGCCGATCATCAGCGCGCCCTTGGCCTTCTGGCCGCTGTTGAGTTCCTTCCAGGTTTTCTTCCGTGCCATGGTGCGCTCCTGTCATAAAGGGCCGTCATATAGGGCTGGACCCAGTCTATGGTCAGGGGCGCCGAGCATAATAGGCCCATGAGCATCGCGAAAATCAACGCCATTACCGTACCCGCCGACTCCGGAGACGAGTTGGCCAAGCGCTTCGCGGCCCGCGCCGGCGCCGTGGACAACCAGGACGGCTTCGAGGGTTTCGAACTGCTGCAGCCCACCGACGAGCGCAACACCTGGCTGGTCATTACCCGCTGGCGGGACGAGGAATCCTTCGAGGCGTGGAAGAGCTCGAAGGCTTTCGGCCACGGCCACTCCCAGGAAGGCGGCGAGGGCGCCCCGGCGCAAAAGCCCGTGGGCATGTCCGCGGAGCTGTGGAGCTACAAGGTTTCCGGCGGCAGCGCGGGCAACACCGCCACCGCCTGATTATTACGGAAGCGGGCCTGGCTAGCTCCGCTCGTAGATCCAGTTCAGGCCGTTCATCGTCAGCCGGTGCCTGCCGGTCGCCTGTGCCTCCAGAGTGTCTTGCTCGTATTCCGCGTCGCCGGCCCAGACGATCACCTGACTGCCGCCGCTCGCCGCCAGCCGGCGGCTCTGGAAGGTCTCCGGTTTGCCCGAATCCGCCCGCTCCAAGGCCGCGGCTACGGTCGAGTCCTGCAGCAGTAGGTGCAGTGTCACCCAGGTTGGCGTAACCAGTTGCATGGTTGCTGCCTGATGGCGGCGCAGGGCTTCGGCAGGGGTCAGCCAGGCGTAGTCCATCAGCTCGCCCTCGTTCAGCCTTATCTCCTGCCCGGGGGCGGGCGCGAGGAAGAACCAGGTCTTGAGCCGCTTCGTCGCCTCGGTCGGCGGGATCCAGCAGGACACGTGGACCAGGCTCTCCGGCGGAACCACTACGCCCGTCTCTTCCTGGGTTTCCCGCACCCCGGCACGGCGGGCAGCGGCCAGGTCTTGCGCCTCATCCCCCGGCCTGTCCGCGCCGCCGTCGTTATTGGCATCCGCGGAAGCACCAGCGTAGTCCTCCGGATCGACCCGGCCGCCCGGAAAAACCCAGGCGCCGGCGAAGGAGCCGGTGTGCCGCGGCCGCTCGAGCAGCAGCACTTCCAGCCCGGCCGGGGAATCGCGCAGCAGCACCACCGTCGCCGCAGACCCAACTAAAGTCATTGCCGGCCCCTTCCTCTACCGCCACTGCGGCGGCAACTGTCGCTGCCAGCTTTGACCGTATCGCAGACAATGCAGGAACAGCAGCGTACCCTCGATCCATGATGGTGCATTCCTGGGATGCGGCGAAGAACGACACCGAATGGCAGGACTGGCTGGCGCAGGGCCGCGACTTCGGCACGCTGGTCGCCAATGGTGCCGGCGGCGGGTTTCCGGAGGTGGTTCCCGCGCACTTCTTTTTCGATGACGACGGCCGCCTCATCATCCACCTGGCCCGGCCCAACCCTGTTTGGAAGGCCATTGCTGCCAACCCGAGCGTCGCCTTCAGCGTGATCGACGATTATGCCTACATCCCGGGGACCTGGCGGCTGCGGACCGATGCGCCGGTTGATTCCGGCGTGCCCACCAGCTACTACAGCGCCGTCATCTTCCACGGCACAGCGTCCATCGTTTCCGACGCCGGGGAGAAGGCCGCGCTGCTCGCTGAGCAGATGGGCCGCTTCCAGCCCGAGGGCGGCTACGGCCCCATCGCGGCGGATGAAGGCCCTTACGCGCGGATGTTGCCGGCAATCCAGTTCGCCGTCATGGAGGTGGCGCAGGTCCTGGCGAAGTTTAAGTTCGACGACGACAAGGACCCGGAGTTCCAGCAAAGGATCATTCCGCGGCTGGAGTCACGCGGCCGGCATCTGGACCGGTCGGCGCAGGCCCAGCTTGAGCGGAGAATGAGCCTACGGCTGGCGGGTGTGCCGGAGTCCGGGTCTGCCGTCGAGCCGGACACAACCGCTCCGCAGGCTTAAATGCAGCGGCACCGTGAACGGAGTAATCCGTTCACAGTGCCGCTCAGTCTAGGCCAGGTTTACTTGGCCGGGTCCAGCACGAAGTTGTAGGTGACTTCGCGGCCGGTGCCATCCGCCTTGTCCTGCGGATCCAGGACCAGTTCGGGCTTCACGGCCGAGGCGATGTCATCCGAGAGGTGCTCGTCGCCCACGAAGTACAGCTGGGCGGTGATGAGCTGGTGGTCGGCAGCGTGCACCTTGACGTGGATGTGCGCGGGACGCCAGGCGTGCCAGCCGGCGGCGGCGATCAGCTTGCCGCAGGCGCCGTCCGTCGGGATCTGGTACGGGGCGGGCTGCATGGTGTTGATCTGGTAGAAACCGTCGGCATCGGCAACCACGGTGCCGCGCAGGTTCCACTCGGGCAGGCCCGGCGCGAACTGGGAGTAGAAGCCCTGGTCATCTGCGTGCCAGATCTCCACAATGCCGCCGGCCAGCGGTTCGCCGTCGACGTTGGTGATGCGGCCCTGGAACAGCAGCGGCGTGCCTGGCTCGTCGTCGCGCATCGGCAGAGTGGCCGGGGTCTGCTGCTTCGGGGAATCCGGAACGTAGTACGGGCCCTCGATGGTGCCCTTGCTGCCCTCGCGGTCTTCGCTGGCGACCTCTTCGACGGAGTGCTCCACCCACACGTCGAGGAACAGTGGCCACTCGCCGTCTTCGCCGACCTGGATCAGCCACGCCTTCAGCGCGTTGTACTCGTCGTAGGTGACCTTTTCTTCCAGGATCGTGTCATTGATCGCCCCGATCACGCGGGAAGCCAGCAGGTTGACCCGTTCCTTGCTGGTGTCAGCGGCGAACTTCTTGTTTTCACGGAAGCGCTCGGTCGCATTGGCACCCGAGGCGGCGGCGGTGGCCTGAATTTCCTGTGTCATGTCGTTTCCTTCTTTTCCCTTGGCGGTACCGCTGCCGGTTGCGGCCCTGTTTCCCCAAGCCGCGCCCCGCACTGCTGGGTGAGCAGCGATACAGAAAAACGTGATGCTGTAACCCTAACCACATTGTTTAGGACGGACAAATACGAAAAGCAGCAGTATTGATATGCACTTCGTTTTAATGTCACCCTAGGTCAACCCTAGGGGCGCCCCTAGTGTGAGGCGCGTCTCCGGCTGGAAGAGTAGTCGCTAAATGCCAAGACTCCGTGTGACAGCGACCACAAGGTTGCGTGGCCGCGGACATACATGAAGGAGACGAAGATGACCCAGGCACTGAGCGATGTCAGCGCTACGCTGGACGATGCCGTCGTCGAGGATCACGAGAACGGGATCCACCGGGCCAAGCGCAAGATCTTCACCGACGAGGAGATCTTCGAGCTCGAGATGAAGCACATCTTCGAGGGCAACTGGGTGTACCTGGCGCACGAGAGCCAGATCCCGAACGTGGGAGATTACTTCACCACCTACATCGGCCGGACCCCGGTGGTCATTTCCCGGTCCAAGGACGGCGAGCTGAACTGCCTGGTCAACGCCTGCAGCCACCGCGGCGCGATGCTCTGCCGGCGCAAGACGGATAACCGCAACAACTTCACCTGCCCGTTCCACGGCTGGACATTCAACAACAAGGGCAAGCTGCTCAAGGTCAAGGACTCGCGCGACGCCGGCTACCCCGAGCAGTTCAACAAGGACGGCTCCCACGACCTGACCAAGGTCGCCCGCTTCGAGTCCTACCGCGGCTTCCTCTTCGGCTCGCTGAAGGAAGACGTCAAGCCGCTCGAAGAGCACCTGGGCGATTCCACCAAGATCATGGACATGCTGATCGACCAGTCCCCGGAGGGCCTGGAAGTGCTGCGCGGCGCCTCGACCTACACCTATGACGGGAACTGGAAGGTCCAGGCCGAAAACGGCGCCGACGGCTACCACGTCTCCGCCACACACTGGAACTACGCCGCCACCACCTCACGGCGCGGGACCGGCGAATCGGCCAACGAGACCAAGGCCATGGACGCAGGCACCTGGGGCAAGCAGGGCGGCGGCTACTACTCCTTCGAGCACGGCCACCTGCTGCTGTGGATGTGGTGGGGCAACCCCGAAGACCGCCCGCTGTACGAGCGGCGCGAAGAGCTCGCGCAGGAGTTCGGCGCCGACAAGGCAGAGTTCATGGTGGGCGCCTCGCGCAACCTGTGCCTCTACCCGAACGTCTACATCATGGACCAGTTCTCCTCGCAGATCCGCCACTTCCGGCCGATCTCGGTGGACCAGACCGAGGTGACCATCTACTGCATCGCACCGAAGGGCGAGTCCGACGCGGCCCGGGCAAACCGGATCCGCCAGTACGAGGACTTCTTCAACGCCTCCGGCATGGCCACCCCGGATGACCTGGAGGAATTCCGCTCCTGCCAGAAGACCTACCTGGCCGAAACCGCTCCCTGGAACGACATGAGCCGCGGGGTGACCCACCAGCTCAACGGCCCGGACGAGCAGGCCAAGAAGATCGGCCTGAACCCGCTCTCCAGCGGCGCCAAGACCGAGGACGAAGGCCTCTACCCCGTCCAGCACAGCTACTGGGCCGAGACCATGCGCAAGGCCGTCGAGGCAGAAGAACGCGAGGTCGCTGAGCGCGCCGCGAACCCCGCCGCCGCGCAGGCCGGAACGTCCACTGGCTGCGGACACTAGAGCGAGAGCGGAAGGAACACCACCATGAGCACCGAAACAACCACCATCAGCCTGAGCGCCGAGGAACAGGCGGTCGAACTCGAACGGATCCGCCAGTTCCTGTACCGGGAAGCCCGCTTCCTGGATGACCGCGAGTTCGAGAAGTGGCTCGACTGCTACCACCCCGACGCCGAGTTCTGGATGCCCGCCTGGGCCGATGACGACGAGCTCACCGAGGATCCGCAGCGCGAGATCTCGCTGATCTACTACTCCAACCGCGGCGGCCTGGAGGACCGGGTCTTCCGGATCCGCACCGACCGCTCCAGCGCCACCAGCCTGCCCGAACCGCGCACCGGCCACAACATCACCAACGTCGAAATCATTGAACAGCGGGGCGATGTCATCGACATCCGGTTCAACTGGTTCACGCTGTACTACCGCTACAACAACGTGGACACCTACTTCGGCACCTCCTTCTACACGCTCGACTGCAGCGGCAGCCAGCCCGTCATCACCAAGAAGAAGGTCGTCCTGAAGAACGACTACATCCACCACGTCGTGGACATCTACCACATCTGATCTGAAGCATCCGGAAAGGAACACCCCCATGACCTACAAGGTTGCACTGAGCTTCGAAGACGGCGTCACCCGCTTCATCAACTGCGGTCCCAACGAGACCGTCGCCGACGCCTCGTACAAGGCCCGCATCAACATTCCGCTGGACTGCCGCGACGGCGCCTGCGGTACCTGCAAGTCCCTCTGCGAGTCCGGTACGTACGACGGCGGCGACTACATTGACGAGGCGCTCACCGACGACGAGGCGGACGCCGGCTACGCGCTGCCGTGCCAGATGACGCCGAAGAGCGACCTGGTGCTGCAGATCCCCACCACCTCGGACATGGCCAAGACCGGTGCCAGCACGCACACGGGCACCGTCACGGACATCAAGCGCTACTCGCCCACCACCATCGGCTTCAGCATGTCCGTCGGCGACCGCGCCGCGCTGGCCTACCTGCCCGGCCAGTACGTCAACATCCAGGTGCCCGGCCGCGGCGTCGAGCGTTCCTACTCCTTCAGCAACGGGCCAGACGTGGAAGAGATCTCCTTCCTCGTCAAGATCACCGACGGCGGCGCCATGTCCACCTACCTGAGCGACGAGGCCAAGGTCGGAGACACCCTGGAGTTCACCGGTCCCATGGGCAGCTTCTTCCTCCGCGAACCCAAGCGCCCGGCCCTGCTGCTCGGCGGCGGCACCGGCCTGGCCCCGCTGCTGGCCATGCTCGAAACCATGACAACGACGGCGCCCGGCCAGCCGGTACATCTCATTCTCGGCGTGACCACCGACGCGGACCTGGTGGAACTGGACAAGCTGCGCCACTACGCCGAGACGATCGACGGCTTCACCTGGGACTACTGCGTGGCTGATCCCGACAGCGAGGCCCCGAACAAGGGCTACGTGACCGCGCTGATCGAGCCGACGCACATCAACGAAGGCGACGTCGATGTCTACCTCTGCGGCCCGCCTCCCATGGTCGAGGCCGTGCGCGGCTACCTGAAGTCCGAGGGCATCACTCCCGCGAACTTCTACTCGGAGAAGTTCGCGCTGGCACCGGCGGCAGAGCTGGTCGGGGCCTCGGCATGACGGGTGTCCCGGAGGCAACGCCGGCGAGCGCGCCCAAGGCGTTCCCTGGCCGGTTCGACGGCAAGATCGCAGTCGTCACCGGCGCCGCGCAAGGCATCGGGCTGGCCGTTGCCCGCCGGATCAGTGCGGAGGGCGCCGCCGTCGTGCTGGTGGACCGCGCCGAACTGGTCCATGAGGTGGCCGCGGAGCTCCGCGCCAACGGTGCCAAGGCCAGCAGCGTGACGGCCGACCTGGAGCAGTTCGACGGGGCGGAGTCGGCGGTGGCCGAAGCCGTGGCTGCCTTCGGCCGGATCGATGTGCTGATCAACAACGTCGGCGGAACCATCTGGGCCAAGCCGTACGAACACTACGCCGCCGAGGAGATTCAGAAAGAAATCCAACGCTCGCTGTTCCCCACCTTGTGGACCTGCCGCGCGGCTCTGCCGCAGTTGATCGAACAGGGCGCCGGCGTGATCGTGAACGTTTCATCCGTCGCCACCCGCGGAGTCAACCGGGCGCCGTACGCCGCAGCGAAGGGCGGCGTCAATGCCCTGACCCAGTCGCTGGCGCTGGAAGCCGCACAGCATGGCGTCCGCGTAGTCGCCACGGCTCCGGGCGGCACCGAGGCCCCGGCCCGCAAGGTCAAACGCGGACCCGAACCGGAGCAGGAACAGGAAAAGGCCTGGTACCAGCAGATCGTCGACCAGACGGTGGACTCTTCGCTGCTCAAGCGCTACGGGACCTTGGACGAGCAGGCCGCGGCCATCATTTTCCTGGCCTCGGACGAAGCGTCCTACATTACGGGCACCATCCTGCCCGTGGCCGGCGGCGATCTGGGCTGATCGGCGCCCTCGGCGCCATCGGGCCAAGCTCGAGCGGGCTAAGCTCGTAGGCGATGGCTTACCGGAATTACGACAGCCTTTTTGTCGGGCGTTTGCAGGAGCTCTCCGTTCTCGAGGAGCTCCTGCAGGACGTTAAGCAGGGCAGGTCCAGGACTGCGGTCCTGTCCGGCCCCGGCGGTAGCGGCAAGAGTGCGCTACTGGAAAAATTCCTAGCCGGCCATCCGGAACTGCAGGTCCTGCGTTCCGGCGGGTTCCAATGGGTCGAGTCCGCGCCCCGGTCCGCCCTGTCCCGCCTGGCACACGGCAGCGATCCGGCGGACCTGCTCGACCGGCTCCGGGAAGACGGACCGGCCGCCGTCGTTCTTGAAGATATCCAGTGGGTGGACGCCGAATCCGTTCATGAGCTGCTCCAGCTGGCGGAAGACCCGGCTTCGGGTCCGCTGCTGGTCCTGCTGACCCTTGACAGCACCGCCGCGATCGACCGCGCCACCGCGCGCCACCTGTCCGGCCACCGGATCACCCGGCTGCTGCTTGAGCCGCTGTCCCCCGGAGAAATCCGCGAACTGCACGAGCACCTCACAGGCCGGGAACTGTCCGGGCCGGCCGCGCAGCAGATCCGCCGCCACACCGGCGGCCTGCCCAGCTATGTCTGCGAGCTGCTGCCGGAACTGCCCGCGCGGTCGGCCGGGGACGGTCTCAGCCGGTTGCCGGCCTCGACCTCCGTCGCCGCCCAGGTGGCGCACCAGCTCGAGGAAGTTCCCGCCGCCGTCCGGGCACTGATCGAGGCAACGGCGATCATCGGCCAGTCCGGCGACCTCTTCGACATCGCCGCAATCGCAGGGGTTTCCGATCCCCTGGCCGTCATGGATGCCGCCGTAACGACAGGCCTGCTGCGGACCGAGTTCTCCGACAATGCGCACCTGCTCGACTTCCGGCTGCCGCTCTTCCGGGCCGCGGTCTATGATCAGCTGTCCGGGCTGCGGCGCGCCGAGCTGCACCGCCAGGCCGCCGAGGTACTGCCGGATGAGGCCCTGCATCTGTGGCATCTGGCGCGGTCCGCTCCGGCCGCCGACGACGAGCTGGCGGACAAACTGGATGAATTTGCTTCCACCCAGGCCTCCATCGGAGCGTGGGCGGCTGCCGCCGACGCGCTGCTGGAGGCCAGCAGGCTCAGCACGCAGGCGCGCAACCGGCAGGGCCGGCTGGTGCGGGCGGCTGACGCGCTGGTCGGTGCCGGACGCCTGGTCCGGGCCATCCGCCTGCTTCCCGCGCTTGAGAGCATGCCCGCCACGGCCGAGCGCGACGGGGTGTTGGGCTACCTCGCCATCTGCCGCGGCCGGGAAGCCGAGGCGCAGTTCCATCTGGACAATGCCTGGAAGCGCCGGCCGCCCGAGGACCGGGCGATCGGCGCCCAAATCGCCCAGCGCCAGGTCATTCACGCCTTGGCACGGTGGCGGGGCGCCGACATCATCGAATGGGCCACCCGTGCTGTGGATCTGGCCGCGCCGGGCAGCCCTACCGCTATCGAAACGGAGGCGATCATCGGTCTGGGGTTGGCGGCCTCCGGCCAGCCCGACGCCGCCCACCGGCACTATGAGCACGTGCTGGCCGATGCCCCTCCGGGCGCCCACAGCCAGCGGGTCCTGCTGGGCAGCGGCTGGGCGCGGCTCGCCCTGGACGATCCGGAAACCGCGCGCATGCAGCTGGAGGCCGCCGTGCCCACGGAGTACCGTTCCGGGTCGCTGCGCATCTCGCTGTGGGCCAGCGCCTGGCTGGCGCGCACGCACTTCACGCTGGGTGACTGGGACGCCGCCCTCGCCACGGTCGGCTCGGCCACGGCGAAACTGGAGCGGGCACAACTGGATCTGTTGCGGCCGCTGCTCCACTGGACCGGCGCCCAGATCCATGCCCTGCGCGGCAACCCGGACCAGGCCAGGGAGCATCTCCGGCTCGGGTCCGCCTCTGCGGAGAACTACGAAAGCATGCTGAGCCCGGCGCTGCTGGCGCAGGCCCAGGTGCTGGAAGCCGGTACGGATTACCAGGGGGTTGTCCGGGTACTCGCGCCGCTGGCGCAGACGCACACGGCCCGGCGGTCCGAACCGTTCTTCTGGATCTGGCAGGATACGTATGCCAATGCCCTGGTGCTGCTCGACCGGCTGGACGAAGCCTCGGCGTTCCTCGCGCCGTACGAGAGCTTGGCCGCGGAACGCCGGCACCGTACCTCGCTATCCCAGCTGAGAGCGGTACGCGGCCGCATCCATGCCGCGCGCGGCGACCTCGACGCCATGCGCCGCTCCTTCGAAGGCGCCTTGGGGCAGCTGGCTCCGCTGTCCGCTCCCTACCACCGTGCCCGCGTGCAGTACTCCTATGGCCAAAGCCTGCGGCGCGCGGGCAAACGGCGTGAATCAGCGGAGCAGTTAGCCGCTGCCCGCCAGGCCTTCGCCCTGCTCGGCGCGCAGGCTTATGTGGCTCGCTGCGACCGTGAACTGGCCGCCAGCGGCGTGGATGTCCAGCGCCGCGACGACGCGGACGGCAGTTCGTTGACGGCGCAGGAACACGCCGTAGCCCTGCTGGTCGCGCAAGGCAGGAGCAACCGTGAGGCGGCGCAGGAGCTGATCGTCTCGGTCAAAACGGTGGAGTACCACCTGACCCGGATCTACGCGAAGCTCCAGATCCGTTCCCGCACCGAACTGGCGGCGCGGTACCGGCCGGAAGGCCAACGCCCCTAGCGCCGGCAAAGGCAACGCCCCTGACTCCTGTGGGGAGCCATGGGCGTCGGTCTGCCGGCAGCAGCGGCGTACTACTTGATCGAGGACGGGTGCTTCGCCAGCGGAATCACGTCAATGTCCATGTACGGGAACAGCGGCAGCCCGGAGAGCAGTTCGTGCAGCTCATCGTTGCTTTCGACGTCGAACACTGAGTAGTTGGCGTACTCGCCGACAACGCGCCAGATGCTGGCCCAGCGTCCGTCCTGCTGGAGTTTCTGCGAGTACGCCTTCTCGGTGGCCTTGATCGAGGCGGCTTCCTCGGCGGGCATGTCGACGGGAATATTGACGTCCATTCGGACCAGATACAGCATGGGATTCCTTCGGTTGGGAACGGCTTGGGTTACTTGTTGTCCTGGCGGTAATGCGCCAGCTTGGCTTCATCAATGGCGGCCCCCACGCCCGGCACCTGGCGGACGCTGATCTTGCCGCCCTTGATCACGAGCGGCTCGGCCAGCAGGTCATCGCTCATGTCCAGGAAGTTGGACAGCTCGCCGGCGCGGCGCGAAGTGGCTTCGTGGGCGGCACCGAAGGTCACGGTGGCAACGGTGCCGATCTGGGTATCGATCTGGTTGCCCATGACGACGTCGACGCCGAGACCCGTGCACAGGCCCAGGATCTGCTGGGCCTCGGTGAAACCGCTGCGGGCGGTCTTGATGCTGATCGCGTTGCAGCCGCCGGAGAGCAGCTCGCGGGAAACATCGCCCGCCGTCGGCACGCTTTCATCCCCCACCACGGGAATCGGGGATTTGTCCACCAGCCGGCGCCGGCTCATGGCTTCCTTGGCGTCACACGGTTCCTCGAGCAGCGAGAGCCCCAGGCCGTCCGTCTGGCGCAGCACTTCCATCGCCTCGTTGGCGGTCCAACCGCGGTTGGCGTCCAGGTACAGCTCGGTGTCCTGGCCCAGCCCCTCGCGCAGGACATGGCAGGCCTCGATGTCCAGCGCGAGCGGCCGCCGCCCGACCTTGAGCTTGAAGGTGTTGATGCCGTAGTCGCTGCGGAAGCGCAAGGCCTCGTCGAGCAGCTTCTGCGCGGGCTGGAAGCCGAGCATGTGGGAAACATCCATGGCGTCGGTGTAGCCGCCCAGCAGGGAACTGACCGGGGCGTTGGCGGCCTGGCCGATGATGTCCCAGAGCGCGATGTCCAACCCGCCCTTGGCGGTCTGGTTGTGGATGGTCCGCGACAGGATGGCGTGGATCTTCTGCCGGTCCATCGGATCAAGACCGACGACGGCGGGTGCGAAGATTTTCGTGACCACCGAAACGATGGAGTCCTGTGTCTCGCCGTAGGTGTAGGGCCGCGGCGGGGTGTCGGCGGTGCCGACGATACCTTCATCGGTGTGGACCCGGATCAGCACGTGGTCCGCCTCGGTGACCTGGCCGCTGGCAAACTTCAGCGGCTTGGCGTACGGGATGGAATAGGGAATTGCCTCGATGCGCTCGATTTTCACGGGTCAACGTTCCTTTACGGGCTGGGTGACGGATTGCAGAAGTTCGGTGAAGCGGGCGACCAGTGGCCGGGTATCGGCGCCGCGCCAGGCCATAGCCAGATCGACGATGGGCGCGTCCTTAAGCTCGCGGAAGACGGTGCCGCGGATGGAGAGGGTGCGTGTGGTGGTGGGGATCAGTGCCACCCCGGTGCCGGCAGCGACGAAGGAAAGCAGGGTGGACGTTTCGCGGGCTTCCTGTACAACGTTCGGGTAGAAGCCGGCTTTGCGGCAGGCATCGATGAAGGCCTCGTTGACCGCGGAATTCGCCGGGTAGCTGATAAACCGCTCCCCCGCGAGCTGTTCGAGTGAGACTACTTCGAAGGCGACCAGCGGAGAATCATCCGGCAGCGCCACCACGAGTTCGTCGTGTTCGAGGAACTTCAGTTCCAGGCCTGCGGAGCGGACCGGTGGCCGCAGGATCGCCACGTCAAGGCTATGGTCTTCCAGGCCGTCCACCATCTGCGGCGTCAGCATCTCGCCGCGGACCTTGAGCTGGACCCCGGGCAGCTTGTCCTTGGCTTCCCGGACGATCTGCGGCATTAAGCGGTAGGTCGCGGAGCCCGCAAAGCCGATCCGCAGGATGCCCTGCACACCCGTGCCGACCTGCGTGACATCGGATTCCAATGTCTCCAGGTCTTCGAGGATCCGCCGCCCGCGCTCCAGGAGCATCTCACCGGCCGCAGTGAGCTCGACTTTGCGCGTGGTGCGGGTGAAAAGGAGCGTGCCCAATTGCTCTTCGAGCTGCTTGATTTGCTGGGAGAGCGGCGGCTGGGCCATACGCAGACGATCGGCCGCGCGGCCGAAATGCCGTTCCTCGGCCACGGCAATAAAATAACGCAGGTGCCGGGTTTCCATTACGCACCTCCGTTTCTTCGCGTCCTGATGACTAGCACTTCATCCAGATTAGGACGCGTTCTTTACTAATGAGAAATACATATTAGGCCACTATTCATACTCAGGACATCCTAAACGCGGCCAAGCTCGACCTGCCCTTCCCTCCGCCGCAGCCTGCGCGGTCACGTCCGAACCCGCTGGGCGGCAGTTGCCCCTTCTCTCGTGCGCGAAGCCGTGCAAGAGTGGCCGCATGGGAGAAATGCTCGAGATCGGCACCGGCGAGAACGCTCTCCCGGTCTACCAGTGCAGCCCAGGCCTGGATATCAAAGGCGGCCTCATCGTCATCCACGAGGTGTGGGGCCTGAACGATTACGTTAAAGAGGTAGCCGACCGCTTCGCCGCCCAAGGCTACTTTGTCATCGCCCCTGACCTGCTCTCGAGTACGGGGCTGGACATGGACGTGGCCGCCCAACTGGGCGAGGCGATGGCGTATCCGGAAAAGCGCAGCGCCACGCAGCCCCGGATGCGCCCTTTCCTGGCCCCGCTGCGATCGAAGAAGACAGCCGCCGGTATCACCGCCAACACGAAGCGCTGCTTCGACTACCTGAAAGGCAACGACGCGGTAGCTGGACGCATCGCCGTGACAGGCTTCAGCTTCGGCGGCACCTACGCCTGGTCGCTGGCGGCGCACGAACCGGAGCTGAAGGCCGCAGTACCCTTCTACGGCCACGCAAACTTCACCCTGGACGAGTTCCGCAACATCCACTGCCCGATACTCGCGTTCTACGGCGAGCGCGACACCCGGCTGATCGAAAAACTGCCGGAGGTCGAGGCCGGCCTGCGGGAAGCTGGAATCAGCTTCCGTTCGGTCGTCTACCCAAATGCCGGCCATGCCTTCTTCAATGACCGCAACCCGAAGGCGTATAACGAAGCCGCCGCAACCGATGCCTGGAACCGCTCCCTGGCGTTCCTCGACCGGCACCTGAGCTGATTCCGCCGCGGGACCGCGCCTTCGGCTGCCCTAGGGAACGGCGACAAATGATCCGAGCCAAGGCACCATGGGTATATGTGGATCGGCTGGATTGAATTCGACCTGCTCCTGGGAGACGTCCATTCCCTAAAGGAGAAACGCTCAGTGGTCCGGCCAGTCATCGCCGAAGTGCGCAAACGCTTCGACGTTTCCATCGCCGAAGTCGACCATCACAACCTGCACCGGCGCGCAGGGCTCGGCGTCGGACTCGTCGGAGCGGACCGCGCCCACATCGTCGAAGTGCTCGACGCCGCAGAGAATTACGTGGCCTACCGTCCCGGGGTGGACCTGCTCAGCGCACGCCGGCAGATCCTCTCCAGCGACGACTGACTTCTTGCAGGCGTCCTCGATCGGGCTGTCTCTCCGATACGGTTGACTTCGAGACCCACGCCACTGTCATGGAGGAAACTGTGACCATGCCCGCAGCCAAAGATTACGAGACGGTCGAAGACCGGATCCGCCACCTCTACTCCTTCGATAAGTCCTCGCAGCATCTGGGCATCGAGGTGGTGGAAGCCGAAGCCGGCCGCGTGGTCATGTCCATGGCGGTGCAGGACAGCATGCTCAACGGCCACGGCATCCTGCATGGCGGCTATCTGTTTACCCTGGGCGACACTGTTTTCGCGTTCGTCTGCGAATCCCTCGGACACCCCTCCGTTTCCCGCCAAGCGGAAATCACCTACATCGCACCGGGAGCGGCCGGCTCCAAACTGATCGCCACCGGCGTCGAACGCACCCGCTATGGCCGCAACAACATCGTGGACATCACGATCGAGGACCAAGACGCGCAGCATCTGGCCGAGCTGCGGGTCTTCGGCGTCCACGTACCCAAGAAGTAGCCCGCGAAAAAGCCTGTCCGTCTACCGTGAAGGAAACCACCATGGCCACTGTGCCCGCGATCGAACTGAACAACTCCGTCTCCATCCCCCAGCTTGGGTTCGGTGTCTTCCAGGTGCCGCCGGCCGAAACCCAGCGCGCCGTCGAAGCAGCCCTTGAAGCGGGCTACCGCCATATCGATACGGCTGCGGCCTACCGCAACGAGTCCGGTGTCGGCGCCGCCCTCAAGGCCAGCGGCATTGCCCGCAAAGACCTGTTCATCACTACCAAGCTGCGCAACGGCGAGCAGTCCATGGCGCGTAAGGCGTTCGATAACAGTCTGCGCGAGCTCGGCCTGGACTATGTGGATCTGTACCTGATCCATTGGCCGGTTCCGGCGCAGAGCCTCTATGTCCAGGTCTGGAAGGAACTGGAAAAGATCCAGGCCGACGGCGGCTCCCGCGCCGTCGGCGTCTCGAACTTCCTCCCGGAGCATCTGGAGACACTGCTCGCAGCAGCGGATGTCGTGCCCGCCGTCAACCAGATCGAAATCCACCCGACACTGCAGCAGGCGGAGACAGTGGAACTGAGCCGCAAGCACGGCATCGCCATCGAGGCATACAGCCCGCTGGGCCAAGGCGCGGACCTGAATCACGCTACGGTCACCGACTTAGCAGCCAAGCACAACGCGACGCCGGCGCAGATTATCCTGGCCTGGCATCTGACCCAAGGCAATATTGTCATCCCCAAGACCGTGAGCTCGGAGCGCATGGCTGAGAACCTCGCTTCAGCCGAGCTGACGCTTGCCCCGGACGAGGTCAGCGCCATCACGGCGCTGGAAGCCGGCAACCGGATCGGGGCGGACCCAGCCATCGCGGCCTTCACCCAGATGTAGGGTTTCGGGACGGTACGCCGCTTGAGGCATCGGGTGGCGGCGCATAAACGAGTTGAGGGCCGCGGCGACCTGGGCGGTGTGGGTGATGGCCAGCGAATGATCAGCGCCGTCCACCACGACGTCCTCGGCATCCGGGAACCAGTCCAGGATGAGCCGGCGAACCTCGGCGAACCACGGTCCGCTGGCGGTGCCACCCACGTGCAGGACTGGGCATTTGATGCGGTTAGCATCCTCGGCCGAGAACTGCCAGGCTAGCAGCGCGGGCATGTCGACATCGAAGAACGGGCGCGAGTCCCGCCTCATCTGCTCTACCGAGCCGGGCAAGTATCGCTCCATGTCCGTGCGCCAGTGCGGGCCGATGACCTGCGTCAGGAATTCTTCGAGTGCCGCGTCGAGACCGCGGGCACGACGTGCGGCGAAGAGTTGCTCGTTGGCGGCGCGGAATTCGGGAGCACTTGGGACGTGCACCGGTGGTGGTTCTACCAACGTCAGGCTGCGCACTTTCTCCGGCGCGTCCGCGGCAAGCTGCATCGCGACCGCCCCGCTGTAGGAAAACCCCACGACGTGTGCCTGCGGGATCGCTAACACTTCGAGCAGGGTGCAGCAGTCGGCCGCGTCCTGCGAGATCGATCCCGGGCCCGCAGCTGGGGTGCTCTCTCCGTACCCGCGCCGGCGGTAGACAATCGTCCGGAACCGGTCGCGCAAACGGTCGGCCACGGGGAACAACTCGTCCGCGGTGAGCGCGGTCTGGATGAAGACCACGGGCTCACCCCAGCCCGCGTCGAGAACCTCCAGCCGGGCAGCTCCAACTGCAGCCATGCTCATCGCCGGGCCTTAACCCCGCTGATGAGAGTCGCGCGCACCCACCACGGTGTCTCCCTCCGGTCATCTCAGGTTAGTCTCCGGCCCGTCATCACTCCAGTGCCAGCAAAGGTGTCATCTGCGTGCACATTTAGTCGGCAAGTGTCCAGTTGGATCCATCTACAATCAGCCCCAGCGTCGGCGAGTGCAACGTCAGATCGGATTCGACCGTACTTGAGTACCGATGACTCTTGTAGACAATGTCGGCATCGTTTTCTACGTTTCGTTCCTCTTGACGCAGCGGCGTCGCAAGCGGACAGTAAAACTGCGCGGCCGAACGCCACCGCTCGGCGCCGTCATCGGCCGCACAGGAACCGACAGCCGCCATGAAGAAGCCTTTCGCACAGAAACAGCGCGTGAGTACTGCTGCGCACCGGCCCGGGGCCGGCAGGCTCCGGGCCTTGAGGCCGCTGGGCCGGCACGACTTCCGGATCCTGATCACGGCCCTGTCCATCTCCATCTTCGGCAGCGGCATGTGGGCGGTGACCATGGTCTACCAGGTCATCGCCCTCGGCGGCGGGCCGGCAGAGCTGTCCCTTGTGGCCGCGCTGGCGGGTCTTGGGCTGGTCTCCTTTGTGCTCCTCGGCGGCATTGCGGCGGACCGGCTCCCCCGCAGGCTGATCCTCATCAGTGTGGAGGCGGTAAACCTGCTGGCGCTGGCCTCCGTCACGCTCCTGGCCCTGACCGGGCGGCTGCAGCTGTGGCAGGTGGCGGCCGCGGCGGCGATGCTGGGCATCGCGTCGGCCTTCTTCTTCCCGGCGTACTCCGCCATCCTGCCGCGCATCCTGCCGCCCGAGGAGCTTCTCGCCGCCAACGGCATGGAGGGCACCATCCGGCCGGTGCTGCAGCAGGCAGCCGGTCCTGCGGTAGCGGGCATGATCATCGCGGCCACCAGTCCGGCGCACACTGCTGCCCTTATCGCCGCCGCCCACACCATCGCCTTCACCATCCTGCTGCGTCTGCGCTCGGATGACGGCGGCGAACCTTCCGTGACCGCCCGATCCTCTGTGTGGGCTGACCTGCGCGAAGGAGTTGCCTACACTGTCCGCACCCCGTGGCTGTTGTGGACGCTGTTGTACGCCATTGTCCTATTGCTCCTGCTGATGGGGCCGCTGGAAGTGCTGCTGCCCTTCGCCATCCGGCAACAGCTCGGCGGCGGGGCCCAGACGTTCGGATTTATGCTGGCGATGTTCGGCGTCGGCGGCGCGGCTGGCGCGCTGACCGTGTCCAGCTTCCGGCTGCCCCGGCGTTATCTGACCCTGATGATGCTGCTGTGGGGTTTCGGAACCGTGCCGATGGGCATTCTCGGGCTGACCAACAGCTTCTGGCTCATGGCCGCGGCCCTTGCCGCCTGCGGCTTCACTTGGGGCGTGGCGCAGGTCATCTGGGGAACGCTGCTGCAACGCCGGGTTCCACCCCATCTGCTCGGCCGCGTTTCCAGTCTGGACTTCTTTGTCTCGCTGGCGCTGATGCCGGTGTCGATGGCTCTCGCCGGTCCGGTCGCCGAATTGGTGCCGATCTGGCTGATACGTGGTGGTTGCCGTGGCGTCACCCGTGCTCGCCATCGCTGCCATTCTTATTGCCCGGATGCCGCAGGATGAAATCACACACCCGTTGGACACTTCCGAAGGAGCCATACATAGTGCGCAGCCGCCGCCGTGAGCCGCGCTTAAGCCGAAAACGGCGGCGCCAGCTAGGCACCGCCGTCGTTGTATGAAGGTCTGGAGGTTACCGCGGGCGGTAGGTGTTGACCATCGGGCAATCGAACGGATCCCGCGCCGACAGGCCCACCTTGTTCAGATAGTTGATCACGATGCCGTACGACTGCGGCAACGTAGTCTCTGTGTAGGGGATCTTGTGCGTCGCGCAGTATTCGCGGACGATCTCGCTGGCATGGGCCAAGTTGGGCCGCGGCATGCTCGGGAAGAGGTGGTGCTCCACCTGGTAGTTCAGCCCGCCCATGAGGCCGTTGACAAAACGGTTGCCCAGCGGGGTGCGGCCGATGATGTTGCGGCTGGTCAGGACCTGGCGGCTGAGGAAGTCCACCTTGGAATCTTTCGGGATCAGCGGCATGCCCTTGTGGTTCGGCGCGAAAGACGCGCCCATGTAGACGCCGAAGACGGCCAGCTGCACGCCGATGAACGCGAAGGCCATGCCGAGCGGCAGGAAGTAGAAAATGGCCGCGATGTACAGGGCCAGCCGGGCGAAGACCATGCTCAGTTCGCGCTTGCGTCCCTTGACCGTCTGGCGGGAGAACAGGTACCGGATGGAGGTGGCGTGCAGGTTCAGGCCCTCGAGCGTGAGCAACGGGAAGAACAGGTACCCCTGGCGGCGCGTCATCCAGGCCATGAAGCCCTTGCGTTCGGCGACCTGTTCGGGCAGGAACGAAATGGTGTCCTGCTCGATGTCCGGATCCTTGCCCAACGTGTTGGGGTTGGCGTGGTGGCGGTTGTGCTTGTTCATCCACCACTGGTAGCTGATGCCGACGAAGACATTGGCCACCACTCGGCCGGCACGGTCATTCGCGGGGCCGGATTCGAACACCTGCCGGTGCGAGGCCTCGTGCGCGATGAACGCCAACTGCGTGAACAGGATGCCCAGCACACCGGCGATGATCAGTTGGAACCAGCTGTCGCCCAGCAGCACGAAGCCCGTGGCGGCGCCTGCCAGCCCCAGACAAAGGGCGACGAAAAGAGTGATGTAAAAAGACGTGCGACGGCGCAGAAGGCCGGCTTCGCGGATGGTCTTGATCAGATTCGAATAGCTGCTCGAGGCAGAGGTTCCGCGGGTTGTGCGGGTTGTGCGGGTATTACCCGGTGACGCTGTTATGCTCATACGGCCTTCAGGGGATTGGGTCCGACTTCCCAGCCGTGTGATAAACGGGCGTATGCCCTGCAGATACGTTTCATTGTAACCGGCGAAACTGGACGGCGGCTGAACGCGAATAAAGCGGTGGTAGAAGCAGTGGTAATTCGCCCCCTGAAACATCCTGTACAGTTATCCCTGTAGTTGTTGTGTTGCGCATTTGATTTTTAGCAACAGGTTCCTCCGCCGGAGTAACTTGTGCTTCTCTGAACGGCCGTAAAGAACACCGCTGCGAGGGGTCCCGAAAAGCGGGATCTCATTCAAGGCTCTAGAGGAGTACAAAAATGGCAACAGGAACTGTGAAATGGTTTAATTCCGAAAAGGGCTTCGGCTTCATCGCTCCGGACGACGGCTCTGCCGACGTTTTCGCTCACTACTCGGCTATCGAAGCCAATGGTGGCTACCGCGAACTGCGCGAAGAGCAGAAGGTCGAGTTCGAGACCACCCAGGGCCCCAAGGGCCTGCAGGCAGCGAACATCCGCGCCCTCTAAAGGTGGCTGCGGCTAACGCCGCACACTGATTTCCAAACGGAGCCGGTTTCTTCTCACGAAGAGACCGGCTCCGTTTTTCGTTGCCCGGATCACGCCACTAGCAAGAAGCAGACCCGGGAGGGCAGAATGGTTGTTATGCTCCCAACCACCGTTGACGCCAGTGCCACCGAATTTGTGACCGAGGTAGTGCCGCAGATCCTGCTGATTGGCGGCGCCGTGGTAGTTGCCATGGGTCTGGCTTTCGCCGTCACGTGCTGGCTGGTGGTGCGCCGTATCCGGCGTTCCGGCGTGGTGCAGCGCGGGGTGCGCAAGGGCAGCATGGCCGTCCGGTCGGTCGCTGCGGACGATGCCGGACGCAAACTGGCGCGGCTGAGAATGCAGCTGGAGCGCTCCTCCGAGGCAACCGTCCGCTCGCTCGCTGCCGCCGATGGCCAGGGCCGGCCGCTGGGCGATCTGCCGGCGGTAGCTGCCAATCTTGCCCGCGCGGAACGCGCCTTGGACGAACAACTGCATCTCGCCCAGCGTGAACCGAATCCGCAGCTGCGCAAGACGCTGGTCCCGGGACTTGCCGAGCAGGTTGAACGGCTGTCCGGATTGTCCGCGGAGCTGCGCCAGTCGCTGCTGCAGAACGGACATACCGTCAGCACCTCGCAGATCGAGCGCGTCAGTACGCATCTGGCGGTGGAAGTGGATGCCCTCCGGACTTGGAACACGGCCTACGGCTCGCGGCAGCTCCCCTGACCACGGCCCTGACCCTGCCCAGCTCCTCTCACCACTAAGGATCCTGCCATGTCGATCGGACGACGCCTTTCCCGCATCATCCGGGCCAAACGATCGGCTGCTAACCAGGAACCCGAGAACCCCATCAGCTCCCTCGATGGCGCCCACCAGCAACAGCTGGACCTGTTGGACCAGGCCCGCCGCAGCGTCGCGGACGTCGCCGCAAACCGCCGTCGCGTGGAGCTGCTGGCCGAGCAGGCCGCCGCTGAGGTGGCTTCGCTCAACCGCTCCGCCGAAGAATCGGTGCAGGCAGGGAACGACGACGGCGCGCGGGAGGCTCTGCAGCGCAGCATCACCGTGGGCAAGCGGCTGGAAACCTTGACGGCACAGCGCCAGCAGCTGGACGCTCAGGTGCGCGGGCTCGAACAGACTTTAATGCGGCTGGAGCACGGGATCGAGGACTCCAGGCTGCGCTACCAGTCCCTCAAGGCAGACCATAATGCGGCGCAGGCGGCCCTCGGAATGCGCGAAACCCTGACGGCGTCCGGCCAGCAGGCCGCCGCTGCCAACGCCGCCGCACGGGAAGCGGAGCAGGAGGCCCGCCGGATGCAGGCCCAGGCCGCGGCCTACGAAGAGCTGGCCTGGTCGGACCCGAACTCGCCGCAGGTACTGCAGGCCTTCGAAGAACTGGAGACCAGGCTGGGCGCGGAAGAGGAACTCAGGCAGCTCAAGGAGCGCCGGAATCCCGGCTAATAGCATTCTTGATTGTTGACAATCCACATTCGTCAAGCGCGACGACCTAGAATGGTCGTGATGACAGTAGGGAATGGTCAACAATCGACGGAGGGCTTCCAACATGCCTGGACTTGACGATCTGGCGGCGTTGGAAGAGCGTCCCACCGCTGTGCTGATCGCCAACCGGCTGCGGAACCGCATCATCAATGGCTCCTTCGAGCTGGGCGAGCAGGTCACCGAAGCGGCCATCGCCGCGAAGCTCAAGGTGTCCCGCGGGCCGGTACGCGAAGCACTCCAGCGGCTGAGCCAGGAGGGCTTGCTAGTGGGCCACCGGAACCGCGGTGTCTTCGTCCTGGAACTCACGCCGAAGGACGTCCATGAGATCTACGCTGCCCGACGCGCTGTGGAAACTGCAGCTGCGGCCGAAATAATCGCGGCCGGCGACAAGACCGTTAAACAGGCGGCACGGAAGCTGACTACCCTCGTCCGGAAACTGCCGGATGCCGTAGCGGCCCGGGACTGGGCCAAGGTCGCAGAACTTGATCTGCGGTTCCACGAAACACTCGTGGCAGCCTCAGGCAATTCCCGGCTGTCACGCATGTTCGTCACCCTGGCGGCCGAGTCCAGAATCTGCATGGTCCACGTCAAAATCTCCTACCGCAGGATCGACATGCTGGTCGAAGAGCATCAGCAGATGATCGATCTGCTTGCCGCCAAAGACGCCGATGGCCTGTATGCCGCCATCGTGAATCACATGGATACAGCGACGGTGGATCTCACTGAGTCCATGGAGGAAATGCTGCGGCTGCAGGAAGCAGACATAACAGCTCCCGACGCCGAAGCGCCTTCGCCTGACGGACAGACACCTAGTCGCGATGGGAAGACACCGGCCGGAGCGGCGGCCAATCCGGCCGCTGTTTCCAAGCCCGACGCCGCAGCAGTCCCGGCGCCGGCCAGCGCCTAAGCACTCCGCCGGTTGAACAGTCCGTCAGCTGAACGCTCCGGCGCCGGACTAATCCCGTCGCTCCCCTGCCACGAGCACCGGCGGCCGCCCGAATTCCCCGCGCGCCTGCTCATACGCCGCGGCAGCCCGAAGCACCAGCGCGTCGGCGTGCCGCGGGCCCACAATCTGCAGCCCTACAGGCAGCCCTGAGGCAGTCAGACCGCACGGCACGCTGATGGCCGGCTGCTGGGTCATGTTGAACGGGTACGTGAACGGGGACCACTGCGCCCACCGCTTCAGGCCGGATCCCGGCGGAACTTCACAGCCGACGTCGAACGCCGGAATCGGCATGGTCGGCGTGACCAGCAGATCATACTGCTCGTGGAAAGCGCCCAGCCGCTGGCCCAGCTTCGCCCGGACGGCGTTGGCGTCCAGGTACTGGTCCACGGTCACCGCGTGGCCCTGCCGGCAGACCTCCAGCAGCCCCGGGTCCAGCTCGTCCCAGCGCGCCTCGTCATAGGCACGGATGACCTTGCCAGCCCCGGCGAACCACAGCGCATGGTACTCGTTGATCGGGTCTTGGATGCCCGGATCGGCAGGCTCGACCTCCGCGCCCAGCGTGGCCATCAGGTCCACAGCCCGGGCCACCAACCGCGCCACTTCCGGATCAACATCAGCGAAACCTAGGTCGGGGCTGAAGGCGATCCGCAGCCCCTTGATGCCGTCGTGCAGCCCCTCTGTGAAGGACTGCCGCGGCGGCGCCAACGCGGACCAATCCCGCGGATCGGAGGCGGCGAGCACATCCAGCAGCAAGGCATTGTCCAGAACCGTCCTCGTCATCGGTCCGGCGTGCGCCAGCGTGCCGTACGGCGTCGGCGGGTACAGCGGAATGGTGCCGTAGGTCGGCTTCAGACCCACAATCCCGGAGAACGACGCCGGAATGCGCACCGAGCCGCCGCCGTCGGTCCCCACGGACAGCACGCCCATGCCCAGTGCGACGGCGGTTGCCGAACCGCCGGACGAACCGCCGCAGGTCTTGGACGCATCCCACGGGTTCCCGGTGTTGCCCGTCAGCGGATTGTCCGTCACGCCCTTCCAGCCGAACTCCGGCGTGGTGGTCTTGCCGACAAACACGGCACCGGCCGCGCGCATCGCGGCGACCACCGGGGCATCCTCGTTCCATTCCTGGTCCGGGCTGATCAGCTTGGAACCGCGCAGCGTCGGCCAGCCCTTGGTCAGCAGCAGGTCCTTGATCGAGGTCGGCACGCCGTCCAGCGGCCCGGCCGGCTTGCCCGCGGCCCAGCGTTCCTCCGACTCCCGTGCTGCCGCCAGCGCCTCATCCTCCGCGACGAGGCAGAATGCGTTGAATTCGGCGTTGTGCGCTTCGATGCGCGCCAGGCTCGCCTCAGTGACCTCGACCGGCGAAATTTCCTTGGTCTTGTACCCCTGGAGGAGTTCCGCCGCGGAGAAGTCGGCGAGCGCCGTCGTCGTTGTTTCGGTGGTCATGGTGATCAGCTTCCTGCCGGAATTCGGATGGCTTCGGTGGAGCGGAACAGGCTGCCCAAGCCGCTGAAGTTCCGCAGCAGGCCGGCGATGCGCAGCCCCTCCCAGACGGTGACCTGGTTGGCCGTGAGCACGGGCTTGCCGACGGCGTCCTCGAGTTCGTCGAGCCAGGCCAGCGAGTGCATGGCGGTATCCGGGATCAGCACCCCCTCCGCTTCGGGACGGTCGGCGGCCGCGGCCATGCGGGCAATCTCATCCAAGCCCATCAGGCCCACCTCCCCCGCCGTCGCTATCCCGCTGCTGCCCAGATGAACGACGTCGATGCTTGCGTCCGCGAGGAAGCGCCGGAAGTGCCGGGCCAGGTCTTCGGGGTAGCTGGCGGCAATGGCCACGCTGGACAGGCCGAGGTGCTTGACCGCGTGCGCGAAGGCCAGCGAGGTCGAGGATGCCGGCAGGCCCAGGTCTTCGCCGATCCGGCGGGCCTGCTCCTGCGCGCCCTCCCAGCCGTACACGAAGGAGCCGGAGGTGCAGGCCCACATCACCGCGTCGGGCTGGTAGGCCGCGGCCCGGCGTGCGCCTTCAAGCAGGTTTGCCGAACTGCCCACGCTCAGGAGGGTGTCCACCGTATGGAGCACGTCGCCGCCGGCCGTCGTGACCACCGGCAACCGAAGCTGGCCGGCAAGGCGTTGTTCCAGCCGGGGGAAGTCGTCCTCGGCTCCGACTCCGGGGTAGAGCAGTCCGATGGTGGGCACTCGGGTCATGTTCTGCACCTGCTTTCTTTCCTTCGGTGTTCTATCGTTCAGTAGGGTGGACGGCCAGGAGCCGCTGCCCCGGCCCCACCGGCGCCAGGCCAAGATGGTGAAGGGCGGCCCACATGACGGCCTGGTTGGCGGTGATGATGGGCTTGCCGAGCAGGCGCTCCAGCGGCTCGATCAAGTGGTAGGTCGGCAAATTGGTGCAGGCGACCACGATCGCCCCGGCATCGGGCCGGTCCGCGGAAACGATCAGTTCGGCTGTGTAGGAGTAGGGGACCTTCCAGATCTCGCCCGACAACCCGAGCATCGAGACGTGCCGGACGTCTATCCCACCCTCATTCAGGAACTTCACGAAGCATTCGGTGACGGGTGCTGTGTAGGGCGTGGCGACGGCGATGCTGTGCAGATCGAGTGCCGCCAGGGCCTTGAGGATGGCGCCGGAAACGGTGAGGACATTGGGCACGCCGTAACCCTGCACGGCCGAAACGAATTCCCGTTCACCCTGCAGGCCATGGATAAAGCTGCCGGAGGTGCAGGCGTAGATATAGCAATCGGGTGATACGGCGCTGATCCGCCAGGCCGTATCGGCAACGATGTCCGGCCGGCTCACAAGCTCGGCCTGTTCGACGCCGACCAGGACAGGCTCGAAGGGCGAGCGCGCGAAATAGAGGTCGGCGCGACCTTCGGCCCAGCGCGCCATCTCATGATCCAGGGCCATGTCGTAAGGGGCGACAACGCCGATTTTGTTCAGCACCAGCGGTCCTGCCGGGACAACACTTGCGTAGCTCGCAATTGAAGTCATTTTCCCCTCCCCACACATCCAGCAATGGTTGATTGTTGACAATCGTAGGGCATGATCGGCTACGCTCGCACTAAGAATTCGAGGAAATTTTTTTGTGTATTTTTCTGCCGCCGTTATTACGTTGTGATGGCTGGCGGGAAAGCGAACAAGGAGGATCAGGTGGCGCGGTTTATCAAGGTTTCGCTGGAGCAGCGGCAGGTCTCCTGCATTGCCAGGCTGCTTGATGAAGAGGCTCCGCGGACGGCAGCAGCAGTATGGGATGCGCTGCCACAATCCGGCCAGGTCTTCCACGGCAAGTATGCGCGCAACGAGATCTACAACCTGCTGCCGGCGTTCGCGCCGCATGAGCCCGGGCCGGAAAACACCACCATCACCCCGATCCCCGGCGACCTGTGCTACTTCACCTTCAACGCGGACATCCTCCACACCCCCGCATACGGCTACAAGGACGACGATCGGGTCCAGACACCGGAAGCGATCATCGACCTGGCGTTGTTCTACGGCCGCAACAACCTGCTGATCAACGGGGACCAGGGGTGGGTACCGGGAAACGTCTTCGGGACCGTGGTCGAAGGACTCGAAGAAATGGCCGCTGCCTGCCAGAGCATCTGGATGGACGGAGCGCGCGGAGAGACGCTGACGTTCTCGCGCCACGAGCCCACCAGCTGAGGTTTGAACGGGCCCCCAATCTGCGGGAGTGGCCTGCCAGGCTCGACGGGCCTGGCGGCTGAAGTAAATACCCAATTTCGGGGTTGTAGGCGAGTTATCGCAGGCCTACTGTTACAGACACACCGCAGAAGCACGGTGTAGGGGCAAGCTCTTTGGGGAGGGCTTCACCAGTTGAAGCAAACTGGAACTGTGTACGATAACGAGCCGGTCCGGGTGATGTCGCGACCGGTCTTCGCACAACATGAAACGGCACGCCAGGATGCGCGGCCGGGGGGCCTGTGCCGTATTTAGGGAAACGAGGCGAACGCCCGAGGGGTTCGCTGTGCCCGGCAAAAACCAGGAAGTAAAAGTCATCATGAAAAAGTCAGTAACTTGGCGCGTGTTTACTCTGATCACAGGCATGTTGCTTGGACTCCTCGCAGGACTGGGATTTGCAGCACCAGCCAGCGCAGACACCGGATCCGCCACCGTTGCGGATGGGCCAGATAAGGACCGTCGGGGCGACGACGGCCGGGGCCACTACGACGACGACGACAATCGGCGTGACTGGGACGACCGGCGTGACAACGGGCGTGACTGGGACGACGACAACGGGCGTGACTGGGACGACGGCGACAATGACGACGCTGAACTAGATATCGAAAGGATCCGGAACAGGGCCGTCGAGGTCACCGGCGAGAACTACGAAGACGACCAGAGGGTAACCGTCTACCTTTTCCGTAACGGACATTTCGTGGAGAAGGACCGCGTATGGCTCGACGACGATGAGGAAGACTTCACCGTCAAGTTCCGCGACCTACGTTGCGGCCGCTATGTGGCCTTCACCCACAGTGAAGAAGAAGGCTGGGTACGTAGCGACGACTCGGTCCGCATTTGTAACCGTGATCGCGACGGCAAGCATTAATTAGGATCAACAAGAAGCACGGCGTCAGGCTGTGCGTGGAGGGCCGGCTCGTCCCGGTCCTCCACTTCGCGCTCCGCTGCCTGCGGATATAGCCGGACCCCGGCAGCTGGGGCGAGCTGTCGGGGTCCGGGGCCTTTGACCATCTGGGGTCTCTGACCACTAGTTACTTTCGTATACGAGGCTTGGAAAAACCTCTAAGCAGATTGCCGCCGTCGCTTGGGGAAGGCGATCCGGTCAAAGTCATTTGCGGCTTGGACAACTGCTCCGCCCGCCTGCGCCCGCGCCTGTTCCGCCAGCGGGCCAACGTCGACATAGCGCGACGAGAAGTGGGTCAACGCCAGCAGCCCGACCCCGCCGGCAGCCGCTAGGGCACCTGCTTGTCCGGCGGTGAGGTGGCGGTACTGGGCGGCCAGCTCGGCGTCGTCGTCGTCAAACGTGGACTCGGCCACCAGCATGTCGGCGCCGGCCGCCAGTTCCTCGGCACCCGCACAAGGAGCCGTATCCATCACGAAGGCGAAGCGTTGGCCAGCCCGTGGGACACTTACGTCCTCCAGGCTCACGCCGCGCAGCTTCCCCTCGCGCTGCAGCCGTCCGACGTCGGGCCCTGAAATTCCGGTAGTTGCGAGTCTCTCCGGCAGGAGGGTCCGGCCATCAGGCTCGACGAGCCGGTAGCCGTAGGTTTCGATGCGATGATGCAACGGCCGCACCTCGAGTCCCGGCGCGATCGGCCCAGCCTCCGTGTGCGGATGCAGTCGCAGATCGATGCCCGGGGACGAAACGGACACCAGCGCTTTGACAACTTCCTCGCCGGAGGCCGGATAGTGCAGGTGCACCGGGTGGGCGACGCCGTCCAGCGCCATGCGCGACAGCACGCCGGGCAGGCCATAGCAGTGGTCGCCGTGGACATGGGTAAGGCAGATGCGCGTGATCTGACCGGCGGAAACACCGGCATGGATCATCTGCCGCTGCGTGCCCTCCCCCGGATCGAAGAGCAGCCCCTCGCCGTCCCAGCGCAGCAGGTACCCGTTGTGGTTGCGGGTCCGCGTAGGAACCTGCGAGCCAGTGCCGAGGACAACGAATTCACGCATGGAACAGAGTGTGCCACTTATCGGTGGCGTGCGGGCAGCTACTGCGCGAGACGGGTGCGGACGATCTCGCTGACAGCCTTGCCGTCGAAACGGCCGGCGACCTTGGCAGTGACCGGCTTCATCACCACGCCCATCTGCCGCATCGAGAGCTCGGCGCCGTCGGCCTTGAGGCTGGCTATGACCTCGTCCACGATGGCCTCCACGTCAGTTGCCGTGAGCGGCTCCGGCAGGTAGGCCTCGATGATCTCCGCTTCGGCAATCTCGGCGGCAGCGCGGCTGTCCTGTCCCGCTTCCCTGAAAGTATTGGCGGTGTCGCGGCGCTTGGCTGCTTCCTTCTGCAAGAGGGCAGTCACCTGGGCATCATCCAGTTCCATGGGTGTCTTGCCCGACTTCTCGCGCGTCGCGATCTCCCCCAGGACATTGCGCACGGTCGTCAAAGCAACCTTGTTGCCAGCCTTCATATGTACGACGACGTCAGCCTGGAGCTGTTCTTTGAGCCTGGTCATAGTGTTCCTCGATTCGATAGCCGAACGTATCCTGCCTCCACAATAAGTCCTCCTCGCGCTTAGTCTTTGCGACCCGGCTTCGGGAACAGCTGACTGCGGCAGCGCCCAACGTGGTGGCGCGCAAAGAAGCCCCGGCCGAATGCGACCGGGGCTTCTTCTAACTGCTCGGAGGAGATGTCCTAAACCGCCGAAACGATCCAGATGATCAAGGCAATGGCTGCCAGGACGCCTACGATGGTCCAAATAAGATTGCTTCCACGCATGTTGCTTCCTCCATTCTGTTTGTACTCCCCATTATTTGCACAGGAGAAACGTTTTAAGGGGGGAACGGCAATATCCGCTTGGTGGCTTGCCTCACGACAGCCGGTTATCCGGCGCCGCCTGCGCAGGCAGTCTTGCCCGCCCAGGCGAACTTGTGACGAACTGCTCCTGGTCAAAGCGGCTAGAGGGTTCCGGGATCAGGTTCCGGCAGAAGTCCCAGCTGCATCATGAAATCAAGCTGGTCCCAGTAGAAGTGGTGGGAAGTTATCAGGCCGCCTTCGGCTCGGGCAACATCACAGCTTCTAAGCCTCAGCTGCCGGCCAGTCGGCGGCACAGTCTCACCTGAGGGCGTGTGCATTTGGCCGGTGTGGGTCCCGATGAAATATCCCTCGTCGATTGCGACGCTTCCAGCCTCGTGCCTTTCAATAGACTCGTAGACGGCGTCCGGAAACGCCTCTGTCAGCTGCGACATGTAGCTGCGGATAGCGTCACGTCCGCTGAGTTCGCCCTGGTCAGGTGTAACGGCCACCGCATCCTCCGCGTAACAGGCAGCCAACGCCGCTAAATCCTTCGACGTCATGGCCGCGGTCATCCTGTCCATGATCTCCCGCACCTCACCCATGGGTTCCTCGCTCCCGGCCCTACCGCATGCGCTCGGGCCACTTGCTAGCATGGCGCCTTTCCTGCCGGCGCCCGTTCATTTCTAGTACACGCCCGGGATCAGGGCAGGTCAATGGGGCGGCGTCCTGCACGAAAGGGACCAGTGCCATGTTCGCCGGTCCTTCACCCGCAAGCGTCCAGGCAGCCCTTGACGAGATGGCATGCGCGTAGATGATCTTCCGTGCTACCTAAGCCGCCGGTAGGATCGCGTCCATGGAATACGTCGTAATGTACAGCCTGCGTGATGGCATCGACCTCTCGCACATTATGGAGACGTTTCCCCGTCACAAGACCTACTATGAGGCTTTCCGTGCCGACGGCGGCGGACTCATTGCTCTCGGCCCGTTCCAGACCGCCGATCCTGCCGGCGCCTCGATGGGAATCTTCACTTCGCGGGAGGAGGCTGAACGTTTCTTCGCCGATGATCCGTTCGTCACCGAAGGTCTTGCAGAACCACGAATCCTCGAGTGGGACGTTGAACGCTTCGAATAGGCGGCACGTCCTGGCCGACGCCTGCTGTCTCAGCCTCCTCCAGTACAGGATTGAGCTCTAGCGACGGGCAGACCTGGCGGGCAAGGCTTCTTCTCCGGACCGATTCGGAGCCTTCTGCTCTGCAGACGACGCACACATGGGAGGATTTCCCCATGGGGAGAAGGATCAATGCCATCCCGCTTTGGCTGCGGCGGACCGGCGTCGAAGTGCTCGGCTGGACCCTCATCCTTATTGGTGTCGCAATGCTCGTATTGCCGGGCCCGGGCCTGCTCGCAATCGTGAGCGGCCTGGTAGTGCTGTCGCTACACAATGTTTGGGCAAAGAATCTGCTTGCCCGGGTCAAGACTCGTGCGACCAGCATAGCGATGGCGGAAGTGCAAACGTGGCCCCGTATACTAGCAGGCGCCATGGGCGGGCTGATGGTTGTTGCCGCAGGGGTCGTATGGACTGTCCGACCATCCATACCGGACTGGTGGATGTTCGGTGAGCAGTGGTGGTTTCCCGGAGGATGGGGCGTCGGACTCGCCTTGATCTCCTCCGGCCTGATAGCACTGCTCATCCTCTTTTACTGCTTTCGCAGGTTCCGCCAGCCCCGTTCCTCGTCACCCCGCGGGGGAGCAAACCCATAGGCATCCGCCCCTTGCCAGGGCAGGGATCGGTTTCAGCGCCGATGTCTTTCCGGATGACGAAGGCGACCGCGACGCGCATAGCGTCGGTTCAACCTTGGCCGCACCGTTCCGGATGCCGTGCTGATCCAGCTGTTCGTCTCCGAGGACCTCATCGGCCAGCTGGAGGCCCTGTCAGAAGGTCGCCAAAGAAAGGCTCCTCCCCCGGGACACCTCCGGCATCACCGGTTTCGGGCTTCACTGCGCCCGATTTGGGAACCTGCCCCTGACCCTGGCCCTGTGAGAGGGATTGAAGAAGCTGGCACGCGGGCCGCTGGATTTGGGCAAGGAGCTCAAAGCAATTGGGGGCTTGTTCGAGGGCCTGAGCCTCCCAACGGTCCTGGTTCCCGGCTAGGCTGCCGTCATGACAACGCGTGCCCTGCCCTTCGCCACCACGGCCATCCTGCTGCTGTCGTTGACGGCCTGCGTGGGTGGCGATTCCGCTGAATCCGCAGGCCAGCACGAGACCGATCCGGGCACGTGGGCACAGGAAATCCTCGGGGAGGGTTTGTGGCAGGGCGACGGAGTTTCGGCTGGCACCGGCGGCATTGCACCGGGCGCAGACGCCGGATTGACCCTCTCACCACAGAATCCCGGTTGGAACAGCATCACCATGGCATGCAAAGGCCCCAGCTCCATGTCGGTGAAGATCACCGGGTCCGACGGCGAAATCAGCTC
The DNA here is from genome assembly GCF_059090425.1 of Arthrobacter sp. B055-34. Lineage (NCBI taxonomy): Bacteria > Bacillati > Actinomycetota > Actinomycetes > Micrococcales > Micrococcaceae > Arthrobacter > Arthrobacter sp. B055-34. The sequence continues at coordinate 182,852 of NZ_JBNHFQ010000002.1, forward strand.
AGGCATGACTTCCTGCGGCACGCCGGTTACCACCACGGTGGAATTGCCCGCAGGCCGGATCGACATAACAGTGGCTGCGGTAAACGCCAAGGGGATGTGGGCCCTGGCCATCGCGTCAACGGAAGCCCCGTAGGCACAGACCTCGCTGCGACCAGGTCATCTTTGCCCTTGTCAGGGCACCCCAGTATCGGATGACTGGGGTTTTTGGATGCAACCATTCGCCTTCCAGCGAGCAAGAATAGTTACGGCGGAGAGCACGGGAAGCAGTCTCGAAGCCGGCTGCAGCGACTGGTTGGGGCGGCCGCACCTGTGGCCGGGGGAATACCCGGTAACCGCAGCAGTACAGTGAAATGGCTTGAAGTGAGTAGGTCTGGGGAGGCCTGACTTCAGGCCATTTCGCATGTCCGGGTGCCGGGGCGGGCGGCCTCCCCAAAGACCTGCCCGTGCCCCGCACCGGATGAGCCGAGACGAGCCGGCCGCTGACAGTCCTGCACTCCCCAGCAGCCCGGACCCCGGCTTCAACTCTCGTCATCTGCTGGTCCAAGAGTGGCCGGGCAACCTCAAGGCTTCCGCAAGGCCACCTCAAGATTGGCTCAAGACGCGAGGCTTGCCTCACCGCCGACTTGTCCCTCTCACATTTTTCCAAGTCAGGGCCCATATTGTCCTGTTGACGGCCCCGCTTGAATGATGACCAGGCAGCGCCGCCGCCTCTCCTTTGGGAGGGATGAAGGCATTGCCCCGGGAAACGCCCCCAACTCCCGGGGCAATGTCTTGGTTTTGGTGCGCGTACACATGATTTTCCCAAGCTGCCGCACGTACACTTCAGAGTGGACGGGGATAGCCGGTTGCATGGGGGTGCGGCCGGCACTCCACCCCGTTCCACTCCCTGTCGAGACGCCCGTCGTTACTGGCCGGCGGATCTCTCTCTGAACCAGCAAAGTCGTCCTAAGCGGCCTGTTCGTTCTGCGGGTCCTTCGTGATGATTCGGGTAACCCGGTGGGGAGATTCTTTACTTGAGTGAAAAGCTGGTCCGGTTCACCGATCCGACATCGCCGGCGTTCGGCATCTCGTCTTCCGTGGCGGTCGGAGCCCTCACACTCGTGGACCCTGCCAGACTGCAAGGCAGGGCGCGTATCGCCGTTCACGCTGCCACCACCGCTGTCACCGGTTGGACCGTCGCAGCCACCATAGACCGCGACAACACCGTGCGGAGGCCCCTGAAGGCGGTCGTCGGCTTGGCTGCCGCGGGCGCGGCCATGGCCTTGGCCGATAAATCCGACCAGCTGGACGCATGCATGGTCCAGGCGCTTCGCGCCGCCGGGTCACGGCACCCGAGATGGTGGCTGGCCGCCGAAGCGTCGGCGCTTATGTTCGGCTCCTACCTGGCGGACCGGAACACGAGGGGCGCAGAAACAGCACATCTGATCATTGCCGTTTGGTTCATCTTCACGATCGACTACTTCGTCAGGTTTGCCCTCGCCCGGCACGCTGGAAATGGATCTTCCGGCACCTGCATGACCTTGCCATGGTGCTGCTGCCGGCCCTGCGTCCGCTGCGGCTGCTGCGCCTGGTTACGGTCATCAGTGTCCTGCAGAGCGCGGCCGGGAACGCGCTGCGGGGCAGGGTGATCACCTATGTGGTTGGCTCGTCCGTCCTTCTGGTCTACGTGTCCTCCCTGGCGATGCTCGATGCCGAACGCGGTGCCCCCGATGCCACTATTACCTCTTTCGGGGACGCCTTGTGGTGGGCCGTTGTCACGATCACCACGGTCGGGTATGGCGACTATGCGCCGGTCACTTCCCTGGGCCGCGTGATAGCGACAGGACTGATGATCGGCGGTATTGCCCTGGTCGGCGTGGTCACGGCAACCCTGGCATCCTGGCTGGTCGAGAAGGTGTCCGCGGAGGAACAGCGCGGCGTGCATGAAACCGCACAGGCACTTGAGGAACTCCGTAAGGAGATCGCAGCACTGCGCAGATCGGAAGCGGTGGATTCGCAGGAGGACACGGGTTCAGCCCGATGATCAAGAGGGACCAATGCCGCATCAATACTGCCCGTCGTAGCTGTCCCTGAGTCCTTGTGCGGTAAACTTCCAACCCTCGATGCGTTCGTTCAGATCGAACTCTGCCGTTGACCTGCCGAGCTCATGAAGAGTTCCATCTCTGCCTGCAGGAAAGCGGCCATGTTCTCGGCATAGGAGATCAGGCCCCTAATTTGTTCCGGCTCCAGCGTGGGCGTTTCCGGCACCGAGGGCATCTCAATCATGGCCAACATCCTGTCAACTGCGCCTTGCTAAGAACAGGTGTCGAGTCGGAGCCTGCGGGTTGGGAAGACGTAGGCTCCGGCTCGACCGGCCGTTCCTTCGGGGAACCGATGCTGTTGCAATGGATATGCCTAGTGTCCAATCCATTCACCAGGGCGGTAAGCCCTGTCCGAGGGGCACCTGTACCCCTCGTTTTCGGTGGCGTTACGCCCGGTGGTTGCGCGTGAAGGAGGCTCATCGTCGTTGAGCACGACTCTCACCATGTGCAGGATGACCTCGCTCTGGCGTGCGGTCAGCCCGTTGGCCAGCTCCGAGAGCACAAGCGGCTCCATCTCCCCTAGAGGAATGCCGGCCGCTCCTTGGCAGCTGGACCCTCGGGCGTCTCGTCGTCGCCCGTGCCGGCGGCCGCAGCGGTACAGTACATGTCTCCCATGGCCCGTGCACAACTGCGAAGGAGCGTTTAGGTATTTGAACGCCTGAAGGGGGTCCAACCGTCGCTTTTCCGACCTACCCTGAATACAGGCAGGCCAGGGTTTGCCGCACGGATCGGTAGAGCACATCCATCGTTACTGATCGATTCAGACGGCTGCGGGAACCGCAGTCGAAACCACAATTTGGCAGCGGATGTCTTCATCCCTGCCCTTTCACATCCAGGACACCCGCATCAGGGTATGAGCATTGGGGATAACAATGAACAAGGGAATTCTGACCGGCATCACGGCGACAGCCTTCGCGGCAACCTTGGCGCTGGCGGCACCGGCAACCGCGGCAGTCACCTTCGATCCGGCCACCGGCGAAGGTTTCGTTGGCAAGGGCGACGTGCAGACGGCGTTCGCATGGAACAATCATCAGCTGCAGGGCAACGCCTCAGGCCTCTCGTTCACGTACGAGTCGGAAGCCACTTACGACGCGGTCTGCCAATGGGTGACCGGGGAAGGGACGAGGGGCGAAAAGACGCACACGGTGTCACAGAAGAAGAAGTCTTCACTGGAGAGCACCATTACCCATGAGGCCCGCGCCAAGAACCAGATCACCGGTTTCAAGCTCGCCGGGTTTGGCGCGACAACAACCACGGGCACCGTTCCTACGGTGGGAGAGACTTGCCCTGGCCAGGGCAAGAACGGCACATACATTTCGGTGACGGAAGTTAGCAGCGAAAGCGGTGGCCTGTACGTCAACCACACGGGTCTCGGGCTGTCTTCACTGCTTCAGTAAAAGCCCCGTCGTCCGAAGGCCATGGCCTACGGCGGCGAACAAAGCTCCCCGGTGAAGGATCCCGCGGCTCCCGGCCGCGGGATCCTTTGCGATCCGCTACTCCTTGAGGATATGGAAGGCGCTCTCCCGGTCCTTGACCCGAAGTTTGCGCAGGACCGTCGAGACATGGACGCGGACCGTGGTCGGGGCGACGAACAGTTTGTTGGCGGCATCCTCGGTGGACAGCCCCTGGGCAAGAAGCTCCATAACTTCCCACTCCCGCGGGCTCAATTTGGCTGCTGCCGCCGATTTCCGACGCAGGATTCTTCGGCTGGGGGCTCTAAACTCCTGCAGGATGCGTGCGACGAGCGCCGGTGACATCGCGGCTTCGCCGGAGAGCACACCCCGCAGGACGTCGGCCAGGGTGCCCGGGTCCGTGGTCTTGAGCAGGTACCCGGACGCTCCCGCCCGCAGAGAGTCGAAGAGATCCTCGTCGTCGTCGGACTGGGTGAGCATCACTACGGCGGCCTCGGGCACTGTCCGGGTGATCTCCTGGGCGGCGTAGATTCCGTTGCCGGGCATGTTGATGTCGAGCAATGCGACGTCGGGACGGTGCTCTACAGCGAGCTGGATCGCTTCCTTGGCGGTGGCGCCTTCCGCGCACACTTCCCAGCCGTCCGCTTCCAGTGCTTGGCGGACCTTCCCGCGGATCCGCGCGTGGTCGTCAGCAAGCACGACCCTGAGTTGGGGCTGGGCTACCATGTCACCGTCACCACGCTTCCTTCTCCCGGCCGCGACGTCACCTCAAGGGTCCCGGGCAGGGTTCGTGCCCGGTCCTGCATGCTGATCAAACCATAGCCCGCGTTCGCGCCCGTCGCGGCAGCGACATCAAAACCCGTGCCGTCGTCCTGAATGATCAGGCACCGTCGGTCACCGTCCCTACACAGGCGCAAGCGCAGATGTTTGGCCTGGCCGTGGTGCACCGCGTTGGCCGCGGCTTCCCGGGTGATGCGCAGCAGCGTGTGTTGCTGCTCCCTGCTGGCTTCAATGGAGTCATCGACATCGGTCTCCAAGCGGACCTGGTATCTCTGGGACAGCTCCCTCCCTGTCCGGCGCAGGACAAGTTCCAGGGGGTCATCCCCGCCACGGCCGAGGGCATGCACCGCGGCGCGGGCCTCGTCCAGCGCCCGATCACAGGCCGCGAGGATCCGGCCCCTGGCCGGGAGGTCTGAGGGAAGGGCATGGCCCTCCATTCGCAGCAGTGCGAGTTCCTGGATGGTCCCGTCGTGCAGTTCGCGGGCGAGCCGTCGCCGGTCCTCTAGCACAGCCAGCCGGGAGTAGGCGTCCCAGTACTGCCTGATCTCACGGGCAGCCCCGATCAGCAGCAGCACGTAGAAACCGGTCCGCAACAGGTCGCCTGTGTAGAACCAGTCTGAGTACAGCGAGGGGAACAAACCGTAGTTGACGCGGGCGAAGCCGGCCAGGGCGCAAGCCGGGCCGAGCCACCGCAGCAGCGGGTCGATACGGCCCGCCGCGCGCACGGTAAAGGCGATGGACGCCACGAAGAAACACAGCCCCGAGGCGCCTTGGGCGGCTAGGAAAAGCGGATGGACGGAAAGCAGCGTAGGAGACGCGCCCGAGTTGACCGACAGGTCGAGGGCCATGGGCAGCTGAAACCCCACGGCCCACAATACCGAGGACGTCACTACGACGACTGCCGCGGGCACGAACACCGCCCACCACCCCGACTTGACCGGCGCCTCCCGCGCCGGGCTGACCAGCGCCGCGGCCATGAGAAGGACCGCGCCGAAAAGCCTGAGCGTCAAAGGCAACCAGACATCGAGGACGCTGTCGCTGCCTTCGCTCAAGGACTCGGTCACCCAAGACAGGCCGGTCCCGGTGACCGCCAGGAGCACGAGGCTTTGAGTGAGTAGCAGGTCCTGGAGCTTGCGTCGACGCACGAACCGGCCGCCCAGCAGATACGCCACCAACAGGGCAACGCAGGCATCCACCGAGTCCACGACCAGGTGCAAAGACGGACTGCGGTAGCCGAACAGCACGTGCGGACTCCACAGCACGAGGCTGGTCACGATGACGCCGGCAGCCCAACCGGCCGCGGTTAGCCGGACGGCACGCCGAAGACTCACCTCATCGAGGCGGTCGCCCACCCTCACCACATCAAAAAGGGAAGGGCTTCGGTTACGGGGCTCACTTCACACCTTCTTCGTCCGCAGTGCCAGGCAACCAATCGTGCCGCTTCCGGCTTCGGAAAAGACTAGGGAAGGAAAAGGCCGAGCTTGATCCATGGCCAAACAACGCAGACTGCCCGGCTCCGCCTGTTCACCAGAAATAATCCAAAGGATCTACCTGTGTCGGCCAGGTACACCTCGATGAAGGCGCGGTTCGGGTCGTCCCCTTCGACTTGAGGCCGGTAGCTGAATCAGGCAGCCAGCAGTTGCCGACGACCTAGTCCCACGCATCAACGATTTCGGTGTCTGTCTCGAAGGGAAGTGCGATGTCGGCAACACCGTGGCGTCTGGAATCGATGACGATGATTTTCCATGCTCTCTCCTGTGTCAGATGTTCATTTTGCATGTGTGCGGAGGCTACTGAAACCGCGCCCATCGGACGGTATGCTGAGGCCACGATTGAGGGGGAGAGATGCACGGACGCACAGATCAGGAATGGGACGAGCTGGTTCGAGAGGGCCACAGGTTCCTGCAGGAGAGGGCAAAGCTGGGCAGGGAAACTAGCTACTCTGACCTGAACGCGGCGCTCCACCGCCGGACCGGTTTGCGCGAATTCGACTTCCACCATCCTGAGGAGCGCGCTGCAATGGGGCATCTCCTCGGCCAGATCGTCGAGGTCGACATGGAAACCAACCCGTGCATGATCTCTTCGCTGGTTATCTATCTGAACGAAAATGATGCAGGGAGTGGGTTTTACCAGTTAGCTCAGGACAAAGGATTGCTGAGCCAGGGAGCGTCGAAGGACGAGAAGATCGGCTTCTGGATCGGCCAGATGCAGGGCACGTACGACCATTACAGGGGAAGTCGTTCCTGGCGCTAGACAATAGTGCTTGCAGCCGATTCGAACGACTCCACGGTCACGGTATGCGTCCCGCGCCGCCCCGTCCATGTACGGAACAGGCTGGCCGCATCCCTGTGAAGGACAGTCTTACCGGGAGGATGAACGCGAACCCCGTCGCGAGGATGTACGGTCGGGATTCCGGCCGCGCCACCTCGGACTGGAGCAGGTTATTGTCCTGCTCCAAGAACTGCTTGAACCTGGGGATGTCGCCAGGTGGCCGTCGTCCTGCACAGCATCCAGATGCTCGGCTACGGAGGCATTGAGTCTGGCGGCGTCCTCCCATACCCGGTCGAGCTCCTGGAGTTCTTTCTTGCTCCGACCCTCACATGCTTTGAGCAGGGCGAGGATCTGACCGCGGTTCAGGGGCCGGACGACGGATGTTGTGCGGCCTGAGATGGCTCCGAGCCGGGGATCGATGGCTTCCATGCTGCCCGTTCTTCATCGTTGCGCCGTTATATACACGGACAAAGATATATATACGGACAAAGACAGGCCGGTCCACTGCGGAAACGGAGCTCCTTCAGGGCGGACATTTCTGTGCGGCCGCAAGTAGACCTACCGGCGATGAAGTGCCGGCAATGTTGTCTGGTTCCGCTATTGCCCGTGGGCCCTGAACGGTTCCTACTGGTGGGAGGAGCCAGAATCGCCGACATGGCTTGAGGCCACAAGGCTGTGGCAACTCAAGGGCCTGTATCCATGGCGGCGGCTGACGAGGCTCCAGTAATCAAATCATTGGAGGTCATTATGTTCGCTCGAGTCAGCACTTACGGAGGCGGCCAAAGCGGTTCCAGCGGACCAGCACAGGATCTCGTCAAGCGGGTGCTGGAAATCCCGGGCTGCCGGGGCTTCTATTTCATGAACGGGAAGGAGAACGGCAAATCTTTGTCCATCGCGCTGTACGACACGGAGGAAAACCTAGCTGCAAGTAGGGAGATGGCGAACCGCCTTCGCTCTGAGGCAAGCAGCTCCCTGACACTGGAGATCCTCGACGTCGAAGAGTACGAAGTCGTCACTAATGAGCTCAACGGCTAAACAGATCCACACAGTCGGCCGATAGCCGGTCGGGCATGAAAAAGCGGCGGAAAGATCGTTCTCCGCCGCTCCCGTTATTTCGAAGCAGGCCGCCCGTCGGGAATCGAACCCGGCCGGTCCGAAGACCGGTAGTGACCTGCAGGGTAAGGGAGGTTAAGAAAATGACACTCTCAGCTAAGCACTTCTCACCCGTCGGCTAACTCCGGGAAGCCGCTCTCTGCGGGCCTCCTTGTCTATTGCTGGTAATTGAATCCGGGCCCCGTCATAGGATGATCCAATCGAGGACCAATGGCGGGGTGAGCGCCCCGTACTGCCCCGGCCCCTCCACCTCCCGCGCGATCCTCAGTCTGCTTGTTCGTCGGGCCAGCTGAGCATCCCGAGCCTGTTGAGGGCTGCGGCCAGTTCAGTGAAGTGTGCGCGTCCTTCCCGAATCGGGTGAGGTAGCGGGCGTTTACCTCCGCAAGTGAATTCGACGCGCAGGGTGTCCGCGTCCGGGTCTGGGCTTTCGGGGTCTCCTCTATAAAGCGCACGGGTCCTCTTTCCGTTGATTGTCTTGAGGACTATGTGCAGGGACAGAGGCACACCCTTCTCCGCACCGGGCCTGTGATCGGGGCACAGACAGACGCACCGGCCGACGGGAGATGGAACTCTCAGACCTTCTCGACCAGTTCGCCTCTGCTGAGGTGGAACTCTTCGGCTGTATAGCCGGTCGTGAATTCGACGACTTCGACCCGGTGCTCCTTGAGCACCTCAAGGACCTCGGAGGGCTTGACGTAGAAGAACTCCCGGCGGGTGTTGATCTTGTTCACCCGATGCTGTGCGAAGGTGCGGTGCAGCATGGCCTCCACCTCGACGGCGTCCTCGGCGAAGAAAAGGGCGTGGATGTCGAAGGTGAACGGAACCGAGGCATCGCCGAGTTCACGGACCCGGTCCATCGGCTCAAGCCGCCGGGTCATGCCGATCTTCACCATGTTCTCGCCAAATGCCCCCACGTTGGAGATCACGTAGACGTAGCCGGCGCGTATGTTCGCAGCTCGGTAGTCGACGTCGGTGATGGCCCTTTCAGCGTCCTCGATCAGGGTCCGCATCCGTTCGGCACCATCTATGTCTCCGTTGGCTTCCAGCGCTGCCAAGGTTGCCTGGTAGTGGCTGAGCTCTTTCTCCAGCTTCTCCTTGGCCTTGGCCAGTTCCTGCTCGACCTTGCGCTGTTCGCGTAGCTCCTCGCGGTGGGCCCGCTCGGCTTCCTTCTCTGCTTGGAGTGCCTGCAAGTGCCTCGCGGCCAGGGACATCTCGTCCAGGCGCAGCCGATGGTACTTCGGGGAGACTTCCAGGTTGATCATGGTGCCCTGCTTCACGATCTGCTCGCGGGCCTTCGAAAGCCGGGCCTGGGCGGTTTGCAAGTTGCCGGCTTTCACCGTTTTGACGCAGTTTTCGGCTTCGGCGTTGTAGGCGCGCAGCATGATCTGCGACATCTGCGCGACGAACTTCTGGCCCTGCCTGGCTGAATTGTTGAACGTGAAGTTGCTCGTCGCTGTGACAGCACGCTTGTTGCGGGCCGTGTCCTTGATCTCCGCGCGGACTCCCTCGAGCTCGGCGGCCAGCTGGGCTGAGGATTCGGCAGGGTGAGCGTAGTCGTAGAGCCCGAAGTCCTGCAGTACCGCGTGGTCGCGAGCGGTGACGAGGTCACGTTGCGCTGCATCAAGCTCGGCCCGCACAGCGGCCAACTGCTGTTGAGCAGCTGCACCCTCATTCTGGATTTGCTGCCGGAGCCCAGCCAGCTCGGATTCAGCCTGCTGCTTGAGCTCGGTCAGCTCTGATTCGGCCTGCTGCTTGAGCCGGTTGACCTCGTCCAGGTCTTTGAGTCCGTGTTCGTCGATGAGCGCCTGCAGCCGCTGGTTTTCGGCCATTTCCTCCTCGGCAACTTGTCGGGCATTGAAGAAACCGAGCTTGCGCTGTTTCTGCGGCTTTTCCGCTTCCGGCTCAGCTTGGGCGGCGGGTTGCTGCGCTTGGACGGGCTGCGTGTGCTCGGTCCACTGGATGCCGTCCCACCAGCGGACGACGGCAGGGTTTTGACCGTCCGGGTACCAGCCTGCAGGTGTGCTCATGACTCCCCCATTTGATGCATCGTTGTACTGACTATCAATGCCTATCACTTTTGGCAGGCATTGCAAGAGGGCTGTGGCCGAGTGCTTCCGCAACAGCCCTCTTGCATAAGACTGGCCTCGCCTTCGTCCTGCCTAGGATCAGGAGCAGCAGAAGACACACGCCGCCGAGGATGGCGACGTGTGTCTTGATCAGCTGGTCCGGCATCTACCTGGACTCGATGCTGTCAGCCCTTCACGCAGAGGACCGTGCGCAGGTGCTGGACGACGTCGACCAGGTCCTTCTGGGCGTCGATGACACTCTGGAGGTCCTTGTATGCGCCAGGGATCTCATCCACGATCGCATGGTCCTTGCGGGATTCGACCCCCGCGGTCTGGGAGATCAGGTCATCGACCGTGTAGGTGCGCTTGGCTGCATTACGCGACATTTTCCGGCCTGCTCCGTGGGAGGCGGACTGGAATGACGCGTCGTTGCCGCGACCACGCACAATGTAGGAGCCGGTGCCCATCGAGCCCGGGATGAGGGCGAGGTCGCCCTTGCCCGCCCGGATGGCGCCCTTGCGGGTGACGAGCATGGTCTCGCCGTCGATAATCTCTTCGGACACGTAGTTGTGGTGGACGTTGATTTCCTCGCCGAAAGTGACGTTCGCCGAGCCGAAGTGCTTGCGGACCTGTTCCTTGAACAGCGCCATCATGATGGAGCGGGAGCGGGCCGCGAAGTCCTGGGCCCACCAGAGGTCACGCCGGTAGGCGTCTATTTCAGGGGTGCCGGCCAGGAACACGGCGAGGTCTTTGTCGACGATGCCGTTGTTGTGGCTCAGACCTTTGGCGATCTCGATGTGCCGTTCCGCGAGTTCCTTGCCGATATTCCGCGAACCCGAGTGCAGGGTGAGCCAGAGGGCGCCGGCTTCGTCGACGCACACTTCGATGAAGTGGTTGCCGCCGCCGAGGGTGCCGAGCTGGTGGTGGGCGCGTGATTCGAGCTTTTGGACCCCTCCGTGGAGGTCCTTGAACCCGTCCCAGAACGTCTTCATTCCGCGGTCGAGACCAAGGCGCTTGAGGTTCACTTCGTGCTTGTGGGCGTTGAACCCGACCGGGATGGCGGCCTCGATGGCAAGACGGAGACCATGCAGGTTATCCAGGTCGCTCTCGGTCAGGGAAGTCTTCACGGCGGATACGCCGCAGCCAATGTCGACGCCGACGGCCGCCGGGGAGACCGCCTGTTTCATGGCGATGACAGACCCGACCGTAGCTCCCTTGCCCAAATGGACGTCGGGCATAACTCGCACGCCTTGAACCCAATCGAGAGTGGCAATGTTGCGCAACTGCTGGAGCGCAGCGGGCTCGACCTCGTGCTCATTCGCCCACATGTGGACCGGGTGCTTGGTGCCTTTCAGCTCTACTGGAAACATAATCTCCATCTTTCCTTGTACCCCTATGTCGAGTATGCGCCGCCGGGGAATCCGGCGCACGGCCGGATGCCGCACTCTTGTTGGGGGAACAGGCCGGGATCGAACCGGCTCCGGGAGGCCTCCCGCGATTAACCAACCGGGATGAATCTAGTCATAAATGCTCCGTGTACTCACGGGATTCTTCTCTATGGACGAAGCAATCATCGAAGCCGGAGAAAGGATACCGCCCATCTCGCGCAGGTCGTCATGGCATTCTGGGCCCTTGATGAGAAAGGGCTCTTAGCTTGGTGTGCGCCTGGCATTCCTCCTCTCAAAGGCCGCCATCGCCGCCCTGGAGCCCCGCATCGAGGATGGAATTCCCTAGGCGCGTGCCGGCGTGATGCTCACCGACCTGTCCCGGGCCGGGGCACAGCCACAGTTCGAGGAGTTCGTCTCGGTGCACCAGCAGCGGAGCATTGGCGACATCCTGGGGCAAATCAAAGACAAGTATGGCGCGACCAGCATCGGCCTCGGCCGGGCGGGGATGATGGAGACACCGCCGGACTGGACGATGGCGCGCCGGCACCGGTCGCCGCGTTACACCACGGACTGGGACGAATTGCTGCTCGTGAAGGCGGGTTAGTGAGTCTCCTGACCCGGTTCCGGAAGCAGACCCAGCTGACTCATAAAGTCCAGCTGGTCCCAGTAGAAGTCATGGGAGACTACCAGGCCGCCTTCGACGCGGGCAACGTCGCAGCTCCTCAGCCTCAGCTGCCGACCCGTCGGCGGGAGACTCTCCCCCTGGGGCATCTGCAGCTGGCCTGTGTTTGTTCCGGTGAAGTACCCTTGGTCAATAGCGACGTCCCCTGCCTCGTGCTGCTCCAAGGGTTCGTATCGTGCATCGGGAAAAGCCTCAGCCATCTGCGACAGGTAACTGACGATGGCATCGCGTCCCCTGATTTCGCTTTGGTCCGGCGCGGTAGCCACGGCGTCCTCGGCATAGCAGGCAGCCATTGCAGCGCTGTCCTGCGACATCATGGCCGCGGTCATTCGGTCCATCACTTCGCGTGCCTCACCCATCGGTGCCTCCCTTCATCAGGCGGTCCGCGCGGGGTGCGGTCGGGCCGCTTCCTGAACGCGCCTTACGGCCGGCGCCGTTCATTTCCAGTAGACTCCCGCGCTCACTGCTAGTCAACGAGTTTGCACCCGACATGAAGACGGAGCCCGGACCGTAGCCCCGGCTCCCTTGTCTACCTCCACGGCTCTTAAGCGGACAGCCGTTCGCGCACCGGGGCCGACTGGTAGAACTCAGTCGTCTGGAACATCCTGAGTAGATCCAGGCTCTTGTCGGCTACTTCTTCCGAAACATCCATGTTCCAGACGAAGTAGCCGATCGACCCCAGAATTTCGAGCTCGGTCGCGGTGAGCCCTGCCCCCTGGACTTTCCGCGAGTAGCGCTCCAACGGTAGGGCCATCATTTACCTTTCAATGAGCGTGTCGGCGGGTTCGCAAAGGGCCGATGTCGACGCCACGATGCGGCAGGAGGGCCGCGGCCAAACCGTGCCCTCCTGCACAGGGCTGCCTATCAGGCGGACAGCCGGCTCCGGACGATCTCTCTGATGCCCTTGCCGTCGAAGCGGCCAGCAACCTTGGCGGTGACCAGTTTCATGATGAGGCCCATCTGCCGCATGTCAATTCGGCACCGTCGGCCTTGAGCCGGGGAGGGACTCATCTACGATGCTGCCGGCTTCGGAGGCATGTAGCCCTTCGGGCAGGTAGACAGCGATCACTTTCTCCTAGGCGTTCTCGGCGGCAGCCCGGTCGTCTTCGCCGGCGTTGTTGCAGATTTCTGCCGTCTCGCGTCGCTCGGTCGCTTCCTTCTGGAGCATGGCCATGACCTGGGCGTCGGTCAGTTCGAATGGCGTCTTGCCGGCCTTCTCGCGGGCAGCTTGTGAAGAAGTCATCGACACCACGACAAAGCTGCCGCAGATGACGTTACCGTGGTGCCATGACAATGGCACTTGAGACCAGCCAAAGAGGCAAAGTGTGGGATCGCCCTCCGGAAGAGGCAAAAATCCCCGTCAATAGTGGAGCTTAGGGGAATCGAACCCCTGACCTTTTCATTGCGAACGAAACGCTCTACCAACTGAGCTAAAGCCCCGTGCCACTGCGTTCGATCATATGGCGGCTGGCGGCTTTGGAACAAGCTGAGGCGTCAAAAACCTTTACGCGGCCGCAGTACACAGCCGGCAATAACGAATCGGGAGCACTTCTCCCGCGACCGCGATGGCACGGGACAACAGACCTAGAATCTGGTCATGGACGACAAAGTGCTCAAGGCCGTTTACACGGTCTTCCTGGGGGTCATTCTCGCGTTGTTCGTCGGTCTCGGGGTCCGCACCTTCTACCCGCCGCCTGAGATGCCGGAATTCCCCATCGAATTGTCCGTCCCGATAAATACGGAGCCCACGGATGAAGAGCTGGCCCAGCAACAGGAGGCCCAGCAGGAATACGAGATCGCGAACCGTGCCTGGATGGAGGAAAACGAAGCCTACAACCGCAATGTCACCACGGTGTCGCTGGCTGCATCGGTGGTGATGCTCGGGCTCAGCCTACTGCTTGAGAAGCGGAACAGGGTTCTGGCCAACGGCGTGATGCTGGGCAGCCTCTTCACCCTGATCTACAGCATCTTCCGCGGCTTCCTGTCCGGAGACACCACGCTCACGTTCATCACGGTGACCATTGGACTAGCCATCGTGCTGTTCCTTGGTTACCGCCGGTTCTTCCAGCCTCGGGCCCAGACTCCGGTGGAGGCCTCCGGCTGACCCCCGCCCATCCAGTGCACCTAAACAGCAAGACCCCTGTATCTGCCAGGATCGGCGGATTCAGGGGTCTAAAGCTATGTGAACAACAAGGTCGGTGCCTTGCGGGCTCCTTTGACAGGTTCGCGGCGGGTTGTGCCGTTTCTCCTGCACCTCACGGGCACTTGCTTGTGGCGCGGCCCGTTCTGGAATCCATTTCAACAGGGCTCGGACAATCCGTGCAATAGTTGGTTTATTAGTTGGTCAAACTGATCAAAGTAAGCAGGCTTGACAGGACAGGAAGTGGTCATTTTGCAGCAACTCGACCAGACGGACCGCAAAATCCTCCTTGCCCTCGACGAGGATCCCCGGATTCCCGTCATGCTGCTCGCGCAGAAGCTCGGGCTGGCCCGCGGCACGGTGCACTCCAGGTTGGAACGCTTGGCTGCCGCCGGCACGCTGCGTCCGAATTCGGCCCGGGTGGTTCCCGAAGCTGTCGGACGCGGAGTCACGGCCATGGTCAGCGCCGAACTGGACCAGAGCAAGCTCAATGACGCCGTCGACGCCTTGCGGAACATTCCGGAGGTGCTCGAATGCCACGCGCCGGCCGGAGACACCGACCTGCTGCTGCGGGTGGTCGCAAAGAGTCCGGACGACCTGTACCGGGTCAGCGAGGAAATCCGGCTGTGCCCGGGCATCACCAGGACGTCCACGCAGATGTTCCTGCGGGAGGTCATCCCCTACCGCATCACGGGTCTGCTCCACGAAGAGTAAGCCGGTGGGCGAGCCGCCCGGCGGAAGGCCTCGGGGTCAGAAGAAGAAGTGCAGGATCACGCCGATGCTCCAGATGCTGCCGGCCGCGAAGGCGCAGCCCAGCTCTATCAGGATGCCGATTCCCATCGCTTTCAACGCAACCGCACTCGAGTGCAACGCGGGACGGAGTTCCCGCTGGCGCAGGTACTCGCTGAGCAGCAGGCCTACCGTAAAGCCGACAAACAGGCCCACCACGGGGATGACGAACATTCCCACCAAGCCAACCACCACGCCGACCACAATGGAGCGGTTGGGGATCTGGCGGCCCTTCAGCCGTTTGCCGGTCAGGACGGCGCTGGCCAGCATGCCGGCAACCACCAGCACTGCGCCCAAGCCGAAGACCACCCAGCCCACCGTGTTCTGCAGGACCAACGCCCAAATGAGCAGGCTGACGCCGATGGTGATGGCACCGGGCAGCACGGGAACAATAATTCCGGCAACGCCGACGGCGATGAGCAGGCCGCAAACGAGCGTGACGATGATCTGGGCTTCCATAGCCCCAGCCTATGCGGAATGGTCCGTGTGGTCCGGTGGCGCCGCACTGAATGTCGGATCGGACGTGCCTTCGGCGGGCTCCGCCGTCGTTAGTTTTTCCGGTTGCGGGTTCTGCCGCTTGCCACGGTTCCTGCGCCAGATCAGGAGGCCCAGAACACCCAGCAGCACCACCACAATAACGACGGCGGCGATCGGGGACGCGAGGACCAGCGCCACCCAGGCGGCGATCGCTGCCATCCCCACGGTGGCGTAGACGATGGCCCAGAGGAGACTGCCCAGCACGACGGCGGGCAGGAACCGGATCATGCGCATCCTCGCGATACCGGCGCTGCTGACCACCGCGGTCTGGATGCCGACCGTGAGGAAGCACAGCGTGACCGCGAAGGGTCCGAAAGTGTTCATGAACCGCTCGGCGCGCTTCATGACGGTGCCGTTCAAGTGCCGCTCGAACCGCGTATGGCGGCCGCCGGCGGCGATTCCGCGGCCGATCCAGTAGGTGGCATTGGCACGCATCATGGCGACGCAGAACAATGCCAGAATCGCCCAGCCCAACGGAAGGTCGAGGAAAATATCCACAAGCTTCCTTTCGACGCCGCCGTCCTGACACCTAAATTCTACAGGCCGTAGAAACAATGGGGGAACGGGGTCCCCACACCGCGCAACGGCCGGTTCCACCCGGATTATTCCGTTACTGCACGCCTACTGCACGCCCTTGATCTTCACCACGAACACCGCACCGAGCAGGCCCACCACCGCGGCGAGCACAAACAGCGCGGTGTAGCCGCCCAGATACAGCACCACGGGGGCCGCCACGAGCGGGGCGAAAACCTGCGGCAGCGAGTTCGCCACGTTGATCACGCCCAAGTCCTTGCCCCGGTCCGCCGCGCTGGGCAGCACCTGGGTCAGCAGGGCGAAGTCGACCGCCAGGAACATCCCGAATCCGGCGCCGAGTACCGCCGCCGCCACGAGCGCCATCGGCCAGCTGGGCCAGAACGCCACCAGGAGGGACGCCGTCGCAATGGTCACCGCGGAAGCGATGACAAACGGCTTCCGGCGGCCCAGCCGGTCACTCCACGGTCCGCCGATGACGGCGGTGATCATCACCATCACCGCGTAGACGCCCGTCAGGAGCAGCACGCCGGCGGCCGGATCGGTGTGGCCCACTGCGTCCTGCAGGAAGAAGAACAGGTAGAGCGTGAAGAGGTTGTTGCCCAGGTTGACCAGGAACCTCGTCAGCCAGGCCCAGCCGAAGTCGGGGTACTTGGCCGGGGAGATGTAGAAGCTCTTCAGGAACCGACCCCACACAAACGGCGGGCGGAGGGCCGGATCCAGCGGGATGTCCCGGCCCTTGACCAGGAACGCGATGATGCTCACGGCCAGGAACACCGCGCAGTAGATGTAGCCTAGGACAAAGCCGCCGGCGAGATTGGCCAGCACCACGCCGAAGACGATGCCCACGGTCTGGCCCATCGCGGCCAGGCCGCCCACCTGTCCGCGCTGCAGCGTGGGCACCTTGTCCGGAATGGTCGCGGTCACCGCGGCATAGGCACCGTTGCAGCCGGCCTGGACCAGGCACCAGCCGATCACCATAACGGCGATGTTCGGCGCCCCGGAGAGCATGAGCAAGGCGGCGAAGGCCAGGATGGTCCCGCCGAGCACCCACGGGACGCGGCGGCCCAGCCGCGAGGTAGTGCGGTCGCTCAGCGCCCCGGCGATCGGGTTGGCCACCAGCGATACGGCCGCGCCGAACCCGGTGGCCAGCGCCAGCACGGCTTCCTTGTTGGCGGCGTCGAAACTTTGCGACTGCTGGGCCAGCAGCACCTGCAGCGAGGCGAAGAGGACCGCGTTGATGCCGAGGTTGGTCAGCAGGACGGCGGTGATCCAGCCCGGTCCAACCTTGCGGGTGGGTTCGCTGTAAACGTCCGGGGCCGCGGGAAAGGCCTGCCCGGTCTCGCCCGGATCCTGGATTGCCACCTCTTGCTGCGCCCCTTACTGCCCGGCCAACTGCGTGATGAAGCCCGCCCCGATCGTGGCCACCATGGCCACAACGACGAGCCAGACGAAGGGTGTTTTGAATCTGCGCATAGTCTTCATGATGGAACCAGTTTAGGCCCCAGGGGTCAGCCGACCGGCGCGCGGCCGGATTGTTTAGCGAGCTTCTTCAGCCCCACCGAAACCTGCACCGGCTCCGGCCAGCGCGGCGGCAGGTTGTCCCCCAGCGTGACGCCTTTGAGCTTGCGCCCGAACATCGGCACCACCCAGTCCCGCAACCAGGCCCGCTCCGCCCGAGCCAGCTCCCGCCAGCCCGCGCGTTCCAGCGGTTCCAGTTGCTTGAGCTTGAGGGTGTGCCGCACGCCGAGCGCCGAAAGCACCTGCGCGGCCATGTATTTGTGCCCCACCGGGGACATGTGCAGTTTGTCGGTGTCCCACATCCGCGGGTCCTGGTAGATCTCGAACGCCCAGTGGTCCACCAGCAGCGCATCGTACCGGCCGGCAATCTCGCGCACCGCCTCGTTGTACAGCCAGTTGCGGCGCCGCATCGGTTCGAGCACCGGCGGCAGCATCACGTCGAACCCGGTGAACAGCAGGAGCTGCGCGCCCGTGGAGGCCAGCCGCGCCACGGCATTTTCGTACTGCTGCAGCAGGGCGTCCATGTCCTTGCGCAGTTCCAGGATGTCGTTGCCGCCGGCATAAAAGGAAACCAGCGTCGGCTTCATCGCCACGGCGGGCTCGATCTGGTCCGCCACGATCTGGTGCAGCCGCTTGCTCCGCACCGCGAGGTTGGCATAGCGGAACTCCGGGTCCTGCTTGCCCAACTGCTTCGCCACCCGGTCCGCCCAGCCGCGCACCCCGTTGGGGAACTTGGCGTTGCGGTCCCCCACACCCTCCGTGAAACTATCCCCGAGCGCTACAAATAGACCTGCCACCCGCTTCACGCTAGCCGCGCGCGGCAACGGCCGGGCAAACACCGGATGAACTTCCGCGCCCCGAGGCGGAGCGGAATATGCTGTACCCATGAGCGCTCAATCCAGTCCCGTGTCTGCCGCCGAAACCGCCATCACCGGAGCCACCGGCTCCCTGGGCAGCATGGTTGCCCGGCTGCTCTCCGAGGCGAGGCTGCCGACACGGCTGATTGTGCGTGACGAAGCCAAGGCTCCGAAACTTCAAGGAACGACGACGGCGCAGGCCGACTTTGGCGACAAGGCCGCCTCGCGCCGTGCTTTGGAAGGCATCAAGACGCTCTTGATGGTTTCCGCCTCGGAATCCGAGGACCGCCTTGAGCAGCACCAGACGTTCATCGACGCCGCCGTCGAGGCGGGCGTGGAGCACATCATCTACACCTCGTTCTTCGGCGCCGGACCGGAAGCCACCTTCACCCTGGCCCGGACCCACTACGCCACCGAGCAGAAACTGCGGGAAACGGGCTGCAAGCACACGCTGCTGCGGAACAACTTCTACGCCGACATCCTGCCGCACTTTGCCGACGAGAACGGCGTCATCCGCGGCCCGGCCGACGACGGCAAGGCCGGCTTCGTGGCCCGGGAGGATGTTGCCCGCGCCGCGGCGGCGATCCTGCAGCAGCCCATGGCACACGCCGGCTTCGCGTACGAGCTGACCGGACCGGAATCAATCAATCTGACCGAAGCGGCAGCCATCATCGCCGACGCTACGGGACGGCCGACGTCGTTCCTCAATGAAACGGTGGAAGAAGCGTACGCCTCCCGGGCGCACTACGGCGCGCCGGACTGGCAGCTGGATGCGTGGGTGAGCACCTACACGGCGATCGCC
Source organism: Arthrobacter sp. B055-34 (assembly GCF_059090425.1). Taxonomy (NCBI): domain Bacteria; kingdom Bacillati; phylum Actinomycetota; class Actinomycetes; order Micrococcales; family Micrococcaceae; genus Arthrobacter; species Arthrobacter sp. B055-34. The sequence goes on from NZ_JBNHFQ010000002.1 coordinate 201,822, forward strand.
AACGGCGAGCTGGACAAGACGACCAACGACGTCGAACTGCTCACCGGCCGTCCGCCGCTCAGCCTCCGGGACCTGCTGACCCAGTAGGTCCCGGACGCCCCGAAAACCTTACGCGTTCCAGAGTCCGTACGAGTCGGCCAGCGACGAGATCTTTTCGGCGCGGGCCAGTCGCGGCAGGTAGGAGCCGTCGCCCACCACGGCCCCGGCGGCATGCGCTTCCAGAAGCTCGTGTGCCCAGCGGATTTCGGACTCACTCGGCGAAAGCGACTTATTGATGGTGTCCGCGGCTTCCAGCAGCAGGCACAGCTTGCCGGTCATGCCCATGGACGCAGTGACCTTGCAGGCCTGCTTCAGGTCATCGCCCAGCGCGCCCACGGTGGGGCCGTCGATCGGGCCGGGCAGCTGCCCCACGCGGGACGCGACCACCAGCCGGGAGCGCGCGTAGGCGAGTGCCATCGGATCGTCGCTGGCACCGGTGTCCTTGCGGAAGTCGCCCACTCCGAAAGCCAGGCGGAAGGTGCCCGGAGCGCGCGCAATGTCCGTGGCGTTCTCAATGCCGATGGCCGACTCGATGAGCGCGAGCACCGGTGTGCCGGCCTGCAGCCGCATGGCGGTATGGGTGACCTGGTCCGGCCGCTCGGTCATGGCCAGCATGACGCCGCGGAGCCCCGGCGCCTTGGACAGCGCCGCCAGGTCATCGGCCCAGTACTCGGTGTCGATGCCGTTGACGCGCACCCAGGCCGTCATGCCGGTGGACAGCGCTTCCACCACGCGTTCGCGCGCTTCAGCCTTGCCCGGGGCCGGCACTGCGTCTTCCATGTCGAAGATCACCGAGTCGGCTTCCGACGCCAGCGCTGGAGCGAAATTGGCTTCATCAGCGGCCGAGGCGAGGAGCCAGGAACGGGAAAGTTTTGCAGGCAGTGCTGCGGCGCGGCTGTTTCTGAACGTGGGCATACCTAGAGCCTACTTAACGCAGGCGCAACCGGCTAACTTCTTGGGTGAAGAATGCGGCCAACATCACGCGGTTCACGCGCTTTGTGCGCCTACGGCCCGGCGCCCCGTCTGTGCAGCAGCTGTGGCTTAAGGTGTGACTATGGCGCAGTTGAAACCCCGCACCACCGACGCTTTGTCCGACGCCGAGACCAAGCGGCTGGCCCGGGCCTTGGCGGACAGCGATGATGTAACCGTTTTCGTCAACGGCACCACGGTGAAGCTTCCCGCACAGGCGCGCGACGCCGTCGTCGATGTTTTGCAGCGCTTTGCCCAGGGCGACGCGGTCATGGTCAGTTCGGCCGAGGACCTGCTCAATACCTCGCAGGCGGCCGAAGTTGCCGGCGTTTCGCTCACCTACATGCGGCGGTTGACCGATGCCGGGACCATCCCGGTGGAATACCGCGGCACGCACCGGCGCATAAGGCTGCGCGATGTGCTCGTCTGGCTCGAAACCCGCGAACAAAAGCACGGCTGAGCGAACGGGCTCCCAGCCTGCCGTGAGCGGAAACACAGGGCAAAACGGCCGGTATGGGGAATGGTTGCGGGGAAGTACGTGGTTACCGATGGTGCACGTACTACTTTGCTAGGAGATTTCATGAGCATCAAGGTCCTGACCCTCGTCGGCAGCCTTCGCAATGGTTCCATCAACCGCCAGCTGGCCGAAGCCGCTGCAACGGTTGCCCCGGAAGGTACCGACGTACGGATCTACGACGGCCTCGAAAACATCCCGTTCTATAACGAGGACCTGGACGTTGAAGGCTCTGTTCCGGCAGCAGCCGAGGCACTGCGCGAGGCCGCCAAGGAGTCCGACGCCGTGCTGCTGGTCTCCCCCGAATACAACGGCACCACCCCGGCCGTGCTGAACAACGCCATCGACTGGCTGTCCCGCCCCTTCGGCGCCGGCGCGCTGAACGGCATGCCGGCCGCCGTCATCGGCACCTCGCCCTCCCCCTACGGTGCGCAGTGGGCGCACGACGACGCCCGCAAGGCACTGGGCATCGCCCAGGCCAAGGTGCTCGAGGACGCCAAGCTTTCCATCGGCGCCCGCTTCGAGGTCTTCGCCACGACCCACCCCAAGGACCACGCCGAATCGGCCGCCGAGATCGCCGGTGTCGTCTCCGCCCTGGCCGGCGCGGTGGAACTGGTCAACGCGTAAGCATCTTCTCCAGGCACTGAGCGGAGAGCGGTTGTTAACTGGCACCAGCCAGGGCAGCGGCTCTCCGCTTTTGCCTTCCGGGTTCAACCCGAGCGCGGGAGCCCTTAGGCTGAGGGTCTGGCAATACCACCGATGCTTCAGAAACGATCACAGGAGGTCCCGTGAGCGTAGAACTTGCTCCGATCATTGAGCTGCGGAACGGCGCCAAGCTGCCGTTTCTTGGCCTTGGCACCTGGCCCATGGACAACGCGGAAACAGCCGATGCCGTGGAGGCTGCGCTGAAAATCGGTTACCGGATGATCGATACCGCCGAGAACTACGGCAATGAACAAGGAGTCGGCGAAGGCCTGCGGCGCAGCGGGCTGGACCGCAGCGAGGTCTTCCTGACCAGCAAGTTCAACAAGGAATGGCACAGCTACGACGGCGTTGAGCAGGCCTTCGAGGCCAGCGCCCGCCGGCTGGGCGTCGAGTACATCGACCTGCTGCTCATCCACTGGCCCAATCCCGCCCAGGACCGATACGTCGATGCCTTTGCGGGCATGACAAAGCTGCTGTCGGACGGCCGGGTCCGGGCCATCGGCACCTCCAACTTCAAACCGGCCCATCTGCAGCACCTCTTCGATTCGGGCCTGGTGCCTGAGGTCAACCAGATTCAGCTGGATCCGCGGCACACCCGGCAGGACATCGTCGCCATCCACCAGGAACGCGGCATCGCTACCCAGGCCTGGAGCCCCATCGGCCGCGGCGGCGAGCTGCTCAAGGAGCCGGTCATTACCGAGCTGGCCGAAAAGTACCAGAAGACGCCGGCCCAGATCGTGCTGCGCTGGCACACCCTGCTGGGGCACGTCGTCATCCCGAAGTCGTCGAATCCGCAGCGGCTGGCAGAGAACTTCAGCATCTTCGACTTCGTCCTCACCGGTGACGAGTTGCGCCGGATCAGCGCCCTGGACACCGGCGACGACGAAATTCTCGACGCCGACAGGTTCGGCCACTAGGCTGCCGGGCACACAGATGGGCGGCTCCCGTGCAGGGAACCGCCCATCTGTTGGACATGTGCCGGCTGTTATTGCACGGTCATGGCAGCCACGTCGGGCGTGCTGTCCACGTACTCGTACTTGACCATCAGCTCGCCCATATCGTTGAGCACTTCGGTGCGGACTTCGCCGTCGAACTCTTCCATCTTCAGGTTCTTGGCGACCTCCTCCGGCATGCCCATGAACTCCGGCAGGACCGCGCGGACGCCGTCGGTGTCGGCCTCTGCGGCGGTCAATGTTTCGGTCACCGCCGCCTTGAAGTCCGCCACAATCTCCGGGTTCTGCTCGGCATAGCTGCCGCTGGTGAAGGTCACCATGGTCGGCAGGCCCGGCAGCGTCTTCTGGTTCGGATAGCCCAGCAGCTTGTAGTTGTCATTGGACAGCGCCCGTGACTGGAACGGCTCCGGCACCCAGATGGCGTCCACGTTGCCGCGTTCCAGCTGTGCTTCCATGTCCGGGAACGGCATTTCGCTGAAGTTCAGCTTGGATGGATCCGCACCGTCCATCGCGGCCGATTCCATGATGGTCAGGTCGCCCTGGGTCTTGAGCGTGTTGACCGCGGTGGTCTTGCCGGCCAGGTCGGCAAAGTCCTCGATGCCCGAGTCAGCCTTGACGATGACTGCGTTGTTGTCCTCGCCCTCGGCCCGCGAGTTGCTGTAGCCGGAGACGATCTTCATGTCCAGGCCCTTGTTCGCGGCGGTCATGACTGAGAGCGGGTTGCCCACCGCAAAGTTCATGGTCCCGGTGGAAACGGCCGGCAGCATGGCCGCACCGCCCTGCCCTGTCTGCAGTTCCAGTTCGAGGCCGTGCTTCTCGAAGATGCCCTCCTCGATGCCGTACTGCATCGCGCCCGACGGGGCGATCGAAAGCACGCCGACCGTGATCTTGGTGAGGTCACCGCTGGCGGCGCCGGTCTCGCCGGCAGCGCCGCCACCGGTGCCGGATGGAGAGCCTGAGCCACAGCCGGTCAGGGCAAGGGCGATGATGGCGCCGCCGGCAAGAACTTTGGAGAAATGCCTTTTCATAACGAGCCTCTTCCTTGAGGTGGGTGTTGACTTCGCCCGGACGCTGACTTGTCCTGGCGCGGGGTTAGGCGTAGAACCGGGCGAGGAATTCCGCGACGACGGCGGGACGTTCTTCGCCTTCGATCTCGATGGTGTTGCTGGTCTTGATCTGCACGCCGCCCTTGACCTCGGTGACTTCGGCGATGACGGAGTGCAGGCGGACCTTGGCACCGACCTTGACCGGGTTGGTGAAGCGGACACGGTCCAGTCCGTAGTTGACCTTGGTCTTGACTCCTTCGACGTCGAACAGTTCGCTCCACAGCGGGATGATGAGCGACAGGCTGAGGAAGCCGTGCGCGATCGGGGCGCCGAAGGGACCGTCCTTGGCCTTCTCCGGGTCGGTGTGGATCCACTGGTGGTCGTTCGTGGCGTCGGCGAAGGTGTTGATCTGGTCCTGGGTGATCTCAAGGTAATCGGTGTAGCCGAGGTCCTTGCCGACCAGCCCGGACAGTTCTTCGAAAGTCACAACGAGGTTGCTCATAAGATGCTCCTGAAAGGTAGATGTTGAGGGTATTGACGAATATTTAGCGGAAGGCGCCCTTGCCCGTGATGGCCCGCCCGACGATCAGCGCATTGATCTCATGCGTGCCTTCGTAGGAATAGACGGCTTCTGCATCCGCGTGGAAACGTGCGACGTCGGTATCCAACGTGATCCCGTTGCCGCCGACCACTTCGCGGGCCAGGGCGACGGTTTCGCGCATCCGGGCGCAGCAGAACATCTTGGCCAGCGCGGAGTTCTCATCCGCGTAGATGCCCTGTTCCTGCTGCTGGGTCAGCCGCACCACCATGCCAAGGGAAGCGGTGACGTTGCCCAGCATCGTGGCCAGCTTCTCCTGGACCAGCTGGAAGCTACCGAGGCTCTTGCCGAACTGCTGGCGCTGCTTCACATACCGGACCGCCGCCTCATAGGCCCCGGCCTGCAGGCCCGCAGCAATCCACGCCACGTCCGAGCGCATGTTCCGCAGCATGGCGGCGACGTCGGCAAAGGAGTTGACGTTCTGCAACCGGGCGGATTCCGGCACGGTCACATCGCGGAAGTCGATATCGGCGTTCTGCATCAGGCGCAGCGAGGTCTTCCGGTGGATCTTGGAGATGGCCACGCCCGGCGCGTCGGTCGGAACGAGGAAAGCCTTGACCTGCTGGTCCGCCTCGTCCCGGGCGAAAACCGCCAGCACGTCGGCGGAGGCCGCTCCCCCGATCCAGCGCTTGGCGCCGTTGATGGTCCAGGTGTCCCCGTCCCTCCGGGCACTGGTTTCCAGCCCGCCGGCGATGTCCGAACCGTGGTCCGGCTCGGTCAGCGCGAAGACGCCCTTGTAGTCAAAGGAGCGGATCTTCGGGTCCAGTTCCGCCGCCTGCTCGGCGCTGCCGCCAAGATTGACAGCGGTCCGGAACAGGCCGGACTGGGCATTGTAGAACGTCGCCACGGAGGCATCAGTGCGGGCCAGTTCAAAGTTCCGGAAGCCCACATAGAGCCCGCTGGCGACGGCGCCGCCGTCCGGCTGCGAGGGTTCCATCAGGTTCAGATCGAACAGCGGCTGCGCAATCTGGTAGGGAAACTCTCCGGCCTCCCAGTAGTCGGCCAGCAGCGGATGGACCTGCTCGTCCAGCACCTTGCGCAGCCGCCCCAGCACCGCCAGTTCGTTCTCGGTAAGCAGGGACGAGAAGCCGTACTGATCCGAGGGGTAAAAGCGTCCCGCCGCGGCTCCGGTCCGTACATCTGCGGCCACACTCATGCCTTTCTCCCAGCCTTGAGGCCCAGCAGCTTCACGGCGTTGGCCTTCAGGATCTTCGGTCTGACCTCGTCCTTCAGCGGCAGGTCAGCGAACGCGCTGAGCCATTTCTGCGGGGTAATCAGCGGGTAGTCGGTGCCGAACAGGACCTTATCCTGCAGCACCGAGTTGGACATCTTGACCAGCGACTCCGGGAAGTACTTCGGAGACCAGCCGGAGAGGTCGATGAACACGTTTGCCTTGTGCGTGGCAATCGAATTCGCCTCATCCTGCCAGGGCACCGAGGGGTGTGCCATGATGAGCTGGAACTCGGGGAAGTCCGCGGCGACGGCGTCGAGCAGCAGCGGGTTGGAGTACGCCAGCTTGATGCCGTAGCCGCCGGGCAGTCCAGCGCCCATGCCGTTCTGGCCGGTGTGGAAGATTGCCGGCAGACCGATTTCCTGCAGCGCCTCCCAGAGCGGGTAGTACTGCTCATTGCTCGGGTCGAAGCCCTGCAGGCTGGGGTGGAACTTGAAGCCGCGCACCCCGTAGTCGCCGGCCAGCCGCTTGGCCCGGTCGATCGCGTCCGCACCGGTCAGCGGGTCGACGGAGCCGAACGGGATCAGCACGTCGTTGTTCCGCGCCGCGCCCTCGACAATGTCCTCGATGCTGTTGGGTTCGCGCTTGAGCTTGGTCCGGGCGTCTACGGTGAAGACGACGGCCGCCATGTTCAGCGCCCGGTAGGTTTCCGCGATGCTGTCCAGGGACGGCGTACGTTCCTCGGCCTTGAAGTACTTGCTCGACGCGTCATTCAGCGCCGGAGGCAGGGACACGTGGCCGCAGTTGTCGATCTCTACGTGCACGTGCATGTCGACCGCTTCAATCGCCCCGGCGTCGATCCCGAGTTCGTATGCCGTCGCCGCCATGTTTACTTCGCTCCCGCAGCCTCGGGCTGCAGCTCGGCGGGCAGTTCCGGGAACTCCTCGCCCACGCCCTGCAGCCGCTCGCCGAAGAGATCATCGAACCGCTCGACCAGTTCCTCGTAGCTCCAGCCGCCGTCCTTGTACTCGGTGGCCACGGCCTCCGGGTGCGACCACAGCTGCAGCCGGTCGCCGCCGACACCGATCGCCTGGCCGGTCACCTTGGCGGCGGCCTCGGAGGCGAGGAAGGCCACCAGGCCGGCAACGTCGTCGGCCGTTCCAAAGCCCAGGTCCTTGCGGAAGAAGTCCGGCATGGCCTCGCCTCGCTCGTCGGCCTCCACCGCCTTCTGAAAGAACGGCACGGTCTTGGTCATCGCCGTCGCCGCTACCGGGATGATGGCGTTGGCGGTGACGCCGGCCTTCTTCATTTCCAGCGCCCAGGTGCGCACCATGCCGACAACGCCGGCCTTCGCGGCGGCGTAGTTGGTCTGGCCGAAGTTGCCGCGCTGCCCGGTCGGGGACCCGATGGTGATGATGCGTCCGGCAACGTTGTTTTCCTTGAAGTAGGCGTAGGCCTCGCGGACGCAGGTGAAGGTCCCGCGCAGGTGCACGTTGATGACCAGGTCGAAGTCCTCGTCGGTCATCTTCAGCAGGGACTTATCCCGCAGCACGCCGGCGTTGGTGACCAGGATGTCCAGCCCGCCGAAGGACTCGACGGCGGTCTTGACCAACTGCTGGGCGGTCTCGGTGGAACCAACGGGAGCGACAACGGCTACAGCCTTGCCGCCGGCACCGGTGATGCTCTCGACGGCCTCGCGGGCCACCTGCTCGTCAACATCATTAATAACGACGGCGGCACCCTGGCGGGCGAGCTCCTGAGCATAGGCGAGACCCAGTCCGCGTCCGCTGCCGGTAACAATGGCTACTTTTCCTGCCAGTGACATTTAAAGCTCCTTCGCTTCCACCGGCCTCAGGCCGGTGTTTTGGGGTTATCCTGAACTAATATCAATGACAACGTATATCATTGAAAAAGTCAACAGTATTGAACCAATCAACGGATGAGGAACGATGTCCGCACAAACTACGACCAGGGGCAACGACGCCGACCTGGCCGAGAACGCAAACGGGGCCCAGCGTCTCCACACCACCGAACTGGCCAACGAGATCGAGTTCCTCACGGCGCGCGCCCGGTCCCTGGGGTCAGGACGGGCCAACAACATGCTCGCGGAGCTGGACCTGAAGGTCCGTTCCTATTCGGTCCTCTCCCTCGCGTGCAGTGGCGAGAATCCTTCACAGCGCGAACTCGCGGACTTCCTGAGCCTGGATCCCAGCCAGATCGTCGCCCTGGTGGACCAGCTGGAGCAGCGCGGCGCCGTCACCCGCGAAACGGACCCGCGCGACCGGCGCTCCAAGGTCATTGTGGCCACCACAGCGGGCCGGAACCTCTACAAGCGGGCCGAGGCGATTATCCGCCGCGCGGAGGACCAGTCCCTGTCAGCGTTGACGCTGCAAGAACGCGAAGCCCTTCGCGATCTGCTCAAGCGCATCGCGTTCTAGACACTTCGACCTCGGAAAGCGCCGACCTCCCCGCAGGGGAAGGCCGGCGCTTTCCGTTCTGACAGGACATATCAGGCAGTGGCGGAACCTGCGCCGGAATCGGTCTGCACCGCAGCCGCGGGGCGGTGGCCCTGCTTGGCGAGCTGGATCTGTTCGTAGACGTGGTGGCGCAGTTCGGTGAAGCGCGGCAGCGAACGGGTGTTGAGCTGGTCGCGCTCGTCCGGCAGGTCGATGGCCAGGTCTTCCTGGATGACCGTCGGCGAACTGGAAAGGATGATCACCCGTTCGCCGAGGTAGACGGACTCGTCGATGTCGTGGGTAACGAACAGGACCGTGACACCGAGTTTGCGCCAGACGGTGCGGATCAAGTCTTCCAGGTCCGCTCGGGTCTGAGCGTCCACGGCCGCGAACGGCTCGTCCATGAGCAGCACTTCGGGCTGGTACGCCACGGCGCGGGCGATCGCCACGCGCTGCTGCATGCCGCCGGAGAGCTGCCAGGGGTAGGACTGCGGCACGTGGGACAGTCCCACGGCCTCCAGCGCGTCGTCGACGAGCTTGTCCCGCTCGGCACGGGGCACGCCCTGGTTCTTCAGCGGCAGCTCAACGTTTTCGCGCACCCGCATCCAGGGGAAGAGGGAGCGGCCGTATTCCTGGAACACGACGGCCATCTTCTTCGGCGGCCCGGAGACTTGTGTGCCGTTCAGGAGCACTTCGCCCTCGGTCGGTGCCATCAGCCCGGAGATGCACTTGAGCAGGGTGGTCTTGCCGGAGCCGGACGGGCCGACCAGGCAGGCCAGCTCGCCGGCCTTCAGGTCGAATGTCAGGTTCCGCACGGCCTCGATATCGCCGCCGTCGGTCTTGTAAACCTTCTTCAGGTTCCGGACCGAGAGCATGGCCTCGTTCCCGGGCAGGGTCTTGCCTGCCGGGGCGGGGGTGGTTCCGGGTGTTGTTTCAGACTGCATTTTCTACCTCTCGCAGGCCGTGGTACCAGCGCAGCACACGCCGCTCGGTCCACTGGAAGATGAATGACAAGGCGACGCCGATCAGGCCCAGGACCACAATGCCGGACCACATTTCCGGAATCGCGAAGGACCGCTGGAACTGCACGATTGTGAAGCCGAGCCCCGAGGACGAGGCGAACATTTCGGAAATGACCATCAGGATCAAACCGATGGACAGGCACTGGCGGATACCGGCCATGATCTGCGGCCCGGCCGAGGGAAGCACCAGGTACTTGACCCGCGCCCAGCCCTGGATGCCGTACGTGTGCGCCGAATCGGAGAGCACCCCATCAATGGCGCGGACACCTTCGATGGTGTTCAGCAGCACCGGCCACACGCAGCCCGAAATGATCACCGCGACCTTCATACCGTCCGTAATGCCCATCAGCAGCATCAGCACCGGCACCAGGACCGGCGGCGGAATGGCGCGGAAGAATTCGAGCACCGGTTCCGTCAGGTCCCGAAGCCACTTGACCGAACCGATCAACAGGCCCGCGACAATGCCGATGATGATCGCCGAGACCACCCCGACGACCAACCGCCCGATACTGGGCAGCACATCAGAGAGAATCCGCTCCCCGAACCATGTCTCGGCAAACGCCTCCGCCAGCAGGGCCGGGGTCGGCACGAAGAAATTCGTCTCCCCCAGCGTCGAAGCCCACCAAATTGCAACCAGGATCAGAGGCAGCGCCAGCACGTATCCGAGAGTCTTCAAGAACCTCATACGATCACCTCCGAACGGATCGAGGAATGCCAGGACAAGGTCTTGCGCTCAATGAAACGCATGACCAGATTAATGACGACGCCGATCAGGCCGGTCGCGAGTACCAGCGCGTACATCCCCGAGATCGCGCCGCCGGACTGGGCCAGGGCGATCTCCCTGCCCAAACCGGGGGAACCGATCACCAGTTCGGCCGTGATCGCTAGGATCAGCGCCACGGAGGCTGCAAGGCGGATGCCGGTCATCAGGTACGGCAGCGCCGTCGGGAACACCACGTGGCGGACCCGGGCCATGGCGCCCAGGCCGTAGGACTTGGCGGTCTGCATCGCCACATTGTCCACATCGGCCACTCCGTAGAGCACCTGGATGAAGACCTGCCAGAACGATGCGTAGACCACCAGCATCAGGGTTGATTCGATCTTCACGCCGAACAGCAGCACGGCCAGCGGGATCAGCGCCACCGACGGGATCGGGCGGAGGAACTCCACGGTCGAGTTGGTGAACTTCCGCAGGAACATCGATGAACCGATGATGAAGCCCAGCACCACGGCCAGCACGATCGCCATCACCAGACCGATCGCCCAGGCCAGCATGGTCTCGCCTACCGCAACCCAGAACGCCGTCAAACCGAAATCAGTGATCAGCGCCGCGATGACCTCACTGGCCGGCGGCAGGAAGCGGGGCTCAACGATGCCCACCCGGGGAACCAGCTCCCACAGCAGCAGGAACCCGATAATGCCCGCGATCCCAAGCAGCTGCTTCGACGGCAGCTTCTTTGCTGGCTGCTTTCTGCCCCGCGGGATGGGCGCAGCACTGTTTGTTGTTACGGCTTCTTGGGTCATGGCAGCAGCTCATCCAGGTTCGGGGCCTCGCTCAACGTGCCGTACTTTGCGGCCGCTTCGCCGAGCGTCTGGGCCGCTTCACGGCTGAATTCCGGGCGGTATTCCGGCAAGGTCAGCTCTGCGAGGGTTTCAGCATCGATTTCGGTGTAGGTTCCGACGATGTCGCGGACTTCCTGCGGGTTCTCCTGCGCGTATTCAAGGGACTTGTTCATGGCTCTGGTGAACTTCTCCACCAGTTCCGGTTCGCTCTGAACCTTTTCGGAAGTCGTAAAGTAGCCGGCAATGTCGAGTTCCGGGTGCATCTCCGTGAAGTTCCACGACACCACACGGGCCCCCTCGGACCGTGCCTGGGTCAGGAAGGGATCCAGAATCCATGCGGCATCAACCTGCCCGTTTTGGAGTGCTGCCGGAGCATCTGGGAATGCTACTTCCACGAAGTCGATGTTGTCAGGATTCCCGCCGTCCTGTTCAACCACGTGCTTGATGGTCGTGTCGCCGATATTGGAGAGGTTGTTGACCGAAACAGTCTTGCCTTCGAGGTCGGCCGCGGACTGAATATCGGAATCTTCAGGAACGACCACGGCACCGAAGCCTGACTCTTCTTCACCGGTTGTGGAGGCCCCGTTGGCAACGAACTGCAGGTCCAGTCCTTTGTCGTTCGCCACCATGACCGAAATCAGGTTGGAGAAAGCGAAGTCAAAACTGCCGCTGACCACGCCGGGAACGATCGCGGCTCCGCCGGTAGCGGTCTGCAGGTCCAGCTCTAGACCTTCTTCGGCGAAGAAGCCCTTCTCGTCACCGAGCCAGATGGGTGCCGTATCCACAATCGGGATCACCCCGACGGAGATCTTGGTCAGTCCGCCGCTACCGGCGTCGGCGGGAGCCTCGGAACCGCCACCGCTCGGGGAGCCACTGCCGCAGGCAGATAGGGCGAGCACTGAAACTGCGGCCACAAGCGCGGTCAGTCTACGTTTCATTTCTACTCCTTAGTGATCCCCTGGAGACCCGGGATAACCTGAATGTTCGCGTAACGAACGAGTGTTCACCCATCAGTCTGCGCGACTCGTTTTGTGACGTCAAACACATCACTTCATCGTTATAGACACGATACTCGGTGACGCACCTCAGCGGCACTGAATTGAACTTTTCAACGAATTGTGAAGCGGGATAACAAACGGGAGCCCAAGACTCTCCGGTGTCAGAACTGTGTTGATCGACGAGTCCGGGACGTGACAAACCTGCAACGGGATGGTGACCGGAAACCCGTTTGTGGCTGGTTCTTTCGCGCGTATCGTGAGTGATAACCACAGGCCACCGGCCCCTGAGCGGATGCATGAGCATCCTCGTCCCGGCGGCATCACGTTTCCAGGGGGTCAACATGAGCAAGCAACGGGTTCTGGGGACCGCATCGGCAGCACTGCTGCTGACTCTGACAGCGTGCAGCCCTCCGACCGGTCAAGGGCAGTCGCCAACGGCAAATCCACCGGCCACGGTCGCTGCCGAGCCGCAGGCCATTGCCCCGCCAACGGCTCCGGCTCCCGGCCCATCAGCACCGCCAGCGGCATCGGCACCATCGGTGAAGGCCCCCGCACCGACCGAGGAAACGGCTGCAGCGCCCGTCGCCCAGCCGGAAATTTCGGTAAGGTCCGAGAACGGGGCAGGAGTTCCGTTGACGATGTATTACATTGCCGTAGAAGACGGCGGAGTCTCCGGCGCGGAGATCGGCTGCAGGGACAGCCTCGTCGCCACGTATACGGAGCCTGTCAAGACTCAGGATCAGGTGCAGGCCAGCATCGAGCGCCTGCTCGCCGAGAGGGACAGATTGCATGGATCATCCGGGCTTTACAACGCCCTCCACGAATCCACGCTGACCTTCGAACGCGCCAGGATCAATGGCGACACCGTCACCGTCCATCTTGCCGGCGAGCTCAAATCCGGAGGCTCGTGCGATGACCCGCGCGTGGAATGGCAACTAAGACAGACCGCAGCCACTGCCGCCGGAGTCGGGGAGGCCATCATCCTGGTCAACGGGATTCGGATTGAGGATTACCTCAGCGGACGCGGACCTGCCGTTCCCGAAGCACCAGCGCCAGCTGCACAGGCCCCCATTACAGTTCCCCTGACCGTCTACTACATCGGGCTTGCCGGCGAGGAGACCTCAGGCAGCGGTATAGGGTGCGGAGACAGCCTCGTTGCGACCCTTACACAACCTGTAACATTCACCGATCAGCTTGGGGCGAGCATGACACACTTGTTAGCAAACAAGCAGGAGTTTCTAAGCGAGTCGGGCCTCTATAACGCGCTGAATTCCTCCGCGTTGTCTTATCAGAGCAGTAGTCAAGACGGCGACACCGTGACAGTTAATCTGTCCGGTAGTGTCACCGTCGGCGGAACCTGTGATGGTCCTCGCATTGAAGCTCAGCTGGAACAGACCGCCGCCACAGCCGCCGGTGTTGCCGAAGCCATAGTGCTGGTTAACGGCATCCCAATTGAAAAACTCCTCGACGTGAAGTAGTCATCAGCCAGCGTGTATCCGGGTGAGCGTGCTGATTGGCCCCGAACAGCCGACTGGCCGGAACCGTTGGGGGCAGTTCCGGCCAGTAAGCCTTGGGGGAACTGGCCGGAACCGTTGGGGGAAGCTCCGGCCAGTGGTTTATGGGGTTGTGATGCGGGATTTACTGCCAGGCGTGGTCTGCCCAAGCTGCATCTCGCGAGTAATCGCTCCCAGTCAAGTTCCACAGATCGCCATCCTGGCCGTGGGCTCCCACGACTCCGATCTGGTCGAGTGCTGAAGCCGGGCCTTGTTCTGCGTTGCCGGGTGCCAGAGGGCCCACGGGCGCCGATTTGATGCCATAGGGAGTCATCGTCTTCTCTTCTCCAACAGAGCGGACTCAGTTTCCGGGGTCCAGGCGCGGGCATAAATTCCCAAAGCCGCCTCTTCCCACAGTGTGAAGCCCAAGCGGTTCATCATCAGATGTGACTGGCTGAAAGTCAGATTCTGTGCACCGCGGCTAACCCTCGATTTATCTGCCCGGTACAGGTAGGCGTCAATAGCCCGCTTCCAGCGGCGACGCCAGTTTTGCACGCTTCCTTCGGCTGCCGTAGCGGCCATGAGTCGGTGCATCGGTGCGGTTTTCGGCGCCAGGGTGGCAGTCAAACCGAGTCGGGCCTTGGCAGCGCCACGTCCAAGTTCCATGGTCGAAACACGAAGGTGGTTGTCCCAGCAGTAATCCCAGGAGAGCCGGCGGCGGTCTGGCCACTGCGGAGCCTTCGGCCCGTTGAGCATGGCCCAAGCCGCATCGGAGAGCAATAGGGCACCAAGGGCAGTGCGGCCCTGCGACTTGTTGAACCGTTGCGCTGCCCAGCTACCAAGTTCAGAAGACAGTTCAAAGACCTCTTCGGCAAGTTCAAGCCCTTCGAGCCCGCCGAATCTGTCCAGATCCGATTCCTGCACTAAGGCGACAGAATCCGATCCCAGAGCGCCGACCAACTCTATATTGTCCGGCGACACGACATAGTGCTGCTGGACTCGAACTGTTGGCAGGATTTCAAGGAGCCGGTTCCGGGCCGCCAGCTCAAACCTTTGGAGGCTATCAAGGGCTGAGCGGTGGCCCAGGAACCGGACCTTTATGTGAGGCCCCACCTCATCAACATGGTGGCTGAAGTACCAGCGGCCCACGCCTTCGCGGCGAGCGTGGGCCACCAGTGGTGTAACCAGTTCTCCTATGACGGCTTCGGCTACGTCTTGTCTACCCGTGTAAATAGACAGGACCCACCAGTAGCGTTTGAGACTGAGCTTTTCCGAAGAGCGTACGGCTGTCAGCTGGCTCATGCGCTTCTCCTAGATCTGCTCGCTGGTGGTTGGGGAGGAATAGCCGTTGCCGTCCTGGTTACGGGATCAGCGGGTATGCTGTTGCGGTGGGGCAGCTTATTACCAGTCCCAGGCAGCCGTAACGATTGCGTTGGACTGCTGGCTCTGGTCGATTGCCACTGCAGGAGTGGCCGCCGAGACCGCGCCTACAGCAAGCAGTAGACCTGCCGTTATGCCGGCGATCTTCTTGAACATGTCATTCCCCTTCGATGTGAGTGGCAATCCATCGAGTATCGTTCCCCCGACTCTTCAAGAGTTCCGCGTCGCCCTACATGCTGTCCAGTCAATATGGGGGCAACATCATGACATGCCCTTATCGGGACGAGTCCCGGCGTTCATGAACGTCCCGACGCATGGTCAAAACCGCGGATTCCCGCCTGATTCAAGGATTTTCCAACATGAGTATGATTTGAGTATGACCACTACAGTTGGGTGGCATATACCGGACATGGCAAATAGTTACATGCCACGAATCATGCTTGAGGGGGCACCAGATGTTGAGTGGGACAGCCTTTGAGCTTTATGAATATGCGGTAACCCACCCGGACTGGACCAAGGAGTCCGCTTCGACTGCGCTCGGCTACACCATTCGGGATCTCAATAGCGCCATTACTGAGCTCACCGGACGACGCCTGTTCCAACAGCCGGCGCCTGATGTGGACTGCTTTACGGCCATCTCTCCGGACGTGGCCTTGGCGCAGCTAGTCGAGGCCGACGAACGCCTGCTTATCGATCTACGCGCCAAAATCAGCGGGCACCGGAGCGATATGGCTTCGCTGGTCCCCACATATCTTGCGGCACGAAAGCGAATCGCTCTCGATTCGTCCATCGAAATACTCGAAGACCCCGGGGTAATTCGAAAGCTGCTGATGGACTATGGGCGGGATGTCACAGAACAGGTCCTGATCAGCCAGCCTGGCTCAGGATCTACGGCCGAGGTCCATGAAGAGGGCATCCAGAAGGACCTGGAACTGCTGGAACGCGGGATTGTCAGAAAAAATCTCTACAATGCCAGCACACTGGATCACGTTCCTACCCGGAAGGCGGTCGCCGCCACAGCCCCTGCGGGCCTGGAGTATCGGACATTGCCCTACGTGCCATTGAAAGTCCTGATCTTCGACCAGTCCTTGGCACTCGTAGCCCGCCAATTGGACGCGGACGATCGAGCGGCTCTGGTGGTGCGCGACGCCAATCTGATCCATGTATTCACGCAGCTATTCAATGTGGCATGGGAACTGGCCACCCCCTACGGCTGGGAGACGGAAGGCCGAAACCCTGCTGACCTCAATAGCATTCAGCGGTCCGTTCTCCGGGGCATGGCTGCCGGTTACTCCGACGAAGTGATTGCACGAAGGCTGGACATCAGCGTGCGGACCTGCCGCCGGCATATCGCATGGATGCTCGAAGAACTGGGCGCCGAAAGCCGCTTCCAAGCAGCGCTAAAGGCCAAAGAAGCGGGCTGGCTGTAGTCGCGAGGCACGAGGCCAACAGCACAAATAGAAAACAGCTGTTGCCTTGAGGGCAACTGTTCGGGTTATCCTGTGTGAGTGAGAACACAGGAATCTTCCGCTTCTGCCGACATGCCAACCGAAACCGAAGTTGCCCTTGAGCGCGCGGTCACTTCGCACCGGCACCATAGCCTTTACTCCGACCGGGCAGCTAAAATCAAGCAATCCGCCGTTCGCGATGTCTTCGATATTTCGCTACAGCCTGGCCTCGTCTCTCTTGCCGGGGGGA
The DNA here is from genome assembly GCF_059090425.1 of Arthrobacter sp. B055-34. NCBI lineage: Bacteria > Bacillati > Actinomycetota > Actinomycetes > Micrococcales > Micrococcaceae > Arthrobacter > Arthrobacter sp. B055-34. The sequence continues at coordinate 218,427 of NZ_JBNHFQ010000002.1, forward strand.
ATCCGTTCCTGCAGTCCCTGCCCCTGGAGAAGCTCGGCGGGATGGCCTACCGCCTCATTACCGAGCAGGGCTTAACAGCCCTCCAGTACGGCGGCGGCCAAGGAACCGAGCGGCTTCGGGCCCAGGCCTGCGAAGTCATGGCCGAGGAAGGCATTGAGGATGCGGACCCAGCAAACGTAGTGATCACCACCGGTTCCCAGTCCGCCCAGGACGTCGCCTGCAAGGTCTTCTGCAATCCCGGCGACGTTGTGCTTTGCGAAGACCCGACTTATGTGGGTGCCCTGAACACTTTCGAGGCTTATGAAGTCACGGTGGCGGCCGTGGCAATGGACGAGCTCGGCCTCGTTCCCGATGAACTGCAGCGGCGCATCGATGAGGTCCGTTCTGCCGGCGGCAATATCAAGTTCCTTTACACCATCCCCAACTTCAACAACCCATCGGGCATCACGCTCGCCGCAGAGCGCCGGCAGCGCGTCGTACAGATCTGCCAGGACGCGAACATCCTGATTATCGAGGACAACCCGTACGGCCTGCTGCGCTTCGACGGCCATCCGATCGCCCCGCTCCGCGCGGGCAACGCGGACGACGTGATCTACATGGGTTCTTTCTCGAAGATTCTCGCGCCCGGCCTGAGGATCGGCTGGGCTCTGGTTCCGGCGCACTTGCAGCGGCGTTTCTACCTGGCCAGCGAGGCGGTCACGCTCTGCCCGCCCACACTGAACCAGATGCTCATCTCAGAGTACCTGGACGGCCACGATTGGCGCGGCCAGATCACTACCTACCGCAGCCTCTATGCAGAGCGCTGCGCAGCCATGCTTCAAGCGCTCGAAGATTTCATGCCGGAAGGCGTCAGCTGGACCCAGCCGCAGGGAGGTTTCTTCGTCTGGGTGAGCCTGCCGGAGGGAATCGATACCTATCCACTGTTGTACAAGGCGATCGACGCCGGCGTCATCTTCATCCCCGGTGCCGCTTTCACCCCCTCTGATGATCCCTCCAGCAAGCTCAGGCTGGCATTCAGCGCCGTGTCCACAGAGAACATCCGCGAGGGCGTGCGCCGGCTGGCGCCCGTGTTGCAGGAGGCTATGGGCGCCCGGTAGCAGCTATCAGCGCTTCTTGAGGTACTTGTAGTAGACATAGCGGCCGCCGAAGTAGAGGCCAAGGACCAGGATGATGCGCAGAATGCCGTTCATGCCCGGGAACAGAAATATGAACACATAGCTCAGCAGGAATATGACGGCCATGCCCCAAAGGGTGCGGCGCCAGTCGATTTTAGGCACGTCGGGACGGTTGCCGGACCCTGAAGGTCGGTTATTGCTCATGGCCCAAGTCAATCACAGGCGCAGGCGGTCCCCGTTTTCGAATGGTCAGCGCTCGACGAGGATGCCATCCGCGTCGGCATAAACCATGGCACCTGGCCGGAATGCCACACCAGCGATCTCGACGGGCACATCCACCTCGCCGAGAGAGTCCTTAGCACTCTTGCGCGGGTTGCTGCCCAGTGCCTTGACCCCCAGCGACAGTTGCGCAATGGCAATGCGGTCGCGTATGGGCCCATTGATGATGACGCCGGCCCAGCCGTTTTCCACCGCTGCTGCGGCGATCATGTCCCCCATCAGGGCGGTGTTGAGCGAGCCGCCGCCGTCCACCACGAGAACCGAGCCTCCGCCGGGTGAATACAGAACGGATTTCACCAATCCGTTGTCTTCATGGCAACGAATGGTACGGACGGGTCCGCTGAATGCCACGTTGCCACCCAGGTCTTGAAACTGCAGCGGCACCGACTGGAGGTCCTCGCCTCGCTCGTCATACAGGTCCGCGGTGGAAACAGAACCGGAAAGATCAGTGCTTGTCATCGGGATGGTCTCCTTTACGCCACATTCGCTCGATCATAGCCCACGGCAATAGGGATCCGCCGTGCCTCCGTCGTGGATCCCTTCGACGACTACGCGTTCCGCGGCACTTAATCGAGCAGAAGCGCGGGTTCTTCCATGATCGCGGCAACGTCGGCCATGAAACGGGCGGAAAGGTCGCCGTCCACCACACGATGGTCGAAGGAGCCGCCAAGAGTAGTGATCCAGCGAGGAATGACTTCCCCGTCCAGCACCCAGGGCTTCTGCTTGATGGTGCCGAAGGCCACGATCGCGACTTCGCCCGGATTGATAATGGGAGTGCCGGTGTCGATGCCCAACGCACCAACGTTGGTGATGGTCAACGTGCCGCCCTGCATCTCGGCAGGTTGGGTCTTGCCCGCGCGCGCTTTGGTAGCCAACTCGTTGAGGGCGATGGCCAGTTCCTTCAGGGACAGATCCTGTGCATCCTTGATATTCGGCACCATCAGACCGCGCGGCGTGGCGGCGGCGATCCCGAGATTCATGAAGTGCTTGATCAGGATCTCGTCATCGGTCCACGTGGCGTTGACGGAGGGGTTCCGCGCTGCCGCCCAAATCACCGCTTTAGCCAGAATCAGCAACGGTGAAATCTTGATGCCTTCGAAGTCGCGGCTGACCTTAAGCCGCTTGACGAACTCCATGGTCCGGGAGGCGTCCACATCCACGAAGATGCTTACGTGCGGAGCGGAGAAGGCCGATTCAACCATGGCCTTAGCCGTGGCCTTTCGGACACCCTTGACCTTGACCCGTTCGATGCGCTGGTTCTGCGGCTTCTTGCTCGGCGCCCAGAAGGTCTCGGCCTGGTCCAGTTCGGCATCCCGCTGTGCCTGATAGCTCAGCAGGTCCGCCTTGGTGACCTCTCCACCGCGGCCCGTGGGGGTGATGTCCGCCAAATCGATCCCCAGATCCTTGGCAGCCTTGCGCACCGGCGGCTTCGCCAGCACGCGGGTCAGCAAGCGGTTCACCGCGGCCTGCACAGCCTCGCCGCGCTGTTGTCCCTTGGCACCGTCCCGGATTAGTCCGCTTTCGACGGCGGAGTCAGGGGACGCAGCCGAGGGAACCGGCGGCACATGCGGGGCATGCTGCTGTGGCGCCGAATCGGAGACGCCGTGGTGGTGGGGAGCCGCCGTCGTTGTTTGGTCCGTAGTAGGGCTGGGGCTGGGGCCGGACGTGCGGCGCGGGCGGCGCTTGACAGCATCTGCCTTGGGTCCTGAGCCGACCAGTGATCCGCTGACCATGCCCGGTTCGCTGGCTGCCGGCGCTGCCTCGACTGCGCCCGCCAGCGGATCGCCCTCCGTTTTCGCGGGCGCTTCCTGCGGCAGGGCAGCGCTGTCCGGACGCGCGGACGCTTGGAGCGCGTCCCCGGTGTCCTTCACGGGTGCGGGCTGGCCGGCACTGCCGACGTTCACGGAGATGATCGGCGTGCCCACCTCGATGGTCTCGCCCTCGGGCACGAGCAGTTCCGCCACGACGCCCGCGTACGGGCTGGGCAGCTCTACCAGGGACTTGGCCGTTTCAATCTCCACGATCACGTCGTTGACGGCGACGGTGTCCCCGGGCTTGACCTTCCAGGAGACGATTTCGGCTTCGACCAGGCCTTCGCCGACGTCCGGGAGGTTGAATGATTCGATGTTCGACATGGAAACTCCGATGCGTCAGTAGGCGAGGGAACGGTCGAGGGCCTCAAGCAGGCGGTCGATGTCCGGAAGATAGTGCTCTTCCACCTTGGCCACGGGGTAGGGCATGTGGAAACCGCCCACCCGCAGCACCGGGGCCTCGAGGCTGAGGAAGGCGCGTTCCGAGATGCGTGCGGCGATCTCGCCGCCGACGCCGCCGAAAGTGGGTGCCTCGTGGGTGACGATCAGGTGCCCGGTCTTGTGCACCGACGTCGTGATGGTGTCGAAGTCGATCGGCGAGATGGAGCGCAGATCGATCACCTCCACGCTGTTGCCGTCCTCCTCGGCGGCCTGCGCCGCTGCCAGCGCGACCGGGACGAGCGGGCCGTAGGCGACGATCGTGGCGTCCGTTCCCTCGCGGACCACCTTGGCGCTGAACGCGTCCTGGCCGGGACTCTCCGTGTCCACTTCGCCCTTGAGCCAATAGCGGCGCTTGGGCTCGAACACGATGACCGGGTCGTTCGACTCGACGGCCTGCTGGATCATCCAGTAGGCATCGTGCGGATTGGACGGGGTAATGATGCGCAGCCCCGCGGTGTGCGCGAAGAGTGCCTCCGGCGATTCGGAGTGGTGCTCGATGGAGCCGATACCGCCGCCGTAGGGAATGCGGATGACGACGGGGGCGCTGAGATCGCCGGAGCTGCGGGCGTGGATTTTGGCCAGCTGCGTGGTGATCTGATTGAAGCCCGGGAACACGAAACCGTCGAACTGGATTTCGCAGACAGGCCGGTAGCCGCGGAACGCCAGTCCGATTGCCGTGCCGATGATGCCGGATTCAGCCAGCGGGGTGTCGACCACGCGGGTCTTGCCGAACTCGGCCTGCAGGCCTTCGGTCACCCGGTAGACGCCGCCCAAAGCGCCGATATCCTCGCCCATGAGCATGGTCTTCGGGTTGTTCTTCATCGTTTCGCGAAGGCCGGCGGTAATGGCCTTGGCGATGGTCATGTTGGCCACTAGTTGCTCTCCCCTGCCTCGTCGGCGTCCGCGAAGCCCGCCTCGTACTCCCGGTGCCAGGCGAGTTCTTCGGCGACCAGCGGGTGCGGGTCGGCGTAGACGTTATTGAAGCTCTGCACCATTTCCGGACCGGTCATGGCCAGGACCTCGGCTCGGACCTTGGCAGCCAGCTCATCGCCCTGGACCGCGACCTCCTCGAAGTATGAGTCATCCGCGGTGTTGCTGGAGCGCAGATACCGTTCCAGGCGTTTAAGCGGATCCTTGTCCCTCCAGGCGTCCTCCTCGGCGGAGAGCCGGTACTTGGTGGGATCGTCCGCAGTGGTGTGCGCGCTCATTCGGTAGGTGAACGCCTCGATAAGCACCGGGCCACGGCCGGAACGCGCATGCTCCAACGCCCAGCGCATGACGGCGTGGACGGCAACCACGTCATTGCCGTCCACCCGGATTCCCGGGAAGCCGTAGCCGCTGGCACGGTTCGACAGCGGGATCCGCGACTGCACTTCGGTAGGCACAGAGATGGCCCAGTGATTGTTCTGGCAGAAGAAGACCACCGGAGACTGGTTCGAGGCCGCGAAGACCATCGACTCATGGACGTCGCCCTCGGAGCTGGCGCCGTCGCCGAAGTAGGCGACACTGACACCGTCCTCGCCGTCCCGCTGCAGGCCCATGGCGTAGCCGACGGCGTGCAGGGTCTGGGCGGCGAGGACCAGCGTGTAGAGGTGGAAGTTCTTTTCCCGGGGATCCCAGCCGCCGCTGGAAACACCGCGGAAGAGCTTCAGCAAGGCGGACAGTTCGAGCCCGCGGGTCAGCGCCACACCGTGCTCGCGGTACGTCGGGAAGACGTAATCGTTTGCCTGCAGTGCGGTGCCGGAACCGATCTGGGCGGCCTCCTGCCCCAGCAACGGCGGCCACATAACCAGTTGTCCCTGGCGCTGCAGCGCCACGGCTTCCTGGTCAAAGCGCCTGACCAGGAACATGTCCCGGTACAACCCGCGAAGGGCCTCGCCGTCCAGATGCGCGGCGTAGGGCCCGTACTGGACGTCCTCCCGCAGCGTTCCGTCCCAGGCAAGTAGCTGCACCATTTCCGGAGCGTCTGCGGGGTCGCTGGAGGTCATGGACTGCTCAAGTTCCTCAATGTCGAATTCAGAGGTGGGCAAGTGCTCAGCGCCCATACGAACTCCTCGCCGGCATGCCGCCCGTCGACGGTTACCTTAGCTGCTGATATATGCCTTGAACGGAATGCATTACCCGCGAGGCATATATTGGTCGGTTTTCTGTTCCAGCCTAACGATACCGGGCCTCAGCCCCGCTGTTGTTACGGTCAGGAAACGCCGGGGCCTTTTGTATAGTTCGCACACAGAGCGAGGAAACGGGTGTTGGCCTCCACCTCGCCGATGCTGACCCGGACCCCTTCGTTGGGGAAGGCCCGTACGGAGAGTGCCTGCTCACCCGCGTAGGCGGCAAAGTCCTGGGAGTTCTCACCCAGCGGGAGCCAGACAAAGTTGCCCTGGGACTCCGGGATCTTCCAGCCAAGCTCGCTCAGGCCGGCCACCACACGGTCACGTTCGTCCACGAGGCTTTGTACCCTTTCAACAACCTTGTCGTAGTGCTTCAGCGAGGCAATTGCCGCGTCCTCGGCCAGGCTGGACACGGCGAAGGGCGTCGCGGCGACCCGCAGGTGCTGGGTGAGTTCCGGATTCGAGACGGAGTATCCAACGCGAAGATTTGCCAGGCCATGGGCCTTGGAGAAGGTCCGCAGGACGATCACGTTCGGGTACTTCTTGTACACCTTGATACCGTCCACCACTTCCGGATCCCGGACAAACTCGGTGTAGGCCTCGTCGATGACCACCACCACGTCCTGCGGGACCTTGGCCAGGAAGTCCTCCACCTGGGCGGTGGTGAGGGCCGGACCGGTCGGATTATTCGGGGTGCACAGCAGGACGACTTTGGTCCGCTCGCTGATTGCGGCCACCATGGCCTCAAGGTCGTGCGAGCCGTCCGCCTGATTGGGAATCTGTACGCTGGCTGCGCCGGAGAGGCCAATCATGATCGGGTAGGCCTCGAAGGAGCGCCAGGCGTAGACGACCTCGTCCGCCGTGCCGTCCTCGCTCTGGCCGGAGAAGGTCTGCAGGATCTGGACCAGCGCGCCCAGGCTGCCGGCACCAGTGACGATGTCCTCAGCCGGCACATCCAGGAATCGGCTCAGTTCGGTGCGCAAGGCTGTCGACAGCGGATCCGGGTAGCGCTGGATGTTGTGCTGGGACTGGATAGCCTCCAGCACCTCCGGGATCGGCGGGAGCGGATTCTCGTTGGAGGAGAGCTTGTACGGCTGCAGCCCTTCAATAACGGCCGGCGGTTTGCCCGCTGCATACTTGGGCAACCGGTCCATGACCGGGCGGGGACGGATCTGACGGTCCTGGGCTGCCGTCTGAACCGCAGCTACGTTGGTGGGGTTCTGGGTAGAAGTCATGGGTTAAAGAATACGGTGATGCAACGAGGCGTTTGTCACGCCGGATCAGGTGCCCCCGGGATCAGCGGTATGACAGCATGAAGCCATGGGAAAGTTCATTGTGCGTGTTCTGATCAACGGCCTGGCGCTGTGGGTAGCAAGCTGGGTCCTGCCGGGCATTACCGTGGAAAGCACAGCGGCAGCGGAAGTTGCGCAGGGAAACTCAACGGCCGGCGTCGTACTTGCATTCCTCTTTATCGGGCTCATTTTCGGGCTGGTGAACGCCATTGTGCGGCCGATCGTCAGCTTCCTGTCGCTGCCGGTCACGATCCTGACGCTGGGCCTGTTCACCATCATCATCAACGCACTCATGCTGATGCTCACGGCCTGGCTCTCTTCCTACACACCGGTGAACTTTGTGGTGGACTCCTTTTTCTGGACCGCGGTGCTCGGCTCGCTGATTATCAGTCTCGTGTCCCTGATCGCCGGATCGATCACGCGGACCCGGTAGCGCGTTGCCTCACCGGCGGCCGGCAGCGCGGTGAGGCACTTTTGATCCGCCCGTAACCTCCGGCCACTGCTACCGAAACACGCCGTTCCTACAGTCTTACCAACAGGGTGAAACCGCTCCCTTTTGGAGGACTGAATGAGTGTTGACCAGATCAGGACCACCGGCGCCGCACGCGCCGGCGTCGGGGCAGATTCACGGCTGCGGATTCGTCCGGGCCGGTGGGTGGACGGCTGGAATCCGGAAGACAAGGACTTCTGGGAAACCGAAGGCCGGCCGATCGCGCGGACCAATCTGAACTGGTCCATCTTCTGCGAGTTTCTGGGCTTTGTCGTCTGGCAACTGTGGTCGATCATGGCCGTCCAACTCCCTGCGGCGGGGTTCGACTTCACTAACTCGCAGATCTTCTGGCTGATCTCGATTCCGAGCCTGGTCGGAGCTACCCTGCGGATCCCGTACACCTTCATGGTGCCGAAGTTCGGTGGCCGGAACTGGACCGTGATTTCCGCCCTGCTGCTCCTGGTCCCGTCCATCGGGCTGGCCGCGTGCGTGGCCAATCCCGGGACGCCCTTCGGCGTGATGCTGCTGATGGCGGGTCTGGCAGGCCTTGGCGGCGGCAACTTCGCCAGTTCGATGGCCAACATCACCTACTTCTACCCCGCGTCTGAAAAGGGCTACGCGCTGGGGCTGAACGCCGCCGGCGGAAACCTTGGCGCCGCCGTCGCGCAATTGGTGGTGCCCTTGGTGATCACGCTGGGCGCGGCCGCTTCGCTCAACCTCCCGCTGGGCGGACTGATCTGGGTGCCGCTGATTCTGCTGGCGGCCTGGGGTGCGCGGAAGTACATGCACAATCTCTCGCACGCGAAGGGCGATGCCGCCGGTTCCGTGGCAGCCTTGCGCGAGCCGCACCTGTGGATCATGGCGCTGCTCTACATCGGCACCTTCGGCTCCTTCATCGGTTTCTCCGGTGTCTTCCCGAAGCTCATCCACGACGTCTTCCCCGGGTTCTCTTCCTTTGCTGTGGGATCGGCGGCTCTCTCGCTGGCGTTCCTGGGTCCGCTGGTGGGATCGCTGGCCCGGCCGCTGGGAGGCAAGCTGGCGGACCGCTTCGGCGGAGCAAGGATGACGGTAGCTTCGTTCGCAGCCATGGCGTTGATTGCACTGGCGGTGGTGTGGACGCTGCCGCTGGCGAACTTCTGGCTCTTCCTGCTGCTGTTCCTGGCGCTGTTCACCGCGAGCGGCTTCGGCAACGGCGCCACCTACCGGATGATCCCGCGCATCTTCGCCATCCGCTGCCGGACCGGGACTACCCGCAGCAGCGTGGACGTTGGCAGCGAGCGCAAGGCGGCTGCGGCGCTCGGCCTGGTTTCCGCGATCGGCGCGTACGGGGGTTTCCTGATTCCGCAAGTCCTCAACGCCTCCAGTACGGCCACCGGCAGTTACACCGGCGCGTTCTACGGATTCGTGGCGGCCTATGCAGCGATGCTGGTGGTGGCCTGGTTCTGCTACCTGCGGCCCGGTTCCGAGATGGCCCGGGGCGGTGTCTGATGGCCGTGGATACTCACTGCCCCTACTGCGCGCTGCAGTGCGCAATGCGGTTGGCGCCCCATGAACCGGCGGCCGCATCCGTGGCTACCAAACCAACTTACGACGACGGCGGGAGGCCGGCTCTCCCCGCTGCCCGGACGCCGCTGGAAGCAGCCGGCCGGGACTTTCCCACGAACCGCGGAGGTTTGTGCCGGAAGGGCTGGACTTCGCCGGCGCTGCTGGATTCGCCGGAACGGCTGACCGAACCGCTGCTGCGCGGCGGCGACGGCAGCTTCCGCCCGATCGGCTGGGATGAAGCCCTCGACCTGGCGGCCGGGGCCATCCGCAGCTCCCGCTCGCTGCACGGGCCGGACTCGGTGGGGGTCTTCGGCAGCGGCGGCCTGACCAACGAAAAGGCGTACCAGCTCGGGAAGTTTGCACGGCTGGCCGTGGGCACCTCCCGAATCGACTACAACGGCCGGTTCTGCATGTCCTCCGCCGCAGCGGCGGGGAACCGGGCGTTCGGCATGGACCGGGGGCTGCCGTTTCCGCTGGCCGACCTGGATCAGGCCCACACCGTCCTGATCCTGGGCTCCAACGTCGCGGACACCATGCCGCCGTTTGTCCAGCACCTGCAGGGCGCCCGGGCTGCGGGCGGCATCATCGTGGTGGACCCACGGCGTACAGCCACCGCCGCGCTGACGGAGGCCGGCGCCGGGCTGCACCTCCAGCCGACACCGGGTACGGACCTGGCGCTCCTGCTGGGCATTGCCCACGTCGTCGTCCATGAGGGACTCGCTGACCAGTCCTTTATCCGAGACCGCACCACAGGCTTTGAGGAACTGCGTCGGAGCCTGAACCACTGGTGGCCTGCACGGGCCCAGACCGTGACCGGTGTTCCGGCGGAACTGATCCGCGAGACGGCGCACCGACTGGCATCCGGGGCACGGCTTGATGCGGCCGGACAGGCGACCGGCGGGACCTATATCCTCACGGGCCGCGGTGTTGAGCAGCATGTTGATGGCACGGACACCACCACCGCGGCCATTAACTTGAGCCTGTTGCTGGGGCTTCCGGGCAGCAGCCACAGCGGCTACGGCACGCTGACTGGGCAGGGCAACGGGCAAGGCGCCCGCGAGCACGGCCAGAAGGCCGACCAGCTGCCTGGCTACCGCAAGATCACAGATCCGGCCGCCCGGAAACATGTGGCCGGTGTCTGGGGTGTGCGGCCCGAGCAGATCCCCGGGCCCGGTGTTCCCGCCGTCGAAATGCTCCTGGGCCTTGGCCGGCCCGGCGGAGTGCGCTGCCTGCTGGTCCACGGGTCCAATGTGGCAGTTTCTGCCCCTGATACCGGTGCCGTCATCCGCGGGCTGCGCAATCTGGACTTCCTCATGGTTTCCGACTTCTTCCTGTCCGAGACCGCCGCCGAGGCGGACCTCGTGCTGCCCGTCCTGCAATGGGCGGAGGAAGAAGGGACGATGACCAACCTTGAGGGGCGTGTGCTGCGGCGCCGCCGGTCCATCGATCCGCCGGCCGGGGCACGCTCCGAGCTGTGGATCATGGCCGAACTGGCCCGGCGGCTGAACGCACCGTCGAGCTTCAGCGCTGAAGCCGCAACCGTCTTCGAGGAACTCCGGCGTGCTTCTGCCGGCGGTCCGGCCGACTATTCGGGCATCAGCTACGAGAAGCTCGACGCCGGCGCGGAGGCCTACTGGCCGTTCCCGACCGGGTCCGCGGGTACGCCGCGGCTGTTCCTGGACCGCTTTGCGCACGACGACGGCCGGGCCAAGCTGGTGCCTGTCTCGCCCACGGCACCGGCCGAAGCCCTGAACGAGCCCGGCAGCCTCATGCTGGTGACCGGCAGGCTGCTGGAGCACTACCAATCCGGCGCCCAGACGCGTCGGGTTGCCGAGCTCGCGGCTGCACAGCCCGAAGCACGCCTGCAGCTGCATCCCGTAACGGCGCAGGGCCTGGGTGTCGCCGATGGAGACCTGCTGGAAGTCATTGGCGACCGCGGCCCGGTCCGGGTCAGGGCCGATGTGACAATCGCGATCAGGCCGGATTCGGTCTTCCTGCCCTTCCATTTCCCCAAGGAGCAGTCGGCCAACATCCTCACGTCCGCGGCCACCGATCCCATTTCCGGCATGCCCGAATTCAAATCCACCCCCGTACGGGTCCGCGTGCTGGCGAAAGCAGGGGCCCTGTGAGCGGGCAGAACGTCGAGGGGATCGTCGAACGCGTTGTCATTGTCGGCTTCGGTCCGGTGGCAGTCCGCCTTGTTGACGAGATCCTCCCCGCGGTTCGCGAGGGCCGGCTGGACCTGACGGTCATCGGTGCCGAAGGTGTGGCGGCCTACAACCGTGTCCTGGTTGCCGACGTCGGTACGGGGCGAACTACCGGCGAAGCCATCGGGCTGGCCGATGCCGCCCAGCTCCGCGGCGACGGTGCCACGGTGCTGCTGGGCCGCACCGTCCGGCGGATCGACCGGGCGCGCAGGACCGTGCTGCTGGACGACGGAACACAGGAGCCCTTCGACCGGTTGGTGCTCGCCACGGGGGCGCAGGCCGTGGTCCCTACGCTGGCCGGCCTGAATCCGGACCCGGCCGCCGTTCATTTGCTGCCGCCCGGCGTGACGGCCCTGCGGGATCTGGAGGATGCGGCAAAGCTGCGTGCTGTTGTCGGTTCCTGCGGCCGGATCGTCATTCTTGGCGGCGGGATTCTCGGCATCGAAGCGGCGCTGGCCGCGGCCGAGGAAGGATCCGATGTCACCGTGGTCCATCATGGACCGCACCCGCTGGGACGCAATCTTGATCCCGGCGGCGGACGGATGCTGGCCGCCGCGCTGCACGCCAGCGGAATCCGGCTGGCATCCGATGTCCGTTCCACCGCAGTTGCTTTCCGTCCGTCCGCGGGAGGCCGCCACCAATTCCGCGCGCTGGTGCTCGAGGACGGCACCGAGATTCCCGGCGATCTTCTGCTCCTCTCCTGCGGGGTGCGGGCGAGGACCGAGCTGGCTGTCGGCTGCGGACTGGGTGTGGACAAGGGCATACTGGTGAACCACAGGCTTGAAGCCGATGTGGAAGGGCGGATATTCGCCGTCGGCGACTGCGCCCAGGTGGCGTGCGGCGATGGCGGCTGCGCAGGCTGTTCAGGCAGTAGTGCGGGACCTGCCGGTCTGATCGGCCCCGGCTGGCGCCAGGCGGAATACGTTGCCCGGCGTTTGCTGGAGCTCGTGCCACGGCGGCAGGTGGCCGTGGCAGGCGGGACAGCGGCGCAGACCCAGGCGGCGCCGCTGGCACCGGAACGGCCCGGCGTCCTGCTGCTCAAGGCGCGCGGACTAGACCTGGCCTCGGCGGGGAACATCTCCCCCGAGCTCTGGGACGCTTGGCGGCCGGAACGGGATAGTGGCGGGGATCCGCCAGGTCGCCCTCCCGTTCAGGTAGCCCAGTGGGCCGACCCGGAACATGGGCGGTACGCCAAGATGGTGACCCGGGGCGGAGTGCTCGAAGGACTCGTCTGTGTCGGCATGCCCCGGACGGCGGCCGAACTGGTGCTGTTGTATGAGCGCGGCGCCGAACTGCCGGCGGACCGTACCGCCCTGTTCCGGTTGGACGCGGTCGACCAGCAGGATGACGCGCCGGCACCAGCCGATCCGGACTCCACTTTGTGCCGCTGCAGCGGGGCAACGCTCGGCGGGGTGGAGAACGCGATAGCCGGCGGCTGCAGCAGTGTTGACGAGGTTTCCGCCTGCACCCGGGCCGGCACCGGCTGCGGCGGCTGCAAATCGCGCATTGGGGATTTGATCGAGGCGTATGCGTCAGTAGCCGTGCGGGCGGTTCCGCAATGAGTACGATGCCCGCTTATGCGGCGGCAAGGGTTCGCGGATGGGCACCTGCCGGATGAGCATGAACAGATGCCGGCTTGCCAGGCCTCCGCCTACAGCGGCGCCGAGCGCCAGTCCGGCATCTGTCACCGAGACATCCGTGCTGTCCTGCAGCAGCTGGGCTTCGGCCACGTAGTTCCCGAAGTCGTGTCCGGGGCCAAGGCCGCCGTCTTCGCCGTCGGGCGTCGCTACTTCGTTGCTCAGGGTCACGGTTACCCGGTCCCTGGTATCCGGGCTGGCACGTCCGTCCGCGCCGGGCACCCAATCCTGGACATGTTCCAGGTGCAGGCTTCTGAGTCCTTCCGGCAGATCCACGTCACCGACCGGGGAGCCGGCCGTGAGCACGTAGGAAACGTTGTGCTCGGCCAGGAATGCCTTGTCTGCGGCCATGTTCATGGCGTGGATGCCGCCTTGGCTGTAGCCGACCAGGACCACCTGGTCCGCGGCCTCCGCGCCGGCTTCCTCCAGCGCCGCCGAAACCGCTGCGGAGACATGGCGGCTGTCATAGGCGAGTGCTTCGGCTACCCCTGTCTCATCGAATGGATTGGCCGTTGCCTCCGGCCCCTGGGATTGGGTTCCCGGCAGTGAAACAACCCAGCTCTTGCCGGTGGCGGCTTCCGTTTCCAAAATCTCAATAGTTCCCGGCCCGGCAGCTGCCGCAGCCCCGGCACGCGCGAGCAGTCCTGCCGGCGTGGCGTCCAGCGGCACCGCTCCGGCCGCAGGTTCTCCTCCGGGTCCGTTTCCGGCATCGGCGCGGCGGGTTACCGAAATGGGAGCCGGCTGCAGCAGGCCCAACCCATTTGCGGTCTCGACGAGGTTTGGGACAAGACGCTCAGTAGTCGATGCCGGTCCTGAGCCAGGGTAGCGGGGATCATCCGGTGGTCCGGGTATCGGCGGCAGCGCCAGCAGGCCGCGGGTTCCGTGGTTGATCAGCCGCTCCGTGCCTCTCAGCGTAGGCCGCAGCTCGTTTCCCATCGCGCCCAGGGGCGTACTTAGCCACCAGGTTCCTTGCGCCAGGCCGTTCAGGGCACCGTTGGCGGCAGCCTCGGCCCGACCGTAGGCTTCGTTCGCCCTGGTTACCTGGTCCGCTATTTGGCGGACGTCGTCGGCCGACGCTTGAATAGCCTCCAACGCCCGCCGCACGGCCTCCTGCGCAAACACCCGCCCGGGCACCATGAAGAGGCCGCTGTCCAGGATGGTCAGCTGCAGTGCATAGATGTCGAAATAGATTCGATCCGCATCCGCGGCCACGGACCTCAGCCGGACCGCGGCGTCCTCAAGTTCTTCCCATTGGAAGGCCGCGCCGCCGATTCCGCCCGTCACACGAAAGCCGCCAAGGTCCCCGGAGCTCCCGTCCAGCCGGGCCGGGGCAGGCAACCACTCGGGATCGCCGATCATGGGCCCGGCTGGATGAGGGCGGCCGCTTCAACCGCTACGCCAAAGGCATTGACGGCCATGGCCGCCTCCCTGACTTCTGCTGCCGCGTTGTCCATCCGCAGCTGCCGTTCCACCAGGCTGCGGCGGAAGGCCTGCCCGGCCGGCGACACCCAGGCCGCCAGCTCCAGTCCCGCCAGCCGGCCGTTGAGCTCCAGCAATGCGGTCTCGCAGGCGTACAGCCGCTGCGCAGCCAGCCGCAGATCGTCGGCTCCCGTCGCGCCGGCCGCAAGCCCCGACGTCGTACTCTGCAACGAACTGGCCATCACTCTTCCTTCCCTTGCATCGACGCTAAGTCCGCGGCACAAGATGGCAGGCAGGCCAGTTCAGGTATGTGCGCAAAGGCAGCCGCGGCTGTGCTGTGGAGATCGTGTCCTCCGGCACCCAGCGGCCGCCAGCCAAGAAACCGGTGCGGTGAAAGATAGCGGACAGGTTAGGGAATCGTGCCCGACTCTTGAAAGAATGGGGCCCATGGCTGAAACTCCCCGCGTCTCCCTGGCAGACGTCACTCCTGCAATCGCCCTTGGCCCCCTTGACGGCCGTTACCGCTCCGCCGTCGCGCCGTTGGTCGACTATCTCTCCGAGGCAGCGCTGAACCGCGACCGCGTCCACGTGGAAGTCGAGTGGCTGATCCATCTCACCAGCCAGTCCGTCCTGCCGGGGGCCGGACCGCTCAGCGCGGAGCAGCAGGCCGCGCTGCGCAAGATCGTCACCGACTTCGACGGCAACTCCGTCCGCGAACTGGCCGAAATCGAGGCCGTCACGGTCCACGACGTGAAGGCCGTGGAGTACTACATCGGCCGCCGGCTGGAAGACATCGGCATCGATCACCTCAAGGCCATGGTGCATTTCGGCTGCACCTCGGAGGACATCAACAATCTCTCCTACGCCGTCGGCATCAAGGGTGCCGTGGAGCAGGCCTGGCTGCCAGCCGCCCGATCGCTCGTAGCGCAGATCAGCGACATGGCGGAGGCCAACCGGGATGTCCCAATGCTCTCGCGCACCCACGGCCAGCCGGCGACGCCCACCACGCTGGGCAAGGAACTGGCGGTCACCGCGCACCGGCTGACCCGCCAGCTCGAGCGGATCGCCCGGACCGAGTACCTGGGCAAGATCAACGGCGCCACCGGCACCTACGCCGCCCACTACGCTTCGGTGCCCGGCGCCGACTGGCAGGCCGTTTCCAAGAGTTTCGTCGAGGGTCTGGGCCTGACGTGGAACCCGCTGACCACACAGATCGAGTCGCATGACTGGCAGGCCGAGCTGTACGCGGACATTGCCCGGTTCAACCGGATTCTGCACAACGTGTGCACGGATATCTGGAGCTACATCTCGATCGGCTACTTCGCCCAGATTCCGGTGGAAGGCGCCACCGGTTCCTCCACCATGCCGCACAAGGTCAATCCCATCCGGTTCGAGAACGCCGAGGCCAACCTGGAGATCTCCAACGGCCTGCTGGACACCCTGGCCGCCACCTTGGTTACCTCCCGCTGGCAGCGCGACCTTACCGATTCCTCCTCGCAGCGCAACATCGGCGTGGCCTTCGGGCACTCGATGCTGGCCATCTCGAACGTTGCCAAGGGCCTGGAGCGGCTCGATGTGCCGGCCGATGTGCTGGCCGCGGACCTGGACCAGAACTGGGAGGTGCTCGGCGAAGCGATCCAGATGGTTATGCGCGCCGAAGCCATCGCCGGGGTCGAGGGTATGGACAACCCCTACGAACGGCTGAAGGACCTCACCCGCGGACACCGCGTGGATGCCGAACGCATGAAGGAATTCGTCTCCGGTCTGGGACTGTCCGCCGAGGCTGAAGCCCGTCTGCTGGCGCTGACCCCGGGCAGCTACACCGGGATTGCCAACCAGCTGGTGGACCATCTCAAGTAGCCCGAACCAAGCGTAAGTACGACGCCGGAGCTTAATTCCGGCGTCGTACTTCGTTGGGAAGCGCTCCACCCGCCGGCAACCTGCCGGTCATTTCCGCTGCCTAAAGTCGCAATCCCGACTTGCCCGTCCTCCTCCGGGCCGGCCACCGAGCTGCCTCTGCAGTCGGGATGCATGAAAGGCACGAAAATGAGCACCAACTCCCCCAATCTCGGACGCCGCGGACTGATCGCTGGCGGGACCGGCGCCATCCTGGCCGGCATGCTGGCCGCGGCCCCGGGCGCCAACGCCGCAGTCCCCGCCCAGCGACAAGGCAACGCGAAGATGCCGCTGGCGTTCGGTCCCGACGGCAAGTTCCGCGTGGTCCAGTTCAACGACACCCAGGATGGGCCGCGCACCGACCGGCGCACCGTCGAGTTCATGGGCAAGGTCCTCGACGCCGAGAAGCCCGGCTTCGCCTTGATCAACGGCGACGTGATCAACGGATCGCCCAAGACGGCCGAGGAAGTGCGCCAGTCCATCAACAACGTGGTGCAGCCGATGGAATCGCGCGGCATCCACTGGGCCGTCACTTTCGGCAACCACGACGAGGACTCGATGGCGAACGGCACCGGCATGACCGAGGCCAAGATGCTGGAGTTCGTCCGCGGCTACCAGCACAACGTCAACGTCCGGCCGGAGAAGGGCGTCGACGGCTCGTCCAATGCGCAGCTGCTCATCCGCTCCGCCAGCGGCAACAAGCCGGCCTTCGGCATCTGGCTGCTCGACTCCGGCCGGTATGCACCGGAGAACCTCGGCGGCCAGGACTTCGAAGGCCTGATGGGCTACGACTGGATCCGCCCCAGCCAGATCCAGTGGTACCGGGAAGCGTCCGAGGCCGCCGAAAGGCAGCACGGCAAGATCCCTTCGCTGATGTTCTTCCATATCCCGCTCTTCGAGCACCACCACATGTGGTTCGGTTCCCAGTTCAGCTCCGACGACGCCGACCACGCGGCTGCAGTGACCAAGCACAGCATCGTCGGCGTCAAGAACGAAAGCGTTTACACCGGCGCCTTCAACTCCGGTCTTTTCAGCGCCCTGCAGGAGCGCGGCGACGTCCGCGGTGTCTATGTGGGCCATGACCACATCAACACCTACTCGGGTAACTACTTTGGAATCGAACTGGGCTACGGACCCGGCACCGGCTTCGGCACTTACGGCCTTGGCGGCGCCAAGGAACACCATCTGCGCGGTGCCCGCGTGTTCGAACTCGACGAGCGCAAAGAGCAGGTCTACAGCGCGACCAGGACTGTGTTCGCGAAGGACCTCGGCATCGATATGGACCCGAAGAGCCAGCCGCTGGACGAACCGCTCCCGCTGCCGTAGACCGTTCCGGAATCAGCTTTGCGTGGCGACATGCTGCCTCACGAATCTGGCCGGCGGGCGCGGATTCGTGAGGCAGCTCACCAAATTCGTCGTTTGGGCGCTGAGGGGTCTAGAGTCATAACTACGCCGCGGGGTGGAGCAGTTCGGTAGCTCGCCGGGCTCATAACCCGGAGGTCACAGGTTCAAATCCTGTCCCCGCAACGAAAAGGAAAGGCCGTCAGTCCGCATTGCGGGTTGGCGGCCTTTCCGCTTCCACCGGTCGAAAACAACAGCGGGTTGCAGAAGTTATCCACAGCCTGCATCGGTTAGGGTCAAGTCATGAATAATGGCGACATCACCTTCCATACCCGCAAGTGGGTGCGGCCCGAAGACCTCAATGCCAACGGCACGCTCTTCGGCGGCAGCCTGCTGCGCTGGATCGACGAGGAAGCCGCCATCTACGCCATCGTCCAGCTCGGCAACGGGATGGCGGTGACCAAGTACATGTCCGAGATCAACTTTGTCAGTTCCGCCCAGCAGGGAGACCTGATCGAGATGGGGCTGACAGCCACGCATTTCGGCCGGACCTCGCTGACCATGCGGGCCGAAGTACGCAACATGTTCACCCGCCAGTCCATCCTGACCATCGAGAAAATCGTCTTCGTCAATCTCGGTGCGGACGGCTTGCCCGCGCCGCATGGCTACACCGAGATTACGTATGACCGCGACCGGGTGCCGTCCCAGCACCTGGACCGCATGCCGCCGCCTCCGCACTGACCCAGGCCCGGTTCCGGCATCAACCAACTGACGATGGCGGCACCCAGGCCATGTCCCCGGAGGCACTCACCAGCGGGGAACCGGCCGCCAGAGCGGGCACGGCTTCGTTGACCCCCAGCGCACGCTCATGCACACCGGTATGGCCTGTTCGGCCACGTCGACCAACTCGTCGATATGGAAATACAACGGGTCCACCTCGTATGCGAAGCAGAAAATCTCGCAATCGCAGTAGGCGCCCATCCGTCCCAGCCGCCCTTCCAAGACGGTGGCGCGCGGAGCTGTAATCTCACGGAACCTAGCAGTCCAGCGCAGTCCCCGGCACCCGTTTTCAAGCATGCGCCAGACGTAGCAGGCCAGGCATTCTCCAGTACTTGGCTCAGTCATCCACCGACCGACGGCGGGCCCTTCCGGCTCGATACGCCCACCACCCGCCATCGCATACCGGGCATCATCCATGGCGCTTCTGCCTTTTCATATTCCCAATGCTTCGTTGAGCGGCCGGGGACGAGACAGGGGCGCTTGCCCGAATGTGCGTCAAGAGCCGGCATCTATGGGCTGTGGAGGGAGTGTATGCGATCCGCCGCACTGGCAACAGTTCGGTGCCCAAACCGCTTCCCCGCCAACAACGTCACCAAAACGAAACCTGGCAGCACATCAAAGCTGCACCGGTTCGGGCTAGATTCAGGTGAAACGTCACAGGGAAAGGCAGGTCCGATGCGAAAGCTCATCCTGTCCGTCAGCGGAGTCCTCACGGTACTGGCATTGGCGGGGTGCAGCGGCGACCCGGAGGGCGTTGCCGCACTCGAGCAGGACGCCACGGCAGGAGATGCCCTTCCGGCCTACGTGCAGGACGCGCGGATCAACACCGCTTCCTCACGATTGTTAGGGGAAGCAGACGAAGTCTCGTTCTATGTGGCAAAGCCAGCGGTTGCGTCCGCTGCATCAGCCGTCTGCGTCATCGTGGACCGCGGTCAGGAACGGGACTGGGGATCGGGATGCTCACAAAGCGCTCCAGTCTCCCTGATGACCGGCGGCGTCGAAGCCATACTGGTGCCCGATGGTTTCAATGCCGAGAAGCTCGTGGACGAAGGCTGGGCCCAGCTGCACGCCAACCTCCTCGTGGCCGGCTTATAACTGACCCGGCGCCCTTCAGGCTTGGCTGCGGCTCTCCTGGAAGCGGATGATCCGCTCCACGGCTTCGGCCACGGCCTCCCGACCCGCAGCAAAAGAGAGCCTGACGGACCGGCGGCCGCGAACGGCGTCGAAATCGGAGCCCGGCACCAGCGCGACACCTTCCTGCTCCAGCAGCGCCCGACAATACTCGCCCGAGTCCGCGAAACCGGCCAACTGGTCCCCCAGCTCGGCGTAGAGATAGAACGCCCCGTCTGCCGGCGCGGCCGTTCCCCACTGCAGCCTGCCGAGGTTGTCCAGCAGGATCCGCCGGATCGCGGCGAACTCGGCCACGGCAGCCTTCGCCTGGCTGTAGGAATCCTCGCTGAAGGCTTCGACGGCCGCCAGTTGAGCCGGCGCAGGAGGGCACAGCGCCACATTGCCGGCGAGCGCTTCCATCGCCGGAGCCAGGTCCCGCGGCATCAGTGCCCAGCCCAGCCGCCAGCCGGTCATCCCCCAGTACTTCGAAAACGAGGAAATGACGACGCCGGTCCGGTCCAGTTCCCAGGCACACACACCTCGGGCGTCGGGAGCCTGGGGGTCGGCGGGGTAAGTGATGCCGTGGTAGATTTCGTCGCTGACCAGCCGCACCCCGCTGGCCGCACACCACTGCGTCAGCGCTGCAAGCTCCGCACGGGAGACCATCGTCCCCGTGGGGTTAGCAGGCGAGGCGAGGATCAGTCCGGCGAGCGGACCGTGGGCGGCGGCTGCGGCGTCCAGCAGAGCCGGCGTCGGCTGGTAGCGCTCGGCCGGACCGCAGTCGATCTCCACCACTTCGCAGCCCAGCGAGCTGAGGATGTTCCGGTAGGCGGGGTACCCGGGCCGGGCCAGCGCCACGCGGTCGCCCGGGTTGAAGGCGGCTAGGAACGTGAGCATGAACGCCCCCGAGGAGCCGGTGGTGATGGCCACCTCGTCGGCTTCGACTTCCAACCGGTACCAGCGGCGGTAGTGCCCCGCCACGGCTTCGCGCAGTTCGCTGATCCCCAACGCGCTGGTGTACGTCAGGGGTATGCCGGACGCGTGAACCTCCGCAGCCTTCGCGGACACTCCCCGCGGCGCCCCGCCGGAGGGTTCGCCGGCGCAAAGCGAAATCACGTCCCGTCCCGCCGCCCGCATCTGGGCGACCCGGTGCAGGATCTTCATGACTTCGAAGTGCGGAACGAGGGCGCGGTCAGCCACCTTCAGCGGGTTCAATCAGGTGCCCGCTCTCAGGAGTCGGTCTTGGCGATGTACACGTCGCAGGACGCGCGCTGCGCCACGGACGTTGCCACGCTGCCGAGCACACGTCCCAGTCCCTTCATCCCCACGTTGCCCACCACGATAAGCTGCGCGTTCACCCGCTCGGCCTCCTCGATCAGGACGTCCTGCGGCTTGCCATGCAGCGCGGCATAGCTGGCATGAAGCCCCTCCGTGGCGAGATCCTCGGCAGCCTTCTTGGCCACTTTTTCGGCCGTTGCCGAATCCGACAGGTACCACTTGTCGTTCCCGATGCGCACCACCTCGGCGTTGTCGGTCGCATGGGCGGTGACCACCCTCAGCTCCGCCGAGAGTCCGGCGGCAAGCTGCGCGGCAGTTCGGGCGGCCTTCATCGAAGTTTCGCTGCCATCCACGCCAACAATGATGATTCCTGCCATCGGGGTCTCCTCTTCGAGAATGTCATCGGGACCGCTCAGGGGCGGCTTGAAACCAACATACATGCGTTCCCGCAGTGCCTGCCGCAGAAAGCACTTGTAGTACAAGTCTGGCACTTGTACTATTTCAAGCATCGCCCACCCGATTAAAGGACCCCGATGACTGCCACCACCTTCTCCAATCCACTCGCCGCCATCTCGGGCGGTGAAGCCACCACTGACCGCATCCGGCATGTGAAGCTCTCGACGCTGACACTCCCGCTGCAGACGCCAATCAGCGATGCCAAAGTCCTGACCGGGCGACAGAAGCCGATGACCGAGATCGTGTTCCTCTTCGCCGAGATCACCACGCAGGACGGCCACCACGGCATTGGCTTCAGCTACTCCAAGCGCGCCGGCGGCCCCGCCCAGTACGCTCACGCCAAGGAGGTCGCGGACAACCTGATCGGCGAGGACCCCAATGACATCGGCCGGGTCTACCAGAAGCTGCTCTGGGCCGGCGCCTCGGTGGGCCGCAGCGGCGTCGCCACCCAGGCCATCGCCGCACTGGACATCGCGCTCTACGACCTCAAGGCCAAGCGGGCGAACCTCCCGCTGGCCAAACTGCTCGGCGCCTACCGCGATTCCGTGCAGACCTACAACACCTCCGGCGGCTTCCTGCAAGCCCCCATCGAGGAGGTCAAGGAGCGCGCCAGCGCCTCGCTGGCCGCGGGCATCGGAGGCATCAAGATCAAGGTGGGCCAGCCGGATACCAAGCTTGACCTGGCCCGCGTCACCGCCGTGCGCGAGCACCTCGGCGACGACGTGCCGCTGATGGTCGATGCCAACCAGCAGTGGGACCGGCCCACGGCCATGCGCTTCGGCCGGGTGCTGGAGCAGTTCAACCTGGTCTGGATCGAGGAACCCCTGGATGCTTACGACGCCGAAGGCCACGCCCAGCTGGCCAACGCCCTGGACACCTCGATCGCCACCGGCGAGATGCTCTCCAGCGTCACCGAGCACATCAGCTTGATCAACAACCGCAGCGTGGACATCATCCAGCCGGACGCCCCGCGGATCGGCGGGATCACGCCCTTCCTCCGCCTGGCAACCCTGGCGGACCAGGCCGGGCTCCAGCTGGCACCGCATTTCGCCATGGAGATCCACCTGCACCTGGCCGCGGCCTACCCACGCGAGCCTTGGGTGGAGCACTTCGAGTGGCTCAACCCGCTGTTCAACGAGCGGCTGGAAACCCGCGACGGCCGCATGATCGTCCCCAACCGGCCGGGCCTGGGCTTCACGCTCAGCGAGCAGGCCCATGCCTGGACCACGGACACGGTAGAGTTCGGCACGAACTAGCCCGCCCAGAACCACCCCGCCGAGAACCACAAGGACCAACATGGCCGAGCCCGCCGCCGTCGACCGCGGTTACTCCCGCAGCCTCACCCACTCCGTGGTGGAGCAGATCAGGAGCAGCATTGTCGACGGCGGCATCGGCCCGGGCGACAAGCTGCCGGCCGAAAGCGCGCTCATGGAGCAGTTCGCCGTCAGCCGCACCGTCATCCGCGAGGCGATCTCGCGGCTGCAGGCGGCCGGGCTTGTGGAAACCTACCGCGGCAAGGGCACCTATGTGCTGACCCGGCCCAGCGAGGAGTCCTTCACCGCCGGGCCGGAGCAGATCCGCACCCCCGAGGACCGGCTGCAGCTGCTCGACTTCCGGCTCGGCCTGGAGGTGGAGGCCGCGGCCCTGGCCGCGCTGCGCCGTACCCCCACCCAGCTGGCCAAGATCGGCGGCGCGCTGGCGGACTTCCGCTCCGTCCGGAACATGCCCAGCGAGGCGGTGGAGGCAGACTTCCGGTTCCACCGGGCCATTGCCGTGGCCACCAACAACCGGTTCTACGTGGATCTGCTCGCCTCGCTTGGCCCCGCAATGATCGCGATGCCCCAGACCCGACTGCTGGCGAACAACGACGACGGCGAGGAGACGCACTTCTCCCGTGTGGCCTTCGAACACGAGACGGTCTTCGACGCCATCGGCCGGCAGGACGCACAATCCGCCGCCGCCGCCATGCGCACCCATCTGGCCAACTCCCGGGCACGGTTGGCCCGCCGCCCCGACTAGCCCACTCGGCCTGGCCGCACAAGACTCGCACAAACCGGGCCGTTCCACGCTGGCCCGCAATTCTCCCAAAGCACAACGGCGGCTGCCCGCCTTTCGAATGAAAAGGCCGGCAGCCGCCGTCGTACGTGGTATTTAGAGGCCGTCCGGCGCCTTGACCGCGAGTACCGGGCGGTCCGCCTGGAGCAGGATCCGCTGGGCCTGGCTGCCCATGATGAACTTGCCCACCTGCGAGCGTCGGCGGAGGCCGATGACGATCAGGGACGCGTTGACAGCCTCTGCCACGTCCATGAACTCGTCCGTCAGGTCATCGGTGTGGCCGGGCTGGCGGACGGTGGCGGTAATGCCCGCGTCCGCGGCCCGCTGCACCAGCTCGGCAACCTGTTCGGGCGAGGCCAGTGCGGCATCCACCGGGGCTCCCTTGCGCGGAGAATTGAGGATTACCATGTCCAGCCCGCGCAGCTTGGCTTCTTCAATGCCAGCCGTCAGCGCGGCTTCGCCTTCGGGTGTGGGCAGGTAGCCGACCAGAATACTCATACTGATTCCTTTTCATTCTTCCGCGACGGATCGTCGGTGTTGGTGGCCTTTTTGGCGCGGGCTTTCTTGAACAGAGTCTGGATTAGCGGCAGGAAAATCACCATCAGGAAGACCAGCAGCAGCACGCCGGAAATAGGACGGCTGACAAAGCCAGCCGCGTCGCCGCCGAAGACCAGCAGCGAACGGCGCAGGTTCTCTTCCAGCAGGGCGCCGAGCACAAAGGCCAGCACCAGCGGCCCGGGTTCGAAGCCGAACTTCTTCATCAGGTAGCCGATTACGCCGAAGAAGATGACCAGCCAGATGTCGAAGACGCTGTTGCGGATGGTGTAGACGCCGATCAGCGTGATTAGCACTGTGATTGGGGCCAGGATGGCGGCCCGCACGCGCAAGATCTTGACGAAGACGCCCACCAGCGGGATGGACATGATCAGCAGCAGGATGTTCCCGATGTACATCGAGTTCACCACGCCCCAGAAGAGTTCCGGGTCGTTTTCCACCAGCTGCGGACCGGGCGTGACACCTTGGATCAGCAGCGCGCCAAAGATGATCGCCATGGTGGCGTTGGCGGGTATGCCCAGGGTCAGCAACGGGATGAACGACGACGTTGCCGCCGCGTTGTTGGCCGATTCCGGTGCGGCCACACCTTCAACCGCGCCGCGGCCGAAGCGCTCGGGGTTCTTGGCGCGCTTCTTCTCCATGGCGTAGGCGGCCAGCGAGGAGAGCGTGGCGCCGCCGCCGGGCAGGATGCCCAGGAAGAAGCCCAGGACGGAGCCGCGGCCGATGGCGCCGGAGGACTGCTTGAGATCCTGCCGCGAGGGCCAGACGTTGGCCACCTTCGCGGGAGCCTGCACCTTGTTGTGGCGCTGCTCCAGGTTGTAGAGGATTTCGCCGAGCCCGAAGATGCCCATGGCGATCGGTACGAAGTCTAGGCCGTCGGCCAGCGAGAGGCTGCCGAAGGTGAAGCGGGATTCGCCGGTGAAGCCGTCGCGGCCCACCGTGGCCAGCAGCAGGCCGAGGCCCGCGGCGATGACGGATTTGAGTTTGCCGCCGTTGCTGACCGTGGCCACCAGGAGGATTCCCAGCAACGCCAGGGCGGTGTATTCCGGCGGGCCGAAGTCCAGTGCGAAGCCGGCGACGATGGGGGCCAGCAGGGTCAGGCCGATGATGGAGACGGTGCCGCCGATGAAGGATCCAATGGCCGCGATGCCCAGCGCCGTTCCGGCCTTGCCCTGTCTAGCCAGCGCGTAACCGTCGAACACCGTGACAACGGCGGAGGCCTCGCCCGGCAGCCGCAGCAGCACGGAGGTGATGGTGCCGCCGTACTGCGCACCGTAGAAGATGCCGGCCAGCATGATGATCGCGGTGACCGGCTCCACGCCGTAGGTCAGGGGCAGCAGGATCGCGATGGTGGCGGCGGGGCCGAGGCCAGGCAGCACACCGATCAGCATGCCGATCATGACGCCGAGCAGGCAGTACAACAGGTTCATCGGTTCCAGCACGACGCCGAAACCGTTGATCACCGGTTCAAAAAATTCCATGAGTCTTCCCTAGAACAAATGCGGGACGGGCACGCTGAGGGCCACGACGAAGATCAGGTAGAAGGCGGCGACAACGGCGAAGCTGAGCACCGTGGACATCCGCCAGGTTTCCTTGCCCAGGAACCTCAGCCAGACGAAGGTCAGCAGCAGCGACGGGATCTCAAAACCGATGGTTCCCACAAGAAGCACGAATCCGATCAGCGTGCCGACACCGGCGAGCACGGCCCAACTGGACGAGGAGAATTTCTCCGCATCCAGCGTCTTCCGGCCAAAGACTGCGAGCGCAACGGCCAGGACAACCAGCACTACGCTGATGATGAACGGCCACATACCCGGTTCGGGCGCCTCTGGCGTCCCCAGCCCCATGGCCAGGGACAGGACAATGCCGGCCACTCCAATAACGACGACGACGGCTGCTGCCGCAATGTTCGCCAGCGGGCCTGCCGCAGGGGGCTTGTCCTCGTCCCATTCGGCCGCGATCTGCTCCGGCGTCAGGTCGTCAAGCACGGAGCCCGCCTCGGCGGCAGCACGCACGTCGCTGCCGCCGAGGTTGGAACCATCACCGGTTGGTGATGTCACTTCGTGCCTCCGAGATCAACGCCGTATTCCTCGGTGAGGGCCTTGTACTTCTCGGCGTAACCCTTCCAGTCTTCGGCCAGCTGCTCGCCATCGATCTGGGTCGGAGTGAACAGGTTCTGCTCGTTGAATTCCTTGTAGGCCTCGGATTCGAATGCCGCCGTGAAGGCTTCCTTCAGCTCGGCCAGGACCGGCTCCGGGGTGCCCTTAGGTGCGGCCACGGCGCGGTACTGGGACACCGGAACGTCGTAACCGGCCTCGATGGCGGTGGGTGTGTCCGGCAGGTACTGGTTGCGCTCTTCGGAGAACGTCACGATCGGGGTCAGTTTGCCCGCCTCGATCTGCGGCATGGCCTCGCCCAGCTGGATGGTCGCTAGGTCCACCTGGTTGCCCAGCAGTGCGGTCATGGCCGGGGAGCCGCCGTCGAACGGAACATCGGTTCCCTCGACCGCGGCCTGCTTGAACAGCAATGCTTGGGCCAGTTGGCTGCCGGTGCCGACGCCGGTGGTGGCGAAGTTGAACTTCTTGTCGGCGCTGGTGATATCTTCCATGGTCGTCAGGCCGGACTCGGCGTTGGCCACCAGAACGTAGTCGTCCTGGGAGATGCCGGTGATGACCTCGACGTCATCCAGCGAGACCGCTTCCTCTTCGCTGACGGCCAGCGGGGTGATGGTGATCAGGGAGGCGTTGAGCAGAATCAGGTTCTGGCCGTCCGGCTCCATACCCGCAACTTCCTTAGTGGCCAGGGCGCCGTTGGCACCCGGCTTGTTGACCACGGGAATGGCCACGCCCAGCGGGTCTGCGGCGTTCTCGGCCAGTGCGCGGCCGATGAGGTCGGTGCTGCCGCCCGGATCCTGGCCGATGGTCAACGTCACGGGGCCGGATGGGAACTCGCTGCCGTCTGCGGCTGCCCCCGAGTCGGCAACGTTGCCGCCGCAGGCGGTCAGACCCAAGGCAAGCGCCAGGCCCGCACTCGCGGACACGGCCGCGCGGCGGGTGAGCTTGGATGCGAACATTTAAGTCTCCTCTTAGATGGTGCAGGGTGTCGCTGCAGGCCCGTGAACGGTTGTGAGGCCCATCACCACTGCAAAGTGCTTCTGGAAGCCTAGGGACAGTTCATGATACTTGTCCAAGCCCAATAAGGCATGAAGTGATACCCTCTGTGCATCATGTACTCACTCGACCAGCTTCGCGGCTTTGTGGCCGTTGCCGAAGAACTCCACTTCGGCCGCGCCGCAGAACGCCTCAATATGACCCAGCCTCCCCTGAGCAGGCAGATCCAAAAGCTTGAGCGGGCCATCCAGGTACAGCTCTTCGAGCGGGACAACCGCCGGGTGACGCTCACGTCGGCCGGCGAGGCCTTCCTCGTCGAGGCACACAAACTGCTCGCCTTGGCGGACAGTGCCCCGGATCTTGCCCGCCGGATCTCTGCCGGCGCGGCAGGCACCATCCGCATCGGCTTCACTGCGGCCTCCACCTACGGGCTGCTGGGCGCCCTGCTGAACGAGATCGGGACGCACCTGCCGGAGATCGACGTCGAGCTTACGGAGATGGTGACGCGCGAACAGATTCCGGCCCTGGTGAAGGGTGAGATCGACATCGGCCTGGCCCGGCCGCCCTTTGATGAGGAGCTGTTCGATTCGCGGCTGCTGTACCGGGAGCCGATGGTGGCCGCCCTGCCGGCGGGACACCCGCTGGGGCGGCTCGGGCGCGCTATCACCGGGGAGGACCTGCGCAATGAAGACCTGATCATGCACTCCCCCACCCAGGCGCGCTACTTCTACGACCTGGTGGTCAGGACCCTGCCGGTGACCAACACGAACTTTGTCCATACCGTGAGCCAGATCCTGACCATGGTGCTGCTGGTGGCGGCCGGCCGCGGGATCGCGCTGGTCCCGCAGTCGGCCAGTGTGCTGGGCATCGACGGCGTGGAGTACGCACGTGTCGAGGGCTTCGGCGAAGACCCCGTGGAGCTATATGCCATTTGGCAGCGCGATGCCCGGAATCCGGCGCTGCACCGGGTGATGGACCTGATCGAGCAGGCCTGATTCATCCTCTGCGCCGCGGGCTCCGCCGTCGTAATGCAGGGAAGGTATCAAACCATACAAAAACACTCTTGGACATGCATCGAAAGTGTTTCTAGGCTGGCAGCAATGCAACCCCCCTTTCGGCGCTAAGGCAAGGACCTGGCGCCGCCGACCTAAGGACACAACACGTGGCACAGCTGAACCCGGCCGAATTGGCAACCCAGATCAAATCCGGTCTGCTCTCTTTTCCGGTAACGCACTTCGATGCGGACTTGCAGTTTGACGAGGCCCGGTACCGCGAGCACCTCGCCTGGCAGGCCGGCTACGACGTGGCGGGTCTCTTCGCCGGCGGCGGCACGGGTGAAGGCTTCTCCCTCACCATGGCGGAAATGGACCGCGTGGTCCGGGTTGCGGTGGATGAAATCGGCGGCAAGGTCCCCGTCCTGGCCTCCGCCACCGGACCGACCTTCCAGGCCATCGAGCAGGCGAAGTCTGCCGAGGCCGCCGGTGCGGACGGGCTGCTGCTGCTGCCGCCGTACCTGACCGAGGCGGACCAGGAAGGCCTGATCGAGCACGTCAGCGCCGTCTGCCGCGCCACCAACCTGGGCGTCATCGTCTACAGCCGGGCGAACGCCGTCCTGACGGACACCTCGGTGGCCATCCTGGCCGAACGCAACCCGAACCTGATCGGTTTCAAGGACGGCATCGGCAACATCGAGCAGATGACCCGGATCTACGCCAAGGTGGGCGAGCGCCTCGCCTACATCGGCGGACTGCCGACGGCGGAGACCTTCGCGCTGCCGCTGCTGCAGCTCGGCGTGAGCACGTACTCCTCGGCGATGTTCAACTTCGTGCCCGAATTCGCGCTCGGTTTCTACCAGGACGTCCGCGCCGAAAACCGCACGGCCGTCTACCAGAAGCTCAACGACTTCGTCATTCCGTACCTCGACATCCGCGACCGGGTGAAGGGCTACGGCGTGTCCATCGTCAAGGCCGGCCTGACCGCCGTGGGCCGCGACGGCGGCAAGGTCCGCCCGCCGCTGCAGGACCTCACCGAGTCCGACCTGCACGAACTGACCACCCTGATCAACAAAATCAGCTAGGAGATTGCCCGTGCCCATTACAGGAAATTCCATCATCGCCGGCACCCCGGTCAACGGGACCGACGGCGAGGTCAATGCCATCAATCCGGCCACCGGCGAAAAGCTTGAGCCTGCCTTCGGCATGGTCAGCGTGGCGCAGCTCGAAGACGCCACCAAAGCAGCCGAAGCAGCCTTCGACACCTACCGCGCCACCTCCCCCGAGGTGCGCGCAGCGTTCCTTGAGCGCATCGCCGACAACATCGAAGCCATCGGCGCCGAGCTGACCGAACGCGGCACGGCCGAAACCGGCCTGCCCGCCGGCCGGCTGGAAGGCGAACGCGGCCGTACCATCGGCCAACTGCGGATGTTCGCCGCCGTCGTCCGTCAGGGCGACCACCTGCAGGTCCGCATCGATCCGGCGCAGCCGGACCGCAAACCGGCGGCCCGCCTGGACATCCGCCAGCGCCACATTCCGCTGGGCCCGGTGGCCGTGTTCGGCGCCAGCAACTTCCCGCTGGCGTTCTCCACCGCCGGCGGGGACACCGCCTCCGCCCTGGCCGCCGGCTGCCCGGTGATCGTCAAGGCGCACAACGCCCACCCGGGCACCGCCGAGCTGGTGGGCCAGGCCGTGGCGAAGGCTGTCAAGGACAGCGACCTGCCCGACGGCGTCTTCTCGCTGCTCTTCGGTGCCGGCCGCTCGGTCGGCCAGGCGCTCGTGGCGGATCCGCGCATCAAGGCCGTGGGCTTCACCGGCTCGCAGGCCGGCGGCATCGCCTTGATGAAGACCGCAGCGGCGCGGCCGGAGCCGATCCCGGTGTACGCCGAGATGTCCTCCATCAACCCCGTGTTTGTCCTGCCCGGCGCCATCGCCGACGATGCGGCCGCGCTGGCCGGCGACTTCGTCGGATCACTGACCATGGGGGCAGGCCAGTTCTGCACCAACCCCGGGCTGGTCTTTGTCCCCGAAGGCAAAACCGGCGACGCCTTCATCAACGCCGCAGCCGGCTCGCTGCGTTCCTGCGCGGGCCAGACCATGCTCACGCCGGGCATCGCCGGCGCCTGGGAAGAAGGCGTGAAGGAACTGGCAGCGGCCGACGGCGTGGAGCAGGTCGCCGAGGGCACTCCGGGCGCCACCGAGAACGCCCCGGCACCGCGGCTGTTCAGCACCACTGCGGAGAACTTCGCGGCCTCCCCGCGGCTGCAGGAGGAAGTCTTCGGCGCAGCCGGGCTCTTCGTGCGCTACTCGGACGCGGCCGAACTCGCCACCGCCACCGAGAACCTCCAGGGGCAGCTCACCGCGACCGTCCATTACGCACCGGGCGACGAGGCAGCGGCCCGCGAGCTGCTCCCCGTACTGGAGCGCAGGGTCGGCCGCATCCTCTTCAACGGCTGGCCCACCGGCGTCGAAGTTGGACATGCCATGGTCCACGGCGGGCCGTTCCCGGCAACGTCCGACTCACGGTCCACCTCCGTAGGCAGCCTGGCCATCCACCGCTTCCAGCGCCCGGTCAGCTACCAGAACGTTCCGGCCGAACTCCTGCCGGAACCGCTGCAGGTCAACAACCCGTGGAAACTGAACCGCCGCCTCGACGGCAGCGTAGAAACCCCGAAGGACTAGCGCATGGCAAGCAACACCCCCACGATCGTCTCGGTCGAAGCCGTCCCGGTTGCCGGCCACGACAGCATGCTGCTGAACCTCAGCGGTGCCCACGGCCCGTTCTTCACGCGGAACATCGCCATCATCACCGACAGCAACGGCAATACCGGCTTAGGTGAAGTGCCCGGCGGCGAAGCCATCCGCAGCACGATCGAGGAAGCCGGCAGCATCCTCGTCGGCCAGCCAGTCTCCCTGTACCGGCAGCTCCTGCGCAAGGTCTCCGTCACTTTCGCCGACCGGGATGCGGGTGGACGCGGCGCCCAGACCTTCGATCTGAGGACCACCATCCACGCCGTCACCGCATTGGAATCCGGGCTGCTGGACCTGATGGGTCAGCACCTGGGCGTGCCGGTGGCCGAGCTCCTCGGCGAAGGCCAGCAGCGGGACAAGGTCCAGATGCTTGGCTACCTGTTCTACGTTGCGGACCGCAAGAAGACCGACCTGCCGTATCTGGCCGAGGACAACCCTGCCGACGATTGGGAACGGCTGCGCCGCGAGGAGGCCATGACGCCGGAGGCGATTGTTGCCCTGGCCGAAGCCGCCCAGCAGCGCTACGGGTTCCAGGACTTCAAGCTCAAGGGCGGCGTACTCTCGGGCAAGGAAGAGGTCGCCGCGGTGACCGCGCTGGCCAAGCGTTTCCCGGAAGCCCGGATCACGCTTGATCCCAACGGCGGCTGGCTGATGCAGGAAGCCATCGAGCTCTGCAGCGGGCTGGGCAACGTCCTGGCTTACGCCGAGGATCCGTGTGGCCCGGAGGGCACGTACTCCGGCCGCGAGACCATGGCGGAGTTCCGGCGAGCCACCGGCCTGCCGACGGCCACCAACATGATTGCCACGGACTGGCGGCAGATGGCCCACGCCATCCGGACCAACGCCGTCGATATTCCGCTGGCGGACCCGCATTTCTGGACCATGCAGGGCTCGGTCCGGGTGGCGCAGCTGTGCAACGACTTCGGCCTCACTTGGGGTTCGCACTCGAACAACCACTTCGACATCTCGCTGGCCATGTTTACCCAGGTCGGCGCTGCGGCACCGGGCAAGATCACTGCGTTGGACACGCACTGGATCTGGCAGGACGGCCAGGGGTTGACCACGGACCCGCTGCAGATCAAGGGCGGCTACATCGAGGTTCCGGCGCGTCCGGGCCTCGGCGTCGAGCTGGACCGGCAGGCGCTCGAGGCCGCGCACCAGCTCTACCTCGAACACGGGCTCGGCGCACGCGACGACGCCGCCGCCATGCAGTATCTGGTGCCTGGCTGGGAGTTCAATCCGAAGCGGCCGGCGCTGGTGCGCTAGGCAACCTGGTCCACTAGTAAAGTCGAAGGGTCCGGCCCCGCTGTCCCAGGCGGCGGGGCCGGACCCTTTTTGCCTGAAATACGGAGGTATGTGTTGGTCGGCGTCCTGATTGGTTTCGCCATAGTCGGCGCCGTCATTGTGGTTGGCTACATTGCCGCCCGCTTCCAGATCGGCGGCCCGCACGCCGGACAGGCGCTGACCCAGACCGCCTTCTTCATTACCAACCCGGCGCTGCTGTTTACCGTGCTCGCCCAGGCGGATCTGGAGGCGGTCTTCTCCGCCTACGTGCCGATTGCCCTGATCACCGCGCTGGCGACGGCGGGGCTTTATGTGCTGCTGAGCCGGATCTGGTTCCGCCGTCCTGCCGCCGAAACCGCGGTGGGAGCCATGGCCAGCTCGTACGTCAACGCGAACAACATCGGCATTCCGATCGCCCTCTATGCCCTGGGGAACGCGACGCCGGTGGCGCCGGTGCTGCTGATCCAGCTGCTGTTGCTGGCGCCGGCGTACCTGACCATTCTGGATCTCTCCTCCGGACGCAAACCGTCGCTGAAAAACATCCTGACGCAGCCGTTCCGCAATCCGATGATCATCGCGTCGTTTCTGGGCGTGGCCGTGGCTTGGACCGGCGTCGAACTTCCCGAGGTGATCTGGGAGCCGCTGATGCTGCTGGGCGGTGCGGCCGTTCCGCTGGTCCTGATGGCTTTCGGCATGTCATTGCGCGGCAGCCGTCCGCTGAAGGTGAGCGAGGGCCGCACCGAGGTCATCGTCGCCACGGCCCTCAAATCAGCCGTGATGCCGCTGCTCACGTACCTGGTGGCCACGTTCCTGTTCCGACTGGATGCAGAACTGGTCTTCGGGGCGGTCATCATGGCGGCCCTGCCTTCGGCGCAGAACGTCTTCCTCTTCGCCAGCCGCTACGGCCGCGGCATCACCGTGGCACGCGACGTGGTGCTGCTGTCCTCGGCGCTGGCGGTGCCGGCCCTCATCATCGCGGCCTGGCTGCTGGCCTAGCCTGGACCGTCCGCTATTCGGCCCCTGGCTTCAACCGCATCTGCTCCGGCTTTTCCAACAGGAGCCACCGAGGGCGTCCATCACGCTCATGGCCACGCGGGGTGAACCGGTCGGCTGCAACAAGCTGCTCCAGCCCGAGTCCGGTAAGGGACTGGACGTCCTGCACGGGAACCTGGAAGGTCCGGTACGGCCCGAGCGGCGGAATCTCGCCCGCTGCCGTGGCCGCCGCGGTCTGCCGTTCCAGTTCGAGCTCGTCCAGCAAGGGAGACTGGTCCAGGATGTAGGCCGTGCTCGCAATTCCTTCGGCTGCACGCCAGGCTGCTACTTTCCAGAACAGTAGTGGGATCGAAAAACCCCGGTACTGCGGATCAGCACTGTCGAAGACCGGACCGGTGAAGACACTTAGCCGGGTGTCGTAATTGTCCGCGTGGTCCAAGAGATAGTCCTCCAGCCCCAGCCACAGCTCCTTGGACTGGTTGAAGGTATTCACCTGCGGCGCCGCATTCGTATAGAAAAACGTCTCGGTATTGGCCTTGGCGGCGTCGGCGCGGCTGCCCCACACCGGGTCCAGCCGCCGCACCAGGTGCCCGCGGTCCAGGTCGTTTCCGCGGTACAGCTCTTCACCGGCCTGCAGCTCCGCGGCCAGCCTGGGATCCAGCCGCCAGCTGTTTTCCCGTGGCAAGTCCTGGAGCTGGTCGCCGTCGATGTTCACGGCGGCCAGCTCCGCGAGCCGTTGCTGGGTGTTGAGGCAGATCGTGAAATGCGTGTAGTCCAGCACCTTCACTGCGGTTGCGGGACGGGGAAGTTCAACGGTGGTCAGCAGGAAGTCCGCGCTGTAGCCCTGGGTCATAGTTCCATCCTGCGGCACCCGCATGAACGGCAGGAAGCGCCAACCGGAAATCCGGTTGACGCTTCCGCGACCGTCAGTTTTTTCGCGGTCCTAGTCGACGAATTCGGACTGCGTCTCAATAAAGTCCCAGTCCTTCGGCGCGAGCGTTGTGTCTTTCAGATCAGGGCCGCCCGCGTCATAAACCTCGAGGGCGACATCCGACTCGATGCTCTCGGCCCGCAGGTTCTGCCGGAACCACTGTTTGGTTGCCGTGTGCAGTTCCGGCCACCACTGTTCAATGCTCTTCTCAGTCATCTCAGGCCCTCCGTTGTCGTCTGGTTCCACCGTAAGTGCGGACAGCGGCGGGTACAAGGTCATCCCGGGAACGAGCTACTGAAGGATGTAGCTGGGTCGACGGACCCAGCTACATCCTTCTAGATATGCGTCAGGGCTTAGCGCAACCAGCGCAGGGTCGGGGATGACGTCAGTGCTGACCACTGGCGGCCCAGGCCAAAGGTGTTGCCGGCGTGTGCCGAGGCCAGGACGACCATTGCCGCCGCGTAGACGATGTGCTCGTCGATGACCGGATTGGACTTGAGCGGCAGCGAAGACAGCCACATCAGGATCATGAGGGCGGTGCCGCCGATAGCGGCTGCGCGGAGCGC
The DNA here is from genome assembly GCF_059090425.1 of Arthrobacter sp. B055-34. NCBI lineage: Bacteria > Bacillati > Actinomycetota > Actinomycetes > Micrococcales > Micrococcaceae > Arthrobacter > Arthrobacter sp. B055-34. The sequence continues at coordinate 252,872 of NZ_JBNHFQ010000002.1, forward strand.
GATGCCAAGAACCAGCGCCGTACCAACGGCCAGCAGCCCAAGCATGAAGGCCCAGTCCACGACCTGCGCGCCAGCCAGCGACTGGAACAGTCCGGCGAACGAACCTTCCACGCTGCCTAAGTAGCCGGCGGTGGGCGAGCCGCCCGCGATCCAGGCCTTCTCGGGTGCTGTGGCGAAACCGAGGCCGAAGGTCTTGTCGAAGAAGGCCCAAAGAAAGACCGACCCCAGCAGGATCCTCAGTATCGCCAGCGGGCGGGCACGCCGTGGGAGTGCCGCCTGACGCATCTCTATGGAGTCCGCAGCGGGAGCCGACGCTGTCATCGTGGGAGGTGTTTCCTGCATGGTTGACATGGGTGTTTTCTCCTGGGGAGTGGGGAAAAGTGGTCTGTGGGGCGGGGTTTGTTATATCTGACCGGCGCGCACTGTCCTGCGCATTGCCGGGAGCCCCCTACCAGCCGCAGATCCCGGCTCAGTGCCGGTCGATCCTTCCAGGAGAAGTCAGTGCGACTCCCTCTCGGGCTGGCTAGTTTGGTACCGTACCGTCAGGAATTTCCATTAGGCAAATCTTCTGTGACGTATTTTTGCGCCAGTCCTGCGCAATTGAGTGATGCGCGCCACCTTGATGTGCGGCCGGCAACATTCCTGCTTAAACGAAATACTCCGCGCTATTGAACGGCCGCCCGGGTTGCGGTCCTGGACTACGGACACGGCTCACTCCCTAGTGACCAACATCACATAATGAATGAGCCTCCTCTATCGGCTTTTTTGTAGATGCACGACGGCGGAAGGGTCGCTCGGCGGCCCCCTGGGTGCAACCCAACGAGTCGGCGAGGATAACAACGGAACAGCAGGTCCCGCCGTCGTTCTTGGGTTTACACCTACGCGTGGCGCAGTATGGTGTGAGTCACAGGATGATTCTCAAGGCACGTCTCACGAGGGCGCTGAGGAGATTGAGGCATGGGCGATAGCCAGATAACGGTCAACGGTCAACTGCACGATTGCGACGGAGCCGGTCCGCATACCCGGTTGCTCGACTGGTTAAGAACAGAGGGCTTGACCGGGGCGAAGGAAGGCTGCGCAGAGGGTGAGTGCGGTGCGTGCGCCGTCCTCGTGGCCCGCCCGGACGGTGCCGACCGAAGCCGCTGGACCTCAATCAACGCGTGCCTGCCTCCTGCATTGGCGTTCGACGGACAGGAAATCGTGACCGCAGAGGGCCTCGGTACCGCACCGGGGCCCTGCGCCGAGGAGTCACTGCACCCCGTTCAGCGCGAGATGGCGGACCGCGGCGGAGCGCAGTGCGGCTACTGCACGCCAGGATTCATCTGCTCCATGGCTGCCGAGTACTACCGCCCGGAGCGGGATGCTGCCCGCTCCAGTGCGGCGCAGACCGGGACTGCGGTAGCCGGCGAGGAACATGCGACCGACCATGAAAGCGGGCCCAACGGCTTTGACCTGCACGCCCTGAGCGGCAATTTGTGCCGCTGCACCGGCTACCGGCCCATCCGGGACGCGGCGTACGCGCTCGGCTCCCCCGATGGATCCGACCCGCTGCTTGTCCGGCAGGGTGGACCCGCACCTGCCGTCCGACGTACCGAGAAAATTGTCGACGGCGCCCGTTTTGTCCGCCCTGCGGGCATGGAGGAGCTGTTCGATCTGCTCGAACAGAACCCGGAGGCCAAGCTGGTCGCCGGCGCCAGCGATCTCGGGGTGGAGGTGAACCTGCGGCACACGCGGCCGCCGCTGACCATCTCCGTCGACCGGCTGGAGCCGCTGCGGACGCTGGATGCCGGCAGCGACCGGATCAGCATCGGGGCGGCCCTGAGCCTCACCGAGATCGAACGCGGGCTGGCCGGGCGCGTCCCGTTGTTGAGCCAACTCTTCCCGCAGTTCGCCTCCCCGTTGATCCGCAATACGGCAAGCCTGGGCGGCAACCTCGCGACGGGATCGCCGATCGGTGATTCAGCGCCGGCGCTGCTGGCCCTGAACGCGTCGGTCGTGCTGGCCTCCACAGGCGGTGAGCGGGAAGTCGCGCTGGCTGACTACTTCACCGGGTACCGCCAGAGCGTTAGGAAACCCGGCGAGCTCCTGCGCGAGGTGCGGATCCCGCTGCCGCTGGCGGAAAGCACCGCCTTTTACAAGATCGCCAAGCGCCGTTTTGACGACATTTCGAGTGTCGCCGTCGCTTTCGCCATGCAGCTCGACGGCGGCACCGTATCCTCCATCCGGATAGGCGTCGGCGGCGTTGCGGCCACGCCGATCCGTGCAACCAGAACCGAGCAGTCGCTGGTCGGTCAGCCGTGGACAGCTGAAACGGCCGAGACTGCCGCCGCCGTCATGTCCGCCGAAGGCACGCCGATCGACGATTTGAGGGCGAGCGCCCGCTATCGCTCGGCGATGCTCGGCCAGGCGATGCTCAAGTTTTATGCGGAAACAGCATCCGCTGTGGAGGTAGCCCGATGAAATCCCTTGCTGACCGCCCGGTCAACCCCATCGTCGGCGTGACGGTGCCGCACGAATCCGCCGCACTGCACGTCACGGGAACCGCGCTGTACACCGACGACCTCATCGTTGGCCGCCAGAATGTGCTGCATGCCTGGCCAGTCCAAGCGCCGCATGCCCACGCCGTCGTGACCTCCTTGCGGACCGAACCCGCGCTGCAGGTCCCGGGAGTAGTCCGGGTGCTGACCGGCGCGGACGTGCCCGGCGTCAACGACGCCGGCACCAAGCATGACGAGCCGCTGTTCCCCACCGAGGTCATGTACTACGGCCATGCCGTCTGCTGGGTGCTGGGCGAAACGCTCGAGGCCGCGCGGCTGGGCGCCGAGGCAGTTGATGTCAGCTACGACCCGCTCCCCGCGCTGTTGACGCTCACGGAAGCCATCGAGGCGGAGAGCTTCCAGGGCCTCCAGCCGACCCTCAGCAGGGGCGACGCCGATGCCGCCCTGGAGGGAGCAGCCCACCGGTTTTCCGGCGAGATCGAGTACGGCGGCCAGGAGCACTTTTACCTGGAGACCCACGCATCGTTCGCGTACGTCGATGAGGGCGGACAGATCTTCGTCCACAGCAGCACGCAGCATCCCTCGGAGACGCAGGAAGTCGTGGCGCACGTGCTGGGCCGGCACAACCACGATGTCACCGTCCAGTGCCTGCGCATGGGCGGCGGTTTCGGCGGCAAGGAAATGCAGCCCCACGGCTTCGGCGCGATCGCCGCACTGGGCGCGGTTCTCACCGGCCGGCCCGTGCGGCTGCGCCTTAACCGCACCCAGGACATCACGATGACGGGCAAGCGCCATCCGTTCCATGCCAGGTGGGAGGCCGGCTTCGACCAGGATGGCCGAATCCAGGCGCTGAAGGCCACGCTGACGAGCGACGGCGGGTGGAGTCTTGATCTCTCGGAGCCGGTCCTGACCCGCGCGCTGTGCCACGTGGACAATTCCTACTGGATCCCCAACGTGCACGTCGCAGGCCGGATCGCGAAGACCAACAAGACTTCCCAGACTGCGTTCCGCGGATTCGGCGGCCCCCAGGGCATGTTCCTCATCGAGGAGGTCCTGGGCAGAGCCGCCCCGGTGCTGGGGCTCGACCCGGGCGAGCTGCGGCAGCGCAACCTTTACGTTCCAGGGCAGACCACGCCGTACGGCCAGCCGGTGCGCCACGCCGAGCGGCTGCATGCCATCTGGCAGACCCTGCTGGAACGTGCCGACGTCGCGCGCCGGCGGGAACAGATCGACGCATTCAACGCCGACCAGCCGCACAACCGGCGCGCCCTCGCCATCACTCCGGTGAAGTTCGGCATCTCGTTCAACCTCACGGCCTTCAACCAGGCCGGCGCGTTGGTGCACGTATATAAGGACGGCTCGGTCCTGATCAACCACGGTGGCACCGAAATGGGCCAGGGCCTGCACACCAAGATGCGCCAGGTCGCGGCCACCGCCTTGGGAGTTCCGCTGGATTTCATCCGCCTGGCTCCCACCCGCACAGACAAGGTGCCGAATACGTCGGCCACGGCGGCCAGCTCGGGAGCGGACCTGAACGGCGGGGCCATCAAGGACGCCTGCGAGCAAATCAGCGCGCGGCTGGCCGAGGTGGCGGCCCGCAAGATGAATATCCACCCCGACGATGTCCGTTTCGCCAACGGCAAGGTGACCGGGATCGGCTTCCATGACCGGGATATCGCCTTCGCCGACCTGGCGCACGACGCCTACTTCCAGCGGATCCCGCTCTGGGCTGCCGGCTACTACCGCACCTCGGGACTGCACTGGGACAGCGCCCGCATGCAAGGCGAGCCGTTCAAGTACTTCGCCTACGGCGCGGCCGTTTCCGAGGTGGAGGTGGACGGGTTCACCGGCGCGTACCGCCAGCTGCGGACGGACATTGTCCACGACGTCGGCGACAGCCTCTCGCCGCTCATCGACCTCGGACAGATCGAGGGCGGCTTCGTCCAGGGTGCCGGGTGGCTGACGCTCGAGGAACTGCGCTGGGACGAGTCCGACGGCGAGCACCGGGGCCGCCTGGCGACGCAGTCGGCCAGCACCTACAAGCTGCCCAGCTTCTCGGAGATGCCCGAGGAGTTCAACGTCCATCTCTTCGAGCAGGCCACCGAAACCGGCGTCGTCTATGGTTCCAAGGCGGTGGGTGAACCGCCGCTCATGCTCGCCTTCAGCGTCAGGGAGTCCCTGCGCCAGGCGGTCGCTGCGTTCGGAGCCGGGGACCGGCCGGTCGAATTGGCCAGCCCGGCCACCCCCGAGGCGGTCTTCTGGGCGATCCAGGCAGCGCGGGAGACAACCTCAAAGGCTTACGACGGCGGGGCCCGGGCCGGGGACGAATCCTCGCCTTCCTCTGTTAGTACCGCAGCAGGCTGAGATGGACTGGCTGCACGCGATGCAGGATCTGCGCTCGGCTGGCCTGCCCAGCGTCCTGGCTACGGTCACCGAGGCGCGGGGCCATGCCCCGCGGGAGGCGGGAGCAAAGATGGTGGTCGGCGCCGAGTCCACCTGGGGCAGCATCGGCGGCGGCAATCTCGAGGCCACGGTCATCGACCGGGCGCGCGCGCTGCTCCGGTCAGGAAGTACGGTACCGGAGAGCCTGCCGTTCCCGCTCAATGAGCATGCCGCCACCGAGCACGGGCAGCAGTGCTGTGGAGGAGTAGTCACGGTTCTCCTCGAGCCGTTCCCTGCCCGTGCCACCGTTGCCATCTTCGGCATGGGGCACGTCGGCCACGAACTGGCCCGGATCCTTTCCCGGCTGCCGATCCAACTGCACCTTGTGGACAGCAGGGCCGACCAGCTTGATCCCGCGCGCCTCGCCGAGATTCTGGCGGGGCAGGCCGAAGTCCACCTCCAGCGCAGCCCCGTTCCGGATTCCATCTTGGGCACACTGCCGCCGGGCTCGCATGTGTTCATCATGACCCACGACCATGCCGAAGACTTCCTGTTGTGCGACGCTGCGCTGCGCCGCGCCGACCTCGGTTCGGTGGGCCTCATCGGCTCCTCGGCCAAATGGTCCAGGTTCCGCCAGAAGCTGCAGGCCGAGGGGCATGACGCCGCCGCCATCGACACCATCAGTTGTCCGATCGGGCTTCCCGGCCTCCCCGGCAAAGAACCGACCGCCATCGCCATCAGCGCAGCGGCCAGCCTGCTTCCGGCCCTGTCGGAGCACATGGCTATCTGACAGCTCGCGGTTCTGTCCGTGTCCCCGTTACGCCGGTGAACATGTCCGAGGCGGGGAACTATGGACCAAGGTATACGGCTCATTTAGGGTGAACACTGTGCGCTTTGCGACGCAATCAGCTCCACAAGTTCCTCAACTTATTCAATCCACTTGATAAGGATCTGCCATGGACCGCATGATTTTCGCCAACCTCCCCGTCTCCGACCTGCAGAAGGCCACGGACTTCTACCTCGGCCTGGGCTTCACCCTGAACCCGGACTTCAGTTCGGACGAGGGTTCCTGCATCGTCATCTCCGACACCATCTTTGTCATGCTCCTGAAGCAGGACTTCTTCGCAGGCTTCCTGGCCGAGGGCAGCACCCCGCATCTGGGCTCCAACGCGAAGGAAGTCCTGAACTGCCTCACCGCCTCCTCCACTGAAGAGGTCGACGACCTGGTGGCCAAGGCACAGGCCAGCGGCGGCAGCGTCTACCTGCCGGCCAAGGAAAGCATGCCCGGCATGTACGGCGCCTCCATCGCCGACCCCGACGGCCACGTTTGGGAACTGCTCTGGATGTCCCAGGACGCCGTGGTCGAACACGAGCATCAAGACTCCGGGGCCGTGCAGGCCTGACCCGGAACAGCGTCAAGCACAGGCGGGCGGCCCTGATTATCCTGGCGCCGAGATCGTGCCTTAGCCGCGAGATCGTTCCTTGTAAGAGACCGGCTTAAGTGTAAGGAACGCTCTCGCGAATCAACGCCCCACATTTGGCGCCGACGCCGCGTGGACCGGATTAATTGGTTCTTCGCTACTCGCCCACGAGCTCTTCGTAGAGCCGGTGCACGCGGGCGTCGATCTCGTCGCGGACCAGTCGCATCCGTTCCATGCCGTGGATGTCGCGCAGACTCGGTTCGCCGATCTCCCAGCGCTCGTAGCGCGTGCCCGGCACCTCCTCCAGCTGCGCGTTGGTGCCCAGAATAACGACGACGTCGGCCGCTCGCTGCGCTTCTTCGGTCACCGCCGTGGGCGTGCCGCCGCTGATGTCGATGCCCTTTTCGAGCAGCGCCTCGGCCGATTCGTGGTTGACCGCAGTCCCGGGCTTGGTGCCGCACGAGTGCACGTCCACCGTGCCGTTAGCGAGTTTTTCCATCAGGCCGGCGGCCATCGGGGACTTGCCGCTATTCGATGAGCAGACGAAGAGGACGCTGGGCTTACCTGGCTGAGGGTTCATGGGGTCGCTTTCTGCTGGCGGATTCCGAAGAGGGCGTGAAGTCCATTATGCGCAGATCGGTTGCCGGGAGGGTCTTCGCACCGGCCGGGAAGGCGAAGGCTCTTGATAGTAGCCGCGGTTCTTGTTGCACTGGTCTATACAGCCCGCGCCGGAACGTTTCTTCACCCCAGAGGCACCGCCGGCAGAAGCAAAGGACCCGACATGACCGAGACCAACAGCCACAAGCCCACCGTCCTCTTCGTCTGCGTCCACAACGCGGGCCGCTCGCAAATGGCCGCCGCCTACCTGGAGCACCTGTCCAGGGGCGCGATCGATGTCCGGTCCGCCGGTTCCCGGCCGGCAAAAGAGGTCAATCCGGCCGTGGTGGAAGCCATGGCCGAGGACGGAATCGACATTTCCGGCCGCACCACGAAGCAGCTCACCACTGAGCAACTCCACGACGCCAACATGGTCATCACCTTGGGTGGCGGCGTCGATGTCCCGGTCATCCCCGGCCGGAAGTACGAGGACTGGGAGCTGACGGACCCCGCCGGCAAAGACGTTGGCGCCGCCCGCGTTCTGCGCGACGATATCAAGGCACGCGTCCAGAGCTTGGTCTCCGGCCTGCTCCCCGCGCTGCACCCGGACGCCAGCTAGCCCGCGGCGACGGCACCACAAGGAGAAACATCATGAGCGAGAAGATCATCATTATCGGCTCCGGCCCCGCGGGCTATACCGCGGCGATCTACGCCGCGCGGGCCGGGCTGGAACCGCGTGTGATCGCTGGCGCCGTCACCGCGGGCGGCGCCCTGATGAACACCACCGATGTGGAGAACTTCCCGGGCTTTCCCGAGGGCATCCAGGGCCCGGAGCTAATGGAGAACCTGCAGCAGCAGGCCGCTAGATTCGGCGCCACCATTGAGTACGACGACGTCTCTTCCGTCTCGCTCGAGGGCCACCTTAAAGAAGTGGTCACCACCAGTGAGAACGTCTACCAGGCACCTGCGGTCATCCTGGCCACCGGCTCCGCCTACAAGGAACTCGGTCTGCCGGAGGAAAAGAAGTTCTCCGGCCACGGGGTGTCCTGGTGCGCCACCTGCGACGGGTTCTTCTTCCGAAACCAGGACATCGTCGTTGTCGGCGGCGGGGATTCGGCGATGGAGGAAGCGCTTTTCCTGACGCGGTTCGGGAAGTCCGTCACCGTCGTCGTACGTAGGGACGCGCTGCGGGCGTCGAAGATCATGGCGCAGCGGGCGCGGGACAACGAGAAGATCCGCTTCGTATGGAACAACACCGTTTCCGCCATCCACGGCGACGGCAAGGTCTCCGGCGTGACGCTGACGGATAGGGTTACCGGGGCCACGCGCGAGCTGGCCGCCACGGGAATCTTCGTGGCGATCGGGCATCTGCCGCGGACCGAACTGGTCAAGGGCCAGATCGACCTGGATGCGGAGGGCTATATCAAGGTGGACTCCCCCACCACCGTGACCAGTCAACGGGGCGTCTTCGCGTGCGGAGACGCCGTGGACCACCGCTACAGGCAGGCCATCACCGCTGCGGGCACCGGCTGCGCAGCCGCGCTCGACGCCGAACGCTACCTCGCCGCGCTGGAAGATTCGGACAGCATTGCCACCGCGCTGGTGGAAGAGGAAACCCATGCCTGACGCTCACGCGCCGAGCTGACCCCGGGCCAGCAGGTAGGTCGCGCAGCCTCAGATGCGTTCCACGAGGGCGTCCACCTGCTCCAGCAGCGCTTCCAGCTCTGCTTCGCTAACTTTGGCGGGCTCGCCGGCCGCCGCGAAAAAGGTAGCGCTGTAATAGAGCCCGTCCCCCATCAGCTTGATTGCCTGTGCGACAGGCCTGCTGCCGAGGGCCTCTTCCAGCGCATCCAGCCAAAGCCTCTCGATTTGCGCAAAGGTCTGGGCGGCCGCGGGATGCCCCTGCTGCACCAGGCGGGCCACAGCGACGATGGCCCGGTCCAGCGGCGAGTCCACGTATAAAGAGGTGCGGACGTAGTAGCGGGCCGCTCCTTCGGGCGCCTTGCCGATCTTCTCCGCATCTTCCGCCGTCAGCGCCTCTAGCCGTTCGCAGAGCCCTTCCACCATGGCCTCCTTGGAGGGGAAGTGGTAGAGCAGCCCACCCTTGGACACCCCTGCCGCCGCCGCAACGGCATCCATGGTCGCCGCCCGTTCGCCCTCCTTGATGAGGATGTCTTCAAAGCTGTCGAGGATCCGGTCTTTTGCGCTGGCCATCCATCCATCCTAGCTTTCGATCGACTTGCTGCTAAACCGTCCAGCCGGTACAGTAAATGCATCCCCGCAATTTTCCAGGAGGTGCACTATGCTCACCATCACCCAACGTGCCGGCCGCAAAGAATGGACCGCCCTGGCAGCGCTCATGCTGCCGGTGCTGTTGGTCGCCGTCGACAATACGGTGCTGAGCTTTGCCCTGCCTGCCATCTCGCTGGAGTTCAACACCAGCGGGACCACCCTGCTTTGGATCATCGACATCTATCCATTGGTGCTCGCCGGCCTGCTGGTCGCCATGGGGAGCCTGGGCGACCGGTTCGGCCGCAGGCGAATGCTCATCACGGGCGCCGTGGGCTTTGCCGTCTTCTCGGCGCTGGCAGCCTTCGCGCCAAGTGCCGAGGTGCTGGTGGCCGCGCGTGCCGGCTTGGGCGTCTTCGGTGCCATGCTGATGCCGGCCACGCTTTCCCTGATCCGCAACATCTTCACCGACCGCGGGCAGCGCCGTCTGGCCATCGCGGTCTGGGCCGCCGGCTTCTCCGCCGGTGCCGCGCTGGGCCCAATCCTGGGCGGACTGCTGCTCGAGCACTTCTGGTGGGGCTCCGTGTTCCTGCTGGCCGTGCCGGTACTGGTGCTGATGCTCGTCCTGACCCCTCTCTTCGTGCCGGAGTCCAAGGATCCGGCACCGGGCGCCGTCGATATTTGGAGCATTTTCCTCTCCATCGCAACGATGCTGCCGGTGGTCTACGCCATTAAGAACCTCGCCAACGGCGGCAACCTCATGGCCACCCTGGGCATTGCCGCACTCGGACTGACTGCCGGCTGGCTGTTCACCCGACGTCAGCTTCGCCGCGACCAGCCGATGCTGGACGTACGGCTTTTCACGGTCCGGCCCTTCACCGGTGCGGTGCTGGTCAACCTGCTGGCGGTGTTCTCGCTGGTCGGCTTCCTGTACTTCGTGTCGCAGCACCTGCAGCTGGTCCTCGGGCTGAGCCCGCTGGATGCCGGGTTGGTGCTGCTGCCCGGCCTGGCGATCACCATCACTGCCGGCCTGCTGGTGGTGCCGCTGGTGCGCCGGATCCGACCGCACCTGGTGGTGTCCGTCGCGCTGCTGCTCTCCGCCACGGCCTACTGGATGGTGGCCGCAACGCCCGAGGCCTCGGCCGGAAACCTCATGCTGGCCTTCGCCGTACTCGGCGCGGGCGTGGGCGCTTCGGAGACGCTCTCCAATGACTTGATCCTTTCCAGCGTCCCGGCGGCCAAGGCCGGTGCGGCGTCTGCGGTTTCCGAAACGGCCTACGAGGTGGGCTCGGTCTTCGGCACCGCGGTGCTCGGCAGCATCCTGGTGGCGGCCTACCGGCAGAACATCGACCTGCCCGCGAACCTCACGGCGTCGCAACAGGCAATCGCGAGCGAGACATTGGGCGGCGCCATCAACACTGCCGCCGAACTTCCAGGCGGAACGGCGGACTCACTCCTGGAGTCGGCATTCCACGCCTTCGACAGCGGTGTCACGGTCACGGCCGGAATCGCCTCCGTGCTGATGGTTGCCGCGGCCTGGCTGGCCTTCCGCACCTTGCGTGACGCCCAGTCCTGAGGCCCGGGCCGTCCAGCCCTGAATTCCGGACCAAGCAAACCCAGGGCTGCATTCCGCCCACGAGATCGTCCCTTACCTGCCCGGCACCCGGGGGTAAGGGACGATCTCGCACTTAAGGGACGATCTCGCCGCGAACAGGCCCGGCGCGAGGCATCGGGATGAACCCCAAGCAACTGAGGCGTCGGCCACACGCCCTTGATTGATACCCCCAAGGGGTATAGATTGGACGTAGTAACCACGGAAGGAACGCCATGAGCCACACAGAACTTCCCGCGGCCGAGCCGTCGGTCCTTGAGGGTGCCCTCGCAGCCGACGAGCACATCGGACACGCCTACACCACTGACAAGGCGGCGTACTTGCGACGGCTCAAGCGGATCGAGGGCCAGGTCCGGGGTATCGCCCGCATGGTGGACGAGGACAAGTACTGCATCGACATCCTCACGCAGGTGTCCGCGGTCAATAAGGCGCTGCACGCCGTCAGTATCGGCCTGCTCGAGGACCACATCGCGCACTGCGTCGTCGGTGCCGCGAAGGATTCCGAAGCCGCCGGGGACCCGACGATCGTGCAGGACAAGGTCAAGGAAGCCTCGGACGCCATCGGCCGGCTGTTGCGCTAGCCCATCAGAATCAATTCCAACAGGAGGAACCATGAGCACCATCACCAAAGTCAGCATTGACGGCATGACCTGCGGCCACTGCATCGACGCAGTCACCGAAGAACTCAAGGCCATCAACGGCGTGCAGGACGTGGCCATCGAGCTGAACAAGGGCGGCATTTCCACCGCCACCGTCAACTCCACCGGCACCCTGGATCCGGAACAGATCGGCGAAGCCGTAGCCGAAGCGGGTTACCTGGTCGTCGCAGCAGACGCGTAAGAGTACGACGGCGGCCCGGCGTCATGCGAACGTCCCGCCTTTGAGAATCGAAGGGGAAGAAGGCAATCATGGCCCAGAACACGGGTGCCCGGATTAATAGCAGCAACCAGGCCGGCCCTGCCGGAATCACCGGTATGGAGGTGACTCCGACCCGACTGGTCGAGCTGGAGATCGAAGGCATGACGTGCGCGTCCTGCGTCAACCGCGTGGAGCGCAAACTGGGCAAGCTCGAAGGTGTCCAAGCCAGCGTCAACCTCCCCCTCGAATCGGCGCAGGTCACCGTGCCCGAAAACGTGTCGGACCAGCAGTTGCTCGACACAGTCAAGGCCACCGGCTACCGCGCCCGCATCAAGGCGTCGCCGCACCACGCCTCCCATCGCGAGGCGCCGGAGGCGGGCGATCCCGGTCAGCGCGAGTTATGGCGCAGCGAGGAACCAGGTGAGCCTGCGAACAGTGCACTGTCTGAGCGCAGGGACGCCCGCGAAGGCGCCCCCCATGACGAGCACGCCGAGCACGAGGACCACATGGCCCACGGCGGCATGGCGTCGCAGCTGCGGCCCCGGCTGTGGGCCGCCACCATCCTGACCCTCCCGATCTTCGCCATCTCGATGATCCCGGGCGCGCAGTTCCCGCACTGGGGGTGGGTTGTCTTCGCGCTGTCCATCCCCGTGGTCTTCTGGTCCGCCTGGCCCTTCCACCGCGCCGCGGCGATCAACGCTCGGCATCTTGCCTCGACCATGGACACGCTGGTGTCGATCGGCGTCCTCGCAGCATTCTTCTTCTCCGCGTGGCAGCTGCTGATGAACCCGATGATGACGGAGCACGTCCACGGCAGCATGGCCGACCACGCGCTCTACTTCGAGACCGCCGCCGTCGTCACGACCTTCCTGCTGCTGGGACGTTATCTCGAAGCCAATGCCAAGCAGAAGGCAGGCAACGCGCTCAAGTCCCTGCTGGATCTCGGGGCCAAGGAAGCCACCGTGCTGCGTGACGGCGCCGAGGTGAAGGTATCCGCGGACCAGCTGGTTCCCGGCGACCTCATCGTGGTCCGCCCCGGCGAAAAGATCGCCACCGACGGCTACGTGGTCGAGGGGCATTCCGCCGTCGATACGTCGCTGATCACCGGCGAATCCGTCCCGGTGGAAGTGGACGTGGACGACACTGTCACCGGCGCCACCATCAACACTTCCGGCCGCCTGCTGGTCCGGGCGACCCGCGTCGGCTCGGACACAACCTTGGCGCAGATGGGCCGGCTGGTCAGCCAGGCCCAGGCAGGCAAGGCGCCCATCGCCCGGCTGGCGGACCGCATCAGCTCGGTCTTCGTCCCCATCGTGATCGCCATCGCCGTCGTTACTTTTGTTCTATGGCTGGTCCTCACCGGCGATCTGGAGTCCGCCTTCACCGCCGCCGTGACGGTCCTCGTCATCGCCTGCCCCTGCGCACTGGGCCTGGCCACGCCGACCGCGCTGCTCACCGGCACCGGCAGGGGCGCGCAGCTGGGCATCCTGATCAAGGGCCCGCAGATCCTTGAGGACACCCGCCACGTGGACACCATTCTGCTGGACAAGACGGGCACGGTGACCACCGGCAAGCAGGCTGTTTCCGGCGTCGTCGCCCTTGGCTCACACACCGAAGACGAGGTGCTGGCGCTGGCCGGCGCGGTCGAATCCGGCTCCGAGCACCCGATCGCCCACGCGATCGTCGACGCCGCCAAGGAGCGCCTCGCCTCGGCCGCTACCCGCACCGGCGGGACAGCCGCGGGCGCGTCGGTGCAGCCTGGCTTGCCGACGCTGGCGGATTTCCACAGTGCTGCCGGCGGCGGTGTGCACGGCATAGTGACAAACAACGACGGCGGACGACGCACCGTGGTCGCGGGCCGCACCGGCTGGCTGGAAGAGAACGGCATCAACCTCACGCCGCAGGACCGCGGCATGCTGCTGGAACAGCAGGAGTCCGGCGCGACCGCCATCTGGGTGGCCGTGGACGGCGAACTTGCCGGCATCGTCAGCCTCAAGGACACCATCAAGGACAGCTCGACCGCGGCGATTGCCCGCCTCAAGGAACTGGGCCTCCGCCGGATCCTGCTGACCGGAGACAACGGCGCGGTCGCCGCCCAGGTTGCCGCCGCCGTCGGAATTGCCGCCGAAGACGTCTTCGCCGATGTCCTCCCCGAGGGCAAGGTCGAGGCCGTGCAGAAGCTGCAGGACGCCGGCAAGACCGTGGCGATGGTCGGCGACGGCGTGAATGATGCTGCCGCATTGGCCCAGGCCGACCTCGGGATCGCCATGGGCGCCGGGACGGATGTCGCCATCGAGGCCGCCGACATCACGGTGATGGGCAGCGATCTGGGCCAGGTGGTGCAGTCCATCGAGCTGAGCCGCAAGACGCTGAGCACCATCAAGAGCAACCTGTTCTGGGCTTTCGCGTACAACACCCTCGGCATCCCGGTGGCGGCGTTCGGGCTGCTGAACCCGATGATCGCCGGCGCTGCCATGGCTGCTAGCTCGGTCCTCGTGGTGGCGAACTCCCTACGGCTGCGGGCCTTCGCCCGGTAGACCACCGCCATGCCGCTCCGAAATTCGGAGCGGCACTACCCTCGGGCCAGTTCCCGACGCACAATTTCTGGCTCGGGGTTGGTGAAAACCTCGTCGCGCAGGATGACCGTGGGTACCGTTTCATTGCCGTTGTTGTGGTCGCGTACGAAAGCCGCCGCCTCGGCATCGCGCCAGATATTGACCCACTGCGCTTTGCGCCGGGCGCGGCCCAGCGAGGCCATCATCCGCATACAGTAGACGCAGCCCGGACGCCAGAAGATCACCACCCCGGGCTCGTCCTTCCAGCGCTGCCGAAGCGTTGACCACGGTTGTTGCCGGCCGCCGAAAACGGGACTGACGAACCATCCGGCGGCCAGCAGGATGACGGCGGCGACGACCGCCTGCACCCATTGGCCCCGGTTGCTGTAAACGACAAGCATCATGCCGGCGACAAGGACCAGGACGACCGCATTGGACCAGTGCAGGAGCGACTTCACCGGTTACCCGGCGGCGCCATAGCGGACGGCCGCACGGGCCTTCGCCTTGGCTGCTTCTTCATCACGGTTCTTCGGCGGTGCGGTGGTCACGAGCGAATCGAGCAGGTGCGCCGTGATGTGCGCGATTTCGTGCACCGCCTCGTTGAAGGCCTCTTCATTGGCCTGGGAGGGTTTGGTGGTGCCGCTGACTTTGCGGACGTACTGCAATGCGGCGGCCTCGACCTCGGCGCTCGTGGCGGACGGCTCGAAATTGTAGAGCCTGCGGATGTTGCGGCACATGGAAAGCTCCTCGGGTTTCTTGGTTGCCTCTTTCCAGTGTGCGCCAGAGGTCCGGTGGGATGTAAGAGGAAAGGCCCCCGCCGCCGTCGTAATCAGCAGCAGGAGCCCATCCTGCATCAAACTCCCCAGGAAAAGCAGTTACGCGTGCACCCTCAGCCGCGGTCCCCGCAGTTCATCGAGCCGGACCAGCACCACACCCAGCACGATCAGCGCACCGCCCAGCAACTGGATGGCCGCCGGCAGTTCGCCCAGCAGCAGCCACGCCCACAGCACCGCAAAGAGTACCTCGGTCAGGGAGACGAAAGACGCCACCTTGGTGCCGAGCGCCCGGGCGGCCATGATCCCCGTGATGTAGGAGATCACGGTGGACAGCAGCACCAGCGCCGCCAGCGGCACCCACCAGCTCGTCCGCCAGCCGGCAAGGCTGACATCTGCGGTGCTGACCGCCATGGGCAGAATCCGGGCCGCACCCAGCACTACCATCGACACACCGCCCACCAGCAGTCCGCCCGCCGCCAGAACCAGCGGCGGCAAGGAATCATTGTGCCGGGCGGTGATGAAGAAGTAGATGACCAGGCACACTGCAGCCGCGAGGCCCCAGAGGACACCGCCGAGGTCCAGGCGCACGTCGCCGAACACATCCAGCACCAAAACCAGTCCGGCCACGGCCAGGACGGTGCCGGCCATCGTGGCGGAGCCGGGCCTCCGGCGGCTGGTCAGCCACAGCCAGAGCACGATCAGCACGGGCGCGAGGAACTCGAGCAGCAGCGCTACCCCAACGGAGAGGGTCGATACGGCGTTGAAATAGGCGAGCTGGCAGCCGGCCACGCCGATCAGCCCGAACAGCACGATGGTCTTCCAGTTCTGGCGGACCTGGCCCCAGCGGCCGTGCAGCACAATCAGCGCCGGAACCGTGAGCACCAGTGCGGCCCCGAGCATCCGGACGGCAACGGCGGCGCCGGGTGTCCAGCCTGCCTCCAGCAGGGACTTGGCAAACGAGCCCGACAACCCGAACACCGCCGAGGAGAACAACGCTATGCCCACCCCGGAAACGGCGGAGGATTTGATGACGCCGCTTGCAGGCTTGACTGACACGGTACCGCCGCCCATGGTTACCTCGAATGCGCTAATTGACAGTCCGCCACCCCGGCTGAATGCGCGATATCAGGGTATGTCAGGACCTAAAGATGGATATAGTAGTGACAGTAATGCCGAGCATATTCAGGAGTCAAGATGGTGTTTGCCCATGACGCGGAAAGATCGCTGATCGACGCGGCCAAGTTGATCAACACCGCCGAGTCCGAGGTGGACCAGCTGAACACCTTGGCAGACCTGGATGAGTTCGTAAAGGCGAACGAGTACTCGGGTTCGCGCAGCCACACCATGGGGGAACTGCGCGCGGTGCGCCACCTGCGGCCCCGGCTGCGCGCGGTCTGGACCGCCGAGGAAGATGAAGCCGTGCGCCTGGTCAACAACATCCTGCGCAACGGCCGCGCCCTGCCCCAGCTGGTCAAGCACGACGGCTGGGACTACCACCTGCACGCCACCACGCCGGATGCGCCGCTGGACATCCGGATGGCGGTCGATGCGGCCATGGCCCTGGTGGACGTCATACGCGAGAAGGAACTGGACCGGCTGCGGGTCTGCGCCGCCGAAGACTGCAACGCCGTCCTGGTGGACCTCTCGCGCAACCGCTCCAAGCGCTTCTGCGATACCGGCAATTGTGCCAACCGCACCCATGTGGCCGCCTACCGCGCCCGCAAAGCAACCGGGTAAGTGCCCTCCGGATATTGCGCATTACCGAATCATCAGTAGGCTGAGGAATAGTCCGGCAACAGTGTCAGATGAACTGGAGGAGCCCTCATGTTGAAGAAGATTGTGTTTGTAGCGGGCGTCGGCGCGGGCTTTGTGCTCGGCTCCCGAGCGGGCCGCGAAAGCTACGAGAAGATCAAGGTCCAGGCCCAGAAGCTGTGGAATGATCCGAAGGTCCAGCACAAGGTGTCCGAAGGAACCGAGTGGGCCAAGGAAAAGGCGCCGCAGCTGCAGGAAAAGGTAAGCGAAAAGGCGAAGGGGGTTCTGCATAAGAACGACGCCGGATCCTCCTCCACCTCGTCCGGCACCTCCGGTTCGGGCAGCTATAGCGGCACTCCCAGTACTGGCGTCCCCGGCTCCACCGGAACGACCGGGACAACGGGCTCCCCCGAAACCACGGGCACCACCACCGGCATGATCCCGTAGCCTCTGCGCTACCAGAATCCAGGGCCGGTCCGCTCCCGATTCCGGGGACGACCGGCCCTTGGTCTCTGCGCTACATGCGCCCGTAGCGGGCACGAATGACCGCGAAAACCCCGTAGCACATCAGTCCGACCGCGATGGCGACCAAGGCGACGATCCCGAAGGGCTGCTCCGGGAGCGCCTTCAGGCTGCCGTCCAGACCGGTGGATTGGCTCGGGCGGTGCGTCACTGCGGCGATGATGATCAGCAGCCCGACGAGGAACAAGGCACCGCCCTTCGCGATATGTCCCGCTACGCCGAGGACGCGCAGCAGCCTGCCGCGCTTCGAATCGCCGAAGTCCAGTTCATCTGTGAACTGCCTGCGCAGCGCCTTGACCACAAAGTAGATCCCGATGCCGATGACCGTGCCGCCCACCGCTACGAGGAACGGCACGCCCAGCGGATGCTGGAGCATCGCAATGGTGAAGTCTTTGGTGGATTCGCCTGAGTCGGATTCGTCGCCGAGGGCGAACCGCGCGAACATGAACGCGAACAGGGCATACGTCACGCTCAAGGAACCGGACGAGATACCCTTGGAGATCCGTTCTTTGCGCGGCAGGTGCCTGGCACGCAGGGATGCCTCGCTGAGTTGCCACAGTGCGAGGCCCAGGCAGCTGGCAAAGCAGGTCCACATGAGCAGCGGGCCCAGCACCGGCCGTGACGCCAGGATCTCCACGGCGCCGGCAGGATCCGCCTCGCCGTAACCGCCCAGGGCGATCCGCAGGGCAATGGCCCCGATGAGAATGTGGACCAGGCCGAGTACGGCGAAGCCGACGCGTGCAAAGACGTCCAGCGTCGTCGTGTTGGAGAGCTCTTCGGCGGCGTCCGCTGCATGTGCTGCCGAAGAGCCAGGTTCATTCCCGGCACCCATACCAGAGTCTTACCAGCAGCCGGCCCGCACCTCAACCACGGTGCCCGGCGGCGAACGGCTCCCCGGGATCCAGATCGATGACGGTGCGCAGCGGCCCGATCAGCGAATCCTC
Organism: Arthrobacter sp. B055-34; assembly: GCF_059090425.1. Classification (NCBI taxonomy): domain Bacteria; kingdom Bacillati; phylum Actinomycetota; class Actinomycetes; order Micrococcales; family Micrococcaceae; genus Arthrobacter; species Arthrobacter sp. B055-34. The sequence continues at coordinate 271,018 of NZ_JBNHFQ010000002.1, forward strand.
CCAGGAACAGGTCAACACGAGGCCGTCCGGACCGTTCAAGGTTGTGCCGCCGGCGATCACGGGCCCGTTCTCGTAGAGGTAGGCGGCCACGTTGAAGGCCAGCTCCACCAGCATGTTGGGGTCCTTGTCCCGGAAGTGGATCTGCACATCGGGCAGGCCCAGTTGGTACATGCCCAAGCTGTCCACCACCATGGCGCCCTCGTCATCGGCCACCAGGAAGAACCGCATGTTCACCGGTCCGGCCAGCGGATGTGCCGCCTCAAGTTCGCCCGGTTCCCGCCAATGGGAGTTATGCAGCCACCGGATGGCAGCCGGGCGGGTCTCCCCCACCAGGAACTGGAGGACGCTGCGGAATGATTCCACCCGCGGCTTCGGCTCAAAGGTACTGGACAGGACTTCCGTGACCAGGATCCGGTGCGTGCAACTCGGTACCACTTGGTCGGCATCGGGCCAGGTCCAGCTTTGGTCGATGGGCGTGGCTTCGAGCGCGTCCGCCGCGGGCAGCGGCTCGGACGGTTCCGCCAGCCCGGTGCTGAGGCTGACGGTCTTGCCTCGGAGTTCAAACGAATGCTCGCGGTGCGGGAGCAGGATGACGCCTTCGGAAAAGGCCGCGCCGGGGAACCGGGCCTCCAGCTTTTCGCGCAACGCGGTCGAGGAGAGGCCGGGATCGCCCTGGTACCAGAGCTCCGCTACCAGCAGGGTCTTGCCCTCGGCGGTCTCACCGGTCTGCGCGGGACGGGCCTGCGCCTGCTCGGCCTGCTGCGGTTCTGCCTGTTCCCGAGCCGCTGGTTCCGCTCCGGCCTGCGGTTCGTCCTGCCCAAAAGTCATGGCCCCAGCTTGTCAGCTTGGGGCCATGGAAAGCCAGCGGGTGGATCCGCCGGCCGAAGCGTCAGGCGGTCACACCTGCGGACGGTGGCTGCCGCCGTCGTCGTTCTGGTCTTCATCGCCAATGGTGTCCGGATCCGCCTGGGGCTCGCGGGGAGCACGCTTCGGCCCGCCCACGGTGCCGGCGCCGCCCGGGATCTTGGCAGAGCTGCGGTTGACGCCCGACCCCTGGCTGAGGTGGTCCGGATTGTCCTTGCCGGCCATGGTCAGCACGGCCACCACCAGCAGCGTGGCGATGAAGGCGATGCCGGCCGCGGTGACGCCGAGGTCCCAGCGCAGCTGGTTTTCGGCGCCGCCGGTGGAGAAGATCATCGTGCAGAAACCGGCGATCACGCCGAGCACGGCGGAGAAAATCAGCGGCCCCTTGACCGACATCCGCGGTCCGTTCGGCTCGCCCGAAGCGTTGTTGCCCACGATGAATTCCTCCTGGTTACTGCGAAAAGTCTCACTCCAGTCTACCGGCTGTAGAAGACGTCGGGATTTGTGTGTGGGCGCAGTCACGGCTGCGGGGCCGGGGTCAGCTGGCGGCGGCCTTGCGGGAATCGAAGCGGTAGGTCAGGGCGGCGATCCCCAGCACGACGGCGGTGATGATCGCCGCGCCGCCGAGGACACCCAGCAGCGCGTGCGCGCCGAGGTAGGTGAAGAACGGCAGGGCCGCGCCGAAGCCTACCGAGACGGCGCCGACGATCAGCCAGTCCTTGGACAGGACCGACCCCTGCGGGCCGCGGTTCTGCCACCACAGCACTAGTTCCGCGCCGCCGCCGATGAGCAGCGCCGCAGTGGCGAGGATGGTGAAGGTGGACGGGGTCTGCAGGGCGAACGCGAGCGCACCGGCGACGGCGAACGCGCCGGCTTCGAGCTGCAGCAGCGTCCGGTACTCGCTGGCCTCGGGCTTCCGCGCGAGCAGCCACACCGCCGCGCCGCTGAGCAGCAGGAACGCGCCGCCGGCCAGGGCCATGACCGTGTCCCCCGGCTCGGGCCAGAAGATGGTGATGATGCCGAACGCGGCCGCGACAAGCGCCCGCATCAAAACGGGCTGCCAGTACGCGGCGGCATGGACAGTGCTGTTAGTGCTCACCCCTCGAGTTTAGTGCGCTCCAGTGACCATCCATGCATCCGTGCGGACCCGCCAGCCGAGCGTCAGGCCCCGCGCGGCCATGTAGGCCAGCCCGAATGCCGCCCAGAGCCAGGCCAGCCCGGTGACGCCGCTGAGCCCCGACAACTGCACCCAGGCCAGCAGAGGCAGATAAACCAAGAGATTTACGACGCCGGCAACCGCCAGATACTTTGCGTCACCGGCGCCGATCAGCACCCCGTCGAGCACGAAGACGAAACCGCAGACCGGCTGGCTGAGCGCCAGCAGCAGCACCCCGATGGCGAACGCATCCTGCACTGCGGCGTCGGACGAGAAGATCCAGCCCAGGTGCGGCCCGGCGAGCGCCAGCAACACCCCGGTGACGACCCCGAAACCCAGGCCCCAGACGATCATCCGGCGGGTCAGCGAATGCGCCAGCGCCTTGTTGCCCGCCCCGAGTTCCTTGCCGATCAGCGCCTGCGCCGCGATCGCGATGGCGTCCAGCGCGAAGGCGAGGAAGGTGAAGACCGTCATGACCAGCTGGTGCGCGGCCAGGCTCACCGGCCCCTGCGCCGTGGCCACGAAGACTGTGGCCAGAATCGCGATGCGCAGGCTCAAGGTACGCAGCATCAGCCACGAGCCCACGTGCGTGGTGGCCTTGACCCCGGTCCAGGTGGGTGCCAGCGGCACACCGTATTTCACGCTGCCGCGGTAGACGATGACCAGATAGACGGCGGCCATCCCCCACTGCACCAGGCTGGTGCCCATTGCCGATCCAGCCACGGACAGATCCAGCCCGTAGACCAGCACGAAATTCAGCCCGATGTTGACCAGGAAACCGATGCCTGCCACCAGCAGCGGGGTCCTGGTGTCCTGCAGCCCGCGCAAAACGCCGGTGGCCGCCAGCACGATCAACATCGCGGTCAGCCCCGGCATGGACCAGCGCAGGTAGTCCACCGCGTAGCCGTGCACCTCGCCCGCCGCGCCCATCGCGGAGGCGAGCGCGGGAGCCGACACCCAGCCGGCCACGGAGAGCACCAGGCCCAGGAAAAACGCGAGCCAGATGCCGTCCCGGCCCACGGCGAGCGCATCCGCGTGCCGCCCTGCGCCGAGCAGCCGGGCCACCGCTGGCGTGGTCGAGTAGGCCAGGAACACCATCAGGCCCACCACGGTCTGCACCACGGTGGCCGCCAGTCCCACGCCGGCCAGCTGGGCTACGCCGAGGTGGCCGACAATCGCTGAATCGGCCAGCAGGAACAGCGGCTCGGCGATCAGCGCGCCGAAGGCCGGCAGCGCGAGGGCGAGGATAGTACGGTTCAGGCCCTGCCCAGTGACGGGCGCGACGGGTTGTTTAGGACTCACGCCTCCCAGCTTAGGACTCCGCCCCGACTATCCAGGCGTGCGGAAGCGGCAGGCCGGCCCGTTCGCCGTCGTTATTGGCTGTTGCCGCCGCCTACCGGAACCGGCGGCCCTGGTCCCGCCGGTTCGCCCAGAGCGCCAGCGCGCCCAGCACCACGGTCCAGGCCACCAGGCAGAGGACCGAGCTGGCGTGCATGCCCTGGCCGGAGAGCACCTGGACCGCGATGTCGCGCGCCGCCCGGGAGGGCAGGAACAGCGAGAACGTGTCCAGCCAGTCCGGGAACATGATCGGCGGCAGCATCATCCCGCCGGCGAACGCCATCGGGAAGAACACCACCTGGGTCACGGCGATCGCCACCTTGGACGTGCAGAGGTAGCCAATGAACAGCCCCAGCGCCAGGAACGGCAGCCCGCAGAACAGCCAGACCACCACGGACAGCGGAATCCTGCCCCAGGACAGCTCACCGCTGGTGAAGGCCTCCGGCGCCGAGGTCATCAGTCCGCCCAGGATCAGCACCGGAATCAGCGCGAAGAACGCGAACATCATTGCCGTCAGCGCCCGCGCGATGGTCGGCGGCACCGGCCCCGCGGGCAGGGTGCGCAGGTAGCTGTTCCACGGATTGGCCCGCTCCTCGGCAATACCGATGCCGTAATTGAACAGGAACGAGCTCATCACGCCGAACAGGGCCAGCTGCGCGATCGCGGTCAGCGCGGTGATCGGGTTCGAGGTGACCATCTCCTGCGGAATCACGAAGAACAGCAGGGCCAGGGTCGGGAAGACTGTGGAGGAGATGACGGCCACCGGAATGCGCAGCTGCTCCAGCACCTGCGCCTTGGTATGCGCCTTGAACAGGGCCGCCTGCGTCGGCGGCACGGGAGTGGGGTGGGCCAGGGTGGTCATGCCGGATCCTTTCCGGTCTCGGTTGCTGCTTCGGAGGAATGGCGGGTCAGCGCCAGGAACGCTTCTTCAAGGCTGGCGGCGTGGACTTCCAGTCCGCTGAATTCGATGCCCTCGCGCACCAGTTGCCGGACGGTGGCATCCGCGTCCTGCGTCACGACGCTGGTGACGCCCTTGGCGCTGGTGGCGGCACTGACCGCCTGCGGGAAGGATTCAAAGAACGACGCCGGCAGCTGGCTTTTGAACGAGACCTTGCTGATTGCCACATGGCCGCGGATCTCGTCCACGCTGCCGTCCGCGGTCACGGTCCCGCGGTCGATCACCACCACGCGGCTGGCCAACGCCTGGATCTCTTCGAGATAGTGGCTGGTGATCAGCAGCGTTCCGCCGCCGCGGCGGTAGTCTTCCAGCCGCTGCCACAGGGTTTCGCGGGCGTCCACGTCCAGGCCGGTGGTCGGTTCGTCCAGCACCACCAGGCGCGGCCGGCCCACCAGTGCCAGCGCCACCAGCAGCCGGCGCTGCTGGCCGCCGGAGAGCGCGCCGCACTGCTTCTCGGCCATGTCGGTCAGCCCGAAATCGGCCAGCAGCTCCGCGGTGGGGACGGGGTCCGGGTAGTGCGCCGCCACAAAGTCCACGGTTTCGCGGAGCTTCAGGGTCTGTGGGACGGAGGTGGCCTGGGGTGTGGTTCCCAGTTGCAGCCGCGCCTTCGGGTCCAGCGGACTGTGGCCGAACAGTTCCACCGTGCCGGAGTCGGCCCGGCGGAGGCCGGTGAGCAGGCTGATCAGCGTGGACTTGCCTGCGCCGTTGGGTCCGAGCAGGCCGAGCGCTTCGCCGGCGTGGATGTCCAGATTGATACCGCTCAGCGCGGCGGTGTTGCCGAAGCTCTTGGTGGCATTCACGACGGAGGCGAGCACCGCCGTCGTACGCTGTTCGGTGGGGTTGGAATATGGGTTGGAAGCGGATTCAGCAGGGGGTATAGCAACTGGTGCAGGGACTTTCATCGGTGCTCCTGGATGAGTGCGGATACTTGCCGTTCTTGCAGTGTTGCGGTGTTGCGGTGACTAGGGCAGGCCGGTGAGCAGTTCGCGCAGCGCCACCCGGTACTGCGCGTAGGCGGCCTTGCCCTTCGCGGTGATGCCCACGTACGTGGCGGGTGTCCGGCCCTCGATAGTCTTGGTGACCTCCACGTAGCCGGCGTCCTCAAGCTTGCGCAGGTGAGTGGAGAGGTTGCCGGCGGTCATGTCCAGCATCTTGCGCAGTTTGGTGAAGGCGATCTTGTCCCGCTCCCCCACCTCGTTCAGGATGGTGATGGCACGCAGGCGGGATTCGGCATGGATCACAGGGTCCAGTTCGGCCACGGCTACACCCGCCCGCGGTCGCGCAGCTGCCGGCGCCGGCGGAATTCCGCCAAGGCTCCGGCGAAGAAGCCGAGCGGACCGAGGATGAAGCAGACGGTCACGAAGTTTGCCGGGCCGGCCAGAATCGCGATGATGTTGGCCACGAGGAACCAGATGCCCAGCCGGGCCTGGCTCTTATCGTTGAACATCGCGCCGCCGACCATATACATCAGCCCGACAATCAGCAGCGCGATCCCGTTGATGATCATGCCGGTGAGCCAGAAATCGTCGACCGCGGCGCCGATCACTCCGGACAGCGTGCCCATCACCATGAAGCCCAGCGCCCACGCGCCGCCGTACATGGCGCCGACGAAGGACGAGTGGCCGCGGATGCCGCGCCGCTGCCGCGTCACGATGAAGACGGTGCTGGCGAGCGCGGCCAGGATGGTGATGCTGAAGACCGTCAGTGACGCCCCGGCGCTGAGCGGGAGCCAGCCGAACCGCGCCGCGTGCATCGCCCCGTAGCCGAGCAGCCAAGCGAAGGCCCAGATCAGGTAGACGCCTGCCTCGTTGCCCTGGAGTTCCTCCCGGGCTTTGGTTTCGGCGTCGTTGACCAGGCGCAGCGCGGCGTGCAGGTCCAGCGGCGCTTCCTCTGGCTCCCCGGGCTGGGCGTCAGTGCTGTTGGACTGCGGTGCCATGCTCGCTTGCCTTTCCTCGTTGTGGATCACACAAACTAGTTTGCGCTACAAACTGGTTTGCGTCAAGGGTGGAACGAGATGCCAGAGGACGGCGTGGTCCTACTTCCCGGGGATGGTTCCAATAACGACGGCGGCGTCCAACTCCGCGGAAAAGGCGGCTTGGGCGGCAAAACCGTGGCGCTCAAAAATCCGCGCGGTCTCATTCAGTTGGCGAGGACCGGTTTCCACCAGCAGGTGGCCCCCAGGCGCCAGCCACTCATGCGCGGACGCGACGACGCGCCGCTGGATATCCAGTCCATCCCTCCCGCCGTCGAGCGCAATCTGCGGTTCATGTAGACGGGCTTCCGGCGGCATCATTCCGATCGCTCCGGTGGGAACGTAGGGTGCGTTGGCAACCAGGACGTCCACCCTGCCGCGCAGGACAATGGGCAGCGCAGCGTAGAGATCTCCTTCGAAGACCTGGCCTGCCGCACCGATATTGCGTCGCGCGCAGCGCACCGCCGCAGGGTCGATATCCGCCGCGTACAGTTCCAACCCGCTCACGGTGCCGGCGAGTGCTGCGGCCACAGCACCCGAGCCGCAGCAAAGGTCGACCGCTACCGGTGAGCCGTCCACGCGACGAGCCAGGTCGATGGCATTGGAAGCCAGAAACTCCGTGCGGCGGCGGGGCACAAACACGCCCGGTTCCACGGCAATCCGCAGCCCGCAAAACTCCGCCCAGCCGAGGATCTGTTCCAGCGGCAGCCCGGCGATCCGCCGGCCCAGCATGTCCTCCAGCGCCGCCGGCGTCAGGGCAGCAGCGACCAGCAGCTGCGCCTCGTCCTCGGCGAAGACACAGCCGGCCGCGCGCAGCCTCTCCGCGACAACGGCCTGGGCGCGCGATGACAGCTGAACTGGCATGGAACCAACTTTCGGTCACCCCGTAGTCTTCCCTACCTGCAGCCGCTGGTAAATAATCAACCTTGGACAGCACACCAGCATGACCAACACATGACCAACAAAGGAGTTCGATCATGGCAACGCGCCTCAACCCGTACCTCAGCTTCCGCGACAACGCCCGGCAGGCGATGGACTTTTACCACTCTGCCTTCGGCGGCGAACTGACCCGCAGCACTTTCGCTGAATTGCATGCCAGTGACGATCCGGCCGAAGGGGAGAAGATCATGCACTCCATGCTGGAAACCCCGAACGGCCTCACCCTCATGTGCGCGGACACGCCGAACGGCATGGCCTACAACCCGGGCGACAACATTTCGGTGTCCCTCAGCGGCGACGACGAAGCCGAGCTGCGCGGCTACTGGGACAAGCTGACCGAGGGCGCCACCATCGCCGAACCGCTGGAGAAGGCTCCCTGGGGCGACACATTCGGCATGTTCACCGACAAATTCGGCATCAACTGGCTGGTCAACATCGCCGGCCAGCCCCAGCAGTAGGTCCTCTGCGCGAGCAGCCCCGCGTTCGATCCGGCCGCTTAGGGCGTTCGAACGTGAGAACGTCCCTTGCTGCCCGCATTTCTGCGTGTAAGGGACGTTCTCGTGCTTTAGGGACGTTCTCGCTGAAGGCTAGATGCAGGAGTAGTCGTAATCGAAGCCGCGCGAGACAAACTGCGTGACGGAAACATAGCCGCCGGGTGTGAGCGGCGGGGAGGCGCAGTTGTTCTTGGCCCCGTTGGCTGTCCGGGCGCCGGCCAGCCAGCTAGGGAGACCGGCCAGGCTGCTGTCCGCACTGACCTGGCCGACGATCTGGCCCCACTGGAAGTTGGTCGAGTAAATCCCGACGTCGGCGCCGGTACTCTCGAAGTAGTCGGTCATGCCCTCCAGATCGGCGGCATTCGCGGCCTTGTCAGCCGACCAGCTGTTCTCGGTTTCGACGTCGAGCCACCAGAGATAGTCCTCGGGGTTGCTGATGCCGCGGATGTTCGCGTCGTCGTAGGCCTTGGCCCAACCGTACATGTAGGCGCAGGCCGCGTCTTCGGCACCGCTGCACTTACCGTAAGGATTATCGACGACGTCGGAATCGGGATCATCGACGTCCTCCGGGTAGACGTTGCTGTCCGGCCACCAGGAACCGGCGTGCCCGGCGTTGGCGGTGTTGACGTAGAGCGCCACATCAGGCTGGCCGGTGGCGTCCGTCAGTGTCTCTTCCTCCGCCCAGGCCAATTGCTCGGCAAGGCAGGGGTTGGTGTTGTTGGCCAGGCCGCCGGTCACGCCGATGATGGCGAACGCCGGATTTTCCGGAAGCGTCTTGCCGCATTGCGGCCAGGAGACATCATTGCCGAGCAGGTCGGGGCTGCCACCGCTGTCGCCCTTGCCGCCGCCTTTGTTTGGGGCGGCATCTGCAGCCGGGGCGGCGCCAAGGCCTACAGCTGACACAAGCAGGCACAGCATCAGCGCCGGCAGCCATCGTTTATATCGCCGGACACCGGACTTCGAATCTTCGTTGATCATGACGAGCCTTTCACTGCGTAAGCGGAGGAGAATCCACTGGCGAAAAGCTTCCCCCAGCCGGAGGGCGCCGTCAACATATTTCCTTAGAGTTCGCGGACCACCCGCACCGGGTTGCCCACGGCTACGACGTTTGCCGGCAGGTCCTTCGTGACCACTGCGCCTGCGCCGATCACGGTGTTTTCGCCGACCGTAACACCCGGCAGGATGATCGCTCCGCCGCCGATCCACACGTTGTCCCCGATGGTGATGGGCTGCGCTGCCTCCAGTTTGTCGCGGCGCGGCTTCGGCTCCACCGGGTGGGTTGGCGTCAGCAGCTGGACGTTGGGACCGATCTGCACGTCGTCGCCAATCGTAATCGCAGCGACGTCTAGGGCCGTGAGGTTGTAGTTGATGAAGGTCCGCGCACCGATGCTGATGTAGCGGCCGTAGTCCACGAACAAAGGAGGCCGGACCTCGGAGTCCTCGCCGATCGCGCCCAGCAGGTCTTTCAGGATCTCTCCTGCCGCGGCGCGGTCACTGGGCCAGACCCTGTTGTAACGGTCCGCGAGTTCGATCGCCCGGGTGCCATCCGCGGCGAGCTCCGGGTCGTCGGCAATGTAGAGATCGCCCGCGACCATCCGCTCGCGCATCGATCGCTCGTCACCGGCAAAGTAGTCTTCCATCAGCAGCCCCTTTCGTTAGCGCTATGGCTCCACGGTAGCCGCGGCAGCGGAGGGCTGGGCACGAGCAAACAGAAACCGTGAGGCCCTGACATCCCGGCGCATCCGTGTCAGGATCAGTTATGCCCGATCGACTGATGCTCCTTGACACTGCGTCGCTGTACTTCCGTGCCTTCTACGGCATGCCCGATACGATCCGCCGTACGGACGGCACCCCCGTCAACGCCGTCCGCGGGTTGCTCGACATGATCGCGCGGCTCACCACCGACTACACCGCGACGCATCTGATCGCGTGCTGGGACGACGACTGGCGCCCGCAGTGGCGGGTGGACCTCCTCCCCACTTATAAGGCGCATCGAGTCGCAGAAGTGGTAGCGGGTGCTCCGGACGTGGAGATCGTGCCGGCCGGGCTGGAGGCGCAGATTCCGATGATCCGCCGGGTGCTGGAACTGGCCGGTATCGCCGTCGTCGGGGCGCTCGAACACGAGGCCGACGACGTCATCGGCACCTACGCGAGCCACGCCGACCTTCCGGTCGACGTGGTCACCGGCGACCGCGATCTCTTCCAGGTTGTCGACGATGCCCGGCAGGTGCGTGTGATCTACACAGCGCGCGGCATGAAAAACCTGGAGGTCCTGACCGACGCGGTGGTCGTCGGCAAATACCGCGTGCTGCCCGAACAGTATGCCGACTACGCGCTCCTCCGGGGCGACGCCTCCGACGGGCTTCCGGGTGTCGCCGGCATCGGCGAGAAGACGGCCGCATCGCTGCTTGGAGAGTACGGTTCTCTCGACGGGCTGCTCGCGGCGGCGGACGCGGGAAGCGGACTGTCCGCTTCCGTCCGTTCGAAGCTCAACAAGGCCTCCGATTATCTGAAGGTTGCGCCCGCCGTCGTGAAGGTCGCACGCGACCTCAAGCTGCCGAGCGTCGAGGAGGCCGGCGCGCAACTCCAACCCGTCGACGGCGATTCACGTACCGAACTCGAGCGGCTGGCCACCGATTGGAACCTCGGCGGCTCCGTGAAGCGGTTCCTCGCAGCACTCGACCAACACTGAATAACGGCTCCGCCGAATACCCTGCAGACAAATCAGGCAGCGTCATCGGTATCGCCGCCAGGTGCACCCTGCACATCAGCCGCCAGCGGCGCGCTCTCCGGGGCATTGGCATACGCAACCGAGAGCCGGCGATACGACTGCGTGAGCAAAGCTGCGAGCCCCAGCACGATCGACGCGATCCCGGACACCAGGAACACCAACGCAATCCCGCGGGCGTCCCCCTCACCCAGCAGCCACCCCCAGGACTGCCTCCCGGGCTGTGAATTCATGTAGGGAATGATCCAGAACTCGGCCAACGGCGCGATCATGAACGCGGTGATCGGGGCGGCCGCCGCCTCAAACGTCATGGCGAATCCAAAGACCCTTCCCTGGGTGGCGTACGGAACCACTTTCTGGATCACGGTCTGCTCCGCGGCCTCGACCGCCGGGATGATCATCATGAAGATCCAGATGCCCACCGCATAGAGCCACCACCACTCGCGGATGGTGAACGTCGCACCGAGTACGCCGGTGCAGGCGACCAGGATCAGCATGCTGCGAATCGGGTTCTTGCCCAGCCCGAACTTGGCCACCAGCCCACCGCCGATCAGGAAACCCGTCGCCGTCACACCCAGCACCACGCCCCAGATCTCCACGGGGAAGATCGTCAGGCCGTACGGGTCCATGAGTGCCATGAACACGCCGCCAGTCAGGTTGTTGAAGGTGGTGAACAGGATCAGCGCGAACAAACCCTGGGTCGCGCGGACGGCCGCGACGCCCGCACGCAGCTCGGCGAAACTCTCGCGCTCCTGAGCACGCACGATCCTGGGTTCGGGAATCTTGAGGATAAGCAAGTGCACCAGCACTACACCGCAGGCGACCAGCGCGATGATGATCGTCCCGCCCATGCCCAGGATCCCGATCGCCAGTCCACTGAAGACGGAGGTGATCATGAACGCGAGCCCCTGCACGGTTCCGACCAGGCCGTTGGCATTGGCCCGGCGCTCGGTCGGCACCAATAGCGTCACGGTGGTGGACAGGGCGATGTTGCGCAGCTGTTCGATGACGGCGCCGATGAGCACCACGAGGGCAAAAAGCCAGAACCAGAAGCCGGTCAGGCTCAGCAAAGCGTCCTCCGGAACCAGCAGGAACATCAGTCCCGCCAGCCCAAAGCAGGCCACCGTGAACAGCGTAGAGCCCACCATTACCGCGTGCTTGCGGTAGCGGTCCACCAGCACACCGAAGAACAGGCCGAAGAACGCGACGAGCAGCATGTAGGCGCCGCCGATGAGACCGGTGGCCAGCACGGAACGGGTTTCCAGATACACCCAGAAGGTCAAACCGAACCAGAGAAAGCTGGTGATCACGTTGGCAAGGGCGGTATTGACCAGCACATGCATGAACGTGCGGTGCCCCGCTTCCGGCGGCGTCGCATTGGTGACGGCTTGCCTGTCTGCCGTTTCAATGTCTGCGGAGGACGGATCTTCCTGCGGCATGTTCCAAGCGTAAAACCGATGTAAGGCCGTTGAAAGAGCGCGGGCAGATATCCATGGCACCCCTAATTTGGTCCCGGCTATTGGAGCCCAGAGGCCTCTGGCGATACCCGCGCTGCGGAAGATCGGCCGCCAGACTGACGGCTTGTTCAGCGAAGGTCGAGCCGCATGAGTACGCGGGGGAACCCATTTAGCACCGAGTCGGTGTCGGCTGCCTTGATGAACCCAGCCCGCTCGAAGAGCTTGCGTGTTCCCACGTATGCCATGGTGAGGTCCACCTTCTTGCCTTCGTTGTCGACCGGATATCCCTCGATCGCAGGCGCCCCATGATCACGTGCAAATTCGACGGCGCCTGTGAGTAAATGGTGCGAGATGCCCTTGCCGCGATGCCCCGGCCGCACCCGGATGCACCACACCGCCCAGACGTCGACGTCGTCCACATGCGGGATCTTCCGGTTGCGGGCGAAGCTGGTGTCCGCTCTCGGATGCACGGCGGCCCAGCCGACCACCTCGTCGCCGTCGTAAGCGAGCACTCCTGGCGGCGGATCCTGTCGGCACAGACGCTCCACAAGCTGCCCACGCTCCTGCCCACGCAGCGCCAGATTGTCCTTCGATGGAATGCGATAGCTCAGACACCAGCACACGTCCGCATCCGGCCGCTTGGGGCCGAGCATCGTCTTCACGTCGTCGAACGCCGTAGCCGCACGTACCTCAATCGTCATACATTCACGGTGGCACCAACGCCCGATGCTGACAATGGCCGTCGAAGACTGCGAGTGCCGGTTAGAGGTGGCACGAGGACGAGATTGCCGTTGAGCGGGAAGAAATTGCCTCGTCTCAAATAAGTTGAACCACGTCGCCTGGAATTGCGCGGAGCCAACGAAAGTGAGACACATTTGCCGATTTGTCTCACAGGAAGTGGCGCTGGCGTCAAGTCGTCGGTTTCAGCGCTTAACGTTTGCTTCTTGCCCAGTTTGGCCCACGGGACAGTAGCTATTGCCGTGTCAAGGTCAGCCGCTGATTTGCCCTCTGCGCTCCTGTTCGCCAAGGCTACAGAGCGGGCGAAAACTGAGTAGCGATAGGGGTGTCCGAAACCGCGATCACTGATCGTGATTTCTACCGTTCCAGCAGTCTCGTGTTGGCCCTCGAAAGTTGCCACGTGGGCTACTTCCCTAAGGCTGCTGGTTTTTTCGATCTGCGCGATAACAGCCTCAATATTTTCCATGCCGCGTTCCTTTGGCCGGCGGTATGGCGCTGATGTTACCGTGTCCGTCCCCATTTCACCGGCCACATCACAAATAGGCCAACAGAGCGATAATCGCGCGTACGACGACGGCTGATGCTGTGTCCGTTTTTCGCCAATCGTCCGTTTCTTCACCAAGCCACGGCAACGGACGAGACGATGGAAGCGGCGCTGGAGTCAAGTAGTCGGCTTCAGCGCTTCATTCTGCTGCCGGAATCACGACAGGTCTCCTATCCGGTGGCTCGTATCCCGCGGTAGGCGCTTTCGACACAAATCGACGCCGCCGGAGCATCTTCGGCGCCATCTATTTTCCCGCCGGCGGCAGCGACTAGCCCGGCACGGGGTCCCTCGTCTCAAGGTACGACCGGAACGTCGGCTGGTACGAATAACCCAAGCCCGGGAGACGTCTGCCCTCCCGCTTCATCCGGCACATGCCGCGCGGCACGTGCCGGATTTACTGGCGTCCGTGCGGGACCTGAGCGTATCCTCAGGACAGGGCCGGTAGTTCATGCAGAGGACGGCACCCGGCACCTGGCAGTTCCGAGGTACCCATGGACTCCCATCCCACCGCGTCCCGGCCGGAACCAGTGACGGCCGTTCCCGGCCCGGGCACCGGCGAGCCGAATGCTGTTGCCGCCGGGTATCTCGCGCTGGCAGCCCGGATGCGCGAAGCCGGTCTGATGCGGCGGCGCCGCGGGTACTACATCACTGTGTTCACCGTCCTTATGCTCGCTCTGGCCGGTGCATGGGCCGGGTTCGTGCTGCTGGGGGCCAGTTGGTTCCAGCTGTTCATCGCCGCGGGTCTGGGGATTCTTTTCACCCAGTTCAGCTTCCTGGCCCACGAGGCGGGCCACCGGCAGGTCTTCGCCTCGAAACACGTGAACGAGTGGGCGGCCCGGGTGATCGGCACCGGCTTGGTCGGTATCAGCTACGCCATGTGGGTGCGCAAGCACACCAGGCATCATGGCTTTCCCAACCAGGTGGATAAGGACCCGGACATCCACACCGGAGCCGTCGCCTTCCACCCCGACGCGGCCGCCGCCAGGCGCGGGATCATGGTGCCGGTCACCCGGTGCCAGGGCTATCTGCTGTTCCCGTTGCTGCTGTTCCTCGGTTTCAGCCTGTACGTCGACTCGGTCAAGTTCCTCTGCCGCCGCGCGGACGTGGACCACCGGTGGTTCGAGGCCCCGCTTCTGACCGCCCGGTTCGCGCTGCTGCTCGGCGTCGTTTTCTGGTTCCTCCCCGCCGGCATGGCCGCCGCGTTCGTCGGCGTCCAGGTCGCGGTCTTCGGGTTCTACATGGGCGCCTCCTTCGCACCGAACCACAAGGGCATGCCCATCTACCCCAAGACTGCCCGGCCCGACTTCGTCACCCGGCAGGTCACCGCATCCCGCAACATCAGCGGCGGCATCATGATGGACCTGCTCATGGGCGGGCTGAACCGCCAGACCGAACACCACCTGTTCCCGGACATGCCCCGGCCCAGCCTTCACAAGGCGGCCCCTCTGGTGCGCCGGTACTGCCGCTCCCACGGCATCCCCTACACCGAAACCAGTCTGATTTCCTCCTACGGCACCATCGTGCGCTACCTCAACAGCGTTGGCGCCGCCGCCGGCGACCCCTTCCACTGCCCCGTCGCCGACATCTACCGCCCCGACTAACCCAGCTCTGCCGGCGTTGCCACTGGCGTATCGCCCAACGCCCGCACCTATGCGACTTTGCCTTTGCCTTTGCCGATTGAGTACACACGGATTCAGGGATCAACCTGCCGCTCAGTGCATGGCGGCGGCAGCAGCCCGGATGCGTTGGCGGACGATGGAACTGCTGGCGAGTATCTGGTTTTTGCCCCAACCGCGGATAGAAGAAGAGACGATGGAATGGCGTTGGAGTCAAGCAGCCGGCTCCAGCGTTATGCTCTTGGCCGCGTTGCTGAGGCTGCCGCGGGACGCCGCGGGCCGCTACCTGCCGGGCTTTTGTTCGCCTTTCGTCTCCCGCGGCCAGTCGCCTGCCCTCCTTCAAAGCAGTTAAGCTGATGGTCACGTGCAGTTGGGGGAATCAGGAGAGACACATGACGGAGAACTGGCTGGAAGAACCTCCCGCCGCCCAATGGCATGACCTGCTGCTGGACAGCCATGACATTACAAGCTTTCTCAACGACTTTACCCAGATGATTGCCGGACACCTCGCCGGAGACGGCGACGAAGTATGGTGCGCCGTAACCCTGCTGCGCGAACGGAAATCCACATGTGTTGCCAGCAGCAGCGACCGCGCCGCGGCATTGGACGAAATTCAGTACAGTTTCGGTGACGGCCCCTGCCTCACTGCGGCCCGCGAACACAGAATCGTGCATGTCCCCGACATGCGGCTGGAGAACAGATGGCCCGGCTACAAGGACGCAGCTGCCGCCAACGGCATCATCTCGGTCCTCGGCTTGCCGTTCGAACTCGAAGACGGCGCCCGGGCAGGGCTCAACGTCTACTCAGACCAACCGGATAAGTACGATGACGCCGCTATCGAGGAGATCCACAGGGAAGTCCTGATCGCTTCCAAAGCACTCCGGCTGGCAATACGAATGGCGCGCTACCAAGACAGGGAAGCTCACATGGACGCGGCCATGCGTTCCAGGACAACCATTGATCTGGCCGTCGGAATCATCATGGGCCAAAACAAGTGCAGCCAGGACAACGCGTTCAACGTCCTTAAAACCGCGTCCAGCAGCCGGAACGTCAAAATCCGAGACCTCGCCGCAAACATCGTCGCCGGCCTCGGCAAAGGCCCCGCCAAAACCCACTTCGACGGATAACCCATACGTCCTAATCAGGACAGCCGAACCATCCTGGGGACTGTGGAAATAACGTTGTGGCTTGCCGGGAGAAACGGAAGCACCCAACGCAACTGCATTGCGTCCTATCACCCGGCTATCTGACCCACCGGCATGGGCAAGGACTGCACCGAGGCTGCCGGTAGATCATCAGGGCAAATCTCGCCGCTGTTGGGTGGGACCGGCCCACCGCCCGTCCCACACGACGGGCATGAGCGCCGGGCGTAATAAGCGTCACCATGTCTGCCGGAGCCGTGCACGGCACTGGCGGGACCTCCGAATAACTACGACTGCCGGAAGGCTATTGAGCCGGCCTTTGGTCGATATCGCCTGCTCCTGCGCGATCAGGACGAGCTCGCCAGGTTCGGCCACGGTGCGATGCGACCAGGTCCGCCCGATGCCCAGTTGATTCGAGTTATTCCAATTAATCCGTTGTGTCCGCGATAGTTGGTTTCTTTACCGGGCCACGACACTAGACGGGCCGATGGACGTGACGCTGGATTCAAGGAGTCGTCTTCAGCGCCTGCAGGTTTTAGGACCCTGCTCAGGCCGCGCTAGGAATGGATGAATGCCTGGATGCTGGCGGCAGTTCTGGCAGCTGCCCCGTGCTGGACGATGTGCGGCTTGCCCTGTATTTCCAGGAAACGGCCGCGCGCTGCGATGGCGGCCAGTTTCTGGCACCAGGGCCGAGGTGCTACCGGATCGTGTGAGCCCCGGATTACCAGCACGGGCTGGGCGATCCGGATAAGCCTCGCTTCCAGATCGTAGGACATCATTACCGGAAGTTCGGTCAGATACCAGCGCATGCCGCAGCGGACGTAGTCGGTGAACACGATGGCGTTGCCCGCCGGGCTTTCCGTGAGCGAGTTGACTCCCAGCTTGAGGGCCTGGAGCAGGACGCTTCGGCGCGCTGAATCGACCACGGGGCCGATCAGCACAACATGCGAGACCAGGTCGGGGCGCAGAAGGGCAAGTTCCGCGGCGAACTGCGTGCCCATGGAATGTCCGACCACCACGACGGGTCCGGTGCCCAGCTCATCGAGTGTGCCCGCGATGACCGCGGCATATTCGGCGACGGAAATCTGCCGGTCAGGTTTGGCGGCTGCGCCGAACCCCGGCAGGTCGAAGGAATGCACATCTCCGTGTCCAGCCAGGATCTGCTGCAACCTTCGGTAATAGCGGTGGGACATCCCGATGCCGTGCAGCAGCACGAAAACCGGGGTATCCGACGTCGTGTGCGGGCCGGCTAAAGAATACACGTGTGCGTCCAGGGATCCTGTGGTCACGAGCCTTGCCGTGAGCGCGCTGTTCGCCCCCGCGCCGGTTTCGTGCGTCCATGAAAATCCGACCAAGGCCGCCCTGCTTATCCGGGTAATGCCCTGCATCAGTAGACCTTTCGTGAGCCCTGCGAAGGTGCCGGCCGAGTAGGGTTCAGTCCGTGGCCGGCGGTCGGCACCTGAATCTTCCGTTCCTGCAATGCGCTCACCCGAGAATGGGCAGGGCGGACGGGGCGCACTCAACCTTGACGAAGGTTCCGGCGTCAACGGACTTCACTTCACCGTCGATCTGGTACGGCAGGGGCTTGAGCGTGGTGAACTCGTAACTGCTCACGCTTGGCTGGTCTCCCAAGCCCTGGGTGGTGGCGCGCAGGGCCTTCAGCAGGACCCGCCACTTTGGCATATGCGGGAAGATGACCACTTCAAATTTTCCATCCGAGAGCTTATCGTCGGCCTCGCTGAGCGTGGCGTACTTCGCCATCTCGGCAATATTGGCGAAGACGATGCTGTCGAACTTCCGGCGCTTGCGGTCGGTCTGGCGTATTTCGAAGGGCTGAAACTTTGAAAACGTGCGCACCACGGAGAACATCTCCTTGAATGCGCCTTTACTGCCCTTTTCCAGATCGATCGCCATTACCGGTGTGAGGCCGAATCCGACATAGGAGTGCGCGTAGACGGCTGGCATATCCGTCCCTTGTTCTGTGTGGATGCGCAGCAGGTCGATATGGCGTACCTGGCCCTGGGCGATGGCTTCTGCCAGCGGCATGGTGCCCGTGGTCCGCCGGTGGTCATTCGCGTTTCCGGCGGCCATGACAGCACAGACCGCATCTGGGTTGCCGGCCTGCATGACACCGTTGACCACTTCGTTGTACCCGCCGTCGCCGCTAACGGACACGATAAGGACGTTCCCGCCAGCGGCGGCAGCATCGCGGGCCAGCGTGATGGCATGTCCGGCATGCCCGGTCGGCTGCAGCTTGATCTCCGTTCTGTAGGTCAGCAGCTCTCCCAGTCGGTCGCGGAGCTGCCCTGCCAGTTTGGGCGCGTCACCGGTGCTGTTGGGATTGAAGATGATGACGATTGATTCAAAAGTCCGTGCAAGATCCATAACCACTCCAAGTATTTGAGTCGGGAACCATACCGGTCACCCTCCTCCATCAAAAATTGTAAGGCCGGATGATTCCGCGGACTTTGGAACGAAAGGCCCTGTAGATATACGCAGTCTGCCGGAACGCCTGCGCCGTTGTGCCATCTATGGGCGGGTCCGGCACCAGGCCCGGCTAGGCCATGACGGATATCGGTTGGCCCGCGGCAATGCTGTGCCTTGTCTCCAGGCGCAGCTCCAGATCATTCATCACGATCGCGGCCAGGTCCTCCAGTGTGCGGGCGTCCCCGTCGGTGAATTCCCGTGGTTCGCGGTCGATCACGCAGAGGGTTCCGAGGTTGTAACCGTCGGGTGTTCGCAAGGGGACACCGGCATAGAACTGCAGCCCGAATTCCCCTGCCACCAGGGGATTGGCCAGGGTCCTGGGATCGGTGGATGCGTCCGGGATAATCCACGGGCCGTTTTGAAGAATGGCTGAGGCACACAGCCCCGGATCCCTGCCGATTTGTTCGACGTCCGTGCCGTGATGGGTTTTGAACCAGATGCGGTCATGATCCACGATGCTCACGATCGCGACGGGCACGGAGAATACCCGTGCCGCGATCGCTGCCACCCGGTCGAACATGCCGTCGGGAAGAGTGTCCAGAATCCGGTACCGGTGCACGGCCTGCATCCTGGACTCCTCATCCTCCGGCCGGGAGGAGTCAACCCGGCGCCTCCCGGCGCCCCGGGAAATTTCCTGCCGCAGTGCCAGAGAGACCTCCAGGGCGGACGGCCTGGAGGAGGGGTCGCGGGAGAGCATTGAAGTCAGCAGTCCGGCCCACCGGGGGGCAAGGCTGGCCGGGACCTGCGGAGGATGCAGCAGTCGGGCCAGTGCCGACTGGATCGGAGCACCCGGAAAGGCCACCTCGCCGGTCAGCGCTTCAAGAAGGACCAGTCCGAGTGAATACACGTCGCAGGGCGGCCCTACTGGCTCCCCGGCAGCCTGCTCCGGACTCAGGTAGTGCGGCGTTCCCGAGGCGACCCCGTCGTCGCGCCCGTCGTCTCCCAGGATCATGGCGACACCGAAATCACTCAGCTTGGCACGCGGCCTCGGATCCTGGTGGTTGTAGTCAACCAGGAGGACGTTAGCAGGTTTGACGTCCCGGTGGACGATGCCGTGGTGATGGATATAAGCCAGGCCGTCAGCAAGGTCGTGGCCAATCAGTGCCACATGCGCGGCCGAGACCGGTGACTGTGCGCGGCGACGGCGAAGATCGGGGCCGCGGACAAGCTCCATGACCAGATAGGCAACGGATGCGTTCGCCGGGTCTACGCCGGCATCGAATAGCGTTACGAGCGCATGGTGGCTCATCCCGGCCAGAATCCGTACTTCGGATTCCTGCCGGCGGGCCTGCGCGGCGTCGCCGTGCCGGCCTTCATGGAACACCTTGACCGCCACGTCCCGATCCAGCAGCTGATCGACCGCGCGGTATACGGTGGATTGTCCCCCGCGGCCGACGAGTTCCTCGACCCGGTACCGCCCGCTGAGCAGTTGCCCGCGTTCGATCATGTCCATCATCGGATTTCCCTCAAGTCAACGGCCCTGCACGCTGAACGCAGTCCCTGTGCGGGACGAACGCCAAGTCGACAGAACCAAGTCATTACTACCAGTGCCGGATTTTGCCGCGCCGGGACAGCCTCGCAGCGCGCGCCCTGAACCGGGGTTCAGGTCAGTCTTGGATAACTGGCCAGGAAGTAATCAGCGGCGGCCGGGCCTTTCATGCACAGGCCGTTGGGCCCGGCACCGACGCGGATCTTCATGGCAGCTCGGAAGGATTTCTCCGTGCGGCGCTTCGCTTGTGTGATCTGGCACCAGCTGACGTAAAGACCGTAGAAGGGATCGGGAGCGAGCGTGCAGTCCGATTCAAGATCAGGGGTGGTGGCTTCCTGCAGAAACTGGTCGAAGTGGGAATGTGCCATGGTGGCTCTTTTCCTCTTGGGTGCCTTGGTGCCGCCGTTTCGCTACAGCAGCAATGACTTCGGAGCCGTGCACCAAACTCCGAAGCGTCCGCCGGCCCCTGACTGGGGTACCGGGCGGACAGGACGACGCCGAAGCAACGTCCCTACACCGTAGACTTTAGGCGTAGACTACGGGTAATGCAAGCTCGGCGGACTGAAAAGCAGCCCACCTTCCTGCCGCTCCCATCAGGACGGAAAACGATGTTCCCCTCGAACGACACCCGGCAGGACCATGCCCTCCGCCGCAGGGCGAGGCTGACCCGCGAGGTTGTGCTTACGGCCGCACTGGAACTCGTGGACGCCGAAGGCCTGGAAGCCCTGACGATGCGCAGACTCGGTCAGGAATTGGGCAGGGATCCGATGAGCCTGTACCGCTACGCCGAGAACCGTGCCGCCCTGCTGGACGGCGTAACGGAACTCGTCCTGAACGAGCTCGCCATCGTCCCGGATGACCGGGACTGGCAGGCGCAGCTGCGCCGGATCGCCCACGACCTGCGGCTGCTGGCGCTCCGGCATCCCAACGTCGTGCCTTTGCTCGTGACGCGCCCTCTTTCCACACCGCTTGGATTACGGCCTCTGGGCACGCTGCGCCCGCTGGAGCAGATCCTGTCATTGCTGGCCGAGGCCGGGTTCGGTCCGGAGGACTCCCTGCACGTTTACCGGGCCTACTATGGCTTCCTTTACGGTCATATCCTCAACGAACTGCAGGAATTCATCGTGGACCCCGAAGAAAACGAAGCCCTGCTCCGCCTCGGCCTGCACCGCTTACCAGCAAAGGAATTTCCCCGCCTGCGCGCCCTGGCACCGGCCTTGGCCGACTACGACGGCGCCGCCGAACTCGATCAAGGACTCAGCATCCTGCTCTCAGGCCTC
The DNA here is from genome assembly GCF_059090425.1 of Arthrobacter sp. B055-34. Taxonomy (NCBI): domain Bacteria; kingdom Bacillati; phylum Actinomycetota; class Actinomycetes; order Micrococcales; family Micrococcaceae; genus Arthrobacter; species Arthrobacter sp. B055-34. The sequence continues at coordinate 292,220 of NZ_JBNHFQ010000002.1, forward strand.
GCATCCCGCCTCCCGCCCGACACTCGAACAGGGCCGACTCCCTCACATATCGATAGCAGCGAGTAAGACGGTGAGCTTCCCAGGACCGAAGCTCAGTACAAGAAAATCGGCAGCCAGTCGCGGTTGTGCGCGTGCACCAGCGCAAGGAACAGGACGAAGTCGAAGATCAAGTGCACTGACACGACATACGTCAACGACTTCGTTAATTTGAAGGTGTAGCCCTGCAGCAGCGCAAACGGGAACGTCAGCAGCGGACCCCAGGCCTGGTAGCCGATCTCCCACAGGAAAGACGAGAAGATCACGGCTTGCAGAATGTTGGCGAGCCAGTCCGGAAAGTGCCGCCGCAGCAGCGTGAACGTGGTGCAAATAAAGAACAACTCGTCCCAGATACCAACAGCATTCACTCCAAGAAAGAGCCGCCAGAAGATGGTTGGGTCGGATGCGTCCGGCCAGTTTAGGTAGACTTCAGTGCTGATCAAGTACGCAGGCAGAATGAGGTAGCCGAGCGCAACAACACCTATCAGGTACAGCTTTGCCGTCAGCGGCCACTTACGGCCCGTGTTCACCGGAAACTTAATGATCTCCTCGCGGTAACCAAACCGCGATACCAGCCATGGCACCAGCACGGCCAGCGTGAGCGCGCCACCCATCAGCGCCATGTGCGGGATGCTCAAATCAGCGTTCAACGGAACCAGGCTGATGATAACCATTCCCGCTGCAACCAGCGCGAGATGCCGCACGAACTCACGGTCGATTAGCGCGGCGGTGACCAGGCTGCTCGCGAGCATGCTGTAGCCAATAAGGTTATTCTCGACGCCGAAAAGCAGCACTCCGGACACTGAGAGCAGCACCGCTGGCAGCAGCTTCCAGCTAAGCGCGGTGCGGACTGGTTCAGTCGAAATCGATGTCACTCCACAAGCATGTCAGCGTCGTCCATGGCGCGAAACCACTCGCGCGTGATCGTCTTCATTTTTGCCAATAGGTACTAAGTATGCTTACGTTTAGTGCAACTTACTAGGAGGCAACATGATTGGTTTTATCATTGCTGGGCTCGTCATCGGAGTACTTGCACGTCTGATCAAGCCCGGGAAACAGCATCTGGGCATGATCGCCACGCTGCTTCTGGGCCTGGTCGGTTCAGTCATAGGCGGCGTGATCGCGAACCTGCTGGGCACCGGTGACATTTTCGAGCTGAACATTCTCGGATTCGTTGTTGCCGTCATCGCAGCAGTACTCTTGATCGGCGTGGCCGAAGGCATGGCCGGCCGCCGGAGCGTCCGCCGCTAGAGCTAACTTCGGGTTAGAGATTGATGGCCAGTGGCCGGGTGCGATACGGGCACCCGGCCACTGGCATTTTCTGCAGGAGACACCGGTGGACAGGTCTTTCGAACTCGTTAGTCACTACACGGTGTCTGCCGCTGCAGCGAACTGGGACATGTAGAGCCGGTAGTAGGCGCCCTGGGCCTCAAGCAGTTCGGTGTGATTGCCCTGCTCCACGATCTGCCCGTCTTCCATCACCAGGATGATGTCGGCGTCGCGAATGGTGGAGAGCCGGTGCGCGATCACAAAACTGGTCCGTTCCGTGCGCAGGGCCGCCATGGCGTGCTGGACCAGCAATTCGGTCCGCGTGTCCACCGAACTCGTGGCCTCGTCCAAAATTAACAGCGACGGGTTGGCCAGGAAGGCGCGGGCAATGGTTATCAGCTGCTTCTCACCGGCGCTGACGTTGTTGCCTTCTTCGTCGATCACCGTGTCGTAGCCATCCGGCAGGGCCCGCACAAAGCGGTCCACATAGGTCGCCTTCGCTGCCTCGAGGACCTGCTCCTCGGTGGCGTCGAGGTTGCCGTAGCGGATGTTCTCCGCGATGGTGCCACCGAACAGCCAGGCGTCCTGCAGCACCATGCCCACCTTGGAGCGCAGCTCGGCCCGGCTGAGCTGGGTGATGTCCACGTTGTCCAGGGTGATCCGGCCGGAGTTCAGCTCGTAGAAGCGCATCACCAGGTTCACCAGCGTGGTCTTGCCGGCGCCGGTGGGCCCCACGATCGCCACCGTTTCGCCGGGCTTCGCGGCGAAGGACAGGTCCTCGATCAGCGGCTTGTCCGGGGTGTAGCTGAAGCTGACGTGCTCGAACTCCACATGGCCGTCTGTCTTGGCCGGCAGGGACTTGGTGGCCGTGTCCGGGTCCTGCTCCTCGGCGTCGAGCAGTTCGAACACGCGCTCGGCGGAGGCCACGCCGGACTGCAGCATGTTGGCCATCCCAGCCATCTGGCTCAGCGGCTGGTTGAACTCGCGCGAGTACTGGATGAACGCCGTCGCATCGCCGAGGGTCATGGAGCCGGAGGCCACGCGCAGCCCGCCTACTACCGCGATCCCCACGTAGGACAGGTAGGAGATGAACTGCATGACGGGCATGATCATGCCGGAGACAAACTGCGCGCCGAACGAGGCCTTGTAGAGTTCCTCGTTCTTCTCGTCGAACTGCGCCAGCGATTCCTTCTCCCGGCCGAAAACGCGCACCAGGTCGTGGCCGCTGAAGGACTCCTCAATATGCCCGTTCAGCTGCCCGGTGTTCTTCCACTGGGCGGCAAAGAGCTTCTGGCTCCGCGCACCGATCAGGCCGGCGCCCACGGCGGAGAGCGGCAGCGCGATCAGGGCGATCACGGCCAGTTGCCAAGAGACGATGAACATCATGACCGTGATGCCGATCAGGCTCAGCGCGGACATGATCAACTGCGCGAAGGCCTGCTGCAGCGCCTGCTGGACGTTGTCGACGTCGTTAGTTACCCGGGAGAGCAGGTCGCCGCGCTGGCGGGTGTCGAAGTAGTTCAGCGGCAGCCGGTTCAGCTTGTCTTCCACGTCGCGGCGCAGGTTGTAGACCACGCGCATGACCACCTTGTTCAGCACGTAGCCCTGCAGCCACATGAAGAGCGAGGACACCACGTACATGCCCAGCACCATCGCGATCAGCCGGCCCAACAGCTCGAAATCGATGCCAGCGCCGGGCGTGATTTCCATCCCGGACAGCAGGTCCGCGAACTGGTCCTGCCCCTGCGCGCGCAGCCCCGCGATCACCTGTTCCTGGCTGGCGCCGGCGGGCAGGTTGCTGCTGATGGCGCCGTTGAAAATCACGTCCATCGCGTTGCCGAGGACCCGCGGAGCGATGACATTAAGTACGACGGCGATGATCACCATCGCGAGCACCACGGCGATGGCTGCCTTTTCCGGCTTCAGCAGCCCGAAGAGCCGCTTGGCGGACGGCCAGAAGTGCTTGGCCTTCTTCGCCGGTGTGCCGCCGAACATGTCGCCGTCGGCCTCGGTGGGCTGGAACTCCTCCTCAAGGACCTGCGCCTCGGCATCGGCGGCCGCGCCGGGAGTGGGTGCCACCACCGGGTCGATGGTGGGCCCGTCGATGGGGCGGTCGATGGCGGGGCCGTCGCTGGGCGGCCCCTCGAAGGTACGCGAGCCGGTCGCGCGGCCGTCAGATGTGCGGCCGTCGTCCTGCCGGAGGTCCTTGTCCGTGTCCTTGTCCGTGCTCATGCCACCTCCTCCGACTGGGTCTGCGATTCGACAATTTCCTGGTACGTGGGCGAAATTTCCAGCAGTTCCTCGTGGGTGCCGCGGGCCACGATCTGCCCGTGCTCCATCACCAGGATCTGATCCGCCGCCGTGATGGTGGTGACGCGCTGGGCCACGATGATCACCGTGGCGTCCTTGGTCTTCGCCTTCAGGGCCGCCCGCAGCCGCGCATCCGTAGCCACGTCCAGCGCCGAGAACGAGTCGTCAAACAGGTACACCTTGGGCTTGGCCACCAGCGCCCGCGCGATGCACAGCCGCTGGCGCTGCCCGCCGGACACATTGGTGCCGCCCTGCGACACCGGCGAGTTCAAACCGTGCTCCTTGGCCAGCACGAAATCCGCGCCCTGGGCTACGGTCAGGGCTTCCCAGACGTCGTCGTCGTGCGCTTGCGGGTTGCCGAACCGCAGGTTGTGCGCGATGGTGCCGGAGAACAGGTACGGCCGCTGCGGCACCAGCGCTACGCGGTCCGTGATGTCCGTGCGCGCCATGCTGGTGATGGGAATGCCGTCGAGCAGGACCTCGCCGCTGCCGACGTCGAAAAGCCGGGGCAGCATGGAAATCAGCGTGCTCTTGCCGGAGCCGGTACTGCCCACAATGGCGGTGGTCTGCCCGGGCCGGGCGGTGAAACTGACATCGTTGAGTACCGGGGCTTCGGCGCCCGGATAGGCGAAGGAGACGTTCCGGAATTCCACCACGCCGGCCTTATCCGCCGGCTGCAGCGGCTGCTCGGGCTCGTGGATGGAGGGCTTGACGCCCAGCACCTCGCCGATCCGCTCGGCGCAGACCGAGGCGCGCGGAATCATCATGGCCATGAACGTACCCATCATGACCGCCACCAGGATCTGCAGCAGGTACTGCAGGAACGCAGTCAGCGCGCCCACCTGCATCTCCCCCGCGTCCACCCGCAGGCCGCCGAACCACAGCACGGCCGCCGTGGCCAGGTGCAGGATCATCCCGATCGCCGGGAACATCAGCACAAACAGCGAGCCCACGGCCAGGGACACGTCCGTCAGTTCGCGGTTGGCCTTGCCGAACCGTTTGGCCTCGAACGGCTCGCGGACAAAGGCCCGCACCACGCGGATGCCGGTGATCTGCTCGCGCAGCACGCCGTTGATGTTGTCGATCTTGGTCTGCATGGACCGGAACAGCGGCATCAGGCGCCAGACCAGGAAACCAACGACGACGAACAGCGCCGGCACGGATACCCACACCAGCCAGGAGAGCGCAAGGTCCTCCCGCAGCGCCATGATGATGCCGCCGATGCACATGATGGGTGCCGCCACCATGAAGTTCAGGCCCATCAGCACCAGCATCTGGACCTGCTGCACGTCGTTGGTGCCGCGGGTGATCAGGCTCGGAGCGCCGAACTCGTTGACCTCCTGGGCCGAGAAGCCGGATACCTTGTGGAAGACGCCCTTGCGCACATCCCGGCCGACGGCCATGGCCGCTTTGGACCCGAACCAGACCGCGGCGATCGCCGTCGTTACTTGGATCAGGCTGACCCCGAGCATGACTATGCCGGTGTTCCAGATGTATTCGGTATCGCCGCGGGCCACGCCCTGGTCGATGATCTGGGCGTTCAGACTCGGCAGATAGAGGGCCGCGATGGTCGCTGCGAGCTGCAGGATGACCACCGCCAGGACCAGTGACAGATAGGGCCGTAGGTAGTGACGGACCAGTTTGATCAGCATGAAGCCGGTTCCTCGGGATCGTGAGTGTTTAGCCAGGGTGCGGGGGTGCCGCGACAGACGGCGCCGGTTGCCGGACGGCGCCGCAGATAAAGCCGCACCCTAGCGTATGCCTGCGATCGGGAACTGTCTATCAGTCGAAAGGACGATCTTTGGGCGGGCGCTGAGGCTCGGTCAGTTAGACGGATTCGGTCATCTCCTCCGGCACGGCGATGACGTCCACCAGCGCGCCCGAGCGCATGACGGTGACGGGGAAGGGCACACCGATGGCGTCCGAAAAGAGCAGCTTCTGCAGGCTTTCGGCGCTGGCCACCGGACGGCGGCCGGCGCTGACCACCAGATCGCCCTGCTTCAGGCCGGCCTTGGCGGCCGGTGAACCGGGAATGACCTCGACGACGCGCAGCGCGTGGCGCTGCCCGTTGCGCAGCTTCACGGTGGCTGGCAGCTGCACCGGGGTGCTGACCAGGCCAAGGTAGGCGCGCCGGACCCGCCCGTCGGTCAGCAGTGCGGAAATGATGCGGCGCGTGGTGGCGTTGATGGGGATGGCCAGGCCCAGACCGGCGCCGGCCACGGCCGTGCTGATGCCGACCACATACCCGCGGCTGTCGGCGAGCGCGCCGCCGGAACTGCCCGGGTTGAGCGCAGCGTCCGTCTGGATGACGTCTTCGATCACCCGCCTGCTGCCGCCGGACCAGGCAGGCATCGAGCGGCCGAGACCGCTCACCACTCCTGCGGAAACGGAGCCGTTCAGCCCCAGCGGGTTGCCAACAGCAATGACCAACTGTCCCACCCGCAGCGCTTCGGCATCACCGAGCCGGGCAGGCGCCGGCGTGGCCGACAGTCCGCGGAGGACGGCCAGATCGGACAGCGGGTCGGCGCCGATGATGTCGATGTCCGCGGCGCTTCCGTCCGCAAATACTGCCCGCCCTGCATTCGCGCGGGCGACCACATGCGCGTTGGTCAGCAGGTAACCGTCTTCGGTGAATACCACGGCCGAACCGGCACCCACCCGGACCGGACCGTTGCGGCCATGGCGCGCCATCTCGATGGCAGCCACGTGCGGGGTAACGGACTCCGCCACGCGGATGACGGTCCGTGAGTAGGCATCAAGCGGGTCTTCGGCGCCGGGGGCTGGACCGGCGCCGGGTGTTGCGTTCACAGCGCACTTCCTCGAACAGTTGGTGATCTATTAAAACCACCTCGGGTCCGTGGTTGATCCGGCAGGCGCTACGCCTTCGGTGAACGCTTCGCGCCTCCTATTCAGCGTTGATGGTTATCGTCTTGGTGGCCCGCACCTGCCCAGGCACCCAGGACAGGAACTTGATGTGCATGAGGTACTTGCCGCGCGCGGGCGGGCGCAGCAGGAAGTCGTACTTTTCCGCCGCGCCGGAAGCTATCTTGCTGGTGCGGAGCGGATATTTGCTGGACCAGACGGGCGTGGACGGGCCGTTGGGATCCGCGGTGTTGCGGAAGGGACGCCCATCATGGGCAATCAGGTCGGCCATCGCCACCGGTTTCCCCTTCAGATCGGTGAATTCCGTCAGGGTAGGGAAATAGTCCACGTTGACCATACGGACCAGGGTTGGTGCGCGCCCGCTGCTCTTCAGATTCGCTTTCATGCTGGAGAAGGCCCATACCCGTCGGCCGCCCGGCCGCTTGGGAACGACTCCGCCCAGGGTATAGAAGTGCTTGGCTTTGAACCGGTTCAGGCCGGCGTCCTCGCCGGAGAGTCCTGCTGCATGGTTCTTCTCATGCCAGCTCGGGTCCACCGAGTAGGGCAGCAGCACTGTTTCGGTGGCAATGTCGTACTCCGGGCCGTCAACGAAAGCGCGTCTGGTCCCCGGCCTCGGCGGCTTCACGCGGTCAATGGCAGGGTCGACGATGACCACGCCGAACATACCCATCTCGACATGCAGTGGCGTATTGACGTGGCAATGGTAGAAATACGTGCCGGATCCACCGCGGTTCGGATTTCCTGCTTCGCCCACGTCCGGCCTGAGTTGGTAGGTGTAGTCACCGGTGACCTCAAAGGAGGTGTGGCCCACGCCGTCGTTCCTTGGATCGGGCTCAATGCCATGCCAATGGATGGTGTGCACGCGCTTGCTCGGCTCAATGGTTCCGTGGAAGATCTCGCCTTCGGTGAACCGCGCCAGCGGACCCGGCAGACCCCGGTCCTTGCTGTCAGTAGCAAAGCTCCACACTTCATGTTCAGCGCCATCCGGGAATTCGAGCTTACGGCTGAAGAAGTCGAATGTCATCGAGACGTCGGGGCGCTGCCGGAAAAGGGTTTCCGGGCTGCCCTCATGGGGCTGGTCGGAAGCGAAATCCACCTGGCTCTCGTATTTATGGTGGGCCTCGGCCTCCTGCTCTCCGGCCAGTACCCAGTCTGCGACCAGGCCGCCAGGGTACAGGCCGCCGGCCGCCGTCTGCGAAGGTTCCGCATGGCAATGCATGGGGTACCGCCAGTCTTCCTTACGGGCTTCCCAAACGGCGTCGACACAGTCCGGCGGACGCACCATCGGCAGGATCGCTTCTTTACGTTCAAGAGGCACAAGGGAAACGGTATCTTCCCACTGCTGGAGGCTGACGTGGCCGTCCGCCATCACAGTCCCCTTCTCACGCGGGAAGTCCCGCCCGTTCTCCCGGACGGTCCAGACATGATTGCCGTGGTAGTGCAGCTGGTGTCCCACGATGCCGGCATTGACCATCCGGATCAGCTGTCCGGTCCGGACCGTTCCCGTAGCCGGCGACTGGCTGAAGTTCCGTACATCCGTCAAACGGGGAAACCCGGAGGGAAGGCTGTCTTCCTCCCGCTCTTCGTTCAATTCAGGGTCATCGGAGACGCCGAGGGACCGGAAGCCGGCCTCGTCATTCAGATTGAAGTAGCGCGGAGCTACGTCGGTTCCGATGCTGTCGAGCTTGCCGCCCCGCGAGGCAACGCTGGCCCACTCCGGCACCACGTTATGGCACATCCACAGCCATTGGCGCTCGAACTCCGGACCGTTCGGGCCAAGATGCCAAGCCCGGGCAGGGTCGATAACTACCAGTGCGCCGTAGAGGCCCAGTGTTCGTTCAACAGCACCGTTGGTGGGATCTGTATAGAGGTACGTTCCCGGAGCGGGGGCCGCCAAGTGCAGAGTCGCCGTCGCGCCGGCGGGAATGGGTCCGCTGGTCTTGTCGCCCCTGTCCGGACCTGCGCCGTGGATCATCAGTTCGTGGGGCTGCGAAAGACGGTTGTGGATGCGCAGCCTGATGGTACTTCCCACCTCCGCGATAATGGTCCGCTCCGGAAAATAGCTGGCCCAGTATCGGCGTTTCGGCAGGTAGTAGTACTCTTCCTGCGGATCCGAACGTTCCGGCGCGGGCCTGCCATGGGGCGGCAGCGGCCGGCCCAGCGGATAGGTACGGCTCTCGACCACCTGGCCGGACGCGGTAAAGATGCGCGGGGATATCCTCAGGCTCGGGTTCGGGTCCGACGCCGCCGTCTGGCGGTCTCCAAAACCACGGTGGTAGACCAGCGCGCCGTCGACCATGGGCACAAAGCCCTCGTTGATGTAGAGATCCAGCACGCCAGCCGAACCAGTGGAACCGGTCCTGACGTTGGTGGTGGGCGCCGTTCCGCGCCGCAAAAGATTGGATAGACCGTTCCCCATGACTAAAGCCTCTCGATGCAAGTACTAATCCCCACAAGAAGTACTGCACCTAGTACGTCACCCCCATCTTGGAAAACCCTTGATCCGGAGGCTCCGGTTAGGTTTACGACGGCGGATCGGGCAGGCCGGCGACCAGCTCCTCTAGCGGCTATTTCGCCTCGGAACCGTGCAAGGCGAGCACCGCCGTCGTACCTGCGAACAGCGCGAGGACGGCGGCAAAGATGGCGACGCCGGACCAGCCGAACAGCACGAAAAATAGGCCGCCAGCCCAGCCGAGCAGGCTCGAGCCGGCGTAGTAGAACAGGTTGTAGAGACCGGAGGCCTGGGACTGGCCCACGGTGGCCAGGCGCGGTGTCCAGCCCGACGCGACCGAGTGTGCGCCGAAGAATCCTCCGGTGAAGACCACCAGGCCCACCAGGATGACCGGCAGCGAGTCGGCCAGCGTGATCGCCAGTCCCGCGATAATCACCGGGATGCTGGCGAGCAGCACCCGCAGCCGCCCGAACCGCACCGTCAGCCCGCCCGCCAAACGCGAGGACACCGTGCCGGCCAGGTATGCCAGGAAGAGCAGGCTGGCCAGCGACGTCGGCAGGTTGAACGGCGGCGCCTCGAGCCGGAAGCCAAGGTAGTTGTAGACCGCGACGAAGCCGCCCATCAGCAGGAAACCCTGCGCGTAGAGTGCCAGCAGCCGTGGCGAGCGCAGGTTGATGAGGATCCGCTCGGCCAGCTTGGGCCCCTGCCCGCGGACCACCGGCCGGAAACCGCGCGGCGCCGGGGCCAGCCGGACAAAGAGGACCGCGGCGGCCGCGGAGAGCAGGCTCACCGCGAGCACGCCCGCGCGCCAGTCGGTAAACTCCGCCACCGGCCCCGCCACGAGCCGCCCGGCGAGGCCGCCGATGGTCGTGCCCGCGACATAAGTGCCCGCGGCCACCGCAGCGTGCAGCCGCTGGACCTCCTCGTTCAGGTACACCAGTGCGACGGCGGGGATCCCGCCCAGCGCCGCACCCTCCAGAAAGCGCAGCGCCAGCATCGAAGGAAACGTCGGGGCGAGCGGCAGCAGCAAACCAAGTACGACGGCGGCACTGATCGCCCAGGTCATCGTGCGTTTCCGGCCGGCGCGGTCGGCGATGGCGGACCACGGGATGACCGCGAGCGCCAAGCCGATGGTGGCGGCGGAAACGCTCAGGGCAGCGTCGGCCGCCGAAACCTGGAAGTCGCGGGCGATGCCGGGCAGCACGGCCTGCACCGAGTAGAGCTGAGCGAAGGTGGCCAGTCCGCCGAAGAGCAGCGCAATCAGCATATGCCGGTAGGCCCTGCTGCCCTTCGGATGCCCCGGCCAGGGCTGCTGGTCCGCCGTCGTCACGCTTTAGATGCTAGGCGTCTTCCGGGCGCCGTCGTTAAACGTGGCCGGCACATGAACCCGGTAGGCTGGTCCGGGCCGGATGGGCCGTGGGACTTCACAGGGGGAAGCTGTGCGTAACGCCAGGCGTGGAACGGTCATGATGCTGGCGGCCGCGGCCCTGCTGGCCGGCTGCAGCGACAACGCCCCGGAACCTGCACCAACGCCGACGGCGACTCCCACCTGCCCCGCAGTGGACCCGGCCTCGGTGCAGGCCGAGCCAATCGACCAAGGCTCCGCGGCACAGGTGGCCGCCAATGTACTGGCCAGTTACACCGCTTGGGCCAATGCCGGCACCGAACTAGCCGCCTCCCCGCCGTGGAGCGGAGCGGCCCTGCCGGGGAGCTGCGCCGAAGACCTCGCCCAGCTCCACCGCGACGCCTATGCCGGCACACTCTTCGTCACCCGGTCGGACGTGGCGTGGGAAGCGTATTACGACGAGCAGCGCGACCTGACCGAACGGAACATCGCGCTGGCTATGAAAGCGGGCGACCCCACCAACGGCGAATACGAACTCATGAGTATGAAGGAACACTCCAGCACCGACGCCGGCACCTTCCTGAAGTTCGACGCCGCGTACATTCCCCCACGCGGGGAAGGATTCCCGCCCGTCTCGGCCGAGACCGTCAAGGCCCAGGAATGGTACGTGGCCTTGGTGCCATGGGACGGGTTCATGATCATCGACTACATTGAGCTCAAGGACTCCGCCGACAACTGACCCGGTGCCGCACTACCGGTCGAGGCCGAGGTCCTGGATAGTCCCGGCCACACGGGCACGCTGCTCCTCGTTCAGCCCTTGGATCGGCAAGGGCAGACTCCCCTTCGGTACGAGTCCCAGCTGTTCCGCGATGGCTGCGACAACCCGGATGCTCCCGCCGAACTCGGCGAACAACTGCCACAACGGGGCGAGCCGTTCAGACTCGGCGAATGCGTCGGAGACCCGTCCTTCCAGGGCAGCGCGGGTAATCCGCAGGGCCGGCGCGGGCAGGGTGCCGGCGATGACCGAGTACCACGTGTCACAGCCGGCGGCCAGGCCCGCTGCCGCCTTGGCATCGCCGGATACCCCGATGGTCACGTGCGCCGGGACAGCTGCCCGGATTCCCTGGATCCGTGCCCGTGCTTGCTCTGGATCGTCCGGAACACCGGGGATTTTGATGGAAGCGATACCGGGAAGTTCCGCGATGCGCCTGTAGAGCTCGGTGGTGAAGGTGAAGTGCGTGGTGCCCGGATTGTCATAGACGATGACGGGCAGCGATGAATTGACGGTGACCGTCCGGAACAGTACGAACACGTCGTCGTCGGTCAGGGGCTGGTACGTCATGGGCGCGAGCAGGAGGCCGGAAGCGCCTGCCTGCTCGGCCTTTTCAGCGTTTGCGAGGACCTGCGAGGTCCGCAGCGCCCCGATGCCAACGAACACCGGTATTCCATCGGCGTGCTCAACAGCCCGGCGGGCTACGCGGCTTCGCTCCTCACCACTGAGGTAGGCGTAGGACCCCGTGGATCCGAGCGCGGTGATGGAATCCACCTTCGCGTCCGCGAGCCGTTCGACCAGGCGGCTGAAAGCAGCCTCATCCACCGCGTCATCTGACAGAGGGGTCAGGGGGAAGGCACTCAAACCTGCGAACATCGTTGTCTCTCCTGTTGGTCGAGGGTCCTGTGCGTTTCATCCCTGCGCGACTTGGGGCAGGTGCAGTTTATCCTGCCGTGCTGCGCCATTTCCGCTTAGGCTGATTCCGGCGGGTACTTAAATATAGAAGGAGGACCGGATGCGGATCGCGGTGATGCAGGCTGCCGGCGAGGTGCTGAACGTCGCGGGGAATCTTGCTCTGGTTGCTCGCGCCGCAGCCGAGGCGGAGGCAGCGGGAGCCGACGTCTTGGTCACCCCTGAACTGTTCATCTGCGGTTACGCACCTCTGGCCATTCAGTCCTCCCTGGGTCCGGAGTTGTCCCGCGCTATCGACGACGGCGCCGCCCGAATTGCGCGCGAACACCGGATCGGGCTGGTCTACAGTGCCCCGGCAGCAGCCACGGGCGGCGGCTGGCACATTACCGCTGCGCTGCTGGACCGGGCCGGGAATGAGCTCCTCCAGTATGCCAAGGTGCATTTGTTCGATCGCGAAGAACAGCAGGTTTTTGTGCCGGGCGAAGCTGCGCCGTCGGCGGTGGATTTCGAGGGCACCCGGGTGGGCCTGCTGATCTGCTACGACGTCGAATTCCCCGAGCCCGTCCGGGCCTTGGCCGACGCCGGCGCTAACGTGGCGCTGGTGCCGACGGCGCTCGGATCCGGCTTCCAGGACGTGCCCGGAATCCTGCTGCGGGCCCGCGCCCTGGAAAGCCAGCTGGCCATCGCCTACGCCAACCACACCGGGGCGTTGCCCGCGGACGCCGGCCAGGAGCTGCTGCTTGGCGGCCTCAGCGTGATCGTTGGCCCCGACGGCGCCTTGCTCGCCCAGGCAGGAACCGACACGGCGTTCGAAGTCCTGTGGGCAGACATCACCGCCGACGACGTCGCTGCTGCCCGCCGCCACGTGCCCTACCTTCGTGACCGCCGCCCTGCGCTTTACCGTGCCTGGCAGCAGCCGTAGCCCTACCACTAGCATTGCTGGCCGCGGTTCTTATGCCTCTTCAGATGCAAAGCGGAACGGCTGCGGCCGCGCTCGGCCTTTCTCCGGCTGAATGCCAACATTGCCGCCGGGCCACGTCCGATGTCTTCCGGGTCTTGGTATCGTCGTCGACCCGGCCTTCCTGAGAAGACGTGCCTCCGCGCCTGTTCCGGGATCTGTTGCTCCCTGCTGATGCCCGCCGCTTGTGTGGACAGTGACACGAACCCCCGGTCAGCAGGACGATGCTCCCCTGCATCGCTTGTCTCCTCAACCAAAGGCGGAAGAGTCAACGCCGATAAAAGCTGAATTGATGGTCCCGCCATGGAGGGACTGCGCGGCCGATCGCTGGAGGCAGGCAGTTGGCCTCGCGGTTGGACACCTCCGGCCACCAGCTTGGACATGAGGAGGAGCCGAGGTTCTCAGGTGGTCGGTCCCGCCGCATCCGCCATCGTGCCGGACTTTTCGTGTTCGGGGGTAGGGCGGGGGTTGAGCGTGGCAAGTGCCAGTACTCCTGCGGCGACCAGTAGACCGGCCGCGGCTGTTAGTGCCGTGCTGTAGCCGGCCGTGAGAGCGGCGCCTGTGGCGGCATCTGCGTACTCCTGTCCGATTGAAACGGTCGCGGCGATTCCGGCCAGCAGGGCCAGGCCGAGCGCGACGCCTATCTGCTGGGCGGAGTTGAGCAGGGCCGAGGCGATGCCGGCCTTGTCCGGGTCGACACGGTAGACGGCCGCTTGGGTGAGCGCGATGATGCCGAGGCCGAATCCGAGCGCGAGGACGAACATGGCCGGTGCCAGATGCAGCCAGTAACCGGAGTCGACGTCGATAGCGGAGAACCAGAGTGCAGCCAGGGCGCTGAGGAGCGCCCCGGCCCCGGCGATGTAGCGCGGAGCGATCCGCAGCAGCAGTTTCGGGGCGCCACCGGCGCCGAGCACGAGCCCGGCCGCGAACGGCAACCAAGACAGACCTGTTTGGATCGGGCTGAGCTGCTGGACCTGCTGGAGGTAGAGGGTGATGACGTAGAAGGAACCCATAGGGCCGATGGCCAGCAGCAGCATCGCCGCATAGGCGCCGGCGCGGTTGCGGTCCCGGAACAGGCTCAGCGGGACCAGGGGGTTGCGGCTGCGGGCCTGAGTGAGGGTGAAGACGATAAGCAGGACGACGGCGGCCCCGAGCAGGAGCAGCGCGGCCGGGTCGGTGATTCCGGCCTCGCCGAACCGGGTGATGGAGTACACGAGGGCGACCATGCCGCCGGTACCGAGCACCCCGCCGATAATGCCGAGCCGCCCCTGGTGGCGGTCCGCGGCGACGAGGGTGCGGCTGCCCACGAGCACGAGCAGGCCGATGGGAATGTTGATGAAGAACACCCACCGCCAGCCGAGGGTGTCCGTCAGGACACCGCCGAGGAGCAGCCCGATGACGATGCCGAGGGCGGACATCGCGGCGTAGAGGGACAAGGCAGTGTCGCGCGTCTTGCGGTCGGCGAAGGTCGTGGCGATTAGTGCCAGGGCGTTGGGCGCGACCATCGCTGCCCCCACACCCTGCGCAGCGCGGGCGACGATAAGCATCTCCGCGTTCTGTCCGAGGCCTCCGGCCAGTGAGGCCAGCACGAAAAGTGCGATGCCCAGCTGCAGGATGCGGCGCCGGCCCCATAAGTCACCGGTCCGGCCGCCCAGAAGCAGAAGGGCACCGAATGCGAGGATGTAGGCGTTGACGATCCAGGGCAGATGCACCGCATCCACGCCCAGCTCCCGTTGAATGCTCGGCAGCGCGATATTCACGATCGAGTCATCCAGCACCAGCATCAACTGCGCTGTCGCGATCACCAACAGGGGCATCACGCCTGCCTGCTGCCTATTCCTTATTGCCACACTTCTCCTTCATCCGCTACAGGGAAGTTTGCCTTGTTCATCCGGGCTGGCCCCGCCCGTAAGCCTTCCAGCCCTCGGAGGCATGGAACTGCCGCCTGAGCGAGTACTTCAGACTCCACTATGTGAGCTCCTCAGGCGGCCCGTTTTCATATTGGTACCGGCTGATGGAAGTGTTCACGAAGGAGGTGGAAACCATTGGAACGACCGAAGGCCGATCAAGGGACCGGCGACCCGTGGGCGGCTCTGTGAGCAAGGCCACGGGCATATCAGATCGGCGATCGGAGAGGCGCCGTGGAATGCGCCAAAAACCGGTGCTCCCTGCCCTCCCGCGCGGGACAATGACAGGCACCGGTGGGAAAATGGGTTCATGAGCGTCAATGTGTCATCCCGTGAAGCGGCCGGGGACAGCTCGCCTGAGTCAACACTGCGGCTGACATCCGTGGTGGCGGTTTCGCGGGAACTCTACGCCGCTGACGCCCCGGCCAGATACACGGTCTCGGCCGCGTTTTCCCGGCGTGTCCTTCCCGCCGAAGCGAGACTGATCAAGGGACCCGCGGCCCACGAGCGGCTCACCGAGCAGGGCTACGGACACGTCAGCCTGGTGATAGACGAGGCGCGGCTGCAGATCGTCAACACCAGCCTGGAAGAGCTGAAAGCCGGCCTGGCCTCCATCATCGGTTCCCTGATCAGGGACATCAGCGAGCAGACCCGCCGGGAGCAGGAACAGCGGGACGAAGAGGTGCTGTCAAAGCAAAGGGCGGATGAGGCCCGCCGGCAGGAAATCGAGGCCCTGGCCCACGACATTTCCTTCGACTAGCTTCCGTACGGTAGCCGCTGTGCTTTTTTACCGTGGTTGCAGAACCGGGTTGTAAAGGGTTCCGCTGAGCCCGGGTTCCGGCAGTTACGCCCTTGACTCGGGGACCTGTTCCTCTGGGTCCTACTGGGTACCGGCGGGGTGAAACCGTGTGGCAACCGGCTATCTCCCGCCGGCCGTCCCTGGATCCGCAAAGCCGGTCTGCAGCGGCGGCAGCGGCCGGTATCTCATGTTTTTCCTGTCATGGAAGTCGCGTTGGCCGGGGACGACCCCTTGGAAACGCCGCCCTGTTCCCCTCCCTGCCCCGGTAGCCTGAGAAGTCGGTGCAGTATTGAGGAGAGCAAAGTGCAGGAGTTTTTCGCGGCCGGCGGTGAAGGCCACCAGGTTGATGCGTCGGTGGCCGCGTACGTCATGAACACGCTGGTCGGTCAAGGCCATTTGTCGCAGATGAACAGGATCGGGGCGATCACCGCCGTCACCGTCGACCTGAAGCCGGGCGAATTTCAGACAGTCCTTTGGGACTGGCGCGCACAGCAAGACCCGGACGTCGGCTGGATCGTTGCGGAATTCAAGACGCTGGAGCAGGCCGAGGGCTTCCATTTCGCCCTGATTCAGTCGCTGTACCACGGAGAGTTCGGCAGCAGCCTGCGCGACGAAGCCGCCCGGTTCCCCGACGCGGGGACAATCCTCCCGGGCTGAAAGCGGGGCGCCGAACGCAGATAACGGTGCTGGCGTCCGAGACGTGGCGGGCTGGAGCTTAAGAGACTTGCCACCCGGGGATGGCCGGAGACAGGTTCGCCTCCGGGTCCTGACAATACCTGCCCTGATCCGCCTGGGCTTTTCCCGTGGCGGCGCAGGAGCAAGGGGCGAACTCGCAGCCGGCTGCGGACGGCCGGCTCTGACATTTGAGGGGACAATGGATTCCATGATTGTGACGACGAAAAGGAAGATCACGGCCACCACGGCCGCGGAAGCACAGCAGTTGCTCGATATCGTCGTGGACGAGCTTCGGGGCCTTGCCGTTAAAGAGGGAACTCACGGCATCCTGGTTACCAGGACCGGACCGGGCCAGTTCACTGTTGAAATGAGCGAAGACGTGCCTTACGGCATCACAGAAGAAGCCTTGGCAGACACTACTTCCTGAACGGCTGCACCGCGGCCAGACCAAACATCAACATTAATACCGTGGCGACCTTCCGCGCAGCACGTTGCCCCTATCGGCCGTAACCGGTGAGTGTTTGTGTATCCGGTGACGATTTAGGGCACCCCGGCGGCAGGAGGGCCGGCTTCCGGCTCTGTCAGTCCCAGCGGGCGGACCCAAGCCTTCGGACAACAGTGACCAGCAGCTCCCGCAATTCCTTCGTAGCGACTTCCCCTCCCAACAGCATGTTCAGCTCAAGCTGACGGGCTTCGTCCAGCGCCCTCTTGCCCGGCTCGGAGATAGCGACCTGATGGCTGCGCCTGTCAGCCACGCCAGGTACCCGGGTCACGTGCCCGTGGGCCTCCAGCCTGGCCAGGGTCTTTCCGATGGTCTGCGCCTGCACACGGATTCCGCCAGCAAGCCGGGCCTGCGTCATCGGGCCTTGTGCGTCGAGAACTTCCAGCGCAATGAAACCCGCATGAGTCAGGCCCGCGCCGGCGAGGTTCTCATCCCAGGCATGCTCAACCAACCGGGCGGCGGTCGAGAGCAGCCGCGGCGTTGGCCAGTTATTCAGATCCGGCATCCTTCCACTATAATCAGCATGCTTACCAAAAGGGGCAGGCTTCCATACCCGGTCCACCAAGTGACTCCGCGGCCCGATATCAGCAACGCCCGCAACAGCGCATATGACAGCGTCCCACCCTTTGGATTTCACGTGGACTCTGGCTGTGGAATAACAGCCGGGTGCTGTACGTTGTACCGCGGTCATCCAATTCTGAAAGAAAAGAGAACAAGCCAAGTGGCAACCGATTACGACGAGATCCGTCCCGACGTCAAGGAGTCCCAGGAGAAGTCATTGGGGGCCGTGCAGTCCGCAAATGCACCCGGCGCCCGCAGCGTCACACTGGAACTGGATGAGGCCGACGGCTTGGACGGAGCCGGTGTCCCCGGCGGCGAGTTCATCACCGAGGAGCTCAACGTTCAGGTCATCCCGCAGGCCGACGACGAATTCACCTGCTACTCATGCTTCCTGGTCAGGCATCGCTCCCAGATCGCCCGGCAGCAGGACACCCACGCCTACTGCGCCGACTGCGAGAACTGAACCCGCCCGCGCTGCTCCACTTACCCCCGGATGGTTGCTGAGGCAAAGCCGATAACGGCGCTTACGACAAGCCTGCAGGAGCAGGAAGGCTAATCGGCCGTGCGGATGACTTTTTTGTCGACGAATTCGTCCATGCCGTACTTGCCCAGTTCGAGGCTGACGCCGGAGCGCGTGATGCCGCCGAACGGCAATTCTGCTGCCCGGCTCTTGGATGATAAGGGCCATACCGGCCTCTTGCCCGTCGGCCACACGCTGCGCCTTCTCCGGATCATCGGTGTGCACAGAGGCGCGCAGGCCGAATGGGGAGTTGTTGGCCAGCTCGATCGCTTTGGCTCGGTAGATGGTTGGAAGACCATGGCGAAAAGTCCGAAGAGTTCCTGCTTGGAAAGGAACATCGGCGGGTGGCGCCGGTTAGCACGGTCGACTGGAAGAAGGCCGAATCGCCGCCGACTTTGCCTCCGCCGGTCCAGGCGACTACGCCTTTGGCGACCGCGGCATCCACCTGCTTGGCCAGGTTGTCAGCGGCCGCTTCCGAGGACAGCGGGCTCAGCTAGGTCTTGAGATTGGTCGGATCGCCGGGGGTGGTGGCAGCGAGGCAGCTGCTGAACTCTTCAACGACCTCGTCGTAGACGTCCTTCCGATATTGGAACTAGCTATGACGGATCAGGCAGCAGATCCGGCGGGCTGTAGTTCAGTGCGATCAGGAGTTCGGCCCGCGTCTGCGCGTCGGCCAGGTCGCGTCCCAGCAGCTCCCCCACCTGGCCGATCTGCCGCCGAACACTGTTGCGGTGCAGGCCCAGCGCCTTGGCCGAGCCATCCCAACTGCCGTTCGCCTCCAGCCACGCCCGCAGCACCGCCAGCAGGGCGGAGGCGCGCTCCGGCTCCAGCTGCCGCAGCGGGCTGAAGCTCCGGTTGAACAGCATCGACCCGGCCTCCGGACCCAGCAGGCCGGTGACGGAGAACTCGATCTGGTCAGCCCTGACACTGCGCCCGGCAATCTGTGCCTGCTGCCGCAGCGACGTGGCCCGATGGTAGGCCTCGGGCAGCTCCGGCAGTTCGGCCGTATCGGAGATGACAAGGTGCCAGCCAAGTTTCTCCACCTCTGCCACCACCGCGTCGTCCACCCGCAGCCTTGTGATGGCGGCGAACCCGTAGTCGGTGCTTTCCACCAGCTTCGTGTCGAAGATCCGCCGCCACTGCAGCAGTCCGCGGACCGGATCCTCGCCTCCTGTCCCGTGCGAGGCGCCCGCTTTTTCCGTTGGTTCCAGAGCCGGCCCGCCCGCCCGGAAGCCCTGAACCACACGGAGTTCAGCATGGCGTGGCGCGGCCACACTTTGCGCCACCAGCCTGCCGACCGCCTGCGAGTGCCGGGACCCCGCCGTCGTTGTTTCCGGGTGCAGCAGCAGTGCCGTTGCCAGTTGGCTGGGTGCCAGAGAGCCGACAGTACGTTGACGCAGCAAGGCTTCCAACAGCCCGACGGCGGTCTCGACAATGTTCCTCTCCACCGGTTCCAGCGGGTTCCCCGCACCGACAACCAGGGCCCCCAGGTTCGCGTCCCGGGTGCTGCGGAGCGGATACCCCACCACCCGCCGAGCCCCGGGCGCGTCAAAGCTTTCCAGTTCGACCCGCGGACCGCTGCCGGCGAAGAGCCTGGCTAGCATCGGTTCCAGTTCCGCGGCCTCGGGCACGCCGACTTGCAGTGGCGCGGGGACGGCGCGCGAGCGGACGCGCCGGTTGGCGCCGACCAGCACTGCCCACACCGGGACGTTCCGCACCAGCGCCTCCAGCAGTTCGGCCTCGGGACGCGGAGTCAGCACGGCGCGCATCAGCTGCCTGTTTGCTTCCGAGAGCAGGCGCAGCACCCTGAGGTTCTCCGCCTCCAGCAGCCGGGCGAATTCGAGCCCCAACGCGGCAAAGGGAACTTCTTCCGGAATCGCCACCAGCGTCAGGGAGTGCTTGCGGCAGGCCTCGGCCAGGGTCTGGGGGACGTCGCTGAAGTAGGGGCTGATACCGAAACCAAGGGCGCAGACTTTCGCCTGCACCAGCCGTTCGATGTACCGGTCCACGGCTTCGGGGGTCCCGCCGTCGTCGAGGAACGGGAGTCCGGCGGTCAGGACGAATTCGCCCTCCAGCAGGTACGGGGCGGGGTCCTCCAGCTCGCTCGGCTCGACCCACCGGACCAGGGCCGGTTCCGTAGCGCCCTGCCGGCCGTCGTGGACCACCGTCAGGGTGTCCGGCAGCCGGTCCAGGAAGCGTTCCAGCGAGACCGCCGCGAAGGCTCCGGCCGTGCTGCCGCTAAACTGGTCGGCGCCCGCCGGTACAGGCCGGGCGTCCTCCCCGCCACCGGCGGATGGTGCAGAATGTCTCATGCGAGAAGAGTGTAGGTCATTTTGCCCCAGCTTGTTAGCTGTCTCACATGGCACGCTGGTGGAACGGAAGAAGCCTCCAGATTGGAACCGAGAATGATCGACACCCCTCCCGCAACGAAGCGCCGGGGCCTGCCCCTGGGCAGCCAGTTGCTGCGACGCAAGCCGCTCGGCCAGATGCTCAACGAGGCCGGTACCGGCGCTGACGGCAGTTCCGGCGGCCCCCGCCTGAGGCGCAGCCTCGGCGTTTGGCAGCTGACCATGATCAGCGTCGGCGCCACCCTGGGCACCGGCATCTTCGTAGTCCTCGGCGCCTCGGTTCCGCTGGCCGGACCCGCCATCTGGATCTCGTTCCTGGTGGCGGGCTTCGCGGCGCTGCTCTCCGCCATTTCCTACGCGGAGATGGCCGGCGCGGTCCCCGTCTCCGGCTCCAGCTACTCCTACACATACGCCACCATGGGTGAAGGAATCGCCTGGATCTGCGGCTGGTGCCTGGTCCTCGAATACGCGGTCTCCGTGGCTGCGGTGGCGGTCGGCTCCGCCGAGTACGTCAACGAGATGCTGCAGACGTTTGGCCTGGCGCTGCCGGCCGCGATTGCCGCCCCGCCCGGCGCCGAAGGCGGGGTGCTGAACCTTCCGGCGGTCGCCGTCGTTGTCCTGGCGATGGTCCTGCTGGTGCGCGGCGCCAAGGAAAGCGCCTGGGTGAACACCGTCATGGTGGTCATCAAGATCGCTGTGCTGCTCATGTTCATCGCCATCGCGTTCACGGCCTTCCGCGCCAGCCACTTCGAAACCCTGATGCCGATGGGCGTGGCCGGCATGTCAGCGGCAGCGTCGCGCCTGTTCTTCTCCTACATCGGTTTCGACGCCGCCTCCACCGCCGGCGAGGAAGCCAAGAACCCGCAGCGTGATCTTCCCCGCGCCATCATCGCGTCGATGGTCATCATCACCGGCATCTACATCCTCGTCGCCGTCGCCGCCATAGGCGCCCGCGAGTGGACCTGGTTCGACGGTACGGAAGCCGCCTTGGTGCAGATCCTGCAGGAGCTGACCGGCAACCCGTGGATGGCGCTGGTCTTCGCCGTCGGCGCCGTGGTGGCGATCGCGAGCATTGTGCTCACCGTGCTGTACGGCCAGACGCGGATCCTGATGTCTATGTCCCGGGACGGCCTGGTACCCAAGGTCTTCGGCCGCGTCTCGCCGCGGACCGGAACTCCCGTGGCGGGGACGTTGATCGTCGGCAGCGCCGTCGCGCTCACGGCCGGACTGGTCCCGCTCGGCGAGCTGGCGGATGCCACCAGCATCGGTACGCTCTTCGCCTTCGCGCTGGTCAACCTCTCCGTGATCTACCTCCGCCGCTCCCGGCCGAACCTGCCGCGGACCTTCCGGGTACCGTTCTATCCACTGACCCCGATTCTGGGTACCGTCATGTGTATCTACCTCATGGCGAACCTCGGCTCCAGCACCTGGTGGGTCTTCGCGGTGTGGATGCTGGTAGGCGCCGCCGCCTACTTCGGCTACGGCCGCCGCCACTCCCGGGTGGCGCAGCTAAGCCGCAACGATTACGAATACCTTTCCGCCCAGGATCCCGCCGCCGAGCCCGCACCGTCGGCAGCCGGCCGCTGATTCCCGGCCCCTTCCCCACCACCCGAGCAACCGAAAGCTAAGCACCATGACACTGGCCACCGAACTCCACGCCCCGGCCGCCGCGGACGAGAATCCGATCACCATGCTGAACCCGGACTTCCCGTTCAGCTACGACCACTACCTCGCCCACCCCGCCGGGCTGGGTTCCGTCCCGGAGCACCTGCACGGAACGGAAGTGGCCGTGGTGGGCGCCGGGCTGTCCGGACTGGTGACGGCGTACGAGCTGATGAAACTGGGGCTGAAGCCGGTTGTCTATGAGGCCGGCTCGATCGGCGGCAGGCTGAAGACGGCCGCATTCCCCGGGGCTCCCGACGTCGTTGCGGACCTGGGCGGCATGCGCTTCCCGGTTTCCGGCAGGGCCTTCTACCACTACGTGGACAAGCTCGGGCTGGAAACCACCGAGTTCCCCAACCCGCTGTCCGGGCCCACTACCAGCACTGTCATCGAGCTGGGCGGGCAGAAACACTACGCCGAGCAGCCCGAAGACCTGCCGGAGTTCTTCTGCGAGGTGGCCGATGCGTGGAAGGCGGCGCTGCGCGAGCACGCGTCCTTCGACGAGATGCAGCAGGCCATCCGGAAACGCGACACCGCCCGCATCAAGGAACTGTGGAACGCGATGCTGCCGGAGTTCGACGAGCAGACATTCTACGGATTCATCGCCGCCAGCCGCGCCTTCAAGGCCGCCGGATTCGAACACCGCGAGGCATTCGGCCAGGTCGGTTTCGGCACCGGCGGCTGGGACACGGATTTCCCCAACTCCATCCTGGAAATCCTGCGCGTGGTCTACACCGACGCCGACGACCTGCATCGGGGCATCGTCGGCGGAGCCCAGCGGCTGCCGGAAGCGCTCTGGAACCACGCACCCGAGGACTGTGCCTTCTGGCCGGCCGGGACCTCGCTGGCCAGTCTCCACCGCGGCAGCGCCCGCGGTGCCGTGGCAAGCATTACCCGCGCCGCCCCCACCGACGAAAATCCCGACGGCGACATCGTCATCGCGGACAAATGGGGCCACAGTGCCAGCTACCGCTCGGCGGTAGTGACCTGCCAGACGTGGCTGCTCTCCACCCGGATCCACACCGAGGAAGCGCTCTTCGAGCCGGGCCTGTGGACCGCCATCGAGCGCAACCACTACATGCAGTCCTCCAAAACCTTCGTGATGGTGGACCGGCCGTTCTGGAAGGACCGCGACCCGGCGACCGGCCGCGAAGTGCTCAGCATGACCCTGACCGACCGGCTCCCCCGCGCCACCTACCTGCTGGACAACGGGCCGGATAAGCCGGCGGTCATCCTGCTCTCCTATACCTGGAACGACGACGCCCTGAAGTGGCTTTCGCTCGATGCCGACGAGCGGGTCCGGCTGATGCTGCACTCGCTGGCGCAGATCTATCCCGAAGTGAATATCGCCTCGCACATTGTCGGCGAGCCGATCACCGTCTCCTGGGAGGCCGACCCGAACTTCATGGGTGCGTTCAAAGCCAACCTGCCCGGCCATTACCGCTACCAGCAGCGGTTGTTCACGCACTTCAAGCAGGACCAACTGCCTGCCCGGCAGCGCGGCATCTTCCTCGCTGGGGACGACGTTTCCTTCACGGCGGGCTGGGCAGAGGGTGCCGTGACGACGGGACTGAATGCGGTCTGGGGCGTGGTCAACCACCTCGGCGGCAAGTGCGCGGAAGACAACCCGGGACCCGGCGAGCTGCTGGCGGAGCTGGGCCCGGTCACTCTGGACTAAGGTGGTCCGTAGAGAATAGACTGGAAAAAGTTCTCGCAATGCAATAAAGAACTTCCGCAATACGAAAAGGACTGCTCCATGACGCAACTCCAGCCAGGAACCCCCGCCCCGTCCTTCACGCTGCCCGATGCCTCCGGCAGCAAGGTGTCGCTGGCCGACTACGCCGGCCGCAATGTGGTGGTCTACTTCTACCCGAAGGCCGCCACCCCGGGCTGCACCACGGAAGCGTGCGATTTCCGCGACAACCTGAACTCGCTGCAGGCCGCCGGTTTCGACGTCGTCGGCATCTCCCCTGACGCGCCCGAAGCGCTTCAGGACTTCGCCGAGGCCGAGTCACTGACCTTCCCGCTCCTCTCTGACACCGGCAACGAGGTGGCCAAGGCCTACGGCTCGTTTGGCGAGAAGGAGTTCAACGGCAAGACGTTCACCGGCACGCTGCGCAGCACCGTCGTCGTCGATCCTGAGGGCAACGTCCGCCTGGCCGAGTACAACGTGGACGCCAAGGGCCACGTGGCACGGCTGCGCGAATCGCTCGGCGTGAACTGACACCCCAGCTAATACTGATGGAGGCCTTCCCCCGCTGAACTGCTCGCCGAAAGTTGGACTGAGAATTTAGTTCTAATTTTCGGGGAGCAGTTTATGTATAAGGTCAGTTCGTTATCCGAGGAGCAACGCGAGGCCGCGGTAGCGTTGTTTGAAACCGGCTGGGGTGCTAAAGCTGTAGCGACGAGGCTCGGGGTGGGCGAGCAAGCGATCCTCCGGTTACACGACCGATGGTGAGTTCGCGGAGGTACGACGCTGGTGACCAAACCAACGAAGCGGTTGTTCTCGTTCGAGTTCAAACTCGAAACTATGCAGCGGTATCTTTCAGGAGAGGGCAGGGTCGCCCTAACGAAAGAGCTCCAGCTGTCCTCTCCGCAGCTGATCGATAGGTGGGCTCGTCAATACCGAAGCGAGGGCGAAGACGGACTACGCCCGGAGCCGAAGGGCCACCCGAGAACAAATCCCGGGACCGCGCAAAAACCCGAATCAGAATTACAGCGAATGCCCCGGATCCTCCGGTTGATCTCAAAGCCGCAATTATCAAGGTTTTCAAAGGCGTCGCACTGAGCAAGCGTGCGTGGTAGAAGAGTTCTTCCTTTGGCGCAGCAGCTGAAGGAATACATCCGCTGGTACAACACCGAAAGGATCTCGACAAAACTCAAGAGTTTGAGCCCGGTGCAATACCATGCTCAGACCCTTGCGGCGTAGGCTCTTACTTGGCCAGTCCAACTTTCGAGGACCAGTTCACCAGGGGAAGGCCTCCCGATAGTTTAGGAGCGCACAAGATAGTCCAGGAGTTCATGCATGGCACTGGACGGGCACGAGCCAATGCAGCCACAACAGGATGCCCTGTCCGCGGCCAGCGCTCGCTCGGAGGCACGGGGGAACTCGTTTACCGGGAACGATGCGGACACCGACTTACCGTTGTGCCCAGCTTCCTTCAGAAGGCGCTGAATGGCTGCGCCAGAGTCGGCTCGACGATGATCCTGCATATGCCAAAGAAGCCAAATCTCGAAGCAGGGATTCGACACTACGATGCGAATATTCTGCGCGGCGGCCTCAGCTATACCCTCTACCAAAGTAGTGTGTTCATCCACGTCCACAACTACCCATACGGAGTCGTAGGTTTCATCATCTGCATCCCGCTTCGACACTGCAGCCTTGACCACGCTGAGCGGATCCCGGCCGATCCCCTTGACAGCAGTCGGCCAATGATGGACCCCCTTCGTCCTCAAATATTGCCCAAGAAGCTCAAAGTACTGCTTTTCCGTCTGAGTTCCTTCAGTAACAACAAGTACCCGGGTACGCTCTCGACGTTTCTTAGGTTTTCGGCCTATGTCCCGGTTGGGCTTCACACTTCTCCAACTTTCGAGGGGACTGACGGCCTGACCAAGTCTGACGCCAGTGACGGCACTACAGCAGGAATTGCCCCATATCGTCCCGCCAAATACTTTCGTGCAAAGTTTTCGTTGGTACGAGTGGAAAAGTCCGCCAGTGAATATAGGTCAGTCGTACCTTCTGTTTTCTCGGTAAACCACACCTCGTCATCGCGGAGTGGCGTCAGTGAGGTCGGTGATAGGTAGTAAGTGTCGTGCGTGGTGAATATGATCTGGGCCCCATTGGGGTTCGTTTCTGGATCCCGGAACATTTGCAGAAGGGCTTGGGCGAGCTGGGGGTGAAGACTGGCATCAAGCTCGTCGACTAGGAGCACACGACCTTTCCGCAGGCATTCCAATGCGGGAACGGCCAGGGCTAGCCATGACATGGTTCCAGTGCTTTGCACGTGCTCGCTCAGAACAAAGTCTTTACCGCCGTAGCCGACGTGGCGAAACTCCAAGTTCCTCTGCAGCGTGTCCTCAAGCTCTGCGCTTATGGAGTCATCCGAATCATCGGACTCCACATGTTCTGACCTATCATCATCGTCCTTGGAGTCCTCATCGGATAGGTCGACAGCCATGATCGCTTTCATGATTCTACGCATGCGCTCAGGCATCTCTTCTGTTGCTACCTCCACATTAGAGATTCCCACGTCAGCCATACGAAGGAGCGCGATGATATCCGAAAATAGAACCTCACCAGAAATCAGTCCTGCAGTAATTTCACCGACGCGATTACGTCGGTCGACTTCGCTGAAGCGTGTGACCACGATACCGTCTGTCAGCTGCTCGTGAAAGTTCATGAGAAATGGATGCTGCATGGCGGCAGCCTTCGACAGAAAAAGCTCAGTTTTTCCCGTGGCTCTAACGATGTTTGCTGAACCGCCCCTGAAAGATGGGCCGAACTTATATCCGTCTTGGTGATGAGGATTGCGTTCGAAGAGAATGCGGGGACGGCCCTCCGGGTATGAGTACATCCACTCCGTTTCGACTCTTTGTCCCAACGTGGAAAAACCATATTCGTAACGAACGTCGTCAATTACAACATCGACAGAGTAGCTGGAGGGCCGATTTTTTGAATCTTCATCCAAGGCAAAAGGCTGATGAGGAACACCTTTGTTCTTGCCGGTCCAGTATGTCGCCGAGTATGCGACTGCGTTTCTAAAAAAGGAAAGAGCGTTAATGATCGTCGACTTGCCGGAAGCGTTAGCGCCATATATGCCGCACATCCGCAAGGTCGAGTCGGACCAGCTGGTCGCGGGAAGCACGCCCTTGTGCTGCGACGACAGGAGGGAAAGCTCCACTTCGTGGCGGATGCTTCGATGGTTTTCTACTCTAAAACGTAGGAGTATCACAAGGACAGTATCAATCCCGTGGCTGTTTTTGTCCATTTTTGTCCAGGAGCGGCGTGAAGTACGCATTCGTTTAGGATTTTGGCGCAACGTTCTGTCGGACTGGCAGTACGTGCTCCCGCAGGCGGAACCCGGCGCCGTCTACTGAACTGATCTTTGCGGAGTCCCTCTCCCCAACGCCAACCGTCCGTTCACGCATCTGCCGGAATAGCAAAGGGCCGCTAGACCCCTGACGATTCAGGGCTTCTCTTAGCGTGGTCCTGGTTCGCCTCCATCGGCGCTGCCCCGGCTGATGGTTCAGTCGGTTAGGTGTGGCGATTTCTACCGAACTGGCTACTGGTTATGGCGGGAACCGTGCCAGGACCGCCTACTTCCGAGCGCGGCCTTAGAAGATTGCGGCCCGTATGCTGGGGCCGCAATCAACCCCGATCAGGCCACGGCCAGAGCATTGCCGTCTTGCCGGCTCTCCGTGGTTCGTGGTGAAAACGGGTACCGGGCCAGTTATGTGAAGGGCCCGTAGCCCTGCTGTGATGGATGTTCTCGACGCATTCATCACTGACAGGAACTACGAGCCTTGACCGAGCTTACTGCCGCGCGCCCCGATGCTGCCACCGCGATCTTCAACCTGCCCGATTACCGGGTTCTCCACGCCGACATCCTGACCTTCGGCCAGCGCCCAGGACTCCTGACATGGCGACACTTCGGGACGGCGACAAGCCACTCGTGCACTCGGATCAGGGTTTTCAGTACCAGCACGTCTCGTGGCGGAAACTCCTGAAGGACGCCGGCGCCGTCCAATCGACGTCCCGCAAGGGCAACTGCTATGACAACGCGGTGATGGAGAACTTCTTCGGACACCGCAAGGAAGAACTCTTCAACCACGCACGCTTCCTCAGTAGCGACGCCTTGGTGCAGCAGCTGAAGGAATACATCCGCTGGTACAACGCCGAAAGGATCTCGACAAAACTCAAGAGTTTGAGGGCTCATCGGAATCGAGAGTGTAATCCGGGTCTGAGTCCTCCGGCTTCGAGTAGTGATCTGGCGATGTAGTTGGTTAGGTTGCGGAATCCGAGGGCTGAGCCGCGGAGGTGTTCGAGTCGCCCTGTTAATCGCCTCGGTGGGGCCGTTGCTGGTCCCTGGTCGGTCGAAGAACGCCAGAATGTCGGGCGCACGTCGCTTCAAGGTCCGGCCGAGCGTGATCAGCTCTGTCAGTACGGCGGGAACTGAGCGGCTGAGGGCATGGATCACTGCTTGCATAATCTTCTTCCCGGCTTTCCTATCCGGTTCCCTGTAGGCGCTGATCATGCGTTGGTAGATGCCCCAGGTCGCTTCGACCTCGACGTGCCTGTCATCGGTGAACAAGTCCGTGAGCCGTGCGGTCTGCTTCTCGGTGAGCAGCCCGGCGCCGGTGTGCAGCGTCCTTCTGGATTGGTAGAGCGATTCGCCCGCGCGGCCGCGGTGCCCGTGTATCTGCTGCTGGACCCGCTGCCGGCACCAGTCCAGGGCGTCGCCGGCCAAGCGGACGACATGGAAGGGATCCATCACCGGTGCCGCGTCGGGCAGCTCTTCGGCGGCGGCTGTCTTGAAGCCTGTGAACCCGTCCATGGCCACGACCTCGATCCCGTCCCGCCACTGCTGAGGCCGGTCGCCGAGCCACTGTTTGGACACCTGCTTCGAGCGGCCCTCGACCATGTCCAGCAAGCGCGCCGGTCCCGTGCCGTCCCGGATCGGGTGAGGTCGATGATCACGGTGACGTACTTGTCCCCGCGCCGGGTATGGCGCCAGACGTGCTCGTCCACGCCGATGACCCTCACGCCGTCAAAGCGGGCTGGATCATCGATGAGCACGCGCTTGCCTTCTGCCAGGACAGCGTTGTTGGCGGTATGCCATGACACTCCCAGGCCTGCCGCGATCCGGTTGACGGTGAGGTGGTTGATGACGATGCCTTCCAGCGCCCACCGCAGCCCCTGGCGGGAGATTTTCGCTCGTGGCTCGGCTGATTTGGAAGTATCTTGCCGCCACGTCCGCCCGCAGCCGGTGCACCGGTGCGACGGACCCGCACCAACAACGTCGTCGGCCGCCAGCCGAAGGGCTCATGCGCGAGTCTTCGCTTCACGGTATCCCTGGGCATGCCTGGAGAACCGCAGCCATGGCACCAGTCGTCCGGGTCATTCACCCGGCACTCCAGTACCACGTACCCGGTACGCACTTGCTGACCGACGGCTTCCAGACCGAGTTCATCGAGACGGCAGAAGGTGGTCAGGTCAGGAGCATCGAAGGTAGCGTTGGGCATGTCGAGGTCTTTCGGACAGTGTAGGAACTTCCATCATCGAAAGACCTCGACTTTTATCCGGGCACCGACGCGCCAACGCTATTTACACCCTCGATTCCGATGAGCCAGTTTGAGCCCGGTGCAATACATGCTCAGACCCTTGCAGCGTAGGCTCTTTCTTGGCCAGTCCAACTTTCGAGGACCAGTTCACGAGGGGAAGGCCTCCATTTTCTTGCCTGCGTTCAGTATCCAGCGCTGGCAGCATTTTGGTCGGCAGACCGGGACCGTAGCCGCGGCCTGCCGGGCTTAGAGGGACGACGCCGGAGGGGCGCCGCGGAGGGGCGGATCGGCCCCGGACTTCAGGCGGTGCCGCGGCGGATCAGCCGGCCGGTGGGCGTCTCGCCGTCGATCTCCGCGCCGCGCAGGAACGTCCGACGGACGACGCCGGCCAGCGGCTTGCCGTCGTAGGGCGTGATCGGGTTCTTGT
The DNA here is from genome assembly GCF_059090425.1 of Arthrobacter sp. B055-34. Taxonomy (NCBI): domain Bacteria; kingdom Bacillati; phylum Actinomycetota; class Actinomycetes; order Micrococcales; family Micrococcaceae; genus Arthrobacter; species Arthrobacter sp. B055-34. The sequence continues at coordinate 321,839 of NZ_JBNHFQ010000002.1, forward strand.
GCTTGAGCTTCTTCGCGTCCACCACGAAGCTCGCGTCAGCCGCGAAGACGGAGAAGTCGGCGTCGTAACCCAGCGCCAGCTGGCCCTTCCGCGTCATCCGCGCAAGCTCGGCCGGGCGGCGGGACATCCAGTCCACTACCTGTTCCAGCGGGATCCCCCGCTGCCGGGCCTCGGTCCAGATCAGCGAGATCCCCAGCTGCAGCGAGGCAACGCCGCCCCAGGCCACGCCGAAGTCGCCGTTCTCCAGGTCCTTCAGGTCCAAGGTGCTGGGCGAATGGTCCGAGACGATGCAGTCGATGATGCCGTCCTCGAGGCCCTTCCACAGCAACTCCCGGTTGGATGCCTCGCGGATGGGCGGGCAGCACTTGAACGCCGTCGCGCCGTTCGGGATTTCTTCTGCCAGCAGCGTCAGGTAGTGCGGGCACGTCTCCACGGTGAGCTTCACGCCGTCGCGCTTGGCACTGGCGATCATCGGCAGCGCGTCCGAGGAGGACAGGTGCAGGATGTGGGCGCGGGCGCCGGTCCAGCGGGCCCGCTCGATCACCTCGGCAATGGCCACATTCTCCGCGCCGCGCGGGCGGGAGGCCAGGAAACGCTGGTACTGGTCGCCCTCGGCATGCGGCGCACGCTCGATGGCCCGCGAATCCTCGGCGTGGACGATCATCAGCGAGTCGAAGTTCTTCAGCTCCGCCATGTCCTTTTCCATCTCGTCCGCGTCCAGCGGCGGGAACTCGTCCACGCCGGAGTGCAGCAGGAAGCACTTGAAGCCGAAGACGCCCTCGTCGTGCAGCGGCCGCAGGTCTCCGGTGTTGCCGGGCACGGCCCCGCCCCAGAAGCCCACGTCCACAAAGGCCTGATCCCGGGCGGCGTTGCGCTTTTCCTCCAACGCGGCGGCGTTGACCGTGGGCGGGATGCTGTTGAGCGGCATGTCGATAATGGTGGTCACGCCGCCGGCGGCAGCGGCCCGGGTGGCGGAGGCGAAACCCTCCCACTCGGTGCGGCCCGGCTCGTTGACGTGCACGTGCGTGTCCACCAGCCCGGGGATCAGCGTCTCGTCGGCGGCGAGCTCAAGAATCTCGCGGCCGCGCAGCCCATTGCCCAGCGGTTCGATGGCCACTATCGAGCCATCCCGCACGCCGACCTCTCGTGCGGCGACCCCCGCCGTCGTCAGGATCCGCTCGCCCCGAATGACCAGGTCGTATTCCCGTGAAGTTCCTTCGCCGCCCACTTATGCTCCCCTCTGAGCTTCCAGTTCCCTGCCGCCCGCGGTATCACCCGCCAGCAGCCGCCGTCCGATCTCCGCGCCGATGCGTTCGAGCAGCCTGCCCGCCTCGGTCATGCAGACGGAGACGTCACTTTCAAGATCCGTCAGGGCGTACGTTTGCGCAAGCCCTGCCGATTCCAACTGAGTGTCCGACAAAAGTGTACGGCCGCAGACCGCGAAAACGGGCACGCCGGCCGCCGCGGCTTCAGTGGCCACACCGATAGGCGTCTTGCCCTCCAGGCTCTGGGTATCCAGGCTGCCCTCGCCCGTGATCACCAGGTCCGCCCCGGCGAGTTTGTCCCGCAGGCCGGTCAAATCAATAACGACGTCGATGCCGCGCCTCCGCTGCGCCTCCAGCACTGCCAGTGCCGCGAAACCAACGCCGCCGGCGGCACCGGAGCCGGGCAGGTGCGCCATGGCGGCCGTGCCCGCTCCCAGTTCGGGCCCGAGGACCCGCACAAACTGGGCCAGGGCGGCGTCCAGCGTTGCCACGTCCTCCGCCGAGGCGCCCTTCTGCGGGCCGAAGACCGCGGCGGCACCGTTCTCGCCCAGCAGCGGGTTGTCCACATCCGAGGCGAGCACGAAGGAAACCCTGGCCAGCCGCGGATCCAGGCCGGACAGGTCCACCTCGGCGAGCCGCGCCAAAGCCGCGCCGCCGCGCGGAAGGAAGCGTCCACCGTCGTCCTTCAGGATGGCACCCAGGCCTTGGAGCAGCCCGGCGCCGCCGTCGGTGCAGGCGCTGCCGCCCACGCCGAGGACGATGCTGGTGCAGCCCAGGTCCAGGGCCGCGCTGATCAGTTCCCCGGTGCCGCGGCTGGTGGCGGTGAGTGCCTGCAGCCGGCCGCCGGGCAGCACATCCAGCCCGGAGGCCGCGGCCATTTCGATCACGGCCTGTTGGCCCTTGACCGCGATGGCCGCCTCCAGCGGCATGCCGGTCGGTCCGGCAACGGTGGCGAGATGCCGCGTGCACCCGGCGCCGACGGCGGCCTGAAGGGTGCCTTCTCCGCCGTCGGCCACGGGAACGTTGGTGACCTGGATGTCCGGGGCGACCGCCCGCAGGCCCCGCTCCACCGCCGCGGCCACTTCCGGGGCGGTGAGCGAGCCCTTGAACTTATCCGGTGCAATCACCACTTTCATGGCAGGTTCAGCCCTGCAGAGCCATGATGGCGGTGGGAGCGTCGGCAGCGGTCTCGGCCACGCCTTCGAACTCGTTCACGTTGTCCAGTTCGGTGCCCATGGAGATGTTGGTGACGCGTTCCAGGATGACCTCCACGATCACCGGCACCTTGTACTCGGCCATCAGCGCGCGGGCCTTGTCGAAGGCGGCGGAGAGGTCTTCCGGGTTCTCCACCCGCACGGCCTTGCAGCCCAGGCCCTCGGCCACCTTGACGTGGTCCACGCCGTAGCCGTTCATCTCCGGGGAGTTCACGTTCTCGAAGGCCAGCGAGACGTGGTAATCCATCTCGAAGCCGCGCTGGGACTGGCGGATCAGGCCCAGGTAGGAGTTGTTGACCACCACGTGGATGTACGGCAGCTGGAACTGCGCGCCCACGGCCAGCTCTTCGATCATGAACTGGAAGTCGTAGTCGCCGGACAGGGCCACCACGGTCTCGTCCGGCTTGCCGCGCACCACACCGAGGGCGGCCGGAGCGGTCCAGCCCAGCGGGCCGGCCTGGCCGGCGTTGATCCAGCGGCGCGGGCCGAACACGTGCAGCAGCTGTGCGCCGGCGATCTGCGACAGGCCGATGGTGGACACGTAGGTGGTGTCCTCGCCGAAGGCCTTGTTCATCTCCTCGTACACGCGCTGCGGCTTGATCGGCACGTTCTCGAAGTGGGTCTTGCGCTGCAGCTTGCCCTTGCGCTCGGCGCATTCGCCCGCCCAGCCGGAGTAGTCCGGCAGCTTGCCGGCGGCCTTGCGTTCCTTGGCAACCTCGAGCAGGATTTCCAGTGCGGCGCTGGCGTCCGAGGTGATGCCCAGGTCCGGCGCGAAGACGCGGCCGATCTGGGTGGGCTCGATGTCGATGTGCACAAACTTGCGGCCCTTGGTGTAGGTGTCCAAGCCGCCGGTGTGGCGGTTGGCCCACCGGTTGCCGATGCCGATCACAAAGTCGGAAGCCAGCATGTTCTCGTTGCCGTAGCGGTGCGAGGTCTGCAAGCCCGCCATGCCGGCCATCAGGCGGTGGTTGTCCGGAATGGTGCCCCAGCCCATCAGGGTGGGGATGACCGGGATGTTAAGCAGTTCGGCCAGTTCCACCAGCTGCGCGGAAGCGCCGGCATTGATGATGCCGCCGCCGGCCACGATCAGCGGGCGCTCCGCTGCGGTGAGCATGTCCAGCGCCTTTTCGGCCTGCTTGCGCGAGGCCTTCGGCTTCTCCACCGATAGCGGCTCGTACGTGTCGATGTCGAACTCGATCTCGGCCATCTGCACGTCGATGGGCAGGTCCAGCAGCACCGGTCCGGGACGGCCGGAGCGCATCAGCTGGAAGGCCTTCTGGAACGCGCCGGGAACCTGCGCCGGCTCCAGGATGGTCATGGCCATCTTCGTCACCGGCTTCGCGATGGTCTCGATATCCACCGCCTGGAAGTCTTCCTTGTGCAGCTTTGCCACCGGCGCTTGGCCGGTGATGCAGAGGATCGGCACGGAGTCGGCCCAGGCCGCGTACAGCCCGGTGATCATGTCGGTGCCGGCGGGGCCGGAGGTGCCCACGCAGATGCCGATGTTGCCGTCGGCGGCGCGGGAGTAGCCGTCGGCCATGTGCGACGCGCCCTCAACGTGGCGGGCCAGCGTGTGGCGGATGCCGCCGTGGGCGCGCATGGCGGAGTAGAAGGGGTTGATGGCCGCCCCGGGCAGGCCGAACGCCTCGGTGGCGCCCTCCTTTTCCAGGATGGCGATGGCAGCGTCTACGGTGCGCATCTTGGTCATGGGAATCTCCTTGAAAGCCTGTGGTGGAGCCCTTGGGCGGGCTGTTTTTGGGTGTGTTCGGTGGAGCCGGCATCGCCAAATTACGACGCCGGCTGCTTATCTTGGGTGCGGTTCCGGCCTGCCGCCGGGGTGCTTTTACTTCCGGCCGGAAAGCTGCAGGACCTGCTTGAACAGGCCCGAGTGGTCCAGTCCGCCGTCGCCCTGGTTGACGGTGGCGGCGACCAGCTGTGCAACAGCGGCGCCAAGCGGGATGGCCACGTTGGCTTCGCGGGCGGCGGAGGTGACGATGCCCAGGTCCTTGTGGTGCAGGGCGAGCCGGAAGCCCGGGTCGAAGTTGCGGTCCAGCATCTTCTGGCCCTTCTGCTCCAGCACCTTCGAGCCGGCCAGGCCGCCGCCAAGCACCTTGAGTGCGGCGTCGGTATCCACGCCGTAGGCCTCGAGGAAGGCGATGGCCTCGCCGAGGACTTCAATGTTCACGGCGACGATCAGCTGGTTGGCAGCCTTGACCGTCTGGCCGGAACCGGAGGGACCCACGTGCACAATGGTCTTGCCCACGGCGTCGAAAACATCCTGCGCGGCTTCGAAGTCGGCCGCCTCGCCGCCGACCATGATGGAGAGCACGCCGTCAATGGCGCCCTGCTCGCCGCCGGAAACCGGGGCGTCCAGCGGACGGATGCCTGCGGCGCGGGCCTCTTCGGCGAGGCGGACGGCGACGTCGGGGCGGATGCTGCTGGCGTCGATCCAGAGTGCGCCCTGCTTGGCGTTGGCGAAGACGCCTTCCTCGCCGGTGACCACGGCTTCCACGTCCGGCGAGTCCGGCACCATGGTGATAACGACGTCGGCGTCCTTCACTGCGTCGGCGATGCTGTTGGCACCTGTGCCGCCTTCGGCTGCGAGCTTGTCGATCTTGTCCTGGCTGCGGTTGAAGCCGGTAACGCTGTGGCCGGCCTTGACGAGGTTGATGGCCATGGGCAGGCCCATGATGCCGAGTCCGATAACTGCAACGTTGGTCATGATGAAAGTCCTTTGCTTCGTGCTGGTCGGTAAGAGTCTGTGCTGAGAGTCGGTCAGGCGGGCGGTTAGCGGATGAGCCAGCCGAAGGCCTGCTCGGCCGGTGCCTTGTACTCGAGTCCGATGGGGCCCTGGTAGCCGAGCTGGCGGCTGCGGGAGATCCATTCGCCGAGCGGCAGTTCGCCGGTTCCGGGGGCGCCGCGGCCGGGGTTGTCCGCGATCTGGATGTGGCCAAAGTCCTTGGCATGGTTTTCGATGACTGCCGCCACGTCGTCGCCGTTGACGGCCAGGTGGTAGAAATCGGCGAGGAGCTTGATGTTCTGCGGGCCCTCGGCGTGGACCTTGCCGATCACATCGAGTGCGTCCTGCGCGGTCTTCAGCGGGTAGCGCTCCGCGCCGGAAACAGGCTCGAGCAGGACGGTCCCGCCGATCGCGGCGACGCCCTCGGCCGCGGCGACGAGGTTGGCCAGCGCCACCTCATCCTGCGCCTCCGGGGTGTACTCGTCCAGGCGGTTGCCGTAGAGCGCGTTGAAGGCCTTGCAGCCCAGGCGCTCACCGATACCGGCGACGACGGCGATGTTGTCCCGGAATTCGGCGTCGCGCCCCTTCCAGGACACCAGGCCGCGGTCCCCGCCCGGCATGTCGCCGGCGTTGAAGTTGAGCCCGGTGAGCTGGACGCCGGCGTCGTTGATCGCGCGTTCGAATGCCGCGACGTCGGCGTCACCGGGAACGGACTCGGCGAACGGCCACCAGAACTCCACGCTGTCGAAGCCGGCGGCGACGGCGGCCGCGGGGCGTTCCAGCAGGGGCAGTTCGGTGAAGAGGATGGAGCAGTTCACGGTGTAAGACATTGGTATTCCTCGGGATTCACTTATTCCAGATTGTGGAAGTTTACTTTTGCTCTACGAAAAGCGTAACGAGTGACCGCGAGCACTGTCAAGCTTCTTTTCCGTAAAACGGAAACTCTTTTCCACCAATCAGTCGCCTAGTTGCTTGTTCTACTGTTTCTCGATAGATTTACCTTGTTATTCGACATAAGGAGACACCATTGGGAAAGCTAACGGTCCTGGCGTTGCGCCTGGTGCTCACCCTGCTGCTCGCCGGCTCGCTGTTCATCCAGGTGTGGATGGTGCCGCTGATTTCCACTGATCTGGCGGAGGCCGGCGCGCCCACCGCAATGCGCATCCTGTTCCTCGTGATCGTGGTGCTGGGCATCGTCACCGTGCAGGTCACCATGGTCTGCGTCTGGAAGCTGCTGACGATGGTGCGGCGGGGAACGGTCTTCTCCCACCGCGCCTTCCGGTACGTGGACACCATCTTCGGCGCGGTAGCGGCGGCGTCGGTCCTCATGTTCGGGCTTGCCGTGCTGCTGGCACCTGGCGGTATTGCTCCCGGCATCGTCCTGTTGATCTGCGGGGCGTCCCTGCTGATCGCCGGGATGGCGCTGATCGTCCTCGTGCTCCGGAAGCTCCTGGCGCAGGCTGTAGCCCGCGACGTTGAAGCCAAGCACCTGCGGACCGAGCTGGACGAGGTGATTTGATGGCCATCATCGTCGACATCGACGTGATGCTGGCCAAGCGCAAGATGCCCGTGGGCGTGCTCGCGGAACGCGTCGGCATCACCCCCGCCAACCTCGCTGTGCTCAAGAACGGCCGTGCCAAGGCGGTGCGCTTCACCACGCTCGCCGCCTTGTGCGAGGTACTGGAGTGCCAGCCCGGAGATCTGCTGCGCTGGGAGCCCGGCGAGCCAGAGGAATCCCCGAATTAAGACAAAATAGCTCCGCCCCCGGACTCTCAAACGGGGGCGGAGCAGTCTTGTCCGGCCGCAGCGGCCGGTTGTGATTGTCAGAGGACGATCTGGCGGTTCACGTCCTTGTACAGCAGGTAGCGGAAGTTGGATGGACCGCCGGCGTAGCAGGCCTGCGGGCAGAACGCGCGCAGCGACATGTAGTCGCCCTCCTGAACCTCGACCCAGTCCTCGTTCAGCCGGTAGACCGCCTTGCCTTCGAGCACGTACAGGCCGTGCTCCATGACATGCGTTTCGGCGAACGGGATGGAGGCACCCGGCTCGAACGTGACGATGTTGATGTGCATGTCGTACGCCAGGTCATCCACCGGCAGCATCCGGGTGGTGCGCCACTTGTTGTCCGTGCCCGGCATCGGGTTCGGCTCCAGGTCCTGCTCGTTGCCGAACACCGGCTTCGCGGTGTAGCCCTGCAGGGCCTGGTAGGCCTTGCGGATCCAGTGGAACTTGGCGGCAGCACCGCCGTCGTTCTTCACCTGCCACTGGGAACCGGCCGGCGCGTAGGCAAAGCCGCCGGGGGCCAGGACCCGGTTTTCGCCTTCGATGGTGACGCTGAGTTCGCCGTCGACCACGAAGATGAAGCCCTCCACCGTGCTCTGGGCCTCGGGCTTGGCCGAACCGCCGCCCGGGGCGACCTCCATCAGGTACTGGGCGAAGGTGGTGGCACCGCCGGCGACCGGGCGGTTGAGGATCCAGACGCGGGTGTCCTCCCAGTCGGGCAGCACGCTGGTGACGATGTCGCGCATGACGCCGCGCGGGATCACCGTGTAGGCCTCGGTGACGATGGCGCGGTCGGTCAGCAGGTCCGTCTGCGGCGGGTGGCCGGCCGGGTTGGCGAAGTACTGCGTGTTCTGCTTAGTCATGGGTTTCCTCGCTGGTGGAAGCGGATTGGGGATGGGCGATGGCCTCGAGCTGGGCGACGGACACCTCGGCCAGCCGCTCGAACTCGTTGCTTTCGACGGCGCCGCAGACCAGTCCGCGGTGGAGGAAGCGGGCCAGGGCGCGTGCCGTTGCCGGTTCATCCATGATGGCGCTGTCGATGCCGTGGACATAGTTCTTCAGCCGCACCGCGGCGGCCTCGAAGCCGTCCCGGTAGAAGGCGTAGGTGGCCAGGAAGCGGGTGGGCAGCTGGGCCGAGTGCAGGTCCCAGCCCTGGTAGATGCCGCGTTCCAGGTGCCGGCGGACCAGGCGTGCGTGCAGCGCCCAGGCCTTGGCCACGTTCTCCGCGTCGCCGAGCGGCAGGATGTTGGTTGACCCGTCCGAGAGGTGCACGCCGGTGCCGGCCACGGCCACCTGCATGACGGCCTTGGCGTAGTCCGCAGCCGGGTGCTCCATGGACTGGTAGGCGGCCGCGATGCCCAGCGATGCGCTGTAGTCATAGGTGCCGTAGTGCAGCGAGCTGACCCGGCCGGCGCCGGCGTGGATCAGCTGCGCCACCGGTACCGTGCCGTTCGCGGCGAGGATCAGCTGCGGGGTTTCCATCTGCACCTCGAAGCGCAGCCGTCCCGCGGGCAGGTTGTGCGCCTGCTCCAGCTGCTCGCAGGCGAAGACCATGGCCTGCACCTGGGCTACCGTGCTGACCTTGGGCAGCGTCAGCACCAGGCCTTGCGGCAGGCCGTGCTCTCCGGACTCCTCCACGAGGGCACCGATGAACCGGTCCAGCGTGCGCAGGCCGCGGGCGCGGGTGGGCTCTTCGAAGCACTTAAACCGGATGCCGATGAACGGCGGCGCGGTGCCGGCGGCGACGGCCTGCGCCACGAGGGCACCGGCCTTCAGCGCGTCGGCGTCCTCTTCCTCGTCCGGGCGGTTGCCGTAGCCGTCCTCGAAGTCCAGCCGCAGGTCCTCGATGGGCTCGCTTTCGAGCTTGCGGCGGACCAGTTCGGCCAGCTGGGCACTCTCCCCCAGGCCGAGGGAGGTGGCCAGCTGCTCCAGGCCGCCGTGTTCCTTCACCGCGGCGAGCGCGTCGCCGCCCCAACGCGCGGCCAGGCCCAGGGCGAAGGAGTCGGCCGGGACGTAGACCGTGTGGACCGGCTGGCGGCCGCTGCCCTCGCCCGGGTAGGCGGCGGACAGCAGCTCGTCGGTGGCGGCCAGGTCCGCGTCGATCCTGGCGGTAACGGCGCTGGAGAGGGCGAGCTTGGCCGCCATCAGGAAACCAGCTCGTAGGCCGGAAGCGTAAGGAACTCCACGAAATCGCCTTCGCCGATGGTCAGGTCCGCGATCAGCTTGCTTGCCGGCTCGTAGTACTTGGCGAACTTGTCGGCGTCGTTAATTTCACCGCGCAGTTTCTCGGTCTCCTCGGTGAGGATGCGCTCCACCAGTTCGCGCGTCACGGTGTTGCCGGTGTCGGCCAGCGTGACCTTGTTGTGCAGCTGCTGCCAGACCTGGGTGCGGGAAATCTCCGCGGTGGCGGCGTCCTCCATCAGGTTGTGGATTGCGACGGCGCCGTTGCCGGAGATCCAGACGGCGGTGTAGGCGACGGCCACGTAGAGGTTCAGGCGCAGGCCGGCCTCGGTGACCTCGCCCTGGGCGGAGGACACGTCCAGCAGCTGGGCCGCGGTGACCTCGACCTCGTCGCGGAGGCGGTCAACCTGGTTGGGCTTCTCTCCCAGCACCGAGTCGAAGATCTCGCGGCAGACCGGGACCAGGTCCGGGTGGGCCACCCAGGAACCGTCGAATCCGTCGTTCGCTTCGCGGGTCTTGTCGGCCCGGACCTTGGCGAAGGCCTGTTCGGTGACTTCGGGTTCCTTGCGGTTCGGGATGACAGCGGCCATGCCGCCCATGGCGAAGGCGCCGCGGCGGTGGCAGGTCTTGACCAGCAGCTCGGTGTAGGCCCGCATGAAGGGCGCGGTCATCGCCACAGAGGCGCGGTCCGGCATGACGAAGCTTTCGCCGGCCTCGCGGAAGTACTTGATGATGCTGAACAGGTAGTCCCAGCGTCCGGCGTTCAGGCCGGAGGCGTGCTCGCGCAGTTCGTACAGGATCTCGTCCATCTGGAACGCGGCCGGGATGGTTTCGATCAGCACCGTGGCGCGGACCGAACCCTGCGGCAGGCCCAGCTCGGCCTCGGCGAAGGAGAAGATGTCGTTCCAGAGCCGGGCCTCGAGGTAGCTTTCGGTCTTCGGCAGGTAGTAGAAGGGACCGTCGCCGCGCTCAAGGAGGTACTGGGCGTTGTGGAAGAAGTGCAGGCCGAAATCCACCAGCGCGCCGACGGCAGGCTGGCCGTCGACCTGGATGTTCTTTTCCGGCAGGTGCCAGCCCCGGGGGCGCATGACCACGGTGGCCAGCGGAGCGTCGGTGCGCAGCCGGTATTCCTTGCCTTCGGGCGAGGTGAATGAGAGCTCACCGCGTGCGGCGGCGGTCAGGTTCGCCAGTGCGTCTACGACGTTGGGCCAGGTGGGGGTGGAGGCGTCTTCCAGGTCGGCCAGCCAGACCTTGGCGCCGGAGTTCAGCGCGTTGATGGCCATCTTCGCCGGTGATGCCGGTCCGGTCATTTCCACCCGGCGGTCCTGCAGCTTCTCCGGTGCCGGTGCAACCTTCCAGTCGCCCTCGCGGACATGCTTGGTTTCGGGCAAGAAGTCCAGCCCGCCCGAGGCCGCGGCCTTCTGCCGGTTGGTCACGCGCTCCGCCAGCAGGCCGTCACGGGTGGCGGCGAACTTCTGGTGCAGCTTTTCCACGAACCCCAGGGCTTCGGCCGTCAGGATCCTCTCGGCTCCGGGTACTGGTGCATTGTTGGTCACGGTGAGAGTCATGATGTTGCCTTCCTTTACTTGGCCGCTGCGGCCGACGCTACAGCTGCGGCGACGTCGGGTGCCACGTGGGGGTCGAAAACACTGGGAATGATGAAGCTGGCGTTGAGCTCTTCGGCGGACACGCGGTCCGCAATGGCGTGGGCCGCGGCGACCAGCATCTCGGGCGTAATGTCCGAGACACCGGCGTCGAGCAGCCCGCGGAAGAACCCGGGGAAGGCCAGCACGTTATTGATCTGGTTGGGGAAATCGCTGCGTCCGGTAGCGACGACGGCGGCGTACTTCGCGGCGATCGCCGGATCCACCTCGGGATCGGGATTGGCCATGGCGAAAATGATGGCGTCGTCGGCCATCGTGGCCGCCTGTTCCTCGCCCAGCACGTTCGGTCCGCTGACGCCGATGAAGACGTCGGCGCCGGCCACGGCATCGTGCAAGGTTCCGGTGTAGTTGTCCGGGTTGGTGTTCTCGGCCAGCCAAGTCCTGTGCGCATCGGTGTAGGTCTCGGTGCGGCTGATGGCACCGTTGCGGCCGCAGGCAATGATGTTCAGGGCGCCCTGCGCCTTCAGCAGCTGGATGATCGCGTTGCCCGCGGCGCCGACGCCGGCCACCACAATCTTCACGTCCTCGATCTTCTTGCGGACTACCTTCAGCGCGTTCTGCAGCGCGGCCAGCGTGACGATCGCGGTACCGTGCTGGTCATCGTGGAAGACCGGAATGTCGAGCTCATCGCGCAGGCGCTGTTCGATCTCGAAACAGCGCGGAGCGGCGATGTCTTCCAGGTTCACGCCGCCATAGACGGGCGCCAGGGCCTTGACGATCTTGATGATCTCCTCGGTGTCCTGGGTGTCCAGGCAGACCGGCCAGGCGTCGACGTCGGCGAACTGCTTGAACAGTGCGGCCTTGCCCTCCATCACCGGCAGCGCGGCGGCGGGGCCGATGTTGCCCAGACCCAGTACGGCGGAACCGTCCGTGACCACGGCGATCGTATTGCGCTTCACCGTCAGGCGGCGTGCGTCGTCGGGGTTCTCGGCGATCGCCATACAGACACGTGCGACGCCGGGGGTATAGGCGCGGGACAGATCGTCGCGGTTGCGCAGGGGAACCTTGGGGACGACCTCCAGCTTGCCGCCGAGATGCATGAGGAAAGTGCGGTCGCTGACCTTGCGGACCTGCACGCCGTCGAGCTCGTCCAGGGCAGCGCTGACACGCTCGCCGTGGGCGGCGTCAACGGTGTTGCAGCTGATGTCCACGACCATGGTGTCGTGGTGGCTTTCGGTCACGTCAAGCGCCGTGATGGCTGCACCGGCGGCGGCAACAGCGGCTGCGAGCTCGCTGGTAGCGGTGAAGCTGGCAGGGGTTTCCACACGCAGGGTTATCGAGTACCCGGGGCTGGGAGTCGCCATTGATTCTCCTCTGTTTCTGGGGCCGGACCGGCCTTAGTAGTTTCCGTATTATGGATATTATTATCTAAGAAGTGGAAATACAACCACCCCTGCAACATTTTCTTTCGACAGGCGGAAATTAATCAGCAGTTTGCGGTATGTTTGAGAGAGCAGTTCCACGAAGTGGATATTTTCAAGCAATGTGAGAGTGAGTTCCCATGGCAGAAAAAGCCAGCGGAGGCGTCCAGTCAGTCGAGAGGGCTTTCGAGCTGCTCGAGCTCATCACCAATGCCGGCGGCGAGGTCACCCTGAGTGAACTGTCGTCGTTCACTTCGCTGCCCCTGCCCACCATCCACCGGCTGCTGCGCACCCTGGTTTCGCTGGGCTACGTCCGGCAGCTCGCCAACCGGCGGTACTCGCTGGGCCCGCGGCTGATCCGCCTGGGCGAAGTGGCTAACAAGCAGCTTGGTTCGCTGGCGCGTCCGCACCTGAAGAACCTGGTTGAGACACTGGGCGAATCGGCGAACATGGCGGTACTGGACTCCGAGATGGTGGTCTACATCGCCCAGGTGCCATCGCCGCACTCCATGCGCATGTTCACCGAAGTCGGCCGCCGCGCCCACACGCACGACACCGGCGTCGGCAAGGCCATTCTCGCCCAGCTGGAAGACGACACCGTCCGCGACATCGTGACCCGCGCCGGGATGCCGACTCCCACGGAGATGAGCATTGGCAATATCTCCGACCTCATGCTGGAGCTGAAGAACATCCGCGAGCGCGGTTACTCCATTGATGAGCAGGAGCAGGAAATCGGCGTGCGCTGCTTCGCAATGGCCGTACCGGATGCCCCCACCCCCATGGCCATCTCCGTTTCGGGACCTGTTTCGCGTGTTGATGAGGCCTTTGCCAAGCGGGCGGTGCCCCTCCTGCAGAGTGCCGCGGAGCAGATCTCGGCGCAGCTGAACGCAGCCGCAGCGAGCTAAGTCTCCAGCACTTTTTCACATCCCAAAAAAGAAATTCCACAAAAGGTGTGGCCTTAGTCACTCGCAGCTGTTAGAGTTTGATTGCCAAAGGCGGGTTCCCATCTACGGGAGCTATCTACCGGGCGCTACTAACCTAAACAGCAATCGTCGAAGCTGAGGTCGCCGCCCGCGCCGTCTGGTGCCATGCCGTGGCCTGCTTCCCGATAACAGGGAGTCGCCACCATGAATACCACCACTATCTCCACCAGCCAATATCTGGCCAAGGCCGTCGAAATCGCCTCCAACAATGTCCGCAATGCCGGCGGGCCCTTCGGCGCCATCGTGGTTGCCGCGGACGGGCAGATTTTCGAGGGCGTCAACCGCGTCACCGCGAACAACGATCCCACAGCGCACGCCGAAGTCACGGCCATCCGCACCGCCTGCCAGGGCCTGGGCACGTTCGACCTGAGCGGAGCCGTGCTCTACTCCAGCTGCGAGCCCTGCCCGATGTGCCTGGCCTCCTCGCTCTGGGCACGGATCGACCGCGTGGTGTTTGCCGCGGACCGCCACGATGCTGCCCGTGCCGGGTTTGATGACGCCGTCTTCTACGACTACTTCGACACCCCGGTGGAGCGCCGGCTGATGCCCGTGGTCCGCGAGACCGGCGAACCAGGGGACACAGGGCATCTCGAACCCTTCAATATATGGAACAGTCTGGCGACTCGGATCGATTACTGAGGCGGTGCCGTCATGGCCATAATCCAGCCCCGTACGCGAACCCGTACCGACAATGCCCAGCAGGGCGCTCCCGGCACACCGGGCACTCCCCCGGCCGGCCTGCAACCCCGCGGACTCATCGACCGCTACTTCCAGATCACCGCGCGCGGCTCCAGCCTGGGGCGCGAATTCCGCGGCGGACTGGTCACCTTCTTCACGATGGCCTACATCGTGATCCTCAACCCCCTGATCCTCGGCGGCTTCGGCGCCGATTCCGCTCCCATGGACGTGGCCGGGAACTGGCTGCCGGCCGCGCAGGTCGGCGCCGTCACCGGCCTGACCGCCGGCGTGATGACCATCCTCTTCGGCCTGATCGCCAACTTGCCCTTCGGCCTCGCCGCCGGGCTCGGCATCAACTCCTTCCTCGCCGTCGCCGTCATCCAGGACGTGACCTGGCCCGAAGCCATGGGCTTGGTGGTGATCAACGGCGTCCTCATTGTCATCTTCGGCATGACCGGCGCCCGGACCGCGATCTTCCGGGCCATCCCCAAGGATCTGAAGGCCGCCATCACCGTGGGCATCGGCGTGTTCATTACCTTCATCGGATTTGTGGACTCCGGCTTTGTCCGCGCTACCGAGGGCGGCCCGCCCGTCCAGCTGGGCAACAACGGCTCAATCACCTCGGTGCCCACGCTGGTCTTCGTAGCCGGGCTGCTGATCATCGGCATCCTTGTGGCCCGCAAGGTCCAGGGCGGCATCCTGATCGGCATCGTCGCCACCACGGTTCTGGCCGCGGTCCTCGAAGCCACCCTGCAGCTGGGGCCGGCGTCCGACACCAATCCGGGCGGCTGGCATCTGAACACTCCGGTGCTCGCCGGCCAGATCTTCGCGGTACCGGACCTGACCCTGGTGGGAGAGTTCGACATCTTCGGCTCCTTCGCCCGGATCGGCGGACTGGCCGCCACCATGCTCGTCTTCACGCTGGTCTTCACCAACTTCTTCGACGCCATGGGTACCATGACCGGACTGGCCAAGAGCGCCGGGCTGGCGCACAAGGACGGCACCTTCCCTCGGCTGAAGTCGGCGTTCATCGTTGAGGGCATCGGCGCGGTGGCCGGCGGTGCCACCTCCGGTTCTTCCAACACGGTCTACGTCGATTCCGCCGCCGGCATCGGCGAGGGCGCCCGCACCGGGTTGGCCTCGGTGATCACCGGCGTGCTCTTCCTCGGCGCGATGTTCCTGACTCCGCTCACCAGCGTGGTGCCGATCGAGGTGGCGGCCTCCGCCCTCGTCGTCGTCGGTACGTTGATGAGCGCGCAGATCCGCGAGATCAACTTCAAGAAGTTCTCCGTGGGCATGCCCGCTTTCCTGACCATGATCACCATGCCGCTGACCTACTCGATTGCGAACGGCATCGGCGTGGGCTTCATCGTCTGGGTCCTGGTCAACTCGGCCAGCGGGCGCGCGAAGAAGATCCATCCGCTGATGTGGCTGGTGGCGGCTGGGTTCCTGGTGTATTTCGCCCGCGGCCCGATCAGCGACCTGCTCGGCGGATAACCGCTACGGCCGGTGCCGGCAAGCTCCGGCACCGGCCGCGGAATGAAAGGACTAGACCAATGCTGAATCTCGGTGCGGAGCTCGGCGCCTGGCTGGATGCGGCCGGGGACAACTATGCCGTGGCCACCGTCATTGCCGCCAGCGGTTCCGTTCCCTGTCCGGTCGGCACCTCCATGCTGGTCTCCGGCAGCGGCAGCGTGCTCGGCTCGCTCTCGGGCGGCTGCGTGGAGGGCGCCGTTGTCGCTGCTGCGCTGGACGTGATCGCGGACCAGCGGCCGCGGACGGAGAACTTCGGCTACAGTCCCGAGGACGCGTTCGCCGTCGGATTGACCTGCGGCGGCGAGCTGGACGTCCACCTCCAGCCGGTAAAAGCAACAACTAACGACGACGGCGGGGCGCGGCTGGGTGCCGTGCTCCCCCGGCTGGCGGCGTTCGGGCCTCTGGAGCCGCTGGCCGTGGTGCGGCGGATCGATGCCGGCGGCAACGGCGCGGTGCTCGTGCCCGGCCCGCAGCATTTCCTGCCCGGAGACCATGCGGACGGACTGGAGTCCCTGACCGGCTCCGCCGCTGCGGCCCGGTCTGCAGGCGTACAGCTCGCAGGGTTGCTCAGGCAGGGGGTCAGTGGGCTTCTGCGGATGTCGCCGTCGGAAACGGACTGCGGGGACGAACCGCCGGCGCTGCTGGTGGAGACCCGGCTGCCGCCGCCGCGGCTGCTGGTCTTCGGCGCCAACAATTTCAGCGAGGCCCTGCTGCCGGCCGCGAAACTGCTCGGCTACCGGGTGACGCTGTGCGACGCCCGGCCCGCCTTTACCCAGCAGCGGCGCTTCCGGGTAGCAGACGAGGTGGTCTGCGACTGGCCGCACCGGTATCTGGCCGGCGAGGCCGCGGCCGGCCGGACCGATGCCCGGACGGTGGTCTGCGTCCTCACGCACGATCCCAAGTTCGACATCCCACTGCTGCGCACGGCATTGGAGCTGGACCTGGCCTACCTGGGTGCGATGGGCTCGCAGCGCAGCCATGCCCAGCGGGTGCGGGACCTGCTGGCCGAGGGCGTGGCACCGCAAGCACTGGCCCGGCTCCATTCGCCGATCGGTCTGGACCTGCAGGCCGTCACGCCCGCCGAGGCGGCGGTGTCCATCACGGCCCACATCATCGCCTCGCGCAACCCGGCCGCCACGGGACTCCCGCTGTCCCGGCGCAACGGACCGATCCACAGCGACGTGCCCGTTCCCGGCAGCGGTCCCGTCCACACCAGCGCGCCCATCCAACCCCTCGGAACCGCGCACCCACGCATTCCGGAAACCACCAGTTCTGCCGCACACAGCGCTTCCCTGGCGCTCAGCGGCAGACCATAACGTTACGTATATATAGGAGTCCTCCATGGACATGAACACAATCGAGGCCGTGGTTCCCACCACGGATCCCGGCGACTGGCGCGAAGGAGATGCCTGGCTCGCCGGCGGAACCGTGCTGTTTTCCTACGGCAGCTCCACCCTGCGCCGCCTGCTGGACCTCGGCTCGGCCGGCTGGGAGCCGATCACTGTCAACGACGACGGAATCGAACTGGCCGCCACCTGCCTCATCGCCACCCTCTACGAACTGCCGGACTCACCGGTCCACGCCGGCACAATCGGAACCAACGGCGCCGCCAGGCTGGCGGACAAGTGGCCGGCGCTGGAGCTGGTGCGGCCCTGCTGCGATTCCTTCGTGGCTTCCTTCAAGATCTGGAACATGTCCACGGTCGGCGGCAACATCTGCACTGCGCTGCCGGCCGGACCGATGACCTCGCTGTGCGCAGGCCTGGATGGCATCGCCACCATCCTCGGCCCGCACGGCACCCACCGCCGGATGCCGGTCGCCGAACTCGTCACGGGCGATGCGGCCAACGCGCTGCTGCCCGGCGAACTGCTGCGCAGCATCCACCTGCCGGCGAGCGCACTGTCCGCCAGAACCGCCTTCCGCCGGCTGTCGTTGAGCAATCTGGGCCGCTCCGGCGTCCTGCTGATCGGCCGGCTGGATCCCGACGAAACCCTGGTGCTGACCGTCACCGCGTCCACCAAACGGCCGGTGCAACTGCGCTTCGACGCCGCCAGCCACCCGGATCCGGAGGGCCTTGAGGCCGCGCTGGATGCGGCCATCGCCCCGGAGCTTTACCACGACGACATCCACGGCCTGCCACAGTGGCGCCGGGAGATGACCTATCGGTTGGCCGAAGAAACCCGCGCCGAACTGCTCATGGGAAGGAGTGCCTGAGATGGCGATGGACATCAATGGGGAAACACACGCCAACAGCCCGCGGCCGGGCCAGTGCCTGCGCACCTTCCTGCGCGAAGAAGGCATGCAGGGCGTGAAAAAGGGATGCGACGGCGGGGACTGCGGCGCCTGCACCGTGCACGTCGACGGCGTCCCGGTGCACAGCTGCATCTATCCCGCCGTGCGCGCCGAGGGACGCTCGATCACCACCATCGAAGGACTGCCGGACGTGGCCGGGGCAGACCTGCACCCGATGCAGGAGCAGTTCCTCAAGGCCCAGGGCTTCCAATGCGGCTTCTGCACCGCCGGCATGATCATGACCGCGGCAACCTTTGATGACGAGCAGAAGCAGAACCTGCCGCGCAATCTGAAGGGCAACCTCTGCCGCTGCACCGGCTACCGCGCCATCGAAGACGCCGTGCTGGACAACGACGGCGGCGGCTGCTCCCATCCGCCGTCGGAAAGCTGCGCCTTGGAGGCCCCCGCAACTCCACCGGCAGCGGTCGGGGCGGACACGCCCGCCCCGGCAGCTCCCCTCGTCGTCACCGGCACCGCCCGCTACACTCTAGACGTTCCCGCCGACGAGTTCCCCGGCCTGCTGCACCTGAAGCTGGCCCGTTCGCCGCATGCCCATGCCCGCATCCGGACGGTCGATACCCGCGCCGCGCTGGCCGTTCCCGGCGTCGTCGCCGTCTTCACCCACGAGGACGCGCCTGCCCAGTTGTTCTCCACGGCGCAGCACGAGCTGTACACGGACGACCCGGACGACACCCGCGTGCTCGACGACGTCGTCCGCTTTAAGGGCCAGCGGGTGGCCGCGGTCGTGGCCGAAACTGTCGCCGCGGCCGAAGCCGGCGTGCGTGCCCTGGAAGTCGACTACGACGTGTTGCCAGCGGTCTTCGAACCCGAGGCCGCGATGGCGCCCGGCGCGCCGCTGCTGCACGCGGACAAGCTGGCGGATTCCCGCATTGCCGTTCCGGAGCGGAACATCGTCGCCGAGGTGCACACCGAAATCGGCGACGTTGCCGCGGCACTGGACAGCGCCGACGTCGTGCATGAAGAGAAGTACGTGACCCAGCGCGTGCAGCATGTGGCGCTGGAGACGCACAGCGCCATCGCCTGGACCGAGGCCGACGGCAGCCTGGCCGTGCGCTCCTCCACGCAGATCCCGTTCCTGGTCAGGCGCACGCTCGTCCGGGTGTTCGCGCTGCCGCAGGAGAAGGTCCGCGTGGTGGCCGGCCGGGTGGGCGGCGGCTTCGGCGGTAAGCAGGAGGTGCTCACCGAGGACATCGTGGCCCTGGCCGCACTGAAGCTGGGCCGGCCGGTGCAGTTGGAACTGACCCGGACCGAGCAGTTCACCGCCACTACCACCCGGCACCCATTCACCATCCGGGTCCGGGCCGGCGCGCGCCGGGACGGCACGCTCACCGCGCTGGCGCTGGACGCAACGGTCAACACCGGGGCCTACGGCAACCACGCCCCGGGCGTGATGTTCCATGGCTGCGGCGAGTCGATCGCCGTCTACCGCTGCGCCGCGAAGAAGGTGGACGCCCGCAGCGTCTACACCAACACGCTTCCATCGGGCGCGTTCCGCGGTTACGGGCTGAGCCAGATGATCTTCGCGGTGGAATCCGCGCTGGACGAGCTCGCCGTCCGGCTGGGCGTGGACCCGCTGGAATTCAAGCGGCGCAACATGATCCGCCACGGTGACGACATGATCTCCCTGCACAGCGAACCGGAAGCGGACGTGCTCTACGGCAGCTACGGGCTGGACCAGTGTGTGGACCTGGTCCGCGGCGCGCTGGACCGGGGCCGCGAGCGCGGCGCCGGCGGCGAAGACTTGGGACCGGAGTGGCTGGTTGGCGAGGGCACTGCGCTGTCGATGATCGACACGGTGCCCCCGCGCGGACACTACGCGCACAGCATCATCGCCCTGACCGCGGACGGCTACCGGCTGGATGTGGGCACGGCGGAATTCGGCAACGGCACCACCACGGTGCACGCCCAGCTCGCCGCGCAGGCCCTCGGCGCCTCCCCCGCTGCGGTGCGGGTGCGCCAGTCGGACACGCTGCTGACGGAGCACGATTCGGGCGCCTTCGGCTCCACCGGCACGGTGGTGGCGGGCAAGGCGACGCTCGCCGCGGCACAGGAACTCGCCGGACTGCTGCGTTCCTTCGCCGCCGAGCTGAGCGGCCTACCGGCCGAGGAGTGCGTGCCCGTGGCGGCCGGCGTGGACTGTGCCGGGCAGCTGCTGACCTTCGCGCAGCTGGCCGAAGCCGCCGCGGAACGTTCCGTGTCGCTGCAGACCGAAGGCCGTTGGGGCGGCACCCCGCGGTCGGTGGCATTCAACGTGCAGGGTTTCCGCGTGGCCGCGAACTCCGCAACCGGCGAGCTGGCCATCCTGCAGAGCGTGCAGGCCGCGGACGCCGGCGTCGTCGTCAATCCCCGCCAGTGCCGCGGGCAGATCGAGGGCGGAATCGCGCAGGCGCTGGGAGCCGCGCTCTACGAAGAGGTCCGGATTGACGACGGCGGCGCGGTCACCACCGATATCCTGCGGCAGTACCATATCCCCACCTTTGCGGACGTGCCGCGCAGCGAAGTGTACTTTGCCCGCACCTCCGACGAACTCGGCCCGCTCGGCGCCAAATCCATGAGCGAAAGCCCCTTCAACCCGGTAGCGCCGGCCTTGGCCAACGCCCTCCGTGCGGCCACCGGCATCCGCTTCACCTCGCTGCCGTTGGCGCGGGACCGCATATACCTGGCGCTGAAGGCAGCTGGCCGCGTGCCCGCCGTCGGCGCGGATCTCCTGCTGGCACGGTGAGCTTCTCCTGGCTCGGCAGGCATGACCCTTCTGCCTGCCGAGCCAGGAGGAAATGCCAGCCCCCGGCACCCTCCGAGACCGGACAGAACCTCGGCAGGGACATGCGGCTTACGGCTCGGCAGCCCTTACCGGTTTCGCGGTACGGCCGTCACCAGTCGCGCGAGATCCGTGCCGGGAGCGGTGAGCCGGTCCACGGTATCGAAGACGAACCGCTGCATGGCGGCAGCCGCAGCTGAGGGTTCGACGTCGATCCGCCGGGCCAGGTTGACGGTTCGGGTCAGTTGGGGGCTAATCAGGCGCGTGCTGTGCAGCCCGGGGCGGTCGATGACCACCATAGCCGGGACGACGGCCACTCCCAGTCCCCGTTCTGCGAATCGGAGCACGGCGTCCATCTCGGCGCCCTCGACGGCGATCGTCGGGGTAATTCCGCTGGCGGAGAATGCGGCGTCCGTGGCCAGGCGCAGGTCATAGCTGCGGTTGAACGCGACCTGCGGGATCTGCGCCAGTTCCGCCAGTGTGATCTCGGTCGGCGTCGAACTTTCGCCGTCTTGCTGCCGCGTGTGTCCTGGCAGGGGTGAGCCTGCGGCTGAAATCACCACCAGTTCCTCGGAAAGCAGGGGGATCAGTTCGGTGCCCGGTACGGATGGTTCCGTGCCACGGGTGACCATCAGTGCCAGGTCCAGTGCGTTCTCGTTCAGGGCGTCCACCAGCGAGCGCGAGCCTGCCTCGGTGATGTGCAGGTCCACTCCAGGGTGCGCGGCGCGGAAGGCTGCGAGTACGTCGGAGACCAGTGAGACGCAGAGAGTCGGCGGGGCACCGAGCCGGACATGACCGCGGCGCAGCCCGGCCAGCTCGTCCATCTGCTCGCGGGCAAACCGCGCGTCAGCGAGCATCCGCCGGGCGATGGGCAACAGCACTTCCCCTGCGTCGGTCAGTGTCACCCCCGCCGGTCCACGACGGAAGAGCTTGGTGCCTAGGTCGGCCTCCAGAGCAGCGATTTGCCGGCTCAGTGAGGGTTGGGCGAGGAAGAGCTCCTCGGCAGCTCGGGTGAAGTGGCCCATCCGCGCCACGGCCTCGAAGGAAGATAACTGCTCAAGTTTCATTATAGCCTTTGTGCATCACGATGAGTAAAACTATGCATTGGACTCATCATACGGGGCTTCCTAGCATGGTCGATATGAGCACACAGCACTCCATAGAACGACTGATGTCCACCTCCGTCCTCGTCATCGGTACCGGTGGTGCCGGACTACGGGCTTCGATCGAACTGGCCCAGCGCGGGGTCCAGGTATTGGCGGTGGGCAAGCGGCGCAAGCACGATGCTCACACCACCTTGGCAGCCGGCGGCATCAACGCCGCCCTGGGCACGATGGACCCCGAGGACAGCTGGCAGCAGCACGCCGCAGACACCTTGCGCGAGTCCTATTTCTTGGCTGACCCGGCCATCGTCGAAACCGTGGCGCGCAACGCCGCCGACGGAATCGGGGATCTGGAGAAATGGGGCATGCCCTTTGCCCGGGAAAAGGACGGGCGGATTTCACAGCGCTTCTTCGGCGCCCACAAGTACCGCCGCACCGCCTACGCCGGTGACTACACCGGTTTGGAAATCCAGCGCACCCTGATGCGCCGCGCGGCAGAGCTGGAGGTGCAGATCATCGACAGCATCTACATCACCCGCCTCCTGGTGGCCGGCGGCACAGTCTTCGGCGCCTACGGATTCGACATTGTGGACGGCACACCCGTGCAGGTCCATGCCGATGCGGTGATCCTGGCAGCCGGCGGGCACACCCGCATCTGGCGCCATACCTCCTCCCGACGGGACGAGAACACCGGGGACTCCTTCCGCCTGGCCGCTCTGGCCGGTGCCCGGATCCGGGACGCCGAGCTGGTCCAGTTCCACCCCTCCGGACTGCTGGAACCCGACGACGCCGCCGGCACCCTCGTCTCCGAGGCAGCGCGCGGAGAAGGTGGCATCCTCACCAATGCACTGGGTGAACGCTACATGGAGCGCTACGACCCCGAGCGCATGGAGCTCTCTACCCGTGACCGGGTTGCCCTGGCCGGATACACCGAGATCGCCGCGGGCCGGGGGACCGAGAAAGGTGGCGTTTACCTGGACGTCTCCCACCTGCCCCGGGAAGTCATCCTGCAGAAGCTGCCGCGCGTCTACCGCACCCTGATCGACCTGCAAATGCTCGACATCACCACTACGAAGATGGAAATCGCTCCGACCGCCCACTACTCCATGGGCGGAGTATGGGTAGCCCCGGAAGACCACAGCACGGGGGTGGACGGGCTGTACGCGATCGGTGAAGCTTCCTCAGGCCTGCATGGCGCCAACCGTTTGGGCGGGAACTCGCTGATCGAGCTGCTCGTCTACGGGCGAATCACCGGAGAGCACGCCGCCGAGTACGTCACCGCCCGCACATCTGTCCGCCGGGATCCCTCTGCCGTGGGGCTGGCCCGCACGGAAATGCAGTCTTTGCTAAGTGAACGCGGAACAGAGTCAGCCCGGCGGCTGCAGCGCGAACTGCGCAACCTCATGACCGAGCACGCCGGCGTTGTGCGTACCGAACAGGGTCTGAAGGAAGGTTTGCGCAAACTGGCCATCCTAGAAGAGCGCGCCCAGCGCGTCACCGCCCGCCCCGACATCGCCGGGTTCGACGACCTCGCCCACGTCTACGATCTACTGGGTTCGCTCCTCGCGACCCGCGCAACGCTCGAATGCGCACTGGAGCGCCGTGAGACGCGCGGCTGCCACAACCGCGCGGACTTCCCCCAGCAGGATCCGGCGCTGCAAGGCAACTTCGTCTGGTCCCCAGCGGAAGGAGTCAGCTTCGAGGCCCTGGCCCCTGCCCCGGACTCCTTCCGCTCGCTAGCCGAGGCCGACGCTGACGACTCTGTAGCCGGCAAGCTCGTGGAGTAGCACTGACCGGCCATCAAGTCCGCACCGTGGACAGCCAAGACGTATTGCCGGGCCCGGTGCATTCCTCAGCCCGAGCCCGGCGGGCGATAAATTGGAGGGCTTGCCCTGGATGCGGCACCACTGCCAGTGCCCAAGCCGGTCCCGAAGCTACCATCGGAGTAACGAAAATCTGAGGAAGGGTGACGAGTGGCTACCACCAAGAAGACGGTTCTGGAGACGAGCCTGGACATGTTCCGCGCGCAGGGGGTGACCACCATCTTCGGCAACCCCGGATCCAACGAGATTCCATTCCTCGCCGGCCTCGATGAGAGTTTCAATTTCGTTCTCGGACTGCACGAGCAGGTCGTCGTGGGCATGGCCGAGGGCTATGCCCGTGCAACGGGCAAGCCTGCCCTGGTGAACATCCATGCCGCCTCCGGGTCGGGCAATGCCATGGGCGCCCTGACCAACGCCTGCTACGGACACATCCCGATGGTCATCCTCGCCGGACAGCAGGTCCGGCGCACCGTCGGCCAGGAGGTGATGCTTGCCAGCGTGGACGCTTCGGTCCTGCCGACCCCCCTGGTCAAGTACTCGCATGAACCGCTGGCCGCCGCGGACGTGCCGCGTGCCCTCGCCCAAGCTGTCTTCGAAACCTCTACCCAGCCATGCGGTCCGGTCTATATCTCCGTCCCGCTCGATGACTGGGCGGAGCCTGCCCTCGACGACGATGCCCTGCTCACCGAGCGCTCGGTGGTCGTCGCCGGCAGCCTCACCGACGACATGGCGCAGGAGCTCATCGCCACCGTCGACGGCGCAAAGAAGCTGGCGCTCGTCGTGGGCCCCCAAGTGGACGCCGCCGCCGTCGAGGATCCGACGGTCTTCAACGCCGTCGTATCGCTTGCGGAGAAGGCCGACGCTTCCGTTTACGTAGCGCCCTCGCCCTCGCGGGGCCCCTTCCCGACCACCCACCCGAACTTCGAGGGTGTCATCGTCCCGGGCATCAAATCCGTGCGCGACCGCCTCGCCGGACACGACGTCGTCCTCGTCCTCGGCGCTGCCGTCTTCCGGTACCACCGCTGGGAGCCGAGCAACTATCTAGAAGCGGGAACCCGCGTTGTACAGATCACCCAGGATCCACGCGAGGCGACCCGCGCACCCTTCGGGCGGTCCTTCGTCGCCAACGTGGCCGGCGTCGCGAAGGCCCTCGCCGAGGGCGTACAGGACCGGGGCAAGCGGCGCGGTGAGCCCGGATCCCGCGAACTGCCCCCGGCCAGGACCTCCCCGGACGGTATGACCGGAACCGAAATCCTCGAGGTGCTCAATGCCTACGTGAACGACACGGTCGCCTACGTCAACGAGACCACCACCCTGGATCTGGACTACCTCGAAAGGATCGCCATCGACAGGCCGGGCATGTATAACTTCCCGGCCTCGGGCGGCCTGGGATTCGGCCTCCCGGTGGCGGTCGGAATGTCCCTCGGGGATCCGGAGAGGACGATCGTGGCGACCGTGGGCGACGGCTCCGCGAATTACGGCATCACCGCGCTCTACACCGCGGCAAAGCAGAACACACGGACCGTGTTCGTCATCGTCAACAACTCCAGCTACGGGGCCCTCGCCGGCTTCGCCCAGCGGATGGGCGCGCCGGACATACCGGGCCTGGAACTCGGCGGCATCGACTTCGTCTCCATCGCCGAGGGCTACGGCGTGCCCGCACAGCGGACGAGCACTCGCCAGGAGTTCGAGGAGGCGTACCAGAAAGCGCTGAAGGCCAGCGGCCCGGTCCTCATCGACGCGCAGGTGACCACTGACTGATCCATCTTGAGGATTTTGTTCCGCCCGACACTGTTCTCGGACCTGACGCTCGCCGCCTCCGATGCAGGCCGGGCACTCAATGTTGGCACCCGGGCGGCCACACGCCGATTTCGGTCTGCCGGACCGAAGTCCGCAACGCCTCTGCATACCCAGTGATGGTTAACAATCCGCTTGATCCCGCCGCGGCCGGTGATCCATGCCACGCGCAAGAGACACCTGATGGGCCTAGGGTAGCCACGCCCGCAACAACACTAACCGGGGCTGCATCCCGGTTGACCCGCATTGTCGATGAGAGCTAACGCCGATAACGGCGCATATGACTGCTGACTTTGAGAACAGCACTTGCGCCCGAGGAAGCACGGTTATAGAGATTTCTAGTGAAGTCTAGCATTTTTGCTATAAGTAGTTAGGCTTTCCTATATGGAGAGCGAACTTAATCCCTACGCACCGGGCTCCGGCCTGCGTCCGCCTGCGATGGCAGGCCGTGACAGCGAGATCAATTCCTTTGACCTGATGGTAGCCCGCAACAAGCGCCACCTGCATAATCGCGGAATGGTACTCTCCGGTCTTCGAGGTGTGGGAAAGACGGTCCTGCTCAATTCGCTGCGGAGCCACGCGGACAAGATGGGATGGCTCACGGTGGGACTTGAAGGCCGGCCGGGCGGGCCGGCGGCCGAAGCCATCAGGGAAAAGCTCGCCCGGGAACTTCTCCTCGGTGCCAGAAAATTCGTGCGGCGCCCGGCTGCGGAGCTGCTCCGGGAAGCCTTCCGCAGTGTCAGTTCCTTCTCGGCGACGCTTGGAATCTCCGGCGTGGAATTCGGCTTCGAGAAAGCAACCGGCAGAGCCGATTCCGGCCGGCTCGACATCGACTTGGAAGAAATGATCGAGGATCTATCCGAAGCACTGAAATCCGAACGCAGCGCCTTCGCCATCTTCATCGATGAAATGCAGGACCTCGATCCGGAACTGCTGGCGGCACTGATTACCGTCCAGCACAGCGCCGGCCAGAGGGAGTGGCCCTTCTACATCATCGGAGCAGGTCTGCCCAACCTCCCGGGGAAGCTCAGCGAAGCCCGCTCCTACGCCGAACGGCTCTTTGACTACCGACAGATCGGCCCCTTGGACGAAGCATCGTCAATGCGTGCACTAGAGGAACCCGCCGTGAAGTTCGGCGCCCGGTTCCATCCCCAGGCGCTGCAAACCCTCCTCCACGCCGCCGGCGGTTATCCGTGCTTCATCCAGGAGTTCGGAAAAGCCATCTGGGACATCGCACCGGAACCCCTATTCACGGCCGACGACGCGGAACTGGCCGTGGCCGCCGGCAGGGCCCAGCTTGACGCAGGGTTCTTCCCCTCGCGGTGGGAACGCGCCACCAAGGCAGAACGCAGATACCTGCTCCATATGGCCGAAGACGGCGACACAGGCTCCGGCACAACCGCCGTCGCCAACCGGATGGGAACTACGGTCAATGCCCTGGGGCCTGCCCGCTCCGGACTTATTGGCAAAGGACTGATCTACGCGCCCGAACACGGCAGAGTCGCCTTCACCGTCCCTGGCATGGCGGACTTTATCCGCAGGCAATACGAGCAGGAACGCTAACCGGTCCTACAACGCCCGCGAGACTCCCTGGCTTCCCTTCCGATTTTGGCGCGTCGCTTCTTGGGCCCAACGAACCGATAACGGCGCATTTGTTTGTTCGGCGATGCAACCGTGTTTGCCGCTGGAGGACGCGTTGTCTAGCGGTCGGGCTTTGCCAGCCATGCTTCATATTGTTCTGTTTTGGCGTAAAGGCGGCGGCCTTTCCTCCGGTGCTTTCGAGCCAGAGCACGGAGCCATCCTTTGCCGCGGTTTCAACGGTCCCCCGGTCGGTGGGCCTTCCATAAAGTCGGATTTCGACCTGTTTTCCCTTCATGGAGGACCAGTCTTGAACGGTCCTGTTGTCATGGACAACTCCTTCCTCATCCAGCGGTGATGATGCATGGGCTGCGGTCGGGTGACGGGGTGCTCTGGCCTATTATGGGTCCTTCCGGGGCTGGTTGAGGGCCGTATGCATGACTTGGGCCAGATGGAAGCCGTCCGCTCCGGTTCCCTGGGCTATTTGGGTTCGGCATGAAAAACCGTCGGCCAACACGATGGTGTCATCGGCGGCGTCGCGAATGGCAGGGAACAGTTCCTTTTCGCCAAGTGTTTGAGAGATATCGAAGTGGCCCGGCTCGAAGCCCCAGTTACCTGCAAGCCCGCAGCAGCCGCCTCCAACGACGGTTGTGTCGACTCCAAGCTTGGCTAATACCCGTAGTTCCGGGCCGTAGCCGTGCATGGACTTCTGATGGCAGTGGACCTGACATACGGCTTCGGCTGGGCCATCATCGTCGGAAAGGTTGCGGAATGGCCAGGTCCCGTTTTGGTCGAGGTGGTCGGCGGTGAACGCGCCGAAGGTGGTCGTGAGTTCCGTGACGCGCCGGGCCCTCGGATCGTCGGGAAGCAACTCGGTGATCTCGTGTTGCAGCATGATTGTGCAGGACGGTTCCAACCCGATGATGGGGTAGCCGGCTGCCAGCAGGGGTTCCATGACGTCGAGGGTGGAGGAGAGGACTTTCCTCGTCATGTCAAGTTGGCCGGTGGAGTACCAGGTCAGTCCGCAGCAGACGTTGCTCATCGGCATCAGGACGCGGTAGCCCATGGCTTCGAGGACGTCGATTGCGGCCTTGCCTGGCGCGTCGGCGGAGAAGTTGGTGAAGGTGTCTGGCCACAGGACTACGGTCTTGCGGCTGTCGACGTCGTCGACGGTACGCTTTCCGGCGTGTTGGCGGCGGAACCAGGCGGTTAGCGGTTGCGGGGTGAAGGAGATCATCCGCCGCCTGGGCTCGATTCCGCCGAGACGTTTGGTGAGTTCCTCGACGGGGCGGAAGGCTTCAAGCAGGTTGATTAGACGAAACGCGAAGGGGATCTTTTCGGCGGCGCGCATGAGCAGCGGCATCCATCCCATCGTAAGGTGGGCCATCGGCCGGCGGTTTCGGCCGATGAAGGACAGCAGTCCCTGCCGGTAGTGGTGGTGGAGGAATTCGGCCTTGTAGGTGGCCATGTCCACGTTCACGGGGCATTCGGTCGCGCAGGCCTTGCAGGACAGGCACAGGTCGAGCGCTTCCAGGGTTTCCTTGGACTTCCACCCGTCTGTGATCGTCTCGCCGCGGAGCATCTCGGCCAGAGAGCGCGCGCGTCCGCGGGTGGAATGCACTTCGTCCCGTGTTGCTTGGAATGACGGGCACATGGCACCGGTGTCGGAGCGGCAGGCGCCCACGCCGACGCACCGGTTCACTGCTCCGGCGAAGGATCCTTCGTCGCGGGAGAAGGCCTGTATGGGCCTCAGGTCGAAGGTGCGGGCTCCCGGTCCGGGCCGGATTCCCTGGTCGATGGGCTCCGGGTTCACCAGCACGCCAGGGTTGAACACTCCGTCCGGGTCGAAGACGTGCTTGAACTCCTCGAAGGACTTCAGGGTTTCCGGGGAGTAGATGGTGGCGAGCAGCTCGGACCGTGCTCGGCCGTCGCCGTGCTCGCCGGAAACCGACCCGCCGTAGCGGTGGATCAGCACGGCCGCCCGCTCGATGAACGTGCGGTACGCGGCGACACCGGCCTCGTTGTTGAAGTCGAAGGAGATGCGGATGTGTACGCAGCCCTCGCCGAAGTGGCCGAAGGGGATCCCGGTCAGGCCGAGCTCGTGCAGCAGGGCGTAGAGGTCACGCAGGTACTCGCTTAGGCGGGCCGGCGGGACAGCGGAGTCTTCCCATCCGGGCCAGGCTTCCCCTCCTTCGGGCAGACGCGTGACAATGCCTGCGCCGGCCTCGCGGATGTTCCACAGCGCCCTGGCCTCGGCCGCGTCAGCGACGATGATGGAGTCAACGACGTTTTCGGGCACGAGGCCCGGAAGTTCCTGTGCGCGTGCTTCGGCTTCTCCGAGGGTGTCCGCGCCGACTTCGCAGTAGAGCCAGCCTCCGCCGCGCGGCAGTTCGGAACCGGCAAACTCCTGGCCGGGACGGGTCTGCAGTGCCTCGACAAGATCGGCGCCCATGCCTTCGACCGTGTAAACGCCCGGAACACGAAGTTTCGGTGCGGCCGCGGCGGCTTCAAAGACGTCTTCAAAGCCCATGACGGCCAAGGCGGTGTGGGCGGGTTTGCGGACCAGGCGTACGGTGAGCCTGGTGATGATCCCGCAGGTTCCTTCCGATCCGGCGAAGGCTTTGGCCGGATCGAAACCTTTTTCACTCAACAGGTGGTGCAGCCCGTACCCCGAGACCTGCCGGGGAAACTGGCCCAGCTCGGTGCGGAGCATGGCCAGGTAGCGGTCCCGCAGGTCGGTCAGGGCCAGGGTGATCCGTTTATCAGAGGTGCCGCCCTGATGGAGTTCCACTTCGCGGCCGTCGGCGAGCATGACTGTCAGTGCGACAAGGTTGTCGGCGCTGCTGCCCCAGGCGACGGAGTGGGAACCGCATGCGTTGTTGGCTACCATGCCGCCGATGGTGCATCGGGAGTGGGTGGAGGGATCGGGCCCGTAGGTGAGGCCGAACTCCGCTGCGGCCGTCCTCAGTTGGTCACAGACTACGCCGGGTTCGATGGTTGCCGTCATCGCTTCGGGGTCGATGGAAAGGATCCGGTTGAAGTGTCTGGACGTATCGATGATCAGCCCGTCCCCGATGGCATTGCCCGCCACGGAAGTTCCGCCTCCGCGTGAAATGACCGGCCAACCGCGCTCCCGCGCCAGGGCCAGCAGTTCCCGGATTTCCTCTGCTGTGCCGGGTTCGGCGACGGCCGCCGGAAGCCTGCGGTAGATGGAGGCGTCGGAGACGTAGGCGGCGCGGGTTGTGAGGTCGTCTCGGATCTCGGTCATGGGTCCAATCTCAATTTGCAGTGGTGTTGTAGGGCTGTGGAACGAGGAGTGCGGTTCCGCCGGCCCTGTCGATGGGACCGGCGGAACCTGCGGGTGCCCGGTTAGGCGGACTTGATCCGGGACGGGGAAGCGCTGGCCCGGAATGCCTCGTCGAAGAACTCCTGCACGCGTTCGCACATCAGCACGAACTCGGGGTGCTCCCGGTACATGAAGTCGTTGTGCCGACCCTGGATCGTGTACAGGGTCTTCGGCGATTCGGCTGCTTCATACAGGCCGATCGCTTCGTCGATCGGGTGGAGGGTGTTGTCCACCCCGTGGGCGATGAACAAGGGGGTCGGGGACAGGTACTTCACGACCCGTTCCGCCTTCAGGTTTATGATGGATTCGGTGAACTGCAGCCGGGTGGGGTGCCCGAAACCGTAGACCTGCTCGAGTTCCTTGCCGACGTAGTCCTTGGTCGCCGGGTCCAGCGGGTAGTGTTCGAAGGTGTTGGCCAGCTTCGATTCGCCTTCCAGCACGCGGCGCGTCCGGTCCTCTTTGACCTCATCGAGAATGCGGGTCCATTCGTCGTAGGTGTGGATCGACTTCAGCCAGCGCTCTCCTTCGTAGAAGCCGTTCAGGGCTGCCACACCGGCGACGGCGCGTTCCTGTTCGCCGGCGAGGACAACGTTGGCAGCTCCCATGCCCCATCCGACGAGGCCGATACGGTGATCGTCGACGTCGTCCTGGGCGAGCATGAAGGTGACGGCGTTGCGGATATCTTCGACCTGCTGCTCGATCAGGACGGTGCCTTTCTCGCCCTCGCTGTCGGCCATGCCCCGGTAGTCGAAGCCCAGGCAGATGAAGCCGTGTTCGGTGAACGTTTCGGCGAACATCTTCGGGTAGAACTCGTTGAAGCCCTGATATCCGGAGTTGACGATCAGGGCAGGGTGCGGCCCCGCGGTGGACAGGTCATCCGGGTAGTACAGGCTGGCCTGGAGACGTTTGCCTTCGCTGAAAAACGTCGTCTTCTTCTCAATCATTTTTTCCTCTATTCGTTCGTTCGGTACTGCTGAATGTTCGTGCTCTGGAAGCTCACGTATCCGTGAGGTTCGGGGTTTCGCGCCGTGGTCTGCACGGATGGATCAGATATCTAAGGGATGCATCAGAAGGTCTGTCAGCTCCTCCAGCGGGTAGTTCCGTTCGGATAGGGTCATCTCCGCAAGGGCGGCGCTTCGTCCGGCGCCGAGCCTGTCGGTGTTGCGGTAGAACTTTTCGAGGAGCATCCCGTCGCTGAGCGGCGATTCGGGATCTCCGTCGGCTTGGACCGGAGCCGAGGATCTGGTCCGGCCGTCTTCATAGGTGATGTTGACCTGTGCCCGGCGCACCGCTGGGAAGTCGTCACTCATTCGGTCCGAGGCCGTCAGGCGGATTTTCTGCGCCAACCGCAGTACTCCGGATTCACGCTGTGGAGTCAGGATGTGTTCTGCTGCCAGTTCCCCGTGCACCATGGCCGAGGCCAGGGCGAAGGGCAGGCTGTACTGCGCTTCCTCGGTGTCCTTGGGGGCCTTCGTGTGAAGCCGGGTAGCCGCGTCGAAGGTGATGACTTCGATGTCCCGGATGCTGTTGGTGGCTCCCGGTTCCGCTGATGTGAGGTTCAGGCCGGCCTGGATCGCCGGGTGGGACCAGCGGCAGACGGGGTAGGGCTTGAAGTATTGCTCCATGATCCTCCACCGCACGCCCAGATCACCGGTTTCGGGGGTACCTTCCAGGAGTTCCGCGGGGAAGCCCGTGAAACCGTCGGCGGCGAGGAAGGCAGCGCTCACCCCCGCTTGGGCGCCCCAGGCCGAGCTGTCCTTGACCATGGTGGGATGGCTGATGGCCCGCATCATCGGCCCCCGGGGAGCGGAATATTCCGCGATCCCGAGGGCATGGCCGGTCGCCCCTGCTCCTAGCCCGAGGAGCCTGGCGCCCACGGCGGCGGCGCCGACGGCGTTCCATGCGCCCGAGCTATGGTAGTCCGCGGCCGTCCGGTGAAGGGTGATCCCTGCCCGCAGCGCGATCTCGTATCCGATGGTGAGAGCCGTCAGCAGATCGTTAACTGTTTGTCCTGGTGTCTCATCGATGAAGGCCAGGACGGCCGGCAGGATGGCGGCCCCCGCATGTCCTTTGACGAGGCGGTGGCCGTCGTGCCCGTCTATGGAATCAATGGTTCCGGCATTCGCCAGTGCCGCATCGGCGGCTCCGACCCGGCGGCCTTCGAAGAGCAGGCGGGAGGTCCGGGCCGATCCCCCGGAATGTCTCAGCGCATGCCGGTAGAGGATTTGGGACAGGTTGGTGGAGGTCCCTGCGGCGGCAACTCCCACCAGGTCCAGCAGGCATCGTTTTACCTGATGGACCACCTCGTCGGGGAGCTCGTGATAGGTGGTGTGGTGAATGAATTCGGCCACGGTTTTTGGTGCGAAACCCACGGGGGGCCTTTCTGCCGGTGATCCGTTTGTATTCTGTCGGGGTGACTTTCGGGCAAGGCGTAGCTTAGGTCGGCCGCTGATGGGCCTTTCCCAAGCTTTTTGTTCGTTTAGTGGGATCAGTTGAGGGTGAACAGGGCTGTGGGTGTGGTTGATGCAGCTGCTTCCAGCCAGCGGCGGTCGAGGCCTTCGCCGGCGAGGATGTCGATGAGCAGCTGGAGCGCATCCGGAGGGGGAGGTGAGTCAGGTTGTCCCGCGTCGGAGGAGAGGATGAGTCGTTCGCCTGCGGCTTCTGCTGCCCGTGCCAGCATGGCGGGTGTGCATCCAGTCTGGTGCAGGAGTTGGTAGGTGGTGATTTCGGCGTACCCGCCGTTTTCGACCAAGGTGCGGATGGCTGCCGGTTCCAGTCCCGGCACGGTGTAGGAGGGGTGGGTGAACATCAGGCGCTCGATTCCGTAGAATCGGGCCCGCTCGCTTAGCCATCGGCATTCGTCGCCGCTGAGGTGTCCGGTGGCGAGTACCGCGTCGTGGTCGGCGATCAGGGCCAGGACGGTCTCGATTGGTTCGACGTTCCGTGTGTCGACCGGCGGAATGGCGTAGGTGTGGGGTCCGATCCGGGGTTCGTGGTTGCACAATCTCGGTAGGTCCGCGGTGTGCTGGGTGTGCGCGTCGGCCGTGGGCATCCAGACGACGCGTCCTCCGGCGCCGAGGGCTGCGGCAACAGCGCTGGGATTGATGCCGCCGCAGTGCTGGTTGAGCGCGATGCCGCCGTAGACGGCCTGCCCGGTCAATCGAGCGGCCGCACGCGCCCGTCCCACTGTCGACTCGTAGTGTGCTTTGAGCACGAAGCCTGAGAAGTCGGCGAGCCCGTACATCCGGGCCACATCGGTGTCGTCGCCGATGCGGTCCAGAACATCGGGGCCTGCATGTACGTGGCTGTCGAACACCTTAAAGCTCCTCTTCGGCCAGCCGCGATGCTTCCCGGGCGATGAGATCCGCCCGGGGTTCCCGGAGCAGCGGCCACTGCCGGCGCAGCGAACGCAGCTCCTCCAGGTCCAGGTCGCAGTCAAGTTCTCCGGCCCCGGTCCCGAGTTGGCCCATGACCTCGCCCGAAGGATGGATCACCCGTGACCCGCCCCAGAAGTCTTTTCCGTTCTCTTCGCCGCAACGGTTGACGAACACCACGTAGGACTGAAGTGCCACGGCGGCGTGGAGCAGCAGGATTTCCCAGGCGCGCTCCGTCGGTAGCCCCACATTGCTCGTGACGCTGTTGACCGGGACCACGAGGACCTCGGCGCCGCTGTGCGCGGCGAGCCATGGAATAGCCGGCTGCCACGCATCATTGCAGATGAGGGTGGCGATTCTGGTTTTGGGCAGGTCGTAGCAATGCAGCGTGCCGCCGGGGCGGAAGTGCTTCCGCTCCTCCCAGCCGCGGTAGGTCGGCAGGTACATTTTGCGCTGGATGCGTGCCTCTCCCCCGTCCAGCAGTGCGGCGCTGTTGTAGGTGTGGTGGCGGAAGGACTCGGCGAAGCCGACAACCGCTGCCGGGCCGTGAGTGCCTAGGCGGAGCAGCCTCTCCTCGTGCGGCGAGAGCGGCATGGTGTCCGGGACTTCACCCAGGAAATAGCCGTGGGTTGCCAGTTCCGGGGTGACGATCAGGTCGCGGTCCGATGCCGCCCTCGCCAGGGAGTCCAGCCGTTCCAGGTTGCCGTCAACGTCCCCGAGGACAGGGTCGGTCTGCAGGAGGCGGACTTTTAACACACCGCTATCTGCGGAAGACTGCCCGCTGGTTTCACTCACCGACAAATCCTTCCGCGACCAGCCAGTTCTTCGCTGTCTCTTCCGGCGTGCTTCCGTCTACGTCGACCTTGGCATTGAGCTGCCGCAACGTTTGGTCGTCCAGAGCCTCGGTCACGGTGGCGAGCACATCGCCCATTGCGGGATTTTGCTCGAGAACCTCTGTCCGGATCGAGACCGCAGGGTTGTACGGGGTGAAGTACTGCTGGTCGTCTTCGAGGACGACCAGGTCGAGTGCCTCGATGCGGCCGTCCGTGGCGAATACCTCCCCGAAGACACACGGTTCGGCTGTGTCTATGGAGTTGTAGATGGCGCCGGCCGCGAGTTCGGAAACCTTATCCTTCGGCAGCTCAAAGCCGTAGGCGTCCTGGAGCCCGGGCCATCCGTCGTTACGTCCGAAGAATTCGGCAGCGCCGCAGAACGTGGCTTTGGACGGGTCGCTGTTAGCCAGCTCGGCATAGTCGGAGAGTGTTTTGACGCCCAGTTCCTCGGCCTTCTCCCGACTGGCTGCCACCGCGTAGGTGTTATTGGCCGGGGACGGTTCCAGCCAAGTCACCGAGTTGGCTTTTTCGTCGCGTTCCGCCACCGCTTGATAGAGCTCCTGCGGGTCCGCGATGGGATCCGTCTCGCCCAAGTGGGTGATCCAGCCGGTGCCTGTGTACTCCCAGTACATGTCTATGTCGCCGCTGAGCAGTGCGGACCTGACGCTGCTTGTTCCAGACATTCCGCAGCTGCGGCCCACGGTTGCACCTGTCGATTCCAAGGCCTGGGCCGCGACTTCGCAGAGAATCAGCTGCTCGGTGAACTCCTTGCCACCTACCGTGACCTCGGCACCGCTCAGGTCGCCCACCTCGGCCAGCGATCCGGCGGTCACGCCGCTTGGAGCGCTCTGGCCCAGGGCACATCCGGAGAGGAGCACGCTGCCGGCGATGAAACCGGCGGCAATTGTGGCTTTTTGACGCATGATCATTTCCTTTTCGAAAGGTGTGAGTTTCAAGACTTCAGATGCCTTTGGGAGTCAGGCGGCGTTCAATCAGTCCCGCCAGCCAATCCACCAGCAGTGCCAGCGCGATCGTCAGCAGGCAGCCGGTCAGCAGGATCGGCATTCGGTAAAATACGATGCCCCGCTCGATCAGGTCACCGAGGCCTCCGGCATTGGTGTAGGTGGCCAGGGTGGCGACACCGACGTTCAGGATTAGGGAGACCCGGATGCCGGCCAGCATGACGGGCACTGCCAGAGGCAGCTCGACCTTGAACAGGATGCGGCGGGCGTTCATGCCCATGCCTTTCGCGGCGTCGATCACGAAGGGTGAGACCTGTTGCAGGCCCACGATCGTGTTCCTCAGGATCGGCAGCAGCGCGTAGACCACCAAGGCAACGACGGCCATATTGAAGCCGACACCGTAAATCAGGGCCAGCAGCACCAGAATGCCAATGGAGGGGATGGCCTGCCCGGCGTTGGCCACGGCGAGTACGGGCGCGCGGAAGTATTTGGCCCAAGGCCGGCTCAGCAGGATCCCCGCAGGTACGCCGATCGCAACTACCACGATGGTGGAAATGACCACCAGCAGGACATGCTCGTAGAGCTTGTCCAGAAGGATCTCCGAGGTGAGGGCGCGGGCTTCGATGTCGTCCAGTTCCGCGGTACTTATGTAGGTCAGCGTGCCCGCGACAAGAGTCAAGGCGATGGCGGGGAGGATCCACACCGAGCGGTCTTTGCCCTTGGCCTTCGGCGCCCCGGCCTGGGTTTTGGTAGCCAGAGTAGTCACCGGGCGACCTCTTGCCTGGTTTGGCCGGTAGCGAGGAGCATGTCCTGGACGGTCATCGTTGGCCCGCCGGCCACTGACACCCGGTCGGCGCCGTGCATGAGCATGGTTTCCAGGACGGCGGCCACGGTCTCCGTCGGCTCCACCGTAAGTTCGGCCGGCGGCACGTCCAGGTTCTCCTGCACATCCAGATCGCCCACGTGGAGCAGCGACAGGCGGCGCAGCGCCGCGCCTTCGCCGATGAAGGAGCAGACAAAGTCATCGGCAGGATTCGTCAGGATCTCCAGCGGCGTGGCGAACTGTGCAAGCCGGGAGCCTTCGGCGAAGATCGCAATGCGGTCCCCCAAACGAAGCGCCTCGTCGATGTCATGGGTCACAAAGACGATGGTTTTGCGGATGCGTTGCTGCAGTTGCAGGAATTCGTCCTGCAACCGGTCTCTCGTGATGGGGTCGATGGCGCCGAAAGGTTCATCCATCAGCATGACGGGCGGGTCCGCGGCCAGGGCGCGGGCGACGCCGACGCGCTGCTGCTGCCCGCCCGAAAGCTGTTTGGGATACCGGGACCGGTAGACGGAAGGGTCCAGGCCGACCAGTTCCAGCAGTTCGTCAACGCGTGCGGCGATCTTCTTCTTGTCCCAGCCCAGCATCGAGGGGACAAGGCCTACGTTCTGGCCGATGGACATATGCGGGATGAGCCCGACCTGCTGGATGACGTAGCCGATGTGGCGGCGCAGTTCGTCCGGGTCGGCATGGGTCACGTCCTGGCCGTCGATCCAGATCTGGCCGCCCGAGGGCTCGACCAGGCGGTTAATCATGCGCAGCGTTGTCGTTTTTCCGCAGCCGGATGGTCCGACCAGGCAAATGAATTCGCCGCGTTTGATCTCCATAGTCAAAGGAGCTACAGCGGGCGCGGCGGCGCCTTCATAGTGTTTGGTGACCTCGGTAAGCCGGATCATGACGTCGGTGTCGGGAGTCGGGCGGGTGTGGATGTCAGACATGAAGACCTCGCGGGGTAGAGATGCGGCCAAGAATGAGGAAGAGCACATCGAGGATTGCGGCAACAAGGACGATCGCGACCACTCCGGCCAGTGCTTCGTTGAGGGCGTTGGCTCCGCCCATGCGGGACAGGCCCCTGAAGATCAGCTCCCCCAGCCCCGGTCCCCGGACTGCTGCACCGATGGCAGCAATGGCGACGACCATGATGGTGGCAACCCGGATGCCGTTGAGAATCACCGGCCAGGCCAGTGGCACCCGGATCTTCCACAACCGCTGCCACGAGCCCATGCCCATGCCGCGCGCAGCATCGATCACGCCGGCGTCCACGGTCTCGAAACCTGTCACGGCGTTCCTGAGGATCGGGAAAATGGCGTAGACCGTAAGGGCCAGCACCGTAGGTACAACCCCCAGCCCGAACAAGGGAATCATGAGTCCGAACAGGGCGAAGGAGGGAATGGTGAGAATCGTCCCTGAAACAGACAGGGCGGCCTTACGGAAAGACGGGAAGTTCTCCGTAGCCACGGCCAGAATAAGACTGATGATGGTTGCCATCACTACCGCAATCAACACCACTTCGATGTGTTGGATCAGCAGGAAGGTGATACGGCTGGAATTGTCGCCGACATAGTCAAGAAAATTCATGAAACCCTTCTAACTTCGTCGCTTGACCCGTTCTGGGCATGATGATTTTCCTGGGGTATAGAGGGAGTCTCTGCAGGAGGCGACGAAAGGGAGCGGCTCAGATACAGCGCCGCTTGGCTTACCTGCCGCCCTGCATTGTGCAGATTGTTGTTCAAGCGGTACGAGGGCGCGGACATGTTGATGGCAGCGACAATCCGTCCATGAACATCCCGGACCGGCGCGGCCACAGCCGAAAGGCCATCTTCAAACTCGTCGACGACGAGGGCATATCCCTGCGTCCTCGCCAACCTAACCCGCTCGATGACCTCCTCGACCGTTGCCGGTGCTTTCGGGCCCGGCCCCGGACGGAAGGTGTCTTCGATCAGGTCACGGATTTCCTCCGCACTGTGGTCGAACAAAAGTGCCCGCCCGGAAGAGGTGCATGTGATCGGAGCGGTGCGCCCTACCCACCCGACGGCCTCAATCGCCCGCTGCGGACCTTCGGACAGGATGGTGAAAACTTCATCGTTGCGCCGGATACTCAGGTGCACCCGTTCCTTCAGCAAACGGGTCAAATGCCGTATCACCGGCGGAGCCAGGAGGAGCAAGCGCTGGTCGCCTGCCTGGGCCGCCACGGCGAAGAGCTTCCATCCGAGCCGGTGAAGCCCATCGTCATCACGTTCCACCAGACCCAGGTCGACCAACGGCTTTAACTGGCGTGAAATACTGGACTTGTCGCGTCCCAGGGCTCGCGCCAGGGCTGAAACAGTAGAGCCCTGACCGCCCTCCTGCCCCGCTTGGGACAACGCCTCTAAGATCGCCAGCATCTTGGCTGCGGCTGTGTCTTGGGTCTCATTCACGGGGACCACTCTCCACGATGCGATGCACTTTACGCAATTGCGCGTTGCACTTTCTGCAACACACGCTGCCGCAGGAGGCTGACAACCCGCCTAGTGCCATAGCACAGTTAGGCCGCATTGATTCCGGGATGGAAGCCAACAGGTGCCGCATCCAAGCTGCAAACCCAAGAGGGGTGCGAAAAGGAATAAAAGGGTTCGAACTGGCTCCACTGCGTTCCGAAACCGCTGAACGCGCCGCCGCTATCTAAGCGCCGATAACGGCGCCTATGACACCTGAGAACCCGACGAATCACAGTGGATGCGAATTCGATGGATTCTGATAAGGGACGTCATGGCTTGTCCGCCTCCGCCCCGTTTTCCCACAGTTTTGCGGTCGCGGTATCTATCTCGGATAGGGTCGAATGAAGAGGTGAATGCGCAAACGCGCGGTGTGACCGCCCTTTACTGGTTTATCGGCGGTGCCAGGCCGTTCAAGGTCCGGGCTAACCGGCTTCACGGTTCGATGACTGGCGGGTGGGGCGCCCCCGGTTGAGGACCAAAGTCCGGAGCCAGGCGGTCGAAACGGCTACGACGCTTTCGAGCGGGCCCTTCCCGATGGCGTTGCGCCACAGCACTGCGGCGAGCAGGAACACGATGCATTGGATGGTGATGGACATAACGGGACGGCCCTCATCCAGGATCTCGGTGGCCAGGACGATCACGTGGGCCGAATAGAGGGTCAGCGTCATCGAGCCCATTGCAGCCAGGGGACCAGCGGTACCGCCCAGCAGCGGCACGAGCAGCAGCACGGCGCCCAGGGCGGCCAGTGCGATTCCGAGGGTGTGCAGGATAGTGACAGGCGTGGAGGTGTAAGGAGAGAGGATGGCCAGCCACCACCCGGTCGTGGCCGGCAGGGTCTCTGCGGAGGTAGCTGTATTGCCTCCGAAGATCAAAATGGAATTGATCTCCTCCCTGCTGAGCATGGGCGTGGCGGCCACGATCCGGTTGAGGCCCCCGCCCGGGCCCAGCAGCACCATCGACAGTAGCCACATGGAGGCGGCCAGAGCAGATCCGGCCGCCACGAGGGCGGCCGCGATCTTCCGGGAGGTTAGGTCCATGCGTCCGACCGCAATGCCCACACAGATGTACGCCATCCATGGCAGGGCGGGATAAAACCCGGTGAGCAGCATGTCGGTGAGGAAGACGTCGGGCTGGGCGGCGGCACGAGAGAACGAGTATTCATCCTGGATTTGCGGCATATCCGGCCAGGTCGCACGCACCAGTTGCATCGCCACGGGCCCGAGGACCGCGAAGACTACGGACAGGCCCAGCAGCGTCCGACGGCCCAAGCCCAGCAGCGGGACAGCCAGCAGAAAGAGGATCCCGTAGTAGGGCAGGATGATCGCGACGGTGGTATCCGTGGGACCCAGCAGCAGGCCGATCGAGGTGATCAACAGCGCCCGCAGTGCCAGACCGGCCCGGTTCGCAGTCATCTCACGGCCTGCCGGTGTCCGCCTGCCGCCGGTGAGCAGCGCGATGGAGATCCCCGCGATCAACGCGAAGAGAGCTGCGGGGCGGCCCGCGAGGATACTCCACTCCGCCGTGGCTATGCCCCCGGCCGACTGAGGAAAAACATTGACGATGATTATCCCGATCAGGGCCAGGCCCCTGGCGACGTCCACACCGGTTACCCGCCGGGAACCGCCTTGGTCCGTCTTGTCCGGCTCCACATGTGCGGGCACCGGGTTTCCACCGGGGGGCCGCGTTCGATCCGGGCCAGTCAGCATAATGGCATTCCTTCCTTCGTCGTCGCCCCGGGCCGGGCGGAGCCCGCCACTTACCTGTTATACGGCGCCCGGCATAGCAAATCGCTGTAGGCGTTACCAGCGCGTTACTGGTGCCGATGACCATCTGTTCTTTTCGTCGCGCTCCACAACAACAATGCCCTCAGGAGTAAAACGTGGAACATAGCGCCCCGGGGCCAAGGCAGCCGGCTCCAGCGCTTCGCCTCTCCCCCAATAAATCCGACGTCTCTCCCTTCGAGACGCCCTGCAGTATTGAGTGGCCGGAGCCCTGAGAGTAGCGTGGCCTCATCGACAACTCCTATCACCTCGATTCGGAGTGACCATGGCACATCTGAGACGTCGGTTCGCTGCCTTTACAGCCGCCCTGGTTATGAGCCTAACCAGCGGCACCGTTGCCAGCCCCGCCTTCGCCCACCCGACCGAGCCTGATAAGACCGCGACCGCCAGGGGGTACGGCGGTGCAGTAAGCACTGTCGACCCGGAGGCATCCGCCGCAGCGATCAGAGTCCTCCGCAAGGGCGGCAACGCCGTGGACGCCGCCGTAGCCGCGGCAGCGACCCTCGGCGTGACTGAACCGTACAGCGCCGGGATCGGCGGTGGCGGTTACTTCATGTTCTACGACGCGGAAACCGGTGAGGTCAGCTCAATCGACGGCCGCGAGACCGCACCCGAGGCGATGCCGCACGACGCGTTCATCGACCCGGAGACCGGCGAGCCCTACCGCTTCACACCGGAACTCGTCACCAGCGGCGTCTCCGTGGGCGTACCCGGCACGCCAGCTACCTGGGAGCGCGCCCTCGATCGTTGGGGAACGGTGAGCCTCCGCGAAGCGCTCAAGCCAGCCATCCAGGTCGCCAGCCGCGGCTTCGAAGTCGATGAAACATTCCGCCAGCAGACCCTTGACAACAAGGTCCGCTTCGAGGCGTTCACCTCGACGAGAAGCCTCTTCCTTCCGGACGGCGACGCACCCGCCGTCGGTAGTACCTTCAAGAACCACGACCTGGCCAAGACGTACCGGCTCCTCGCCAAACATGGCACGAACGCCTTTTACGATGGGCCGCTTGCGGAGGAAATTGCGGCCACAGTTCAGGATCCGCCGAAGACTGACACCACAAAGCTGCCCGTCCCGGTTGGCCACATGACGACGGCGGACCTGGCCGCGTACGAGGCTCTGGACCAGGATCCAGCGCACGTGGAATACCGCGGCCTGGACGTCTACGGCATGGCGCCCTCGAGCAGCGGCGGCACCACCGTCGGCGAAGCGCTGAACATCCTGGACACAGTCAACCTCTCCGAGATGACCGTTCCCGGCGCCCTGCACCACTACCTCGAGGCAAGCGCCCTTGCCTTCGCCGACCGCGGCAAGTACGTCGGCGACCCGGCCTTTGTCGACGTCCCCACCGCCGCCCTCACGGACCCTCTGTTCGGCAAGGAGCGCGCCTGCCGGATCGACCCGCTGCAGGCGGCCGAGAAACCCGTCGCACCCGGGAACGTATCCGAGTACGACGGCGTGTGCCCGGCTGCCGCCGCGGCCCCGGCTGACGAGAAGGACACTGAGAATATCTCGACAACCAATCTGACCGTCGCTGACAGGTGGGGAAACGTGGTCGAGTATACGCTCACGATCGAGCAGACCGGCGGATCCGGTATCGTGGTGCCCGGCCGCGGGTTCCTGCTCAACAACGAGCTGACCGACTTCTCCACCGTGTACGACCCGGCCGACCCGAACCGCATCGAGCCGGGGAAGCGGCCCCGCTCCTCAATGTCCCCGACCATCCTTCTCGAGGACGGTGAACCTTTCCTCGCGCTGGGTTCGCCGGGCGGCTCCACCATCATCACGACCGTCCTGCAGACGATCCTGAACCGCGTGGATCTGGGCATGGACATACCGGAAGCGATCGCGGCACCTCGGGCATCGCAACGAAACACCGCAAGTGTTACCGCCGAACCGGAGTTCATCGACACCTATGAAAGCCAGCTGAAACCCTACGGCCATGTGCTGCAGCCGGCTGGGGACTCGTTCACCTCAGCCGCAGAGATCGGCGCGGCCACCGCAATCGAGTTCATGCCAGACGGAAGCATGGTCGCCGCGGCAGAGCCGGCAAGGCGCGGAGGCGGCTCTGCCCTGGTACTCAAACCGTCGAGGTAGGCTGCGCCTTACCGTTGCTTCTTCCCCAGTTTGAACCAAGGGACAGTGGCTATTGCGGTGGCAAGATCCGGCGCTGATCTGCCCGCTGCACTCCTGTTCGCCAAGGCTACAGAACGACCGAAAACCGAGTATCGATGAGGATGCCCAACACCACGATCACTGATCGTGGTTCCTATCGTTCCAGCAGTCTCGTGTTGGCCCTCAAAGGTTGTCACCTGGGCTACTTCCTTGAGACCGCTGGCTTCTTCGAGCCCCGCGATAACAGCCTCTAAATTTTCCATACTGTGTTCCTTTGGCCGGCGGTATTGCTGATGCTACCGTGACCGGCCCTCAGTTTACGCGGCCGCCCAAATTGAACTTGGTTCCCCTGCACATGTTGCAACTCCCCCTAGCCTCCCCCCCACCTCGAGTGGCAGGTTATGTTGCAAGCATTAAGCTGGCCGATGCTAGCCTCTGTCGCTGGCCACGGAGGGACTGGGGCCCGTCCGGCTCGTGATGATGGAGATGAACTTTTGGGCGGCCGAGGTCCGAGCGGGTTGTCCGGTCCAGACCATGGTGAAAGGTCGGTGGAGCTGTATGCCCTCGGTTTCGACTTCGATCAGAGCGCCACTTTCGAGATGGGGGCGGACCAGTGAGCGGCTCACGATGGCGGGAGCAATACCGCTCGCGACGGCACCGGCGATCGCGCCAGTTCCTGTCATGAGAGCGGCCGGGGACGCCAAGCTATCTTCGACTTCAGCGGCCTGCAGTGCCAGTTCGAGAGTGCAGCGACCGGAACCCTTGTCGTCACAGATCAAAGGCGTGCGAGCCAGTTCTGCTGGTGAGATGAGGCGGCCCTGTCCGGCCCATGGGTGATCGGGAGAGACTACGACGGCGAGGGGATCGCTCCGGATCCGCTGGGAGGCGAGGTCAGTTGGCACTTCGGGCGTTTCGATAAATCCCAGGGTCGCCGCGTGTCCACGTACTCGCTTGATGACATCTGCGCTGCTGCCGGAAATGAGACGAACTGTGGGAGCATCCGGGGCCTGTCTGAGTGCATCCATCCACCCGGGAAGCAGTTGCTCTGAAATTGATTGGCTGGCAGCCACGCAAATATCGGCTTTGCTACGGAGCGTCCGCACCGACGATGCAAAGATGTCAGCGGCCTCCAGAAGGGGCCTGGCCCACTCGATCACGAGCTTACCGTCGTCCGTCAGTTCTGAACCGTTGCGCGAACGATGCAAAAGTGCCCGTCCAAGCCGGCGTTCTGCAAGCTGGATGCGTGCCGAGACCGCTTGCTGGGTAACCCCGGCATTGTCTGCTGCGCGGCGGAGGCTTCCCGTCCGATTGATACTCTCCAAGAGCCTCAATGTTTCTAAGTCAAGTTCCATCGTCGCCCTCCCTCCATGTGGCCACCGTACCAAGCGGTTACAAGCCTGCCTTGTCACCTGGTAACCAGAACTTCGTAGCCGTTTCGCATACATAACGGAAGCATTGCCGCTATGAGTGGCGAAGCTACCGCGAACCCCGGTGAAGCGGGCGAAGTGACGGATCAGCTCGGTAAAAGGGCAC
This sequence comes from Arthrobacter sp. B055-34, assembly GCF_059090425.1. NCBI lineage: Bacteria > Bacillati > Actinomycetota > Actinomycetes > Micrococcales > Micrococcaceae > Arthrobacter > Arthrobacter sp. B055-34. The sequence goes on from NZ_JBNHFQ010000002.1 coordinate 365,854, forward strand.
CTAGACAACGGGCGTTGATCGCCGGGGTCCAGGTAATGGCACTAGCTGTATGGTTCTCGGCTTCGGCGGTGGTTCCCTCACTCCAGTTCGAATGGCAGATCAGCCCTGCAGCCGCAGTATGGGTAACTGCGTCGACTCAGGTGGGCTTTGTACTGGGTGCAACCGCTTCTGCACTGACCAACCTTGCCGACCGACTTCGCCCAGACTGGTTACTCGCATGGTCAGCTTGCGGTGCCGCCGCCGCCACAGTTGCCTTTGCGCTATGGGCCGAGGGACTTGCCATCGCGGTCCTCTTGCGGTTTGCCACCGGGGTTTTTCTGGCAGGGGTGTACCCGGTAGGGATGAAGTTAATGGCATCCTGGTCAACTCCGGCTCAACGGGGGCTGGCCTTCGGGCTGTTGATCGGCGCACTCACGCTGGGATCTACGTTGCCGCACCTGATCGGTGCTTTTGAACTTTCTTGGAAGGCAGTCCTGCTCGTAGCTGCTGGTGCAACCTTGGCCGGAGGAATACTGTGCGCTGCGGCTGTTCGCCCTGGACCTCTTTTTGAAAGCCGTTCAGTGAGCCTCGATCCCGGGTTCCTGCGGCGAATGCTTCGCAATCGTGCCCAGCGGCTGGTCAACATAAGTTATTACGGGCACATGTGGGAACTCTATGCACTGTGGACCTGGCTGCCTTCTTTCATGCTGGCCTCGCAGGATCAGACTTCCCACTCGGGTTGGTCGATTAGCGGCACCGTGTTTTTCTGCATCGGCGTCGCCGGTGTAGTCGGCTGCGTGATTGGAGGTTGGGCCGCTGATCGCCACGGTCGCGCCGTGACTGCGGGGCTCTCTCTTGCGATCAGCGGTGGTTGTTGCATCCTCTCTGCGGCCTTCTTTGATGCCTCTTGGCCGGTGCTCATCGCCTTCTGTTCCCTTTGGGGTGCTGCGGTGATCGCTGATTCCGGAGTGTTCTCCACGCTCTTGAGCGAAGTGACCGAACCGGAGCATGTCGGTACCGCCCTGACAATACAGACCGCCCTCGGATTCCTCGTCACGATCGCTTCCATCCAGATCGTTCCGATCACCGCCGTGTTCGTGGGGTGGCAGTACGCATTCCTCATCCTCTTGATTGGTCCTCTGGCTGGTGTTGCTGCGCTGTATCGATTCCGACTCCTGGATATCGAGTCACGGCATCGCCCGAAGTTGGGGACAATCACGTCCGCCTAGCGGAGTAATTCATGCTCGCCACCGCGATCATCACCGTCGTCACCAAAAAGTGGCGCCTGGATTTACAGGGGTTCCCCCAAATCCCCAGGAAAGCAACGACAATTCAGCGTGATACCCCGCTGCCGGAACGTCACGGAAAATCCCAGCTGATAGCATGAGAAGCATGTCAAAGATCCCTCTTCCAGCCGCCCCAGGAGCCGAGCAGCATGCGAGTCTCGCCCTGGCTAACAGCACCGTCACGCTTCCTGGCGGGCACAGTGTGGACGAAATAGGCAGCCCGGAGGAAGCCACCGAATGGCTCATCAGCCACCAGCTCGTTCCCGATGAAACGGCTCTGCTGGCGTATTGTCAGACGCAGTTGGCAGCCTTGCGGAGCAACCTTCGTGCGGTCTTCACCACCCAGGTTGACGGCAGCGCTCCTGATCCCCAGGCTCTGGATGGCCTTAATCGAGCCCTCACGACGGTGGCCAGCGCACCGCTGCTGCGGTATGAGCCGCAGGAGGGCCTCCACCGGGCTCCACAGCATCCGGTCACACAGCTCGTCGAACACGCGATGGCCCAAATCGCCGAGGACGCCGCATCATTGCTGACCGGGAATCAAGCAGGACTGCTTGCCCGCTGCGAAGCAAGCCCCTGCGACCGCTTCATATTGCGCACCCACGCGCGCCGATACTGGTGCTCCACCCGGTGTGGCGACCGGGTCCGGGCAGCTCGGGCCTACGCCCGGAAGCAGGGCCAAGTTCGGGCCAGCTGATCACGATCGATCCCTCCCCTGCCGGACCGCCACAGTCTGGGATAACCCGTGCACGAAGATCATCCTCTCGACGCATCATCCGCCGGACGGTCTTAACTAGGCTCGTCATTAATCTTGAGCACCCGTTCCAGACCGACGCCCAGGGACATCGCTCCGCGGTCCACACCATGAGAGGAAAGATTTATGATCAACGCACTGCAGGACTTCACGGCCTCGCTTCCCACAGTGCTTCAGTGGGTAGGTGTGATACTCGCAGCCGCCATTCCGTTCATTGAGTCCTACTTCGGATCCGTCATCGGCATATTCGCCGGCATCAATCCGGTTATCGCGATCGCAGCCGCTATCGTCGGCAACGTGATCTCCATGCTACTCTTCGTGCTCGGCGCCCATGGCGTGCGCTCGAAGGTAGTCAGCGGTAAGGCACCCAAAGAGCCCTCGGCCCGCCGACAGAAGCTGCGGGCACAGTTCGACAAATATGGCGTCGCGGGCGTGAGCCTCCTGGGCCAGACCATCCTGCCGAGTCAGATCACCTCGGCCGCCATGGTCTCGTTCGGAGCGTCGAAGGATGCGGTTATTTTGTGGCAGATCGTCTCGATCATCCTGTGGGGCGTCGCCTTCGGCGTCTTCGCCAGCCTTGGGGTCTCTCTTATCGGCTAAACGACGACGGTGATCCAATCCCCGTCGATCGCCGCAGCAAAGCGGGGCAGCGGTGCGGGAGCCGGCCCACCCGTAACTGCGCCATCTGTCAGCGCGAAGGTCGAGTTGTGGCATGGACAAGCGATCTCACTTTCCGTCGCCGCCACCTTGCAGCCCTGGTGGGTGCATTCGGCGCTGTAGGCGAGGACCGTTTCCTCGTCGGGGCGGTGGATCAGGATCGGTTTTCCTTCAACCTCCATATTGGCGGAGCCGCCGACCGGAACCTCGCTGAGCTTGCCCGCCCGAACCGGCGTTCCCTCGGCGCCGACGGCCGCCGGTTCGCCGCTCGTATCTCCGACAAGATTCTGGAAGGGCGAGCAGCCGGCAAGGACGCCAGCCGTTCCTGCGACGGCACTTACGGTCAGGAGCGAACGGCGTGAAGGGACACGGGAAGATTCCATAAGTGCCATTCTTGCCGTAAAAACTTGGAAATTTCCAGCGGTGCGCCCCCACCAGGTATCGTTTGAGGCAATTTTTGTCTGCTCCCAAGGTTCTGGTGCCGCAGCGCCGATCGCCCAGGTCTGGATCATCCCGGTGTTGGTTTAGGGTCAGCTGTGACTATGGGCAGCGTTCTACGAAAAGCTCGGCTTCAGCAAACACGGAGGCGATCTCATGCAGAACTGGCTGATTCTGAAGAATGGTGAGGCCGTCGTCGGGCTCTTCCAAGGGATGTTTGAGCAGAATGCGCTGACGTTCAACCCTGGCTGGAATCAGGACGCGCAGGAGCTCGACTCCAACACCGACGTGCGCGAACTCCAGCGTCAACTGAAAGCCCAGGGCACACAATTCGTTGCGGAGGCAGACAAGGAGACGACCGGGCCGGCGAGCTTCATAGTGCTGGACCCGGATGGCAACCCGATCATCGTGGACCAGCACGTCTGACCACCGCGGAGTTGCTCAGCCGGCGACCAGCTCCCGGGCGGCTTTGGAGTGGTCCGTGATCAGTTCCTGGAGATCCAGCCCCTCGACCTGCCCGTCCACCACGCGCCATTGGCCGCCGACCATGACTCGGTCGGCCCGGTCCGCGCCGCACAACAGCAGCGCGGAGACCGGGTCGTGGCTGCCCGAAAAGCGCAGTTCGTCCAGCTTGAAGAACGCCAGATCGGCCTGCTTTCCGACGGCGATCTCGCCGATATCGGTACGCCCCAGTGCGCGGGCGGAGCCCTTGGTGGCCCAGCCGAGTGCCCGCTCGGGCGTCGCGAGCTCGGCGCCGTAGCGCAGCCGCTGCAGATACAGGGCCTGCTTGGCCTCGAGAATCATGTTGGAGCCGTCGTTCGACGCCGATCCGTCCACGCCCAGCCCCACGTTGACGCCGGCGTCCTCCAGTTCGATGGCACGGCAGATGCCGGAAGCCAGCCGCATGTTGGAGCTGGGGCAGTGCGCTACGCCGACCCCGGCGGTCCCGAGCTGCGCGACCTCGGCATCGTTGAAGTGGATGCCATGGCCCAGCCAGGTCCGCGGGGCCAGCCAGTCCACGCTTTCGAGATAGTCGAGTGGCCGCAGGCCGAACCGTTCGAGGCAGAAGTCCTCTTCGTCGATGGTTTCCGCCAGATGCGTGTGCAGCCGGACGTCATGCTGCACGGCGAGGGCGGCACTGTCTTTCATGATCTCCGGAGTGACGGAGAACGGTGAACAAGGGGCCAGTGCGATCTGGATCTGCGCGCCGGCCCCGCGTTCGTGGTAGCGCCCGATCAGCCTTTCGCTGTCGGCGAGGATCACGTCGGGAGCCTGGACTGTGCGCTGGGGCGGCAGGCCGCCGTCGTCCTCGCCGAGGGTCATGGAGCCGCGGGTGAGCATGGCACGCATCCCCAGCTCGCGCACCACCTCCACCTGGACGTCGATGGAGTCCTCCATGCCGGCGGGAAAGAGGTAGTGGTGGTCCGCCGCCGTTGTGCAGCCGGAGAGCAGCAGTTCGGCCAGCGCCGCCTTGGTGGCGAGCTCCAGGTAGCGCGGAGTCAGGCGGGCCCAGACCGGATAGAGGTTGATGAGCCACGGGAACAGCGGCACGTTGACCACCGGCGCCCAGGCCCGCGTGAGCGTTTGGTAGAAATGGTGGTGCGTGTTGACCAGGCCCGGCAGCACCACGTGCTCCCTGGCATCGAACACGGTTGTCCAGGGTCCGCGCGGTGTCTGGTCGGCCGCCACGAGTTCGACGATTTCGCCGCCTTCGACCACCAAATCGCCCGCGGCGTCGTCATTGTTGGCGGTGAAAATAGCCAGCGGGTTCTTCACCCAGGTACGTGCAGTCATGATGCTCCTTGTCAGGTACAGGTCTTGGCGCCGAGCGTTTCAAATAACGACGGCGATGCCGCCAGCTCAGTGTTGTCCTGTCTGCTGATCCAGGAGATCGTTTCGGGCCGGTCCCGGTCCGCGGGATGCGGAGCGGGACCGGCCCAGAGGCATGTTGGCTAGTGTTCCTTTGCGGCCTCGCCGTCGCAGATCCTGCGGATGTCCTCGGGGCAGTTGATCTCGCCCTTATCCAGCTTTTCCTTGACGATCTGGTACTGCTGGGCGGTGACCACCGGGATCTCGGTGCCGTCCGCGGCCATCAGCTTGCCGCCCTGGTAGTAGTCGCCGTCCTGCAGCGCCTGCAGCTCGTCCTCGCGGACCATGCGCGGCGGGCTGGCCACCAGCGAGGACTGCTGATCGGAGTTTCCGGCCTTTAGGTGGTTGAAGAGCAGGTTCAGCAGCACGGCCATGATGGCGGCGGAGCTGATGCCGGAGTGGAAGATGATGCCGAACCAGGTGGGGAACTCATCGTAGAAGGTCGGGGACACCACGGGGATCATGCCGAAGGCCAGCGACACGGCCACGATGATCATGTTCATGTTGTCTTTGTAGTCGACCTTGGACAGCGTGCGGATGCCGCTGGCGGCCACCGTGCCGAAGAGGACGATGCCTGCGCCGCCGAGGACGGGCGTCGGTACGGCTGCGACAACGCGGCCGAGGATCGGCAGCAGCCCCAGGACCAGCATGATCACGCCTCCCGCGGTCACCACGAAGCGGCTCTTGACGCCGGTGATGGCCACCAGCCCGACGTTCTGGGCGAAGGCAGTCTGCGTGAAGGAGTTGAACACGGGCGCCAGGGCGCTGGAGAGCATGTCCGCCCGCAGCCCGTCCGCAATGCGCCGCGAATTAACCTTGGTCTTGGCGATTTCGCCGACCGCCAAGATGTCCGCCGTCGTTTCCGTCATCGTGACGAGGATGACGATCGTCATCGAGATGATGGCTGCGAGGTCGAACACCGGCCAGCCGAAGGCGAAGGGCTGCGGGAAAGCGAAGATGGCGCCGTTGCCCACGTTGGAGAAGTCCGCGATGCCCAGGAGTGCCGCGACGACCGTGCCGGCGACAATGGCCAGCAGGATGGACAGGCGGGAGATGGCCGCGTTGCCGAGCTTGCTCAGCAGCAGTACCGCGGCAAGCGTTCCGGCGGCGAGCCCGATGTTGGCCAGGCTGCCGTAGTCGTCCGCCTTGGAGTTGCCGCCCATGGCCCAGTTGGCTGCAACCGGCATGAGCGTGAGGCCGATGGTGGTGATGATGACGCCGGTGACTACCGGCGGGAAGAACTTGATGACCTTCGCGAAGAACGGCGCGATGGCCAGACCGATCACGGACGCGACCAGCACGGAGCCGAACACCATCTCGATGCCGCCGCCGCCGCTCAGAATGGCTGTCATGGTTGCAACGCCGGCGAAGGAAACACCCTGTACCAGCGGCAGCTGCGATCCGAAGAACTTGACGCCGTAGCTCTGCAGGATGGTTGCCGCACCGCCAACGAAGAGGCAGGAGGCGATGAGCAGGGCGATTTCGTCCTGGCTCATGCCGGCCGCTGTACCCACAATCAGGGGCACCGCAATGATGCCGCCGTACATGGTCAAAACGTGCTGGAGACCGTAGGCAAAGGACTTGCCGATCGGCAGCCTTTCGTCCTCGGGCCGCTGTCCGGTTATAGTCTTACGTGTAGTTTTTGCTGCATTCACAGCTGACCTCCTTGTCGGCTGCAGAGGCCGGGACGCGCGCGTGCGTCCCGGCCTCTGGCATGTGGACTAGCAGAATCCGGGGATATTGGCCCAGACTTCATGCGTGGCGGGGGAACCCTCACGCTGGATGGTGGCTTCGATCAGTCCGTACGGCCGGTCCGCGGCGTAGAACACTTCGTTGGGGTTGTCCTGGCCGAACGGGCTCAGGTCCACCAGGAAGTGGTGCTTGTTCGGCAGCGACATCTTGATCTCGTCGATTTCCGGGTGCGCCTCGAGGACGAGACGGCCCATTTCGTACATGCTCTGCTGCAGTGCCAGGGAGTGCGTCTCCGCAAATCCCTTGAGCAGCAGAGCGCGGACGCTGGCGTAGACGGCGTCGAAATCGACGTCGAGGGTGTTGTAGCGCCAGCGCGCGGTCACATCAGTGGCGAGGATCCGGTCATTGGTTTCCTGCAGCGTGGTGTATTGATCCCGCGGGAAACCGTGGAATTCAGAACCAGTGGACTTCAGGACGGTCAGGTCCTCGATGCCTGCCACGATGGTCGTCTTGTTGCCGGAAATCTCAAGCACCGCGGTGCGGACTTCGCTCTTGTTCCGGGAAAAGGCGTGGTCGTGGTCGTTGATGCGGTCCCAGAAGTACTGCTCTGCGGACCAGCGCCCGCCGGTGACCCAGTCAAAGCTCTCCGTGAAGTGCTTGCCAAGACGGAGCAGGAACTCCTCCGTGGTGGTGACGCCGTCGCGGGCAAGTGCGTAGACGGTGTTCTTCTGGGTATCGGTGGCGACTACGTGGGCGTTGTCGCCGGCGGTGTGCGCCGCTTCGAAGTCGCCGCGCAGCTGCGAGGTGACGTTGAGGTCCTGGATCTGGTGGCGGTCGGTGTCCCGGGTGATTTTGACCAGGCGGACTTCGGCCTTGCCGTACTGGTTCTGGCCCAGGACGATGCGGGTGCCGGTGGCGGATTCCACTGTGGCGGTCATGATTAGCTCCCTCGGTATGTTGAGTATGCAAACGGGCTGATGAGAAGTGGTACGTGGTAGTGCTCTGCTGTGTCCTTCACTTCGAAGGTCAGTTCCACGAACGGGAAGAAGGTTTCCGTACCCTTCTGCCCAAAGTAGGGGCCGGTTTCAAACGTGATCCGGTAGATCCCTGCTTCGATCACCTCGGGGCCAAGATTCTTGATACGGCCGTCATTGTCCGTATGCTCCGTGGCGATTTCTTGCCAGCCGGTTGCCGTTTTGGCTTCCAGTGTGGCCTTGACACCGGAGGCAGGCCTCCCGGTCCCGGTGTCGAGAATGTGGGTGGTGACATGGCTGACGCTCATGCTTCGATGACTCCTTCAAGTCGGAGGATGGCAATTTCGCGCAACTGGCCGGCGACGACGGCGATTTCCTCGTCGGGCGAATTGCGCAGCCGCTTTTCAAGCTGGCTAAGAATTTCCTCGGCGCTGCGGCCGGCGGCACGGATCAGGAAGACCCTGTCGAACTTTTTCTCGTACGCCTGGTTGCCTGAGCGGAGCCTGTCCTGGACTTCGGCGGACTGTGCGACGCCGGATTGTTCCTCGCGGGACATATCCGCCTCGGTGCTGCTGCCGGCGGCCTTTTCGCCAATGCGCGGATGGTGCGCCAGGGCGCCGTCGATCTCTTCTTCCGTCCAAGGCTGGGCCGCCTGCTCGGCGAACGACAGAAGCTCTTCGCGGCTGCTGAAAGGACGGGCCCGGATTATTTCGGTGGCCCAGCGCGTTATGTCCACGCAGGGGCGCAGCACGTCGAGGGCTGCGCTATCCGAGGCAGAGTTAAAAGAGGCGAGATTCATTGCGGGTGTCAGCTTTCTAGAGATCTAATCCACCTCAGACGCTGAACACCCTTGACCATCGATAAATCGACTTGATTCGATGTTTCTGTATGGTGGAATCTTTATTTCATAAACAGTGTAAGCCGTGTCACAGGGTATGTGTCAAGGGTACCGGAAATTTATTTTTGCCGACTACCGCTGTCGATCGGAGGACCGTAGGGGCCAACCGACGGACCATCCGGCGGTAGCCCCGTTCAAGCGGGAGGCGGCCAACCCCTGGGGCCGCAAGCATTACGACGGCGACATGCAACTCAATACCGCGGCCCGGTCCGATTTACTTCAGAAGCCGCAGCGAAAACCGTTGCCCATAGGATTCTGTCGGCCGATCTGGCATCCTTGTCAGAATCAGGAACGGCCGGAGCGATCCCGAAGCCTTCCTGGAAGCGGCAGCAACATTAGCGGGCACCAAAGCGCCTGCATGAGGATTCCTGCCCCAAACTTCTGCACTCAACCTCTTGACCACCCCTCCGGCTCCCCTTAGCATTTTCATATAGCAATATTATTTTTCCGCTATTCGGAATCAGAGCTTAGGAAGCTAAGGAATTGGAGAACCAGCATGAATACACCCAGCCCCGAAACCCAGACCGGACAGTCAGCCACGGCCCATATCTACGAGGCCGGCGGCTCGGACCCGGATTTCTACATTCCGCCGACGCGCGTCCGGCACGGACAGGGCGGTCTGCTCAATACGCTGCGGAGCCTGCCGAACCGGTTGGCTCGCGCCACCCGCGGCTAGCAACACCTAAAGCAAGGGCTCGCAGAGCCAAAAGAGTGAGGGCGGATCCTACGGGATCCGCCCTCACTCTTTTAACCGCCCTTCACGGGCTTAGGCGTCGCCTCCGGCGCTGCCCGAGGTCCCGGCGTTGACGTCGTCCAGACGGTACCGGCGGAAGGCTTCGGCCGGGGCGCCGGCGGGCACCTTGCCCTGCGCAGCGAGCAGCTGCAGGGCGCGGACCACCACGGAGTGGGCGTCGATGCTGAAGAAACGGCGTGCCGCGGCCCGCGTATCCGAGAACCCGAAGCCGTCAGCCCCAAGGGTGGCGAACTCGTTCGGCACGTACTGGCGGATCTGGTCGGGCACCTGCGACATGTAGTCGGAGACCGCAACGACCGGCCCTTCGGCACCTTCGAGCTGTTGTGCGACGAACGGTTTGCGCGCTTCGGAACCGGGGTTCAGGAACATCTCCCGTTCCGCAGCCAAGCCATCGCGGCGGAGTTCGTTCCAGCTGGTCACGGACCACACGTCCGCGCTGACACCCCAGTCCTCGGCCAGGATGCGCTGCGCCTCCAGCGCCCACGGAACCGCGACGCCGGATGCCAGCAGCTGGGTCTTCGGCCCCTGGGCTTCGGCGACCTTCAGCTTATAGATGCCGCCAAGGACGCCGTCGATGTCCAAACCTTCCGGCTCGGCCGGCTGGACGATCGGCTCGTTGTACACGGTGAGGTAGTACATGACGTTCGGATCGGGGTGGTTGCCGCCGTACATGCGCTCCAGCCCGGCCCTCATGATGTGGCCGATCTCGTAGCCGAAGGCCGGATCATAGGTAACGACGGCGGGATTGGTCGCCGCGAGCACCGGCGAATGGCCGTCGGCGTGCTGCAGCCCCTCCCCCGTCAGCGTGGTCCGGCCGGCCGTGGCGCCGATGATGAAGCCGCGGGTCATCTGGTCGGCGGCAGCCCAGAAGGAATCGCCCGTGCGCTGGAAACCAAACATCGAGTAGAACACGTAGATCGGTACCAGCGGTTCGCCGTGCGTGGCATAGGCAGTGCCGGCGGCGGTGAAGGCAGCAACCGCGCCGGCCTCGTTGATGCCCGGGTGGATCAGCTGACCGGCCGGGGACTCCTTGTAGGCCAGGACCAGATCGCGGTCCACGGAGAGGTAGTTCTGGCCGCCGGGGTTGTAGATCTTCGCCGTCGGGAAGAACGCGTCCATACCGAAGGTCCGCGACTCATCCGGGACCACCGGAACCACACGGTTGCCGAATTCCTTGTCCCGCATCAGATCCTTCAGCAGCCTCACGAACGCCATGGTAGTGGCCGCCTGCTGCTTGCCGGATCCGCGCTTGGCAACCTCGTACGCCTTCGCCTCCGGGAGCTTGATCTCCGCGTGCTTGCTGCGGCGCTCCGGCACGGAACCGCCGAGGGCTGCACGCCGGTCCATTAGGTACTGGATCTCCGGTGCGTCCGCACCCGGGTGGTAGTACGGCGGGCGGTAGGGATCGGCCTCGAGCTGCTCGTCACTGATGGGGATCCGCAGGTAATCGCGGAAGTCCTTCAGGTCCTGCAGGGTCAGCTTCTTCATCTGGTGGGTTGCGTTGCGGCCCTCGAAGTGCGGGCCGAGCCCGTAGCCCTTGACCGTCTTGACCAGGACCACCGTGGGCTTGCCCTTGAACTCGGTTGCCGCCTTATAGGCAGCGTAGACCTTGTGGTAGTCGTGGCCGCCGCGCTTGAGGTTCCAGATCTCGCCATCGCTCAGGTCCGCGACCATGGCCTTGGTCTGCGGGGTCTTGCCGAAGAATTGGTCGCGGACGAAGCCGCCCGATTCCGCCTTGTACGTCTGGTAGTCGCCGTCAGGGGTCTCGTTCATGATGTCCACGAGCGCGCCGTCGGTGTCCTTGGCCAACAGGTCGTCCCATTCGCGGCCCCAGACCACCTTCACCACGTTCCAGCCGGCACCGCGGAAGAAGGCCTCGAGTTCCTGCATGATCTTGCCGTTGCCGCGCACCGGCCCGTCCAGGCGCTGCAGGTTGCAGTTGACCACAAACGTGAGGTTGTCCAGCTTTTCGTTGGCGGCGAGCTGGAGCAGGCCGCGGCTTTCCGGCTCGTCCATTTCGCCGTCGCCGAGGAAGGCCCAGACGTGCTGGTCCGACGTGTCTTTGATGCCGCGGTTCTGCAGGTAGCGGTTGGACTGCGCCTGGTAGATGGCGTTCATCGGCCCGATGCCCATGGACACGGTGGGAAATTCCCAGAAGTGGGGCATCAGCCGCGGGTGCGGATAAGAGGAGAGCGCATGGCCGGCCTTCGACTTCTCCTGCCGGAAACCGTCCAGGTCCTCCTCGGTGAGCCGGCCTTCCATGAAGGCACGCGCGTACATGCCGGGCGAGGCATGTCCCTGGAAGAAAACCTGGTCACCGCCGCCGGGGTGGTCCTTGCCCCGGAAGAAGTGGTTGAAGCCAACTTCGTAGAGCGTGGCCGCGCCGGCGTAGGTGGAGATATGACCGCCGACGCCGATGTCGGGCCGCTGTGCCCGGTGGACCATGACGGCGGCATTCCAGCGCATCCAGGCGCGGTACTTGCGCTCGATTTCCTCGTTGCCAGGGTAGTGCGGCTCCTGGTCTGCCGGGATGGTGTTGACGTAGTCCGTGGTGGTCACCATCGGCACGCCGACGCTCTGGGCTCCTGCCCGCTGCAGGAGCGAGCGCATGATGAACTGGGCGCGGGCGGTGCCTTGCGTGCTGATCAGCTGGTCCAGCGATTCGGACCATTCCGCGGTCTCTTCCGGATCGCGGTCCGGGAACTGGTCGGCGAGCGCGCTCAGGATAGTCGGCGTCTCATCAATAACAGTCATGTGCTACCTCTCCATTGAGGACAGAGTTCTCCTGCCGTCTCATTTTTATTTCCACAGGACGGAATGTTTATTCCGTTATGTAAGATACAGTGAACGATGTTGGTGCGTTCCCTGTCAACGTTATGACGAACACGCCCTGTAAGGAGAGCAGATGACATCCCAAGCTTCGGCGCCCTTGGTGGGCACCGCCGTCGTTACCGGCGCCGGATCCGGCATTGGCCGCGCCGTGGCGCGTCAGCTGCTCGCGGCCGGCTGTTCCGTTGCGCTGGCCGGTCGGCGCCCGGAACTGCTCGCGGAGACCGCCGAGGACAACCCGGCGGCACTGGTGGTTCCGACCGACATCACGGATCCGGAAGCCGTCGACCGACTCTTCAATACGGTGCGTGAGCGCTGGGGCCGCGTCGACTTGCTCTTCAACAATGCCGGCACCTTCGGCCCGGCGGCCGGCATCGACGAGATCAGCCTGGCGGACTGGAACGACACGGTGGCGGTGAACCTTACCGGTGCCATGTTGTGTGCCGCGGCGGCGTTCCGGCAGATGAAGGTCCAGCAGCCGCAAGGTGGCAGGATCATCAACAATGGCTCCATTTCCGCGCACACGCCGCGGCCGCGCTCGGTGGCGTACGCGGCGACCAAGCACGCCTTGACCGGGCTGACGAAGTCCATCGAACTCGACGGCAGGCCGTACGGCATCAGCTGCGGCCAGATCGATATCGGCAACACCTCGACCGGCCTCCTGCACGGCGCGGGCATCAGCGACGGCGCCCTGCAGCCGGACGGCAGCAGACGCGTCGAGCCGACATTCGACGTCGAAGAAGCCGCCCGGGCTGTGGTCCTCATGGCCACGCTGCCGGCCCAGGCGAACATCAACCAGCTCACCATTACCGCTTCCGGAATGCCGTACATCGGCCGGGGCTAGAGGAGACACCATGAGACAGGCAAAGATCATTGCCACGTTCGGCCCTTCCGTTGCCACCTACGAAAGTACGGTGGCGCTCCTGAGGGCGGGAGTCGACGTCGCACGTTTGAACATGAGCCACGGCGAGCACGTGGTGCATGAGGAGACGTACAACAACATCCGCAAGGCCGCGGCCGAGCTGGACCAGCCGATCGCCATCTTCGCCGATCTGCAGGGGCCGAAGATCCGGCTGGGCAGGTTCGCCGCCGGCCCGCACGATCTCCGTGTCGGAGACACGTTCACCATCACCACCGAGGACGTGGCCGGCACCGCGGAAATCTGCTCGACGACGCACAAAGGCCTGCCGCAGGACGTCACCGTGGGCGATACACTGCTGATCGACGACGGGAAGGTTGCCCTGCGCGCCGTCGCGGTGGATGACACCCGTGTGATCACGGAGGTCACGGTGCCCGGCGCCGTCTCCAACAACAAGGGCATCAACCTCCCGGGGGTCGCGGTCAACGTCCCGGCCCTGAGCGACAAGGATGAGGCCGACCTGCGCTGGGCGCTGCGGACCGGCGTCGACATGGTCGCCCTGTCCTTTGTGCGCAACGCCGCGGACATCCGGCGCGTGCACGAGATCATGGCCGAAGAGGGACGCCGCACCCCCGTCATCGCCAAGATCGAGAAGCCGCAGGCCGTGGAGGCGCTGGCCGAAATCGTCGCGGCCTTTGACGCGATCATGGTTGCCCGCGGGGACCTGGGCGTGGAGCTGCCGCTCGAAGACGTGCCCGTCGTGCAGAAGAACGCCATCGAACTGGCGCGGCGTTCGGCGAAACCGGTGATTGTGGCGACGCAGGTGCTGGAATCCATGATCGAAAATCCGCGGCCCACCCGGGCCGAGGCGTCGGACTGCGCGAATGCCGTGCTCGACGGCGCGGATGCAGTGATGCTCTCCGGCGAGACCAGCGTGGGGAAGTATCCGGTGGAGACCGTGCAAACCATGGCGCGTATCATCGAGTCCACCGAGCAGCACGGGCTGGAGCGCGTTCCGCCGCTGGGCAGCAAACCAAAAACCCGTGGCGGTGCCATCACCCGTGCGGCGGTGGAGATTGCGGACCAGCTCGACGCCAGGTGCATCTGTGTTTTCACCCAGTCCGGCGATTCGGCCCGCCGGTTGTCCCGGCTCCGTCCGAACAAGCCCCTGTTTGCCTTCACGCCGGTGCAGTCGACCCTGAACGTGATGGCGCTGATGTGGGGCATCCAGCCGCGGCTGGTCGACTTCGCCGAGCACACCGACCACATGACGGCCCAGGTGGACCGGGTGCTCTACGAGCAGAACCTGGCGGACATCGACGACCTGGTGGTCATCGCCGCCGGCTCGCCCCCGGGGCAGGCCGGGTCCACCAACTCCCTGCGCGTACACCGGGTGGGCGACATTGCCGACGCCGGAGAGCAGTTAGCCGCGCGGCAGCAGGTGTAGGCGCGTCAGCTCTTGCTCGTTGATTTGGCGACGGCAGCCAGCCCCAGCAGCCCGCAGACCAGCCAGATGGCAGCGGCGGGCCCCAGCGGGGCGGCGACCAGGCCGCCGGCCAGCGGGATGACCACCTGGCCGATGCGGTTGCCGAGCAGCCTGATGGCCAGGGCGGCGCCGCGGGACTGCGGGGAAACGGCTTGGGTAATCAGGCTCATGGTCAGCGGCTGGCCCAGGCCCAGCAGGAAGCCGCCGACAAACAGGGCGATTCCCGCTACCCAGAGCGCGTCGAGGAAGAACGGCGCGACGGCGATGGCCGCGCCGGAGCCCACCAGGCTGGCGATCAGCAGCTGGTAGCGTGTCCACCTTTGGATGAGCTGGGCCAGGATGACACGGGAAATGATCGAGGCCCCCGCGCGCACGGCCAGGAGGATGCCCACCCAGACCGGGGCCACGCCATGCTCCTCCGCCACCAGCGGCAGGAAGGCCACCAGAATGTCGATGGCGGAGAGCAGGGCCAGCGAAGCCGCCATGTTCCAGGCGACGCCGGGGGTGCGCAGAATGACCAGGGCGCCTTCCCTCGGCAGCGCCTTTGCCCCCGTTTGCTGTCCCGCCCGGCCGCCGGTGCGTGATTTCACCAGCATGGCCGGGGCGCCTGCCAGCGCGATGCCGGCGGCCAGCAGCAGGGCGGTGTTCACCGAGGCCATTCGTGCATCGCCGGTAGTTTCCAGCCCGCTGCCCAACAGCAGCCCGGCCAGCAGCGGCCCGATTAACTGGCCCAGGGAAAAGGCCGCGGTGAACCAGCCGAACCCGCTGTCCAGCTGGCTTAGCGGGGCATACCGCGCAATGGCCGATTGGCCGGCGATGGTGAAGACCAGATGGCCCATGCCCAGCAGCGCGCTGGCCACGCCGATCCAGAGGAAGTCTCCTGCCGCCGCCAGCAGCAGCGCCGCCACGGAAAGCAGGACGGCTCCGAGCACCACCATGCCGCGCAGCGACTGCACCCGGTCGCTGACCCGGCCCAGCCAGAGTGCTGCGACCACGGGCAGGATGGCGTAGACGGCGGTGACAACACCGATCACGGCGGCATCGCCGCCAAGCGCCAGCAGTTTGTAGGAGATCACCGGCCGGGCCAGGTTCAGCGCCGTCTGCGTCAGTACGGCCGCGCCGATCAGGACCCATAACCACAGCCGCGAGCTGTGCTGTTCTGCTGCTGGTTCGCTCATTTCTCCTGGTTCCCTCGAGTATCCGCCCCTATTCTGCCCTGCCGCGCAACCGTTCACCTCAAAAGCATTGCGGCGTTACGCCCGCGGTGGTCGAATAGTGTGCATGGCTACCGCCGGTACAACAGTTCTCGCGATCGGTACGAAAAAAGGCCTGTGGCTGGCAACCAGCACAGACCGGGTCAACTGGTCGCTGTCCGAACCGCACTTTTTGATGAATGAGATACCGAGCATCGGGATCGACCAGCGCGGGGGGCGCACCCGGCTGCTCGTCGGCGCCCGCTCCGAGCACTGGGGTCCCACGGTCTTCCACTCGGACGATCTGGGCGGAACCTGGACCGAGCCCGAAAACGGCGCCATCCGCTTCGCCGAAGAGGACGGCGCCGCGCTGGAGCGGATCTGGCAGCTTTATCCCGATGCCGAGGACCGCCCCGGCGTCGTCTGGGCCGGCTGCGAACCGATCTCGGTCTGGAAATCCATCGACGGCGGCGAGCACTTCGAGCTCAACCGCAGCCTCTGGGCGCATCCGGACAAGGACCAGTGGGGCGCCGGCTACGGCGGGGCCGCTGCGCACTCCGTCTTGCCCAGTCCCGCGGACGAAAACACCGTCCATGTCGCCATGAGCACCGGCGGCGTCTACCGGACCACGGACGGCGGGACCAGCTGGACCGCGCGCAACCACGGCATCAGCGCCTACTTCATGCCCGACCCCAATCCGGAAGTCGGCCAGTGCGTGCACAAAATCGCGCGGGATCCCGAGGTGCCCACCACGCTGTTCGCGCAGAACCACCACGGCGTCTACCGCTCGGACGACAACGCGGACACCTGGGTTTCCATAGCCGATGGCTTGCCCACGGACTTCGGTTTCGCCATGCTCACACATCCGCGGAAGTCCGGCACCGCCTGGGTCATTCCGATCAAGGCCGACGGCGAACGCATTCCGCCGGACGGCCAGCTCGCGGTCCATCGGACCAGCGACGGCGGTAACTCCTGGACCCGGCTGCACACCGGCTTGCCGGACAACGAGTTCAACGTTGTGCTGCGCGACGCAGCCGCCGTGGACGGTTCAGATCCGGCCGGCGTCTACTTCGGTACCCGCGGCGGCTCCGTCTACGCGAGCGCCGATGAGGGCGAGGTCTTCGTCGAAGTGGCCTCGCACCTGCCGGACGTGCTTTGCGTCCGCGCCGCCACAACCAACGACGGCGGCCGGTAGCCAATGAAGGAGACCACCCTGGCGGTCACCGTCGTCGTCCCCAGTCTCCTGGCCAAGGTGGCCGGCGACCAGCGCGAACTGCGCGTGCCGGTAGAGGACGGGGCAACCGTGGCCCAGGTGCTGGACCGGCTGGCCGCGGAATATCCCGTGTTCGACCGGCGGGTGCGGAACGAGCTGGGCGCCGTCCGCCGGTATGTGAACCTCTATGTGGACGGTGAAGACATCCGCGGGCTGGACGGCCCCGCCACCCGCATCGATCCCGGACAGGAGCTGCTGATCATCCAGTCCGTCGCCGGCGGGTAGACCGGGTGCCGCCCGTCCCCGCCACCGGCGACTCAGCCGTACGCAACTCAACCAGGAGGTTCAAGATGACTACCGACAATGGCGGCTTGCACGACCCGAAGGAAGCGGACGCAGCCGACGTGCAGTGGCAGAACGAGCCCCTGCAGGATGACTCGGATACCGACGCCGCTCCGCTGGAACGCCCCGCATCCTGGGAAGCCAATGATGCCGACGTGCAGGAGCAGGCACTGTCCATCAACCCGGACGAAGACGACGACTACCCCCACGGCGAGGTGCCCTAACCACAATAGAATTCCGGTATGCAGAATTCGAAGGCGCAGCGGAAGAAGCCGACCTACTCCATCGACGCCGTCGATAATGCCCTGCAGCTGCTCCAGTTGCTGCGCGACCTGGGGAGTGTGCGGCTCAAGGATGCGGCCAGCGAACTCAACGTCGCGCCGTCCACCGCGCACCGGCTGCTGGCCATGCTGGTCTACCGCGGTTTTGCCACCCAGGACGAGTCGAAGCGGTACCTGCCCGGGCCCTCGCTGGGAGTGGGACCCGCCGGCATCGGCTGGACGACGCAGCTGCGCAGCATCGCCCAGCCTCATCTGGAACTGCTGGCAGCCCGGCTGAACGAGACCGTCAACCTGATGATCCGCGTCGGCACGCAGGTACGCTTCCTCAGCACCGTTGAGGGCTCGAACATCCTGCGGATCGGCGACCGGCAGGGAACGGTGCTGCCCGCGAATTCCGCCTCGGGAGGCAAGGCCATCCTGGCGGAACTGGACCGGGAAGTGCTGGAGCAGTTGTTCCGTACCAACAATGCGGATATCAGCGGCGCCGCCATTCCCGCCGCCGACTACCCCGCCTTCCTGCAGGAACTCGACGCCATCCGTGCCAATGGCTTCGCCGCCAACTTCGAAGGAACCGAGGAAGGCGTCAGCGCCCTCGGCGCAGCCATCCATGACGCCGCCGGAGTAGTGGTCGGCGCCATAAGCGTGGCCATTCCGACAACGCGCTTCCGCAAGCAGTTCGACGCCGGCCTGGTCCAGGAAGTGTTCAAGACCCGCCAGGCGCTCGAAGCCGACCTGGGATCGGCGTTCGCCGGGTAGGGTCGTGGGTACCGTTGAATCTAAACGCCTCTCGGCAAGGAGCACCAATGGCAGCGAGTCATGACTTGGCCACCGACCCCGCTCTGCAGGAAGCGCTGCTGACCGCGCGCCGCGGGACCGAGTTTTTCGGCCGCAAGCTCAACGAACTGCCCGACGACGCGTTCCAGGCGCCCTCGCTGCTGCCGAACTGGACCCGCGCCCACGTCATTGCACACGTAAGCTACAACGCCCGTGCGATCGCCCGCCTGATGAAGTGGGCCAACACCGGCACCGAAACTCCCATGTATTCCTCCTGGGACGCACGCAACGCGGAAATCGAGCACGGCGCCGCCCTGGCTGCCAAGGAACTGCGGGACCTCTATCAGGACTCCGCCACGCAGCTCGACGCCGCCTGGCGCGACACTCCGCCGGACGCCTGGAAACACCAGGTCAAAACCGCCCAGGGCCGGACCGTCCCCGCCGCGGAAACCGTGTGGATGCGCACCCGCGAAACCTGGATCCACGCCGTCGATCTGGACAATGGTGCTGCCTTCGACCAGCTCCCCGACAACGTCCTCAAACGCCTGCTCCAAGAGATCACCGGAGCCTGGCAAAGCCGCGGCGACGGCAAAGGCCTGCTCCTCAAAGTCTCCGATAACTCAACCGTGCTCGAATTCGGCGATCTCGACTCCGACAATCCCGAAGTCATTACCGGCCCCCTCGCCGACGTCACCGCCTTCGCTGCCGGCCGCTCCACCAAAGGCATCACCTCCAGCAAACAGCAAAGCCCGACGGCGCCCCGCTGGCTCTAGTAACTAGCCGGCATCAGGCATTGGCGCGAAGCGCGTGCTTCTGGATCTTCCCGGTGGCGTTGCGGGGCAGTTCGTCGACCAGCACGATGTCGCGGGGCACCTTATAGGTGGCCAGGCGCTGCTTGAGCTCTTCGCGCATCGCTTCGCTGGTCACCTGGGTATCGGGCGCGAGGACAACGAAGGCCCGTCCGGTCTCGCCCCACTTATCGTCCGGCACGCCGATAACGGCTGCCTCCTGCACGCCGGGGACGCTGAGCAGGGCGTTCTCCACCTCGGCGGGGTAGACGTTCTCGCCGCCGGAGATGTACATGTCCTTGATCCGGTCCTTGATGTACATGTAGCCGTCCTCGTCGACTACGGCGATGTCGCCGGAGTGGTACCAGCCGCCGTCGAGGGCCTTGGCGGTCTCCTCGGGCTTGTTCCAGTAGCCGGCCATGACGTTGGGACCCTGGACGATGACCTCACCGGGAACCCCGGGCGGGACGGGCCTGCCGTCGAGGTCCACCACCTGGTTCTCAGTAAAGAAGTGGGCACGGCCTGCAGATCCCGCCTTGGCCAAGCCGTCGCGGGATTCAAGCATGCAGACGCCGGGGCCGGTTTCAGTCATCCCGAAGCCCTGCATGATGGCGACCTTCTTGTCCTGCCAGGTCCGGATGGTCCGCTCTGGCAGCGGCGAGCCGCCCACCATGAACCCGCGCACGGTGGAGAGGTCCGCGGTCGGAAATGCCGGATCGCTGCTCAGGGCATCGAGCATGGCCGGAACCAGGAACGACGATGTCACCCGGGACTGTTCCATCTCGGCCAGCACGGCCGCGGCCTTGAACGTCCGGTGGATGATGATGCGCCCGCCCAGCGTGAACGTGGGCAGGGTCATCATGTTCAGCCCGGCGATGTGGAACAGCGGGGCGGCGGCAAGGTGGACCTCGTCCTGCCGGAGGTCCTGGCCGATCAGGGCGTTGACGTACTGGTAGAACAGATTGTTGTGCGTCAGCATCGCCCCCTTAGGGCGGCCGGTGGTTCCTGAGGTGTACATGATCAGGGCGAGGGCCTCGAGATCGACGTCGATCTGGACGGGTTCTCCGCTTCCGGCGGCCAGGAAGTCCTCGAAGAGAGCTCCCGGACCACCGCCGTCGACGCTGAGCCACTGCCGGATCTCGAGCTCGGCGGCGAGTTCCTCGGCGTTGCCCCGCTGGTCCTCACCGAAGACCACAACGGTGGCGCCGCAGTCACGCAGGATGTAGTCAATCTCGGGCTTCCGGAGCCGGGGGTTGATCAGTACGCAGACCGCGCCGATGAGGCCGGCGGCGAAGAACGTTTCCAGCAAGGCAGGATGGTTAAACCCTGCGTAGGCCACCCGGTCGCCTTTGGAAACACCGGCACTGGCCAAGGCATTGGCCAGCCGCGTGACGCGCTGATCGAACTCACGATAGGTCCGCTCCCGGCCTTCGAAGACGATGCAGACATCGTCCGGGCGGACCTTGGCGCGGCGGGCGGGCCATGAACCAATGCCGAGATTCACTGCAACTCCTTCGTAGCGGGGATCACATCTCGAACCATTGAAACAGTCTTTTATTGATATTGTCAACGATTAAATCGAAAGGCTGGGCAACACGCGGCAGCTTCCCCTAACCTTCCACGCGGATGCCGAGCTGTTCGGCAAGAATCGGTGCCAGCAGGTTCAGCTGGTAGTCATCCACTGTTGCTCCCTTAAGACCTCCCACGCCGCGGATCATGCTGAATTCGCTGCTGCGCAGGTCGAAGTCTTTCAGGACCGCGTCGGTCACATCCAGTGTTCCGATGCGGCAGTTCTGCAACGCCACGCGCAGTCCACGGGCACCGGCGAGGTCCAGCTCGTCAATAATGCAGTCCGAGATCAGCACGTCCGTCAGCTTGGAGCTGCGCAGATTCACGTAGCCGAGTTTGCCGCCGTCGAAATGGACGGACTGCAGCGCCGAGTCGAAGACTTCGGCAGAGCCGAGCCTGGTCCGGGTCAGTTCAATGTCCCGCCAGCTCGAGCGGGCGGCATTAAAGACCGGCGCGTACAGCTCCTCGAACCGGCAGTCGGTAAACCGGGCACCGCGCAGCTGGGTTCCGTTCAGGGCGACGGAGAGCAGCTCGCACTCCAAAAACGTGACGCCGGTCAGATCCAGCCCGTCCAGCTGCACGTTGGTGTAGCGCTGCCCCTCGCAATGGTCCCCGCTGAGCAGATCCGCATCATCGAGGTCTTCTAGATTCGCCAGCCGGACCGGATCCAGCCTGGGGGCCGCCGTCGCACTTTTTGCCATGCTGCCATCCCATCACATCCGGAAAGGACAATCGGCAGACCCAACGCCCCCCGGTGCGGCTACACCTGCCCAGCCACGGCCAGCGCGGTGAGCTCACCGGCCTTGAGCACCCCGAAGGCGAATGCCATGAGCGCGGGTGCCAGTAGCGACGAGAGGCGGAACGCATGCCCCTTCTTCCAGCGCCACAGCGCCAGTACTGCCACCGACAGGCCGTAGGCGAGTGCAATCAGCGCCGTCACAGAGCTTCCTTGACCCCAGAAATAAGGAAGGCAGACGACGGCGGCAAGCAGCAGTTCGGCGATGCCCACCCCATGTTGGACGGCGGGACGGGGCTCGTCCGCGTACAGAAACCACGGGAACCGGAAGATGTTGGTCAAAGCACTTCCCAGCAATAGCGCGACAAACGCTATATGGGCAAACGCCACGATAATTTCGTAAACCCCGTACCCGTCATTGGCCACCATTATGTCCCCGCACGCTTTCGTCCGATTGATCATTCCTTTAGGAGGAACCGGCGGACGGGCAGTCCTGTTCCAAAACAGCTTCCGGTGAGACCGACGCCACTTCGGCCCCAGGGCAGCAGAAAGCCCCGCGCAGTTGGGGGGAAACGCGGGGCTTTCTTGGGTAACTGCGCGGCAAAACGCAGTTGGTTTTAGGTCAGCTGGGCCTTAGTTGGCCGGCAGCTGCAGAACCTGGTCAACGAAGATCAGGTTCGGATTGCCGACGGTGTCAGCGTTGGCTGCGTGCAGTGCCTGCCAGCCGCCCTCGATGCCAAGCTCGGTGGCAATGGTGTTGAGGGTATCGCCAGCCTGGACGGAGTAGGTCTCGCCGCTGACGGCAACCTGGGCCTGGGCCGGAGCCTGAGCGGCCGGTGCCTCGGCAACCGGGGCCTGCTGGACCGGGGCCTGCTCGACGGGGGCTTCCTGGACCGGAGCCTCAACGGGGGCCTGTGCCACGTTGTACTCGGCAGGTGCTTCCTGGACCGGCGCCTCGGCAGGTGCCGGTGCCGGTGCTCCGCCGCCGCCGCTCAGGCCGAGCTTGGCCGAGCATGCGGGCCAGGCGCCCCAGCCCTGGGTGGCCTGGACCTTCTCGGCTACGGCGATCTGCTCAGCCTTACTGGCGTTCTGCGGGCTACCGCTGCCGCCGAATGCTGCCCAAGTGCTGGGGGTGAACTGCAGTCCGCCCGAGAAGCCGTTGCCGGTGTTGATGCTCCAGTCGCCGCCGCTTTCGCATTCGGCCAGGGCGTCCCAGGTGGCGGTGTCGGCAGCGTTGGCCGGCGTTCCGACCATGGCTACACCGGCACCGGTGAGGGCTACTGCCGCAAGGCCTCCGCGCAGGGCACGGCTGAAGTTCTTGTTCTTATTTGAGTTCACGATGCTCCGCAGGGCCACCTTCGCTCCATCCGTCCCCGGACTTCATCACGCCGCCGTCAACCACTCGTTAGATCGAGGTCATTACCGACGTCTGCCATGTTGACGGCATTTGGTGTTGGGCAGCGCCGAGCATATTCGATTTTCAGTAAGTCTGCCGGTTAGGATCCGGCTCCCCTGAGCGGGTTGCATCCCCGCACAAGCCGCCACGTTACCGGACCGTTATCAACGATGCAAAATCGTGATGAATCGTTCCGCGTGTCGCGCCGCGTGTCGTGCGTGTGCCGCTCGCCGTTTTGCTCGCTGCGCCGGAGGCAGCAGGAGGACCATTCCGACCGGCTCACGGCGAGGACATTTTCGGCTAGTTTCCAATGTTGCTGAAAGCGCTTGATGTACCGTCTCACCTGCAGAAACACCCAAAGAGTACGACGCCGGCCCCGCCTCGAAATTATCGACGGCGGCAGTACGCGCGGGACAACAAAAATACGAACGAATTCTGCTCGTCGAGGGGGCCCGGAAACCTCTCTGGAAAAAATTTTGGGCCCGGCTGGGTAGAGCCCGACAAACACCCCCAACACGTGCTACGAAAAATCTGCGGGTGCCGCGGGGAATACACTGATCCGGGCCCGGGTTGCCGCGAAGGGAACCATAACCGCTACAAGGAGTTGATTGACCGTGGCCAGGAACAGCCTGCTGGCACTGCTGCGTGAGGACCTCAAGGCCGCGCGCGCGCAGGACCCGGCCGCGAACTCGGATCTGGAAGTCGGCTTCGCCTACTCCGGGGTGCACGCCGTCTGGGCCCATCGCATTGCCCACGCCATGTGGAACCGGCCGCCCCTGCGCACCGGCGCGCGGCTGCTGTCCCAGTTCGCCCGGTTCCTCACCGGGATCGAAATCCATCCCGCCGCCATCTTGGGCCGGCGTGTGTTCATCGACCACGGCACGAAAATTGTCATCGGCGAAACCGCCGTGATCGGCGACGACGTAATGATGTACCAAGGTGTCACCCTGGGTGGCCGGGCGTTGGATAAGACCAAGCGGCATCCGACCGTCGGCAACCGCGTGATGCTGGGCTCCGGCTGCCGTATCCTGGGCCCCGTGACGATTGGCGACGATTCAGCGATCGGCGCCAACGCCGTCGTCGTAACGGATATCCCCGCCAACTCTGTAGCCATCGGCGTGCCTGCTCAGTGGCGGCATAAAGACGGCAATTATCCGCTGGATCCGCGCCTGGACCTGATCGACCCGGCGTTCCTGCTCTGATAAAAGGCCGGCAGCCGGGCAGCAGCGCCACTTGGACGCTGCCACCCGGCTGCCGTGAGGCCTTCGCGGCCAGCTCAAGCCTTAGCTCTGGCGGCGCTTGACCATGAAGGCGCCTGCTGCGCCCGCCGTGACCAGCAGGCCAAGTCCTGCTGCGCCCCATGCTGCTGGGGAAACCGACGTGGTGGCCGCGGAACGGTCTGCCTTCAGCTCCTTGGGCTCCTTGTCCTCCTTGGGCCCGGCCTGCCCATTGGCCGGCGGTCCGGTGACGACAACCGAAGCGGTGCCGACTTCGCCGCTTTCATCGCCCTCCACGGAGATCCAGTGGCGGCCCGGCTTGTCGATCGAAATTTCGTCCGAGAACTCGCCCGCGGCATTGGCCGAGGTGATCTTCGTGAATCCGCGGAAGTTTTTGGTGGACTGGTTCTGGGCCACGGTGATGGTGGCCTCTTCGTTGGCCTCGAGACCTGTGCCGGAAACGGTGAATTCCTCGCCGGCCTGGACGCTGCCGGCCGAAACGACAACGGAAAGCTCAGGGGCGGGGTACTGGGCATCCGCGGCGTAGGCCGCGGTGCCGGCTGACAGGGTAAGCGCAGCGGACAGGGCCACTGCTGAGACTATTTTCTTCATATCTGATGCTCGATTCGTGATGGGGAGAGTGCGAATCACTGACAAGGCCTGCGGACAGACCAAAGGGCGCTGCTAACTGCGGCGCCCCCGGATTGACTTTATCGTTTCACCGTGCGGAAGCAACCCCATGTTGCCTCCAAAGAGGACATATCATCCAAAGTTAACCTCGGCGTGCTGCTCCAAAAGTGGCGCCGTTTCGGTGTCGGCCGCTGTCGCCGTCGTTGGTTTCCGGGGCACTTCAAATGCCTCGGATGCGACGTATCCCAAGCCGGAAGCCCCGTGGTGCGGCCTAAACTTGCCCGGCTATGCTAAGGCGGAGATTCATAGATGGACTGCTGCTGAAAGGGCGGTGAGCCAAGCAGATGCAGCTGAGAGCAGCCACTCCGGAAGATCTGCGAGCCTTCCTGCTCGGTGGCCCTGACTCTCTGGCTGCTGGGTTGGGAGTCAGCATTCCGGCCGGGTGGCCCGAATACCCCTGGGTAATTGAGTTCACGCTCGAGGTACTCCTTAAGCAGCCCGGCCAGGCCGAGTGGTGGATGTACTACTTTCTGGATCCTGAGCTGGGCGTCCTGATTGGATCCGGCGGGTACAAGGGCCCGCCCAAGGATGGGACAGTCGAGATCGGCTACGAGATCGCGCCCGGCTTCCGCGGGCAGGGATATGCCACCGCTGCCGTCCGTCAGCTCGTCGACCGCGCCTTCAACACCGTGGAAGTGGCGGTGGTCGAAGCCCGCACGCTTCCGCGCGCCAACGCTTCCGGGGCTGTCCTGACGAAAGCCGGCTTCGCATGCCAAGGCACTGTCCCGGACGATCAGACGGGGCAGGCGTGGCTCTGGCGGAAAACCCGCGCGGGAGCATGATGCCTAGCCGCTGCTGCCGCCGTCATTGTTTTCCTGCGGCACTTCGGTAACCCGGACGCGCCCGATCCGCAGCCCCTCCATGGAGAGCACGGTCAACAGATGTCCGGCCACCTCGACCTGGTCGTCGGTGCGGGGCATGCGGCCCAGCCGGTCAATGATGAAGCCGGCCACCGTTTCATAGCGCCCCTCCGGGAGATCGATGCCGGCCAGCGACTTGAACTCCTGCAGAATCAGGCCGCCATCCACATCAATGGCGCCAGCCTGCCGCACGCGGTCCTCCGGGTCCACCCCGGCGTCGTACTCGTCGTAGATCTCGCCGACCAGTTCCTCCACCAGGTCCTCAAGCGTGACAATCCCGTCCGTGCCACCGTATTCGTCCACCACGAGGGCGATGTGATGGCCCTCCTTGCGCATCCGTGAGAGCGTAAGCAGCACCCGGTTGGTGCCCGGCAGCGGCAGGATTTCGCGCACCATCTCGCCGACCGTGGTGCCGGCCGCTTCGCCCGGTTCCGGGATGAGGTCGCGGATGTGGATGAATCCGAGCACCTCGTCGGAGGTCCTGCCGATCACCAGGTAGCGGGAGTACGGCAGGTTCCGGGTGTAGCGGCGCGCCTCGTCCAAGGTCAGCCGGCCCTCGATGAAGCGGACCTCCGGACGCGGGCGCATCACCTCCTGCAGCAGCCGCTCCCCCGCGCCGAAAACGTCGTTCAGGATAATGCGGCTGTCCTCACCCAGAGCCTCGTTCTGCGCCACCATGTCCCAGAGTTCCTCAGTGGTGATGGTGTCCGACTTCGCGGACGGATTACCGCCCAGGAGCCGTACCAAGGCATTGGTGGACACAGACAGCAGCCAGATCACCGGGCGCATGACCTTGCTGAACAGGTTCAGCGGCAGTGCCATGATCTTGGTGAATCCCACGGCGCGCTGCATCGCGAGGCGTTTGGGCACCAGCTCGCCGAGTACGAGGGACAGGTAGGCCGCCGAGAAGAAGCCCGAAAGCGTCACGCCGATCTGCACGGCGGAGAGGAACCGGTTGGGGTTGCGGGCGAGCCCAGCTATTTTGGCACCGGACTTGCCGGAACGCTCGATCTGCCGCACCTGGCTCTCCCGGAGCGACACGAGCGCCATTTCCGTGCCGGCGAACACCCCGCCGAGCAGCACAAAGAAGAGGACCCACGCGAAATTCATCAAGGTGCCGCCATCCATAACCAGACACTATCGAAAGGTCAGCAGTGAGCCAGGGGCCGTGACTGGCGGCGGCCAGCGATAACAGGTACTGACAGCCCTTGTGCCCACGGCAGTACAGGGCCACACTGCTCGCAAAGAGATTTCCGAACGGGGTAACGGAAACGACGCATCGGCCACAGAATTTAGAAGGAGGTGGCCGCCATGAAGCCCGGTCACGTGGTGTTACTGGTCCTTGGGATCCTGCTGTCCCTGGCCGGCCTGGCGCTGGTCTCTACGGCGGCTTTCACCGGCCTGGTCCAAGCTGCGCAGGACGACGACGGCTACCTCACCTCCCAGCCGATCCGGCTAGATACCGACTCCTATGCCCTGACCAGCCAGCCGCTGGATGTGGTCATCAACGAGGAGCTGCCGCCCGGCGTGCAGCTGGGCGACGCGTTCGGCTTCCGGCTCGAGGCGCGGGCCGCCCAACCCGGACAGGACGTTTTCATCGGGATCGCCTCAGTGGACGCCGTCGATAATTATCTGGCCGGTGTGCCCCACTCGCAGCTCGCGGACGTCGAGTTCCGCCCCTTCGACGCGGACTACCGGGAGCTGCCGGGGACCTCCGAGCCGCAGCCTCCCGCCGAGCAGGACTTCTGGGCGGTCTCGGCATCCGGCCCGGGCGAGCAGCGGATCAGCTGGGACCTGCAGTCCGGCAGCTGGAGCGTGGTGGTCATGAACGCGGATGCCAGCCAGCCCGTCTCGGTGGACGTGCAGGCCGGCGTCAGGCCGGGCTTTCTGGGCCCGCTCACCATGGGCCTGCTCATCACCGGACTGGTCCTGCTGATCATCGGCCTGCCTCTGCTGGTCCTCGGCGCAGCGGGAATCGGGCGGGCCTTGGCGTCGCGGCCCTCCGCCTTGTCCGGCGACAACCCGGCGGACCGGCGCGCGGCAGGTGAGCACACGCCGTCGTACGCAGGTTCTCCTGCGGCTGGACGCCCGGTTTATCCCGCCGCCCTGTACGCCGCGCTGGACCCACGGCTCTCGCGCTGGCTGTGGCTGGTGAAGTGGCTGCTGGCCGTGCCGCACTATTTCCTGCTCTTTTTCCTGTGGTTCGCGTTTGTGGTCACCACCATCGCCGCCGGCTTCGCCATCCTTTTCACGGGCCGCTATCCGCGGTCCCTGTTCCACTTCAATGTCGGCGTGGCGCGCTGGAACTGGCGCGTGGCCTTCTACGCCTACTCCGCCCTAGGCACCGACCGCTACCCGCCGTTCACCTTGGCGCCGGCCAGCTACCCGGCGGATTTCGACGTAGCCTATCCGGAACGCCTGAGCAACGGTCTGGTGCTGGTCAAATGGTGGCTGCTGGCCATTCCGCACCTGCTGATCGTCTCGGCCTTCACGAGCTCGGCGCTGACTTGGTGGGCCGCCGACGGCGGCTGGGAAGGCAATTACGCCCGCGCCGCAGGCCCCTCGCTGCTGGGCCTGCTGGTCCTGATTGCCGGCGTCATCCTGCTCTTCACCGGCAGGTACCGCCGCACGCTGTTTGACCTGATCATGGGCATCAACCGGTGGATTTACCGCGTCCTCGCTTATACGGCGCTGATGCGCGACGAGTATCCGCCGTTCCGGCTGGACCAAGGCCCCGCGGAGCCGCCGTTGGAGATCCGTGACGGTGCCCCGCCAGCTGACCCCGACCAGCGCCAGCCACTCCGCTGAGGGCAGAATCGGGCATTTGCGGCGTTCCTCCATATTGCTGTGGGTACTATTAGGGCAGCTTTCCTCGTACGGCCAATGGAAGGGGTGATCCCGTGCTCAGAGTCATCAGCTACAACCTCCGAAAGCACAGTGCGAGCCATGAACTCTTGAAGCTGACCCAGGACTTCGACGTCAATGTCCTCTGCCTGCAGGAGTGCGATACCACGGACCTGCCGCAAACGCTGGGACCGCTGCATCTGGCGGATTCCACCAAGGGAAATCGGCTGGGGTTGGCGATGTACTACCACAAGGACCGCTTCACCGCCCTGGAAACGAATACCTTCGCACTGAAGAAGTCCCTGCATGACTACATCCTCTCCCCCGCCCACGAGCGGTTGCTCGGCGTGCGGCTGGTCGATAACGAGACGCAGCATGAGCTGGTGGTCGGCTCGTTCCATGCCGCGCCGCTGACAGCGACGAATTCACTGCGGCGCCACCAGATCAAGGCCGGCCACGCAGAACTACTCACCATGGGCGGCGAAGGGATGACGCTGATGGTGGGCGACTTCAACTACCCCTTCTTCACGAAAAACCTCATCTCCCACCTCAAGGAAACCGGCTACGAACTCACGCTCAGCAACCGCCGGACCTACACGCGCTACAAGGTCTTCCAAGGCCACTTCGATTTCGCCACGTCGCTTGGCCTGAATATCGAGAGCGTGGAAACGCTCCCCCGCGGCGAATCGGACCACCTGCCCATCCTCGTCTCGGCCGAATACCTAAATTAGCCGAGCCCACTGCCCGCCTGTCCGCGGCGGACAGCAGAAACACCAATAACGACGACGGGGGCCGGCTAGTCGCTTAGGGCGTAGGGCGGCACGTGGCGGGCGTTGTTGAACGGCTCGAACCAGTTCTCGAACTTCATCGAGGCCACGCCGGTGCCGATGCTGTCGAGGTAGTCGTCGAACCCATCCAGCGCCTCGTTGTAGAGCAGTTCCGCATCCGTGTCCTCAAGCAGGAACTCTTCCACGGTTTCCCGCCAGTCTTCGTCCAGCTCCAGGCCGGCCTCCTCGGCCAGCACCTGCGCCTCGTTCAGCAGGCAGCGCAGCGCAAGCTCCTGTGCAACGCACGACGGCGGCTGCCAGCGGCCTGCGATCCTGGTGGTCAGGTCGACGGCGACCGTGAGGAACCGTTGGGCGAACAGTGCAGTGTAGCGGTGCGCGAAGCGCGGCGGCAGGCCCGAAATGACGAACGTTTCGTCCACGTCGGCCGCAGTCGGCGTTCCCCTGCTGCGCAGCAACTCTATGTCCGAGAACAGCTCGTCCATCATGACCACGGAGGCGTGCCACAGCAGGCCGGCCACCAGTTTCGCCTGCCGCAGCGAACGACGGCGCTCCCCCTGGTCCTCAAGTTCGTCGTTATAGCCGAGCATGTCCGGGCTCAGCCCCTCCACCTGGGCGGAAAGATCGATGAAATCCTGTTCGGTGACCGGAGCATCGGGAACGTCGGCAGGCCGGCGGTCGGCAAACTCGCCGTCGATCACGATGGCGGTGTCGGCAGCATGGATCTCGTCATCGTCGGCAGGATTGCCCGTTTCCGCGGAGACTCGGAAGGCACGCGGCTCCACTCCCTCCACCCCGGCGAGGACGTCCGCCGCCTGGATCGGATCCGAGGCGATGATGAGCGCGTTCATCGGATCGCTGATCGCATACTCGACTTCCTGGGTGTCGGAAGCACGCGAGATCGCGCTGTCCCGGAGGGCGTCGGCGTCGATAATGTTCACCTCGATCGTCACCCGCAGGGATACCGTTTGGCCCTGCCCGCTCTCCTCATTCATGGAGAAAGCATATATCTGCCAGTCCCGCGCCGCGTCCTGTGCTGAGGGACATGGACGATGTCGTGGGGTCGAGCCAGTTGGACACTGGTCCTGCCCACTTCCATTCCACCGAACCTGACCAGACTAACGACCGCCGTCTCACCATATAGTCAATAAGGTGAGTTCAGAAGCTTTGTCCCGCCCCGCCGTCGTACGCCGTCCCAATCCTTTCCAGGCGCTGATGGCGGTGATCTGCATCCCGATGGCCATCCTGGTTCCCGTGTGGGTGGTTGCCGGGCGGGTGCTGTTCGGGATCTCCGGGCCGATGGTGTCGATCCTGGCGTTCACGCTCGGGCCGGTGCTGCTGCTCCTGCTGCTGTTCGCGGGGGTCAAGACCGTGGCGAACGCCGTCAGGGTGCGGCCCTTCGGCGCGCCGCTGAAGACATCCGCGCTGCTGCTGACCACTTATCTGGTGGTCTTTGGGTTCGGCTTCACCGTGCCTGATTTCGGCGAGAACGGCGGCTCGGTCCTGACGGCTCTGGCCGGCGAGTCCGCGTTGGGCCTGTCGATCGCGTTGTGCAATCCGCTGGGCATCATCTCCATTGCCCTGTCCATCACCGTGACCGTGGTCTGCTACCGGGACGCCAAATACGGCCGGCATTAGCTGTTGGACCCCTGCGCGGCTTTGGCTTGCTAGAGTCCGAAGCAGGAGCAGAACGCCACGACCCTGGAGGTGATTGCCTTGCCGACGCCAAGGATCCGATGGGCAGTGATGCTCGCCGTTGCTCCCCTGCTGGCCGCCTGCGGGATGTCCATGCCGGCCGACCCGAACGGGACCCTGCAGGAAGTTACCGGCGGGACGATTCAGGTAGGAGTCACCGCCGCTGCTGGGGAGGAAGGCAACTGGGTTCGGCTGCAGCCGGGCGTGGAGCCGGCCGGGATCGAGCCGGATCTGGTGCGTGGTTTCGCCGCCACCCGTGAGGCCACCGTTGAATGGACCGGGGGCACGGAGCACGAGCTGGTGGACGATCTGGAACACGGCGAGCTGGACCTGGTGATCGGTGGTTTCGGCGCGGACACGCCCTGGACCAAGCACGCGGGCACGACACGGCCGTACATGGAAACCAAAGACGAACGCGGCAAGACGGTCAAGCACGTCATGCTCACGCCGATGGGCGAAAACGCTTTCCTGCTCGCCCTGGATAAGTACCTGCTGGCCCAGGAGTTGCAGCCATGAGCGCCGGGAACAGCACGCAGGCCGTACACTTCGGCAACACCCGGTTGCCGGAGGAGCAGCGCGAGACCCTGCGCAAGGCCAAGAAACTCGAGTGGATCACCATCGCGTTCCTGGCTGTCACGGTGGCGCTGGTGTACCTGGTGCTCGGAAACTCGCAGGCCATGAAGGCGGCCTGGATCGAGGACATGCTCTCCTTCCTGCCGCCCATCGCGTTCCTCGTGGCAGCCCGTGTCATCCGCAAGCCGCCCACGGAGCAGCACCCCTACGGCTACCACCGCGCCATCGGAATAGCCCACTTAGTGGCTGCCGTGGCCCTGTTGGTCATGGGCACCTATCTGCTGGTGGACTCGGCGCTGGGACTGATCACCGCGGAGCATCCGACTATCGGCGGCGTGGAACTGTTCGGCCGGACCATCTGGCTGGGCTGGCTCATGATCGGCATCATGCTCCTGATCGCGGCGCCGCCGGTCTTTATCGGCCGCGCCAAGATGAAGCTGGCCGAGAAGCTGCATGACAAGGTGCTCTACGCGGACGCGGACATGAACAAGGCCGACTGGATGACCGCTGTCGCCGCCGCCGTAGGTGTGGCGGGGATCGGCATCGGCTGGTGGTGGGCTGACTCCGTGGCCGCGCTGGTGATTTCGGCCAGCATTGCCAACGACGGCGTCAAAAACCTGCGCGGTGCGGTCAGCGACCTCATGGACGCCCGGGCCCGGACTTACGACAACGCCGGCCCGCACCCGCTGCTCGGCCGGATCGACGACTTTCTGGGCAACACCGGGTGGGTGGGCGAGGCCAAAAGCCGGATCCGCGATGAAGGCCATGTGTTCCATGTGGAGTCTTTTGTTGTCCCCCGCGAAGGCAGTACGCCGACGGCGGAAGACCTGGAGCAGCTGCGCGAGGACTGCGTGGATCTGGACTGGAAGATCCAGGACCTGGTGATCGTCCTGGTTCCGGAGCTGCCCGAAGAGTTCCTGCCGGGCGTTGAAACCGGGGGCGAGGACTAGCATCCGGCGGGGCTTCAGTCGGCGAGCGCTTTCCGCACCAGTTCACGCCGCTTGCCGCGGCGCTCCACCAGCTGGAACCCCGCTCCCAGAAACACCTCCAGGGTGCCGTAGTACAGGTCCTGGGCCGGCGTCTTTCCGCCAGCGGTATCCACCGGGTATCCCTCGACTGCTCTGGCTCCGCGGCTTGCCGCATGCGCGACGGCCGCGTCCAGCAGCCGGTGGGACAGCCCGATTCCGCGGGCGTCCCGCTTGATGTAGAAGCAGGCCACCGTCCACAGGCTTGCCGGATCCTCGCCCTCCGCCAGCCGGGCGACGACGGAACGCTCCAGCCTGGTGTGGCACTGCCGCGGTGCCACGGACACCCAACCCAGCGGTTCGCCGTCGAGCCTTGCAACCAAGCCGAACGGCTCGCCGGCCTCCACCCTCGCGTGCACATAGTCCCGCCGCTCGATGCTGCTGGAGGATGAATAGTCGCGCGAGGACAGCCGGAACCAGGAGCACCAGCACCCGCCCTGAACGCCGCCGGGGCCGAAGAGTTCCTCGAAAACAGGCCAGGTCGCCGTCGTTATTTCCACCAGTTCGAGCCCGGAAAGGTCCCTTTGGGCCGTGTCCTGCTGTGTCCCGTCCAGCTGCGCCATGCTTCCAGCTTGCCAGCGCCGCGGCAGCTTGCGAAGACCTGGCGGCGGTTTTCTAGGCGCCGATCGCCATCCGGATGCCGAGTGCGAACATGACCACGGCGATCGCTCCGTCCAGGATCCGCCAGGAGGACGGCTTAGCGAAGAACCGCCGCAGCAACCGGGCCCCGAAACCGAGCGCACTGAACCAGAGAATGCTGCCTAGCATCGCGCCGCCGCCGAACCACCAACGCGCATCCGGTGCCTGGCTGTTGGCCACCGAGCCCAGCAGCAGCACGGTGTCCAGGTACACGTGCGGGTTCAGCCAGGTCAGGGCCAGCACGGTGGCCACGGCGGCCTTGGTGCTGAGCGGACCCTGCTGCTCGCCCGCGGTGAGCGAACCCGGCCGGATGGCGCGCTTCGCCGCAATCAGGCCGTAGCCGATCAGGAACGCGGCACCGGCATAACGGATGACATCGACCACCACCGGCGCGGCCTCGATCAGCGCACCGATGCCCAGGATGCCGGCGGCGATGAGCAAAGCGTCGGACAGCGCGCAGATGACAACGACGACGGCGACATGCTCGCCGCGGATACCCTGCCGCAGCACAAACGCGTTCTGCGCCCCGATGGCGATAATCAGCGCCAGCCCCGTCCCCAGCCCGATGACCGCTGCCTGGACCAAATCAAGTGCATTCACAAGAGTCGAAGGTACTACGCTTCGGTACTGCGTCACGGATGTCCGCCGGGCTATTCCCCTTCACGGGAAGGGAACGTACGTTGGATTGGTACCCCGTCCACCTTCCCCTTCAGGAGGAAACCGCATGGCAGACAACCCCAGCCCCATCGACATCCAGAAGGCCCTTGGCGGCGTCGACTATCCCGCCTCGGCCGCCGACCTGGTCAAGCACGCGGAGAACTCGGGCGCCGACAACGCCGTCCTCGAGGCACTGCGTGGCCTCCCGGAGAAGGACTACGAGACTCCCGCCGAGGTCAACAAGGCCATCTCCAACAGTTAAGAAAAACTAACGACGGCGGCCGCCCGCCCCCGGTGCCCGGCTTCCGGCTAGCCTCGGGGCCGGGGCCTCGACGGCCCTCGGCTATCATGCATTCGTGACTACCACCCAAGCACTCCTGTCTTTCGCCATGGTCGCAGCCTTGTTGACGATCATCCCCGGCATGGATACTGCCATGGTCCTGCGTTCCGCGATCAGCCAGAACCGCCGGCATGCCTACGCCACGGCGCTGGGCATCAACTCAGGCGCCATGATCTGGGGAATCGCGGCGGCGGTCGGAGCGTCCGCCCTGCTGGCCGCCTCCGAGACAGCGTTCATGGCACTCAAACTGGTCGGCGCCGCGTACATGATCTGGCTCGGCGCCTCGCTGCTGTGGAATTCGTTGCGGCGGCCAACTATGCCCGCTCCGGACACCGGCACCTTCCCCGCGCCCCGGGGCGGTTCCCTGCTGGCATCCTGGGCCAAGGGCACCGGTACGAATCTGCTCAACCCCAAGGTCGGGGTTTTCTACATCGCGATGATCCCGCAGTTCATTCCGGACGACGCCGCTCCGCTCCTGATGGGCATAGCCTTGGCCGCGATTCACAACCTGCTGGGCCTGCTATGGTTCACCGGGATCATTTTCGGTACCCATGTTGCCCGGAAATGGCTGCGGACACCGCAGGTGGCGAAGACAACGGACCGCATCACAGGGACGGTCATGGTCGGATTCGGCACCGCCCTGGCCTTGGAAACCCGGTAGCCTTACCCAGGCTCGTTCCCTAGGCGAGGGTGCGTCGGTCCTCGGCGACGGTGCCGCGGTCCTGGGCCAAGGTGCGCTGACATGCCTCCGCCCGGTATTTTGGAAGGGATCCCTTTTCCCCAGTAGAGGACCCTTATGTCTCCGCGCGCCCTGTTCCGCTCTGTCGCCTTCGCCGAGGCGGTGACGTGGACGCTGCTGCTGATCGGCCTGTTCCTCAAGTACGTCACAGAAACCACCGAGGTGGGCGTCCGCATCGGCGGCGGCATCCACGGGTTCGTGTTCCTCTGCTACGCGGCCGTCACGTGCTTCATGTGGGTCAACCAGAAGTGGCCGGCCAAGACCGGGCTCCTCGCGCTGGTTTCCGCCGTCATCCCCTATGCCACCATCCCCGTGGAAAAGTCGCTGGACAAGAGGGGCCTGCTCAACGGCGGCTGGCGTCTGGCTGCCGGCGGTGAGGAACCGCGCGGCATGCTTGAGAAGCTTCAGGCGTGGGTGCTGCGCAAGCCCATCACGGCCATCGTCGTCGCACTCATCGCCGTGGCCGTCGTCTTCAGTTTCCTGCTGTTCCTCGGCCCGCCCGACACCTGGTTCGCGTAGCAACTGGTCCGCCTAACGACCGCCGTCCGGGCTCGGCCCTGACAGCGGTCGTCCTTTCCGCTGCTACCGGCCGGAGAGTTCTTCGACCAACTTCAGCAGCGCGGTGTTGTCCAGTTTTCCGTCGCCCTGCGCCACCAGCGCCGCCATGAGCTGAGCCGCGGCGGTGCCCAGGGGAATGGTGACTCCCGCATCCCGCGCAGCCGCGGTGAGAATGCGCAGGTCCTTATGGTGCAACTCCGCGCGGAAGCCGGGCTGGAAATTCCGTTCCACCATGCTGGGGGCGCGCCGCTCCAGCACCGCGCTGCCGGCAAGACCGCCGGAGAGCGCGTTGATGGCGGTGGTCGGATCCACCGAGTTGGCCTCGAGGAAAACGATGGCCTCCGCCACGGCCTGGATGTTGACCGCACAGATCAACTGGTTGGCGGCCTTGACCGTCTGCCCTGCCCCGGCCGGACCGACATGGACGATGGTCTTGCCCATGGCCTCGAAGACGGGCCGGGCTGTTTCCACGTCGGCTGCTTCCCCGCCCACCATGATGGACAGCGTGGCCTCGATGGCGCCGCGTTCGCCGCCGCTGATCGGCGCGTCCAGCACGCCGAAGCCCCGTGCTCGGCCTGCCTCGGCGATCTTGCGTGCCGTGGCCGGCTGGATGGTACTCATGTCGATGAAAAGGGCACCCTCGCGGGCGTGGGCAAAAACTTTGTCGTCACCCAGGGCCATCGCCTCGACATCGGGCGAATCAGGCAGGCAGGTAATGATGACATCGCGGTCCCGGACGGCCTCAGCCACGGTGGCGGCACCCGTACCGCCGGCTTCGACGAGGCGCTCCACCTTGGCCTGCGAACGGTTGTACGCGGCCACATCGAACCCTGCCTTGACCAGGTTCGCCGCCATCGGGCCGCCCATGATGCCCAAGCCGATAAAACCTATCTTCGTCATGAAAACCCTGCCTTCGTCGTTGATGTCGGGAGTGTCACACCTGCCGGTCACTGTAGTGGCCATCATGCGGGTCCCGGTAATCGATTGCGGACGGTGACCAGCTCGACGTCGAGCACCTGGCCGGATTCCACCACGGCGGTCATGTAGGTGCAGACCGGCTGTCGACGCCGGTCCGTGGGCGAGCCTGGATTGAGCAGCCGCAGGCCGCCGTGCGATGTTGTGTCCCACGGGATGTGGCTGTGCCCGAAAACCAGCACGTCCGTCGCGGGAAACTTCGCCTCGGCCCGCTTTTCGCGTCCAGTGGCGGCTCCGGTCTCGTGGATCATGGCGAAGCGGACGCCCTCGATCGTTACTCTGGCGACCTCCGGCAGCCGCGCCCGCAGCTCTTCGCCGTCGTTGTTTCCATAGACTGCCACCAGCCGCTTGCTCCGCTGTTCAAATTCGTCCAGCAGCTCCGGGACGACCCAATCGCCGGCGTGGAAGACCACGTCCGCCTGCTCGACGGCGTCCCAGACCTGGGCGGGCAGCTGCCGCGCGCGTTTGGGAACATGGGTGTCCGCGACGAGCAGCAGCCGGCTGGCCACTAGGCGCCCTGCGCCTTCCGCTCCGGTGCCGTTTCGGCAAGAAGGGTTTCCAACCGGTTGTCCGTCAGGTAGGTCATGCCTTCCAGGATGCCCGTCAGCTTGCGGCGCTCTGCGGCGGTGAAGCGGGTTTCGTCCAGGATGTCGCTGACCCACAGCCCGTCCATGGCGAGGCGGACGATGATGCCGATGATGCCCGCGGGGTCCCGCGGGTCGAGGTCGCGGCTGTCCAGCCTGCGGTTCAGGTAGATCAGCGCCTCGGCGAGATTCGGCCTGGCTACGGCGGTGGCGAGCAATGCCGCTTGGTTCCGGTCAGCGTTCGACCGGGCGTCGGCGAAAGCCCGGATGTAGGCCCGTTCTTCTGCGCCTGCCGGGACAGGGTCCCGTTCGGCCAGCCTGCCCAACTGGTGGACCAGCTCGGTAATAATCTCTTCGACGTCCTGTTCGATTTCCTCGATGGGCGCCCCGGGCCTGAACATATCTCCTCCAGCTACTTGTCTGCGGGTTCTCCGCTTGTCTTCAAGTCTAGCCACGGCCGGCTGCAACTCACCCATCGGCAATTGCTGGCCGCGTATGAAGGCGCTTGGTGCTTAGCCGTGCTCGACCGCCATGTTCGAGAAGCGTGAATAGTGGCCTTGGAAGCCGACCACGATGGTCTTCGTCGGGCCGTTACGGTGCTTGGCCACAATCACGTCTGCTTCACCCGCGCGCGGTGACTCTTTGTCATAGATATCCTCGCGGTGCAGGAGGATGACCATATCCGCATCCTGCTCGATCGAGCCCGATTCACGAAGGTCGGAAACCATCGGCTTCTTATCCGTACGCTGTTCGGAACCACGGTTCAGCTGCGACAGCGCAATCACGGGAACCTCGAGCTCCTTTGCCAGCAGCTTGAGCGCACGCGAGAACTCGGAAACTTCCTGCTGACGCGATTCCACGCGCTTACCGGACGACATCAGCTGCAGGTAGTCCAGGACCACCAGCTTGAGGTCATGACGCTGCTTAAGACGGCGACACTTGGCGCGGATTTCCATCAGCGACATGTTGGGGCTGTCGTCGATGAACAGCGGAGCATCGTTCATCCGTCCCATGGTGGTGGCGATCTTGCCCCACTGCTCGTCCTTGATGGTTCCCTTGCGCAGGTCCTGCAGACCGATGGTTGCCTCGGCGGAGAGCAGACGCATGGCGATCTCGTTCCGGCCCATTTCCAGGGAGAAGAAGACCGTCGTCATGTTGTTCTTAATGGCCGCGGATCGGGCAAAGTCGAGCGCGAAGGTCGAGTTGTGAGTAGGAACAAACGTATGTCCGGCCAAGTACAGGTGCGATTCGTGGGCGACCTGAATGCACCGGACGGGAACGGAAGGAACAGACTTGACTGAGGTGATGAATCGCTGGGTCCGCTTCGGCGTCGGACGAGCATCGCGCTCTTTGTGCAGTATCTGCTTCCGGTGCAATCCGAAAACAACGTCTGACGTAGCGAACGTGATGGTGTAGGAAATCGAGGAGGCCTCGGACCTTCCATGAACGCGCTTCTCGCTCCACCCAGTGCGGTATCCCAGACTGTGGATAAGCTCGCGTGTGTCATGAGCAAGCGTTTTGGAAGTTACAGCGAACTGGACGCAACCCGAGCCGGTGACGGTACCGTCGCTATCCAACAAACCGGCGAGAAGCGCCCTCCGTTGCGCCTCGCTAGCACGCAGATACGTCGACGGGATGTGCTTGTTTCCCAAGACGCCCGCTGAACGCAAAATTGCCTGTAGGGAACCATGGTCCAGCCGGCATGGCTGGCACCGTAGGCCACCAGAACACTCCGTTCCGCAATCGATACAAGTAGACATGGGCACGGGATCAGAAATGAATCGGACCTTACCGCCACAGGACTGCGAACAGGTTCGCACGTGCCGCACTCTGCTGACAAAGTTCTTACCGCAAACCGCGCAGACGCCGTCGAAGGTGAATTTCTCCGTGGGCAGTTTGATGGCGAAAGTAATGCCGTCGACCTGAGAAGTCTCGTAGCCTTCCGCGGTGATGCGCATCAATACTTCGTCGTCGGCAGTCGTGATACGTGCTGCCTTCGAGTGGCCGTCGCCGAGCCAAGTGCCGAAGGTGTACGGACCTATGGGGAGTTCGGCATCCGGCAACTGCAGGGCCTTCGCCGTCACGATTGAGTGGTTCAGCCGGGCATCCTTGGTATTACAGCGCACGGACTGCTCGATCTCCGCAGTAGTTCGCACAGCGGCGAAGGTTCGCTGATTCTTGTACCCGTTATATCCGGCTTCAGCTGCCTGAGCAGATTTTCTTGATGCGCGCGTTTCTGTCAGCCACTGGTGCTCCGCGTCAGCAATGAGGACACTACCGTCGTCGAAGGTCACTTCGTAGCAAGGACGGTCCATCATCACGTCGGTCACTGCGACCACTTCAGTCGGCGTCCCGTCGGCCGCGAGAACCTGATCCCCCGCCTCGATCTCACCCATGGTGGTCCAGCCCGTTGGAGTGGGAAGCGGAGTGTCGAGCGCCAGCGCTTTACCCACAGCCGGCCTGGCCGCAATGACGATCATCTGTCCGCCGTGCAAGCCCTGGGTCAGTTCGTCGAGTTCGTAGAAGCCGGTGGGAACACCCGTCATGCCTTCGCCGCGGTGGCCGGCAGACTCGATCTCGTCGACCGTACCTTCAATAATGTCCTTCAGCGCCACATAGTCTTCAGCCGTGCGGCGCTCGGCCACCGTGTAGATCTCCGCCTGCGCCTGGTTGACGATGTCGTCGACTTCGCCGTCCTGCGAGTATCCGAGCTGGACGATCTTGGTTCCGGCGTCCACCAGCCGGCGGAGCACAGCACGTTCACGCACGATCTCCGCGTAGAATCCGGCGTTGGCAGCAGTGGGGACGGACTGGATGAGGGTGTGCAGGTATGCGGGTCCGCCGATGCGCGAGATTTCGCCGCGCTTGGTCAGCAGGTCGGAGACGGTGACGGCGTCGGCAGGTTCGCCGCGGCCGTAGAGGTCGATGATGGCCTCATAGATCGCTTCATGCGAGGGTCGGTAGAAGTCGACGCCGCGCAGCACCTCGACGCAGTCGGCGATGGCGTCCTTGGACAGCATCATGCCGCCGAGTACCGACTGTTCGGCGACCAGATCCTGAGGCGGGGTACGTGCGAAGTCCGGTTCCCGGCCAGCCTGGGCGGAGTCGGCATGTACTAAAGTCACCGCTGCCTGCTTTCTCTACTAAAACGACAAACCGGGCAATCGCATCCCGCCTCGCCCGTTGGAACGGGTATATCAGCCGCCTCCGACGCTTTCCGCTGCTCCCGGTTGAGGGCACGAAAAACTAGAGACCGGATCGCGGTCTGTTGAGGGATACTCCGCAACGTTAGCCCTCTATCCACACAGAACCAAGCGAGTTATCCACCGGCCCTGTGGATTAATTGTGAATTAGGCGGCGTGTCTTGTGCACAGCCTGTGTGCATAACTGTGGATAACAAAGTTAACTTGCCAGTAACAAGGCTCTGACCTGCGGAAACTTTTATTCCTCCTTGTGGATTAAAGAAATTTCTGTGGAACATTCATCCACACCTCTCGTGTTGACAGATGCCTCACATAGCCCTACACGCTGCTTATCCACGCCGTTATCCACAGCGTTTTCCACGCGTGAACCCCAACGATGTGCCCACCCTGTGCCACTGACGTGCGCCGTTACCTCTTCGGCTCGAAAACGGAAAATGTCGCTCCTCAGGTGCCACTTTTAGTTGAGGGCAGTCTCGGGTGGAGGGCTGCTGCCCATCTGGTTGTGCCCGTAGGATTGATCACATGGAGCTTTTCCTGATCCCCTTGCTGATTCTGGTTGTCGTCGTTGCGCTCGGCCTGCTCCTGTTGAAAACGGCCAAACGCAGATCCACACCCACCGACGACGGCGGCGAAACCGGCCGCCGGCCTGCCCGGGCTGCGGCGCCCGCTACTTCCAAGGAGCATTCCGAAGTGGCCAGCAGCCGGCTGAACCAGCAACAGCACACGGCTGTCTACTCCGCTATCGCAAGGGGCGATGCGCTGCGGGCGATCAAGGACTACCGGGCTGCAACCGGAGCCGGCCTGCGCGAAGCGGCTGCCGCCGTCGCAAATATGTCCGCGCATCCCCAGCCGTACACTCCCCCGCGAGCGCCCCAGCCGCAGGATAGTCCCGACACTGCCCAGCCGGACTCCGACGGCGCTACGGAGAGGAGCACCGCTTCGGAACCGGATACCACTCCTGAACCGCTCGCCACTCCGGAATCAAGCACCACCGCCGACGCCTCGGCTGCCCGCGCAAGCGTCACTCCGGCCACGGGCTACCGTTACCGGGCCATCGTCTCCAAGGGCGATGAGATCAGGGAGATCGCGAGCACCCGGCTCAATGACGAGGTCTTTGCTAGGATCAGGGCGAGGGCGCTCGACGGCGACAAGGAAGCCGCGGTGCAACTGCTGATGGAACACTCGGACGCGTCCCAGCAGGAAGCATCCGGTTTTGTGGAGCTCATCCACGACGAGCCCCCGGCCGGGGCCCCGGAAGGCCCCTGAGCCCTTCTCGCGGAAGCCGTCCATCTGCCAGACTGCCTTCATGGCTGAAAACAAGACTGCCCCCACCGCTGCATCCGCCCAGGCCTTTGTGGACGCCGTGGAGCATCCCGTCCGGCGGGCAGACGGACAGGTGCTGCTGGACCTCTTCGAGCAACTGACGGGCCAGCCGCCGGTCATGTGGGGGCCGTCCATCATCGGCTTCGGCAGTTACCACTACGAATACGCCAGCGGTCGCGAAGGTGATGCTGCCGCCGTGGGTTTCTCCCCGCGCAAGGGCAACCTCGCGCTCTACGGACTCACCTATGCGCCCGAGTCGGCGCCGCTGCTGGAGAGGCTGGGCAAGCACAAGACCGGGGCGGCCTGCCTCTATGTCAACAAGCTGGCAGACGTGGACCTCGCGGTCCTCAGGGAGCTGATCTCCCTCGGCTACAAACACATGACGACGGCGGTCCACGAGTCGCTGCAGAGCCAGTCCTAGCCGGAGCGCAGGTCGCAGTCAAGGGCTGATAGGCAGTGCGAGGACTTGGCGGCGGCGCAGGGCTTTGCGGGGCGCAGGGGCTAACCGGCGAGCAGCCAGACCCACAGCCACACCGGCGGCACGGCACAGATAATCCCGAGGATCAGGCCGGTTGCGGCCTGCTGGCGGGCATGGGTACGCCGGGCCAATGCGGAAACCGCCAAGGCCACGCCGCCCAGCGCGAACATGAGCACAGGCAAGGCCACGAGCGGAGCCAGGATCAGTCCGGCCCCGCCGGTCGCCGCGGCGTAGATCAGGACCAGGACCAGCAGGAGCGCGGCGAGCCCCGACGAGACGAGCGCCCAGAGCGCGGTGCGGGAACGGTTCCGGGAAGTTTGCGCAGTAGCCACCCGTCTATTGTCCGGTGCCGGACCGCAGCAGGGCCAATCCGGCCCGGCCGCCGCGGGTCTTGCCTACAGCTCCACCGTGCCGCGGATGACGGTCTGCACGTCGCCACCGACCCACACATCACCGTCTTCTGCCCGGACGTACAGCCGCGCATCCCGGCCCAGCCTCGACCCCTGGCGGACGGTGTACCTCGCCGGAGCTACACCCTCGCCGATCAGCCACTGCGCCAAGGCGGCATTCAGGCTCCCGGTTGCCGGGTCTTCGGCGGGAACAGCCTCGAAGCCCATCAGCCCGCGGACCTCGAAACCGACTTCGCCGCCCTCCGGATAGGCCCCAATAAGTCCGACGCCGAAGGGCGCGAGAGCGGCGTAGTCCGGCTCCACCTCGAGCACTGTCCGGGCATCGGTGAGCTGGAGCGCCTGCCAGTGGGGGCCGTTGTCCGCCCACTGATGGCGGACGACGGCGGAGCGCTCCAGCCCCAGCGCGGCACAGATCCGCTCAACATTTTCCTCCGGCAGTTCACCCGTACGCACCCGTGGCGGGGCAGCGAAGGCCAGCCGACCGCCGTCGTTCTTGAGGTTGATCAGCCCGGCTTCGCATTCCTGGATCAAGCTGGTGTCGCTCTGCGGACTGCCGCCGTCCTGCAGCCAGGCGGCGGCGCTGCCCAGGGTCGGATGCCCGGCGAAGGGCAGCTCTTCGCTCGGCGTGAAGATCCGCACCCGGTAGTCGGCCCCGGGCTGCGTCGGCGGCAGCAGGAAGGTGGTCTCGGAGAGGTTGGTCCAGTTCGCGAAGCGCTGCATCTGCTCCGTGGAGAGGTCCTCCGCGCCGCCGACCACGGCCAGCGGATTGCCGGTTCCGGGACCGGTGGTGAAGACATCAACCTGGGAAAACGCGTGGGTACTCACGTCCGTAGCCTACTCGGTGCGGCGGATGGTCGGCCCTGCGCGCAGGTCAGTGTTCGGACCGCTCAGCCTTTTGGGCCGCTCAGCGCTCGGGCAGCAGGGTCTTGCTCCACAGGACGCTACCCCGGGCGTTGCGCAGGCTGACCGTGAAGGCGTCGTCGCCGTCGAGCTCCACATGTCCGAAGAACTGGGCCTCTCCCGTGCGCGGTGACTGGTTGGTGTAGCCGGCCTGCGAAAACACGACCTCCGGGCCGAAGGTCAGGTCCATCTCGTTGGGCCCGAAGCCGCCGGCGTTGATGGGTCCCGCGACAAACTCCCAGAACGGGTCGAAGTCCTTGAATGCGGCCCGTTCCGGCGCGTAGTGGTGGGCCGCGCAGTAGTGGACATCCGCGGTTACCCAGACGACGTTCTTGATGCGGTTGTCCTTGAAGGCCTTGAGCAGCCTGGCCAGTTCCAGTTCGCGGCCGAGCGGGGCGCCGTCGTTGTTGTTGGCAATGCTCTCCTGTGCCTTGCCGTCCGGAACGATGATGCCCAGCGGCAGGTCGGCCGAGATGACTTTCCACGTGGCCTTGGACTTTTTCACCTCGTGGATCAGCCACTGCAGCTGCTCTTCGCCGAGGATGCTGGTGGCTTTTTGTTCCAGTCCGGGGGTGTTTTCGCCCTTGTAGGTGCGCATATCCAGGGCGAAAATGTCCAGCTGCGGTCCTCGCTCGATC
This sequence comes from Arthrobacter sp. B055-34, assembly GCF_059090425.1. Taxonomy (NCBI): domain Bacteria; kingdom Bacillati; phylum Actinomycetota; class Actinomycetes; order Micrococcales; family Micrococcaceae; genus Arthrobacter; species Arthrobacter sp. B055-34. The sequence continues at coordinate 409,754 of NZ_JBNHFQ010000002.1, forward strand.
TTGCGGTAGATCCGCGCCGGTTCGAAGCCTGTGGTGCCCTTCCTCGTGGCGCGGCTGTCGGTGATCGGCATGTACTCCTGCCAGGCCTGCCTGCCGCGGGCGGCAAGCGTATCGATGTCGCGTACGGTGTAGCGCGGGTCGTCGATGACCTCGCCGTGCCACCAGTTGTTGTGCGTCTCGTGGTCATCCCACTGCGCGATTACCGGCACCTCGGCGTACATGGCGCGCAGGTTCGCGTCCATCATATTGTAGCGGTGGCGCCCGCGGTATTCGTTCAGGGTTTCGGCAACCTTGGAGACCTCTTCGGTGATCAGGTTCTTCCAGATCCGGCCGTCCGGCTCCGTGACCTCGGCCGAGATGGGGCCGTCGGCGTAAATGGTATCGCCGCAGTGGATAAAGAAGTCGGGGCGGGTCTCGTGCATGGCCCGGTACCCGAGCATGCCGCCGATCTCTTCATTGATGCCCCACCCCTGGCCGGCCGTGTCACCGGTCCAGACGAAGCTCTGGCCACGTTGGTGCTGGGGGCCGAGGGCCTGCCCGCGGCCGAACGAGCCCGGGCCGTCCGGCGTGGAGAAGGAACCGTGGACAACCTCGCCAGGCACACCGCGTTCATCCTCGAACCGCAGCGACAACCGGAACCGGCTGCCGGAGGGCAGGTTGCGTGCGTCGATCTTCGCCGTGAAGTCCGACTCCTCGGTGGCCCAGCCGCTGCGCAGCACCCGCTCGAAGGCACCCTTGCCGCGCAGGACGCGGCCGTCGTCGTCGGTGGTCCGCAGGGTGGCGATCAGGCGGCCGGGGCCGGAGGCGCGGGACCAGAGGACGGCGGACCTGCTGGTGACATCGCCGGTGGCGATGCCGCTGGGCAGCGTCAGCCGTTTGCGCACCAGCGGAACGCCGCCGGCCGAAGCACGGGAAACGGCCGACGCCGGCGCGGCACCTGCGGCGGCGACGGTTCCGGCTGCGGCGAAGGCACCAAGGACAAGGGAACGGCGGGAAATCTCGGGCATGGCCCTACTGTGGCCGAACGGCCTGACGCACTGGTGGCCTGGGTGTGAACGTACGGTAAGCGCCAGGCGACGGGAACGTGGGCCGGTGCGCCCGGACATGGCAAAGGACCCCCACCCGCGAGGGCAGAGGTCCTTCAGCAAAATGTCCGGTATCACCGCATGCGGATCAACCAATCATCGGGCTATTAGCCTGCAACGACCTGGAGGTCGATGACAGCGGCTACGTCCTCGTGCAGACGGACGTTGGCCTGGTACTTGCCAACCGACTTGATGTGCTCAGGCAGTTCAACCTTGCGCTTGTCGATGGCGCCCAGACCTGCAGCCTCAACAGCTGCTGCAACGTCGGCGGGCTTGACGGTACCGAACAGGCGTCCGGACTCGCCGGCCTTGACGGTCAGCTTGACCGGCTTGGCGGACAGGGACTGGGCCTGAGCCTGAGCATCTTCCAGAGAAGCGTGCTCGCGGGCCGCGCGGGCAGCCTTGATGGACTCAACCTGCTTCTCGCCGCCCTTGGACCAGGCCAGAGCGAAGCCGCGGGGCAGAAGGTAGTTACGGGCGTAACCGTTCTTTACCTCGACGACGTCACCTGCGGTACCGAGACCGGTTACTTCGTGGGTCAAAATGAGCTTTGCCATGTTTGTACTCTCCTCTTCGCTTCGCTTAGCCGCGGCCAGCGCCGGAGTAAGGCAGCAGAGCAACTTCGCGGGCGTTCTTGATTGCCAGTGCGATCTTGCGCTGCTCCTGCACGGTTACACCAGTAACGCGGCGGGCGCGGATCTTTCCGCGGTCGGAGATGAACTTGCGCAGCAATGCTACGTCCTTGTAGTCGATGACGGTGACGTCAGCGGCCTTCAAGGGGTTGGACTTTGGTTTGGGCTTACGGAGTTCAGCCTTAGCCATCGTGGAGCTCCTTTATCTAGTGGAGCCCGCAGAACGTTTCTGCGGGATGGGGTGTTTTGTTTAGAAGGGCGGTTCGTTGGAGTCAGGACCGTTGCCCCAGCTGCCGGCGTTGCCGCCGCCTGCCGGCGCGCCCCAGGGGTCATCCTGAGGTGCGGACTGCGGAGCGGATTGCGGTGCTCCCCAGCCCTGGTTCTGGTTTCCGCCGAAGCCACCGCTGTTGCCGCCGCCGAAGCCGCCCTGGCCACCGCCGGAGCGCTGGGTGCGGGTGACCTTTGCGGATGCATAACGCAGCGAGGGGCCGATTTCGTCGACCTCAAGCTCCATCACGGTGCGCTTTTCGCCTTCTTTAGTCTCATAGGAACGCGACTTCAGTCGCCCCTGAACGAGCACGCGGGTGCCCTTGGTCAGGGTCTCGGCGACGTTCTCTGCAGCCTCACGCCATACCGACGCGCGGAGGAACAGGGTTTCCCCGTCCTTCCATTCGTTGGACTGGCGGTCAAAGGTCCGCGGCGTGGAAGCAACGGTGAAGTTTGCTACTGCCGAGCCTGACGGAGTGAACCGGAGTTCCGGATCGTTGGTGAGGTTACCAACGACGGTGATTACGGTTTCGCCTGCCATACTGCCTCCTGATGTCCTGATCCGCGGATTGTTAATGCCCGCGGTTCTGCGTTCTGAAGAGTGGAGCCGGTGGGGCTCCGAAGATCAAAGCTGAAATTACTCAGCGGAGATCTTCTGCTCCTCCGGGCGGATGATCTTGGTGCGCAGGATGGTCTCGTTCAGACCAAGCTGACGGTCAAGCTCAGCTGCGGTTGCGGGGGTAGCGGTGAAGTTAACCACTGCGTAGATGCCTTCGGACTTCTTCTTGATCTCGTAGGCAAGACGGCGGCGTCCCCAGATGTCGACCTTGTCGACGGTGCCACCGTCGGTGCGGATGACGTTGAGGAACTTTTCGAGCTGAGGCTCAACGGTACGCTCTTCGACCTCGGGGTCGATGATTACCATCAGTTCATAAGCACGCATTGTGAACCCACCTCCTTCGGGCTAGACGGTCACGGTATTTCCGTAACAGGAGGTTCTATTGCGTTGTCCGGCCGCAGAACCACTGCAGACTCTTTCGGGTGTTTTGGTTATTCTCACAGAAAAAAGCCGGTGGCAGTGCCAGCACAGACTCATCAAGCTTACCGGACAGGTGGGCCGGGGAGTTAATCCGCGGATTGGCGCGGGTTCTGGCCCGGCTTCAGTACGGCCGTCTTGTCCTCCACAGCCCGGCGTTTAGCGGCCGGGCAGGCCAGAAACGTCGACTACTTCGCAGCGTTGGACCCACCACTTCTCGCAGCCGACCGTGACGACGGCGGTGCCGGCGTCGCCATAGCCTGTGTCGAAGTCCGTGGTGACCTCCACGACGGAGAGCTGGTCCAGCTTCTCGATCCGGGCGGCCTGCTTGATCTCGTAACTGCTCAGCAGCTGGCTGTTCAGATAAGCGGTGGCGCTGATCTTCGACTGTTCGGTGGCGGAGTTCAGGTAGGCCAGGTGGTTCATCACCACCACGGCGAGCACCGCGACGACGGCGAGGGCCACGAACGTGAAACCCAGGGCGGCCGCAAGGTTGCGTCCCACCGAGCGCGTCTTGCCCGCTGCGGATTCACCGTCTTCCTCGTGGACCCGCTCATCCAGCTCTTCCAGATTCATGTCCCCCAACACCTTCCCTAGAAGGCCACCTTATCCCGGCGCGGACGGAAAGCGGATGGGAAAAGGTTGGGAAACATCGGGCGCAGGGCCGCGCCCCGGTCAGTAATCCAGTCCCTGGCTCGGGACCACCAGGCCTGTCTCGTATGCGTAGACCACGGCCTGCACCCGGTCACGCAGGTGCAGCTTGCTCAATATCCGCCGGACATGCGTCTTCACCGTGGCCTCGGAGAGGAAGAACTTGTGCGCGATCTCGGCGTTCGACAGCCCCTCGGCGATCGCGGACAACACCTCGAGCTCCCGCGGTGTGAGGTCATCGAGCAGTGGGTCCCGCTGCGGCGCCACGGCGGGGCTGGCGTCGGCCGGCAGCGCCCGGACGTAGGTTTCCAGCAGCCGCTGCGTCACGCGCGGCGCCACCACGGCGTCCCCGCTGGCCACCAGCCGCACGGCATGGACCAGCTCGTCCGGCGCCACATCCTTGAGCAGGAACGCACTCGCCCCGGCCTGCAGCCCGGCAAAGGCGTACTCGTCCAGATCGAACGTCGTCAGGATGATGATCCGGGCGCACAGGCCGGCCGCGGTGATCTGCCGGGTGGCCTCGATGCCGTCCAGCACGGGCATGCGCACATCCATCAGCACCACGTCCGGCTCCAGCTTCCGGACCAGCTCCAGAGCTTCGGCACCGTTGGACGCCTCGCCCGCGATCTCGACGTCGTCCTCGCCTTCGAGGATCAGGCGGAATCCCATGCGCAGCAGCGGCTGGTCATCGACCAGCAGCACCCTGATGGGTCCGAACGGTGCCGGCGGCTCCGCTGCTTCAGTTGGTTCCGCGCATTCCTCAGCCATGTGCAGGCTCCTCCCCCGGCCAGTACAACGTTGCTTCAACCATCCAACCACCATTGGGACGCGGACCGCAGTCCACCGTGCCGTGGTAAATCGCCGCGCGTTCGCGCATGCCGGTGATGCCCTGCCCGGCACCCAGGGACTTCACCGACGCCGGGGCGTGCCCGTCGTCGGTCACCCGGATGTTCACCACCGAGCCGGCCCGGGTGATGTCCACCTTGACCTCGCTCAGGCCGCGGGCATAGCGCAGCACGTTGGTCAGCGATTCCTGCACAATCCGGAACACGGTCAGCTTGAAGTTCCGGTCCTCGGGCAGCACCGGCCCGCTGGTGACCACCCGCAGCGGCAGGCCGGCGGCCCGGAAGCCTTCGATCAGTTCCATCAGCTCGCTCCCGGCCGGCTCCAGCGGCGCGGCGGGCTGGGCGTCGTCGCGCAGCACGCCGAGCACGCGGCGCATGTCGGCGAGCGCGGTGCGGCCGGTGACGGAGAGCTGGTCGAGCACGTCCGCGGCCCGCCCCGGATCCTTCTTAACAACGACGGCGGCGCCATCCGAGAGCGCGATCATCACCGACAACGAGTGGGCCACCACGTCGTGCATTTCGCGCGCAATCCGGGTGCGTTCGTTGGCCGAGGCCAGCAGGGCGTTGTCGGCGGCCCAGCGGCGCAGCTCCTCTTCGTGCTGCCGGTCGCGCCGCACGGTGATCCCGATACCGGCGGCAATGACGTTGAACAACAGAATGACGACGCCGGAGATCAGCCCGATGTAGGGCGGCAGTTCCCCGGAGGCGATGCTTTCGGCGATTTCGGCCGGCATTTTGAAGGCCATGGCGACCAGCAGCGGGGCCCCGGCGAGGACGGCCGCCACCAGCGCGTGCAGCGCCCGGACCGTGGTGGCTACGGTGTAAATGGCCAGCCACATCCCGATGGAGCTGCTGCCGGTACTGGTTAACAGCACGGTCAGCACGTCCCCGACGACTATGGCCGCCAGGACCAGCCAGGGGAAATGCCGGCGGAACACCAGCGCCGTGGAAGCCCCCGCCAGCAGGATCAGCGGCAGCCATTCGCCGATGCCGATGCTGTAGATCGCGTTGCCCAGGCCGAACAGGAAGTTGGCCACCACCAGCAGCCAGTCCATCGCCACCGGGTGGGCATGGAAATAGCGGCGGAAAGGTCCCCGCCGCTTGGAAGATATCTCAGCGAAGGAGACGGCGGCCGTTCGCTCCGCCGCCTCCCTCGCTGAAGTCTGTGTGCTCATGCTGGTGAGCTTATCCCCGGGCCTAGACGTCCCGGGACTTGGTGGTCACCGCGGCAGCGGCGAGCAGCACCGCGGTCCACGCTGCCATCACCAGACCGCCCTGCAGCTGGGTCAAGTCGCCGTCGGCAATTTCCAGCGCCAGCAGCTGGCGGCCGGCGTTGGAGGGGAGGTACGGAACCACGCCGTCCTGGATCCAGTCGAACTGGAGGATGCTCGCCACTATCGGTAACACCAGCAGCAGGGCCACCAGCGTGACGATCCCGCCGGCGCTGTTGCGCAGCAGCGACCCCAAGGCCAGGCCCATCAGGGCCACCAGCGCCAGGTAGACACCGGAGAGCAGCAGCGACTGCACGAAGTTCTCCACGTCCAGCCCGTAGTCCAGTCCGTAGCTGGCCAGGATGGGCTGGCTGAGGAAGTACGTCGCGAAGCTGGAGACAATACCGACGACGGCGGCTACCGCGGCAACGACGACGGCCTTGGCCACCAGCGGGGACAGGCGCCCCGGTACGGCGGTCATGGTGGAGCGGATCATGCCGGTGGAGTATTCGGAGGCGATCAGCAGTACGCCCAGGGCGCCGATGATCAGCTGACCGAAGTCGATGCCGCCGGTGGCCATCATGTAGAGCATGGACTCGTCCATGCCCATGGCGGCCGGGTCCTGCCCGCTTTCGCGGATGGACTCCATGCCGGAGCCCATGCCCCAGGCGCCGAGCAGGCCGATGCCGATCATCACCACGACCGTGGTGGCCAGCAGGATCCAGGTGGAGCGCAGCGTGGTGAACTTGATCCACTCCGAGTGCAGGGACCGGACGAAACTCACGCCGCTGCCGGTGGCGTGGGCCGGCTTGTTCATGGTTGCAGTGCTCATGGCCTTACTTTCCTTCCCGGCTGGTGCCCGCGGGGGCCAGTTCGGCCGGCGGTGCCGGCTGTCCCGGCAGTGCCGTCTGTCCTGGCAGTGCTTGCTGAGGGGTTTGGGTGTCGATGTTCTGCGAGTGGTATTCCACTTCGTCCTTGGTCAGGTCCATGTAGACCTCTTCCAGCGAGGCCTGCAGCGGGGTGAGTTCGTAAACCAGCACCTGCTGTTCCAACGCGGCCCGGGCGATGTCGCGGGGGTCAACGCCGGTGATCTCCAGCAGCGCCGTGTCGCGGGTGTCCACACTGACGCCGGGAGCTGCGAGCGCGCGGATCAGGGCCTCCGGGTTGTCCGTACGGACGCGCGAACGCACCTGGTTCTGGCTGTTCAGGAAGTCCTGCATGCTGGCATCGGCAATGATCTTGCCGCGGCCGATGACCAGCAGGTGGTCCGCGGTCTGCGCCATTTCGCTCATCAGGTGCGAGGAGAGGAACACGGTGCGGCCTTCGGCGGCGAGCGAGCGGACCAGGTTGCGGACCCAGAGCACGCCTTCGGGGTCGAGTCCGTTGACGGGCTCGTCCAAAATGATGGTCTGCGGATCACCCAGCAGCGCGGCGGCTATCCCCAGCCGCTGGCCCATGCCGAGCGAGAAGCCGCCCACGCGCTTCTTTGCGACGGCGCCGAGGCCGGTCAGGTCGATGACCTCCTGCACCCGCTTCGTCGGGATCCCGTGCGTGGCGGCCATGGCACGCAGGTGGTTGTAGGCACTGCGGGAGCTGTGGACCGCCTTGGCGTCCAGGAGCGCGCCGACTTCGCGCAGCGGCGCCTTGTGCGCGGCATAGTGCCTGCCGTTCACCTTGACGTCGCCGTTGGTGGGCCGGTCCAGCCCCATGATCATGCGCATGGTGGTGGACTTGCCGGCGCCGTTCGGGCCGAGGAAGCCGGTGACTTTGCCCGGCTGCACGGTGAAGGAGATGCCCTGCACGGCGGGCTTCTTGCCGTACACCTTGACCAGGCCGTGTGCCTCGATCATGTCTGCCGTCCTTAAAGTTTGGGGTTGCGGGCGGAGAAGATTCCCGCACCAACTACGCTACGGGCCGGGGACGTCAGCGTAACCGCACTGCAGGATGATCTTGGCGCCGTCGGCGTAGTCCTTGAGGACTACAGGGCCGTCCGCGGGAGGCCGGCCAACGGGCAGGGCAGTACCCGCCTTACCGCCGGACGGGCTCTTGTTCGCGGGCGGCGGGGGCGGTCAGCAGTGAGGCGACCATGAGCACGGCCACCGCGAGCAGGGCGTTGCGGATGCCCACATGCTCGCCCAGGAAGCCGAGGAACGGCGGTCCGGCTAGGAACGCCACATAGCCCAGGGTGGAGACCACCGAAACGCGTTCGGCGGCGAAGGCCCGGTCATCGGCCGCCGCGGACATGCCCATGGGGAAGCCCAGCGCGGCGCCCGCGCCCCAAAGGACCGCGCCGAAGACGGCAAGCGGCACGTCGGGCGCGAGGACGAACACCAGCAGGCCCACCAGCGCCGTCGTCATGCTCGCCCGCAGCACCAGGACGCGGCCCCAGCGGTCGATGAACCGTCCGCCGACCAGCCGCAGCAGCGTCATCGAAGCCACGAAGATGCCGAACAGCACGGCACCGATGGCCTCCGATGCGCCGAGCCCCACCACGGTGGCTTGGGCGATCCAGTCGTTGGCGGCGCCCTCGGTCAGTGCAGCCCCGAGCACCAGCACACCGATCAGCACGGTGCGCGGTTCGCGCCAGGCGGCAAACTTGCCGCGGCGGGGTGCGCCGTCGTCGTCGTTAGGTTGTTCCGGCGCGTGCGGCAGGAAGTATTTGGGCACGGTGAGGACGGCAACGGCCACGAGCACGGCCATGAACAGCAGATGCACCGCGAGCTCAATCTGGAGGACGGAGAGCGCCGCCCCGATCATTGCGCCGATGAAGGCGCCCAGGCTGAAGGCGGCATGGAACTGCGGCATGATAGTGCGCAGCAGGCGGCGCTCGACGTCCGCGCCCTCGATGTTTTGGGCCACATCCCACCAGGCGACGCCGACGCCGTAGACAAACAAGGCCGCTGCGGCCCCGGGCACGGAGCCCGCGAAAAGCGCGATGGCCAGCCCGACGGCGGCGAGCGCCGCCACGGTGCCGCCCGCGCGCACGGTGTTGGCCGTGCCGATGCGCGCCGAAATCGGACCGGCCAGGGGCAGCGAGACCACCGAGCCCAGCCCGAGTGCCAGTAGCAGGGCTCCGATCTGCCCGGCGGAAATCTGCAGCGCGGAGGCGGCTGCGGGAATCCGGGCCGCCCAGCTGGCAAAGACCAGTCCGTTCAGCCCAAAGATGATGAAGGTGGCGTACTTGGCGCCGGCAACGGAACCGGGCTGCCTCATCGCTGGCGAACCACGCGCTCTTCGTCCCAGACCGGCGCGTCACTTTCGTAGACTTTGCCGTCGGAACCGAAGACCAGGAAGCGGTCGAAGCTGCGGGCGAACCAGCGATCGTGAGTGACCGCGAGGACCGTGCCCTCGAACGCGTCGATGGCGCGCTCCAGCGCCTCGGCCGAGTGCAGGTCCAGGTTGTCGGTGGGCTCGTCGAGCAGCAGCAGGGTGGCGCCGGAGAGTTCCAGCAGCAGGATCTGCAGCCGGGCCTGCTGGCCGCCGGAGAGCGAGTCATACTTTTGCTCCGCCTGCTGCGCCAGCCCGTAACGGTCCAGCACGGCGGCCGCCGCTTCCCGGCCCAGGCCGGAGCGGTGCTCGTCGCCGCGGTGCAGGATGTCCACCAGCGTGCGGCCGAGCAGATCGGGGCGGACGTGGGTCTGCGCGAAGAAACCCGGGCGGATCCGCGCGCCGAGCTTGACCGTGCCGGTGTGCGGAACCTCGGCAATCTCGACCTCGGAGACCGGGAGGTGCTCCTTCTCCGGGTCGGTGCCGCCGCTGGCCAGCAGCCGCAGGAAGTGCGACTTGCCCGAGCCGTTGGAGCCGAGCACGCCCACGCGGTCGCCGAACCAGATCTCGGTGCTGAAGGGCTTCATCAGGCCGGTCAGCTCCAGCTTGCTGGCGACGATGGCGCGCTTGGCCGTGCGGCCGCCCTTGAGCCGCATGTGCACGTTCTGCTCGATGGGCACGGCCTCCGGCGGGCCGGCCTCGAGAAACTTCGCCAGCCGGGTCTGCGCCGCGTGATAGCGGTTGGCCATGTCGGAGCGGAAGGCAGCCTTGTTCTTGTACATGTTGACGAGTTCCTTGAGCTTCACGTGCTCCTCGTCCCAGCGCTTGCGCAGCTCCTCGAAGCGCGCGTTGCGGTCCGCGCGCGCCTGAAGGTAGCTTTCGAAACCGCCGCCGTGCACCCAGGCGGTGGCGCCGAGGGCACCCGGTTCCAGCGTGACGATCCGGTTGGCGGCGTTGGCCAGCAGCTCCCGGTCGTGGCTGACGAAGAGCACGGACTTTTTGGAGTCGTTCAGCTTGCCTTCCAGCCAGCGCTTGCCCGGGACGTCCAGGTAGTTGTCCGGCTCGTCGAGCAGCAGCAGTTCGTCCGGGCCGGAGAACAGTGCTTCGAGGACCAGGCGCTTCTGCTCGCCGCCGGAGAGGGTGGACGCTGCGCGGTGCTGGGCGCGGTCAAAGGGAATCCCGAGCGCGGCCATGGTGACTTCGTCCCAGACGGTTTCCAGCTCGTAGCCGCCGGCGTCGCCCCAGTCCGCGATCGCCTGGGCGTAGCGCATCTGGGTGGGCTCGTCGTCGTGCTCCATCATGGCCAGTTCCGCCGAATCCACCGCCTTGGCGGCGGCCGCGAGGGCAGGGGGCGCGGCGCTCACCAGCAGGTCCCGCACCGTGGTGTCGTCCCGGACCTGGCCGACGAACTGGCGCATGATCCCCATGTTGCCGGAGCGGGCGACGGCGCCCTCGTCCGGGGTCAGGTCGCCGGCGATAATGCGCAGCAGGGTGGTCTTGCCGGTGCCGTTCGGCCCGATGAGAGCGGTTTTGGCGCCGTCGCCGACCTTGAAGCCGACGCCGTTGAGCAGCTGGCGTCCGTCGGAGAGGAAGAAATCAATATTGGTCACGTCAAGATGGGCCACCGTTACAGTGTGTCACTTCCGGCGGGCGAGGTAGACATTGCCGGGTTCGGCCGAAGGGACCCGCGGCCCGCGGCGGCAACGGCCCCGGACAGACGAAATGGCTCAAAGTCAGGCCTCCCCAAGAGCCAACTCACTTCGAGCCATTTCGTATCTGCAGCCGCGAATATCCGGTGCTATGCACCACAGCCGGGTCTCCCCAGCCGCCCCCAACGACTAAGCTGCTGCCGGATCCGGTCCGGTTTCCCGTTCCGCTTCCAACACAATCAATTCTGCTCGGCCATAGAGCGTTTGACCAGCGCTAACCACCCCAGTTAGGAAAAGCTAGGGTGGCTGTGGTTCGGCGCCGTCCCGCGATCTGCCGGAAACGCCGCGCCCGGAAGCGCCACGGCTGCCGGTAGCAGCAGGTATGCCCGTACCCTGCGCGGCAGTTTATCGTTACATTTAAGACCGCCGCTTCGCTCAGCCCAGCGAGCGCCACCCATCCCAGGAGGAGCCATGGAACCGATCGCCATTGAAGGAGCCAAAGCCACCCTGGAGCTCACCGGGGACGGGATCCTGAACCTGCGGTGGACGGAAGGGGTGCGGATCGAAGCCGAGGACGCCCACGCCGCGATGCGGGAGGTCAACAACCTCTCCGGCACCGATGAGCATCCCATGCTGGTCGACATGGCGACCACGCAGTCCGTGAGCCGGGGTGCCCGCGCGGTCTTCTCGATTCCCTGCGCCGCGAACCGGATAGCGCTGCTGGGCAAATCCGCCGTGGACCGGGTCATCGCGAACTTTTTCCTCGGCGTGCACACCCCGCCGTGCCCCACGCGGTTCTTCAACTCGCGGTCCGAAGCCATGGCGTGGCTCAAGCACGGACAGGACGCGAATCACGACGGCGACGCCAGCTGAATCCGCTGCTCCACCGGCTGAACGTGCGCCCCCTCCGCGCTTAATCGCGGGCGTCAACGAGGCCGGCGAGCGCTTTGCGCGAGGAGATGCCCAGCTTGGAAAAGGACCGGGACAGATGCCACTCCACGGCCTTGATGGTGATGAAGAGTTCCGCGGCGATCTGCCGGTTGGTCATGCCCTTTGCCGCCAGCGAGCAGACCCGGTTCTCCGCGGCCGTCAACCGGTCCGCCTTGTTCTCCGCGACCAGCGGCAGCCGCGCATCATGGGCGGCCAGCAGCTCGGTCATGCGCCGCGCCACGGAGGCCGCACCTATCCGGTTGCCCAGCACCAATGCCTTGCGGCCCGCTGCCAAGGCCTCCTGCCGGTGCACTGACAGCGTGTCCGCGTCCTCCCCCGCGAGGCAGATCTCGGCCAGATCCGCCAAGGCGAGGGCCTGGTCGTAGCGCCCCTCGTTCGCTTCCAGCAGGCCGATGGCCTCGCGGAGCATCAGCACGGCGGTTTCCGGTGGCTGCGCGAGCGCCGCTACCCGCAGCGTCATGCCGGTAAGCCGGGGTGCGCCGAAGGCACGGACCTTGTCCAACGCCTCTTCGGCCACCGCTGCCGCGTACTCCTTCTGGCCCAGGCGCACCGCGCTTTCCACCGCGCTCCTGGTCCAGGCACTTAAGGTAGGCCCGAGCCCCACGGCCAGATCCATCGCCGCCGTGAAGTGTTCCAGCGCGGACTTGTGGTCTCCATGCGCGGCCAGCACCGTCCCGTGCAGCTGCAGCGCCATCGCCTGGACCAGCGGAACCCGTTTTTCCTCCAGCGGGACCTTGGCCAGCAGGGCATCCGCCGCCTCCAGATCATCGCGCGCGACGTAAACACTGGCGAGCACAAACGTGGCCACCTCGATGTACGTACGCCAGCCCGCATCCGCCGCGCGCATACTGGCCTCCAGGTCAACCTGCGCCAACCGCAGCCGGCCCCGGTTCAGATGGATGGCCCCGCGGCAGTAGGCCAGGGTGGCGTGTGCCATCAGCGATGACTTGGCCCGCGCTTCGGCAATGGCCGCGTCCAGCAGCTCCAGGGCTTCCGCGTCCCGTTCGGCACCGTTGAGGGCACCGGTCAAGAAGTTGATGATGCTGGACTCGGCCCCGTTTTCTTCCAGGATGAGGCCGCCGGCGTAGCTCCGGACCGCCAGCTTCCCGCTGAGCGCGGCGTCCGTGCCGCTGATGGTCAGGCGCAGCGCCTCTTGTGCCAGCAGCAACCGGTCCCCCGGACCGTCCTCGGACGGGTCCTGGTTGAGGATTCCGGCGAGCTCCGTCGAATATTGCGCGGCGATCTGCAGTTGCTGGAAGCCGGCACCCGACGCCAGCGCAATCACCCGCCGTCGTAAATCGCCATGGTCACCCGGATCGTTTTCCAATTCCTTCAGCGCCTTGCCGAAGCAGTCCGAGGCTCGTTCCACCTCGTTCATGTCGTAGAGCACTTCCGCGTGGCCGACCAGCAGCTCCACCCGGCGGACCGTTCCTTCGGTCAGTTCCAACGCGTCCTCGGCGAGCCGCACCGCGGTTTGCGAATCGCCTGCGCCCTGATGCGCGTAGGTGGCCTCGATCAGCAGCTCCTGCCGCAGGCGGTCCGGGAGGGTGGACTCCTGCAGGGCCCGGTCGGCCAGCTGGGCGGCGAGAGCGTAGGCGCCCAGGCGTCTTGCCTGCGCCGCAGCGGCCAGCAGGATCCGGGCGCCGTCCTCGTCACCGTCCGGCAACGTCTCCAGCAGATAGTTGGCAATCAGGGCAGGCTGTGCGCCTTCGGCCATCAGGACGCCGGCCGCACTGCGGTGCAGGGATGAAACCTCTTCCTCGCCCAGATCCGCCAGCAAGGCCTCCGCCACGAGTGCATGCTGGATGGCAGGCCGCGGCTTCACCGAGGCCAGAAACCGTTCTTCCTCCAGCCTGGCCAGCGACTCATTCAACTCCGCCGTCCGCAGGTCCAGCATGGCCTTCAGCCGCGCCGCGCTGGCGTCCATGCCAAGAACAACGACGGCGCCAAGCACCTTCCGGTCAAGCGCCCCGAGCCGGTGCAACCGGCCGCGCAGCACGGCTGCCTCATTGGGCGAGGCTTCGGCAGGCCTGGCCAGCGGCTGGTCCCGCTCCAGCAGTTCGTGAATGAAGAACGGCACTCCGCCGCTGGCGGCCTGGACGCGGGCCGCGTTGACCTGCACGTTGCTTTCCTGCCGCTCCAGAATCCAGTTCTCGATGGCCTTCTGGCTCAGCGGCTCCAGCTGCCAGTGCAGAGGGACACTGGAGGGAACGTAAGGATCGCGGTCCGAAATCCGGTCCCCTTCCAGCAACGCGCTTGTGTCGATGCCTTCGGGATGTTCGGCGCCAGCTCCGGTCCGGACACCGCGCAGCAGGAGCACGGGGACGTCGATCAGCAGGCTGCCAATATCCAGTAGGGCGCCGAGGGAGAGCTCGTCGAGCCACTGGGCATCATCGACCACGGCGATCACGGGCTGGTCCTGGCTCCGCGAGCGCAGCACCCACGAGGCCGAATAGCTCAGGGCGTCGCTCTGGGCCGGAACGCCGGTGGTGGTCAGGAATTTGTGCAGCAGCGCGCCCTGGCCATCAAAGGGCGGCGCGTCCACGGGCAGCCGCTGGGCCAGCGGAGCAAACCACTGCCACAGCATGGCACCGGGCAGGTGCCGCCGCGCATCCCCGCGGGCGCGGAGGACCTTCCAGTCACGGGCCTGGGCATCGCGGCAGATTTCGTCCAGCAGCGAGGTCTTGCCGATACCCGCCGGTCCGCTGACCGTCAGCTCCGTGTTGCGTCCGGACGCGACGGTGTCCGCGAGGGTCCGCCACTGAGCAAGTTCGCGGTCCCGACCGAATAACCGTGTCTTCCCCATCTTTCGATCCTACGGCCGCACTAGGACATTTACGACGGGCGCGACCGAAAGTGACATTCCGGACGCGGATTAACCTGCCGCTGGCTCCGCAACGCACTTGTTGCGCAGCTCGCCGATTCCCTCGATCCGGGTTACCAGTTCGGCGCTCACCGGAATCCACTCACGGGGCTTGCGGGCCAGGCCGACGCCCGCCGGAGTCCCGGTGGCGATGATGTCGCCCGGCTCCAGGGTCATGAACTCGCTGATGTAGGAGACGAGCTTGGCGCAGGAGAAGATCAGGTCCGACGTCGTGCCGGACTGCTTGACGACGCCGTCCAACTCGCATTCCACGGTCAGCCCGTCCTCCGGGTCGATTTCGTCCGCTGTGACGACGACGGGGCCCACCGGCGTCATCCGGTCCCAGTTCTTGCCCTGGAACCATTCGGACGTCCGGCCCTGCCAGTCGCGCACGGAGACATCGTTCATTACGGTGTAGCCGAGGATGGCGTCCTTGGCCGCGGCCTCGTCCACCTTGCGGATGGTTTTGCCGATCACGATGGTCAGCTCGGCTTCCCAGTCGATCTTGCGGCTGGCTTCGGGCATCTGCACGTCGTCGTTGGGGCCGACCAGCGCGTTATGCATCTTGGTGAAGATCGTGGGGTACTTCGGCACGTCCTGGCCGACTTCTTCGGCGTGGGCGTAGTAGTTCAGTCCGGCGCAGAGGATCTTGCCGGGGCGCAGGATGGGCGTGTCCAGGTCGGCGGCAGCCGGTTCCTGCCCTGCTTCGCCGGCGAGGGTACGCCAGTCTTCGCGCAGCAGGAGCTCGCCGACATCCTTGGCCGGAAGGAAGGTGGTTGCACCGTTCTCCTGCCGGAACGCCTGCGTTGTCCCGTTCCGCCGTACTGTACCCAGTCGCATCCAAACCTCCTGCGGGCAGCTGCACACCGCCGTCGTCCGTTGTTTATGCGGTGATGCCCGCTCCTCCGGACAATATATCGCTATCGCAATATCGCTTTCGCACGGATGCCCTGCAGGGAAGCGGCCTTGCCCGAACGATAACGGGTCGACACAATTTTGCGCCGGCCGGGTCCAAACCGGGCCGGGAGGGTTCATAATGGTCCAACTCGGTGACAGGAGGGCCGTTATGTTATTCCTTTCGACCTCAGAAGCCCTGCTCTGGCCGCAGTTGAGAAAACTCGAACCGGGACAACGCATGCGCCTTCGACGCGGCGTCGTGATCGGGCGGGCCAAGGACGGGAGGGCCTACCTTGACGGAGCCTTCCGGATGCTGGTTACCGGCCCGTCTGCCGAACCCTGCGGTCCCTGGTGCCGGCTCGGCGCGGTGGCCGAAGCCGGCAGCCAGGAAGATGATGCGCAGGACGCGCGGGCGTCCTAGGTCGTGGCTTTGAGAACGGCTGCGCCGCGGTAGGTCAGGGGCGAGTTTGTCGTACCTGGTGGCCAATCCCCGCCATTGTTTGAAGACGTCGAGCAGCGGCTGATGGCGGTTCATAAATGCGAAATCTAGTCGAGGGAAGATGATCATTCCGGCTAGAGTTGTTGCCGCTGCCTCAGCGACGAGGCGGGAAGTCAATCAAGGAAAGCAACGACGCATGAACTTTGAATCGCACTCCGTGACGCTCAAGATCTGGGACCGCTCGACCACGAACGAATCGCTGGATGCCGCAGTCGCCGACGTTGCCCTGAGGGCAAACGTCTCGAAGGATCTGGTCAGAGTCACACGGAGCGGGCCCAAAGTCTTCACGATCGGTGTCGCCAGCGACCTGTCATAAGACGCCTTGGCCGACTGAGGCTCTTGTCGGACCAAATGCCTCGAAATATTTTCCGAACTTCCGGCATTAATTGAACTCGGGAGGGCCTCGAAGAGGCAAGGCGCGACATTCCTGGGCGCACTCGACTGACCCTGCGAGAATCAGGCCGGGCGGATGATGCGGCGCTTGGTGGCTTCGGCGATGGCGGCCGTGCGGTTGTCCACGCCGAGCTTGGCGTAAATGTGCACCAGGTGGGTCTTGACTGTAGCCTCGGAGATGAAGAGCTTGCGGGCAATTTCCTTGTTCGGCATGCCGGTGGCCAGCAGTTCCACCAGCTGGACTTCGCGGGCGCTGAGGGCCGGCTCGGGGTTACGGATCCGGCCCATCAGGCGGGCTGCGACTTCCGGGGCCAGCGCGGTCCGACCGGCCGCGGCCGCCAAGACGGCTTCGCGGATCTGCTCCGGCGGGGCGTCCTTGAGCATGTAGCCGGAGGCTCCGGCCTCCACGGCGGCGAGGATGTCCGCATCCGTGTCATACGTGGTCAGAATGAGGACCGGCGGCGCGGCCTTCCCGGCGTCGGAGTTTGCCTTGATCCGCGCCGTCGCGGTCACCCCGTCCATGCCGGCGCCCATCTGCAGGTCCATCAGCACCACATCCGCGGGCTCGCCGAGGGCTGCCAGACGGTCCAGCTCCTTCAGCGCGGCAGCCCCGTCCGCGGCTTCGGCTGCCACGGTCATGCCTTCGAAGTCGGAGAGCATGGCGCGGAGTCCGGCGCGCACCACGGGATGGTCATCGACCAGCAGAATCCTGATTCCGCTCACTCCCGCTTCTCCCCTGCACTGGTGCCCAACGGCAGCCGGATGGCCACTACGGTTCCCTCACCCGGGGCGGATTCCAGGTCCAACCGGCCGTTCAGCGCGGCAACCCGTTCCCGCAATGTCAACAGGCCGAAGCCTCCGCCGCCGTCACTGTCCCTCTCCCCGCGCCCCGCCGCCGCCGGGAGACCAAGGTTAGCGCCGCCGTCGTACTTTGAAGGATCAAAGCCCACGCCGTCGTCGTAAATATCCAGTGTCACGTCCTCGTCCAGAAAACCCAGGGTCACGACGGCGGTGCGCGCCTTCGCGTGAGCTAGGACGTTCGCCAAGCTCGCCTGCGCAGCCCGGAGCAGCGTGACCTCGTACGGCGCGGGCAGCCGGACGCTGTTGCCGTCGAGGTTGAAACGGCAGCGCAGCTGGTCCCCGCGCCCCGCGGCCTGCCGCTCGGCGGCCGCACACAGCCGGGCCAGGCTGTCGGCCAGGGCGCTGGCGCCGTCCTCCCGCGGCTCGAGTTGCGGGGAGGACAGACCGCGGATGAAGCTGCGCGCCTCGGCCAGGTTCTCCGAGGCCGTGGACTGGGCCAGGCGGATGCGCTCGGCCGCCGTCGGGGTGTCGCCGGCATCCAGCGCCGTGGCCGCGCCGCGGGAGACCAGCACGATGCTGGACAGGCCTTGGGCGAGGGTGTCGTGAATTTCGCGGGCGAGCCGGCCGCGTTCGGCGAGTACCCCGGCGTCGTGCTGGGATTGGGCCAGTTCGGCCCGG
This sequence comes from Arthrobacter sp. B055-34, assembly GCF_059090425.1. Classification (NCBI taxonomy): domain Bacteria; kingdom Bacillati; phylum Actinomycetota; class Actinomycetes; order Micrococcales; family Micrococcaceae; genus Arthrobacter; species Arthrobacter sp. B055-34. The sequence goes on from NZ_JBNHFQ010000002.1 coordinate 427,479, forward strand.
GTCCGGCGCAGCGCGGCGAGCGCGCGCCGCTGGTTCTCGCCGTCGAGATACAGCGCCCGGTAGGCCATCGCCATGAACACGGCGAACACCGCCCCTACCATCGGGCCGATCAGCATCGCCGGCTCCAGCCGGCCGTTGTGCCACCACTGGGACAGAATCACGACGCCGGTCAGCATGGCGACGGCGAACACGGCGTGGGCGGTTTTGAGCACGTGCAGGTGGAGGAAGAACAGCGGGAAGGCCAGCCAGACGAAGTTGCCGCTGACCGCCGCGAGCGCCACCCAGAGCACCGTCACCACCGCCAGCCAGGCCGCCCCGTAGCGGCGAGGATCCGGGCCGGTTCCGGTGGTGCTGTGCCGCTTCTCGACGATCGTGCCGGCGAGGTAGACACCGGCCAGCAGGATCCCGAGCAGCAGGGCCAGCCAGCTCAGCGGCGCATGCGGGGCGTTGACCAGTGTCAGAACGACGGCGAAGGCGAGCAGGCCGGCGAAGCCAGTGTGCAGTCCGATCCGCAGCACGCGCAGCACCAAGGCGCCCGCCGACGGCTGGACGGGCCCGGATTCTGCAGGCGTCCGGCCGGGCCGTCCCGCTTCCGCGAAGCCGGACTCGGGCTCTGGCTCTGGCTCTGGCTCAGGCCAGGCCTCGGTCTCGGCGGGCTCGGTCGGAACAGACATGCTCCCAGCGTAGCCACCGCCCGGGCACAGCGGGCATCAACCATTCGGTTGACTGGGGAATCAACCTTTTGTCCGCCGTGGATCAACCGCTTCCGCGATGTGCCCGCGCGGCTTCCGCGAAAGGCTGAATACAGCGGCCCAACGGCGGCCCAGTACTCCACCGAAAGAAGGAAACATCGTGTTTTTGGCACCGCGGGACATCCGGTTCGCGAAGGGCCGATTCGCCCTGATGGGAACCGTGGTGGCCCTGATTACCCTGCTGCTGGTCATGCTCTCCGGCCTCACGGCAGGCCTGGGCAACCAGTCCATTTCCGCCATCGCCGGGCTGGCTCCGGCGGTCAACACCGTGGCATTCGGCGCGCCCGCGGGCAACGAGTCGAAGGCTTCCTACACAGAGTCGCAGATCTCGCGCGACCAGCTGGACGCGTGGCAGCAGGCGGACGGAGTGGAGCATGCCGAGGCGTTCGGCATCGCCCAGACCCGTTTCTCCGCCGGCGGCACCACCAACGTGGCCGTCTTCGGCGTCGAGCCCGGCGGCCGGCTGGCCCCCGCCCCTGTGGCGGACGGGACGGTGGTCCTCAGCCAGACCATTGCGGACGACTTGGGCGCTGTCGCCGGTGATCCAGCAGAAGTTGGCGGCCGGCAACTGCTGGTCTCCGCCGTCGTCGACGACCGGTGGTACTCCCACACGCCGGTGGTCTGGACCTCGCTAGCGCAGTGGCAGCAGGTAGCCCATATTAACGACGGCGGGGCCTCCGACGGTCCGATCGCCACCGCCGTTGCGGTGCAGTTGGCGGACGGGGATCCCACCGGAGTCGCCGCCACGGCAGCCAATGAGGCCGCCGATACGGTGACCACTTCGGTTACGGGCTCCTTCCAAGCGCTGGGGTCCTACAAGAGCGAGAACGGTTCGCTGCTGATGATGCAGGGCTTCCTCTACGGGATCTCGGCGCTTGTGATTGTCGCTTTCCTGACCGTCTGGACCATCCAGCGCACGCGCGACATTGCGGTGCTCAAGGCCATGGGCGGTTCGGACGGCTACCTGCTGCGCGAAGCCCTGACCCAGGCCGCGATCGTTCTGGTCGCCGGGGCCGCCGCCGGTGGTGGCGTGGGCGTTGTGGGCGGCTACTTCGCCGCCCAGGCCGCTCCGTTCCTGCTCGCCGCGGCCAGCACTCTGCTGCCGATTGCCGGGATCGTGCTCCTGGGCATGGCCGGCGCCGTCGTCGCGGTCCGCCGCGTGACGAAGGTAGATCCGCTGACCGCCCTCGGTGGCAACTAAGCCGGGCGACCTCCCGATACCTCCACCCTCCAACTAAGGACAACACCCATGACTGCAGTACTGAACCTCGTCAACACCACCCTCGAGTACCCGGACGGCGACACGACGGTCACCGCCCTGGACAGCGTCAACCTGTCCGCCCGGGCCGGCACCATCACCTCGCTGGCCGGCCCGTCGGGCTCCGGCAAGTCCTCCTTGCTCGCCGTCGCCGCCACGCTGATCCGGCCGACGTCGGGAGTCGTCCTCCTCGACGGCGTCGACGCCACGACCCTCTCCGCACGGGAAACGGCCGTCCTGAGGCGTGAAACCATAGGCATCATCTTCCAGCAGCCCAACCTGCTCGCCTCGCTGACCGCCGTCGAGCAGCTGCAGATCGCGGAGCACCTGCGCGGCGAATCGCCGAAGAAGTCGAAGGCCCGGGCTCTGGAACTGCTGGACGTGGTGGGCCTCGCCGATTCCGCACGGCGCCGCCCGCACCAGCTCTCCGGCGGGCAGCGCCAGCGGGTCAACATTGCCCGCGCCCTGATGGGTGAGCCGAAGCTGCTGCTGGTGGACGAGCCGACGGCGGCACTGGACCACGAACGCTCCGAGGCGATTGTCCGGCTGCTGGTCCGGGTGACCAGGGAGTTCAAGGTAGCCACGGTGATTGTCACCCACGACACGGAGTACATCCCGCTGACCGACACCGTCGCCACCATGCGCGACGGCAGGCTGACGGCGCTGGAACAAGTCGCCGTTTAGCACCTGACGCTCTACTGTCGAGGTGAGTCAGTCCGTTCCGATGTGCCGATCCGGGAGAACAGTGAGGCCCATGCGCACCGTCATCCATTCCGCCCGCCGCATCACCGATGGAGAGATCGTTGCGGGTTCCTGGGTGCTCCTTGAGGACAGCCGAATTACGGACGCCGGCACCGGCAGCTGGTCCGGAACCGTTGCCGGTCAGGGGGTTGCAGGGATTCGGGAGGTCAACGCCGCCGGTGCCTATCTGGTGCCGGGGTTCGTGGACATGCATTGCCATGGCGGCGGCGGTGGATCGTTTGACGACGGCGACACCTCCCGCGGCCCGCTCACCCACCTGGCGCACGGGACCACCAGCCTCCTCGGCTCGCTGGTCACCAATCCCCTCGAAACCCTGGAGTCCGCCCTGCGCCGGTTGGTTTCAGACGCTCCGGCCAACGCGTCGGTGAAGGGCTTCCACCTCGAGGGACCGTTCCTCGCGGCCAGCCACTGCGGAGCACACAGCCCTGGCTTTCTCGTGCCGCCCACGGTTGAAGCCGTGGACCGGCTCGTCCAAGCCAGCGGCGGCCTTTTGCGCCAGGTGACCATCGCCCCGGAACTGGACCCCGGTTTTGCCGCCATCCGCCGACTGGCCGACCATAAGGTGGCGGTCGCCGTCGGACATACGGACGCGGACTATGAGACTGCCCGCGCTGCTTTCGACGCCGGCGCCAGCATCCTCACCCATGCCTTCAACGCCATGAACGGCCTGCACCACCGCGCGCCCGGTCCGGTCGCCGCGGCATTCGACTCACCCCACGTCACGCTGGAAGTGATCGCCGACGGGCACCACGTCCATGATGCGCTGCTCCGATTGGCGTTTCAAGCCGCCCCGGGCCGGGTTGCCCTCATTACCGACGCCATGGCAGCGGCAGGCTGCGGGGACGGCAGCTACCACCTTGGTTCGCTCCCGGTTGAAGTGAACGACGGCGTTGCCCGGCTGCCCCATGGAGGGCCCATAGCCGGCAGCACGCTAACCCTGGATGCAGCGCTGCGGCGTGCCGTTGCGGCCGGAATCCCGCTGCCGGAGGCCGTGGCCGCAGCCACGTCGGTGCCCGCCCGGGCCGCCGGGCTGGACCTCGGTGGTGTAGGTACTATCGCCGTCGGTTCACAGGCAGACTTGATACTCCTGGACCAGGACCTTCGGCCGCACCGGATCTGGCGGGCGGGAGAAGAGCTGCCACCAGCAAAGGGGCCGGGCCATCCGGACTAACCATTCCCGTTCTGATGGATCCAGCCGGACAGCCCGGGCCGACCTACCCAATCCGCAGCTACGGCCCCAGTGCTGGCATCGGCAGTCCGAAGTCCTCCTTCAACGCCAGCCGGGCGGCGTGGTATCCAGCCATCCCGTGCACACCGGGACCTGGCGGCGTTGCGGCCGAGCACAGATACACCCCGTCCAGCGGCGTCTGCCACGGTTTGGTGCTCAGCACGGGCCGGGCCAGCAGCTGCGCGACGTCCACGGCGCCGGTGCCGAAGTCCCCGCCGACGTAGTTCGGGTTGTACTGCTCATATTCCGCGGCGGACATACTGTGCGACGCGACAACAACGTCCGAAAAGCCCGGTGCGGCCGCCTCCAGCTGCGCGTTGATCACGTCCGTCATGTCGCGGGTGGAGCCCTGCGGCACGTGGCAGTACGTCCACAGAACATGCCGTCCGTCAGGTGCCCGCGTGGCATCGAAAACGCTCGGCTGGGAGACCAGGACAAAGGGCTTTTCGGAGTGCCGCCCGCGGGCAATGTCCTTCTCCGATGCCGCAACCTGCTCCCGGGTTCCGCCCAGATGGATGGTCCCCGCCTTGGCCAGCTCGGCGTTGGCCCACGGAACGGGTTCGGACAAAATGAAGTCCACCTTGCCGGCGCCGGGACCGTACCGGTAGGAGGTCAAGGACTTGGCATAGCCGCGCGGCAGCCGTCCGCCGGCCAGCCGGACCAGCTCCTGCGGCGAGGTGTCCAACAGCACGGTCCGGGCATCGGTCAGTTCGGCCAGGGAATTCACCTTGTGCCCGGTGACCAGCTTGCCGCCGTGGTTCTTCAGGTCGCGCACCAACTCGTCGATGATGGCCTGCGAACCGCCCACCGGCAGCGGGTACCCCACCGCGTGCGCCAGCGACCCGAGCATCAGACCAGCTCCGGCAGCCACCGGCCGCTGCAGGCCGCCCGGCGTATGGGCCATCACGCCGGACAACAATGCCGGAGCAAGATATTCCTTGAAGCGCATATTCCAGGCTGGGCTCCCCTGCTCCAGCGAACGCAGTCCGTACCGCAGCGCCGAAACCGGATGGCGGGGCAATCGCAGCAGCTGGTTCATGGTCAGGTCCAGCACGTCGCGGGAATGCGTGACCAGGGGCTCCATCAGCGACCGGAAGGTCGCCCCGTCCGCACCCAGCGAAGCAGCGGTGTGGTCCAGATCCCGGTAGGCAAAGGCGGCTTTCGCGCCGTCGATAACGTGCGAATAGGAGATGTCCGGGGTAATGAGTTCGATCCGCTCGGCCAGCCCGAAGTCCCGGAAGAACGGAGCCGCCACCGCCATGGGGTGGACCGCGGAGCAAACATCATGCCAGTGCCCGGGCTCCATCAGCTCCGTCGTGCGGGCACCACCACCAGGTGTTTCACCGCCCTCGAAGACGGTGACCTTCAGCCCGGCCCTCGCAAAGATGACCGCCGCTGCCAGGCCGTTCGGCCCGGATCCCACCACGGCCGCATCGGGAAGTGACATGTACGCTCCGCCTTCCTGCCGGACTACCGGCTGCCGATCCGTGAACGCCATCTGTGAACAGCGTAGCTGTCCAGCACCAGCACGTCGTCGGAGCGGTCGAAGGGACCGCCCTGCGGATCGTCGGTCTCCAGCCGGCGGACCGGATCGTGCTCGGGGTGCAAAATGGAGCGGACAACCTTGTAGGCGATGTATGCCGTCGCTGCTATATGCGCGAGCACGGCCAGCACGTAATAGGCGCCGTCGATATTGTGCTCCGGCGCGCCGCCGCTGGTGAACTGCCCCAGAAACATCCAGACGGCCCACCAGTGCAGCAGTTCGACGAACTGCCAGATGAGGAAGTCCCGCCAGCGCGGGTAGGCCAGCGCCGCCAGCGGAATCAGCCACACCACGAACTGCGGGGAATACACCTTGTTGGTCAGCACCAGGGCCGCCACGATCAGGAACACGATGGACACCAGCCGCGGGCGCCGCGGGGCGGACAACACCAGCAGCGCAATCCCGATACAGGCCAGCAGGAACAGCACCAGCGACGCCCGGTTGATGAACTCCGGCCCCAGCTGCGGCAGCCCTTGCCCCTGCACCGTGGTGTTGTAGGCGTACCAGATCGAGGAATAGCCGGCCTCGCGGTCGCGGCTGAACCCCAGGAAGAAGGCCCAGCCGGCAAAGTCGGCCACTATGAAGGGCAGGTTAACGGCCAGCCAGGTTCCCGCCCCGGCAGCAGTAGCGACCACCAGCGGGCGGTACTTCCCGGTCCGGATGGCCAGCAGCAGCACGGCGCCCAGGATCAGCAGCGGATAGATCTTCATGGCAGTGCCCAGCCCGATGAACACCCCGGCCAGCACCAGGCGCCCGCGCGCGAAAGACAGCATGGCAAGCGCCGCCAGCATGGCCGCCCAGAGATCCCAGTTAACGGTCCCGGCCACCACGATCCCGGGCGCCAGCGCCACCATCGCGGCATCCCAGGGCCGGCGGTGGCTCATTCTCGCCGTCGCAATCACGGTGATGATCCAGACCACGGCGACCAGCGTCGCATTCACGTCGAAGTAGGCCAGCGAGCGTTCCGCTGACACCCCGGAGCCGGGAACCAGCAGCGCCGTGAATCCGGCCAGCAGTCCCATCAGCACCGGGTACTCGAAAACACCGCCCGGCGTGAGGAACGGGAACATGCCCTCCGCGAGGCCACGGGTTTCGAACAGGACGGGCCAGTCCGAGTAGCAGCCCATATAGAAGTAGTCCGGCAGCATCCAGCCGGCCACGCGGCAGGGCGTCTTGACCAGCACGGAGAGCAGCGCCGCCAGCGTGGTGAGCACAATCAGCACGCGTTCCACGGTAAAGAAGCCCGGCTCCACAATCCCGGGAGCGGTCCGGTGTCCCAGCGGCCCGCCGATCAGTTCAGTGAACCGGCGCAGCAGCGGATCGTTGCGGCTGGGCACCACAATGCGCAGCGGCAATCTGCGGCGCGATGGGCGGAACCGGGGCATGGCACCAACAGTACTGGCCGGTCCTGGTTAACAAAACGTTGGCTATCCATAACCTTCTCTTAACCTTAGGCACCCCGTCCGGCCACCCGGGCTCCCTACGGTGGCTTCAATGAGCACCACCGATCCCCAAGAAGTTCTGGTTGTGATCCCTGCCCGCGGCGGTTCAAAAGGGATTCCGTTCAAGAACCTGAAGCCAGTTTCCGGCCGTTCCCTCGTGGCCCGCGCCGTGGAAGCCGCCCGCAACACACCGCTGGTCACCGACGTCGTCGTCAGCACGGATTCCGCCGACATCCGGTTCGAAGCCGAGCGTTTCGGTGCCCGCGTTGTTGAACGCCCGGCCGAACTCTCCGGCGACACAGCCACCAGCGAATCCGCCGTCCTGCACGCCCTGGATGCTCTCGACGAGGAGTTCGGCACTAAGCCGGTCGTCACCGTGCTGCTGCAGTGCACCTCCCCCTTCATCGATCCCGCGGACCTCAACGAAGCGGTCCGCAAGGTTCTCGACGGCGAGGCGGACGTGGCGTTTTCGGTCGCCGAGAACCACAACTTCCTCTGGACCAAGAACGACGACGGCGCCGTCACCGCCGTAGGCCACAGCGCGGACTTCCGTCCCCGCCGCCAGGACCGCGAACCGCAGTACCGCGAGACCGGCGCGTTCTACGCCATGCTCACCGAGGGCTTCACCGAACGCCGGCACCGCTTCTTCGGCCGGCTGGACCTGCAGGTAGTGCCCGAAGAGCACGCCATCGAAATCGACTCGCTCGAAGATCTGGCGCTGGTCCAGGCAATGGCTGCCCCCGCCGAAACCACCGCGGTCGACGTCGACGCCCTGGTGATGGATTTCGACGGCGTCCACACCGACGATCACGCCTTCGTCAACTCCGAAGGCGAAGAGTTCGTCCGCGTCAGCCGCGGCGACGGCATGGGCATTGCCCGCCTGCGCAGGGCCGGAGTGCCCCAACTGATTCTCTCCACCGAGACAAACCAGGTGGTGACCGCCCGGGCCAACAAGCTCGGCGTCGACGTCGTCCAGGACGTCAAAGACAAGGCCGAAGCAGTCTCCGAATGGATGGCTGTGCGCGGACTTGATCCGGAACGCGTTGCCTTTGTCGGCAACGATGTCAACGACCTGCCCGCCATGGGCAAGGTCGGTTGGCCCGTGGCCGTGGCGGATGCCCGGTCTGAGGTCAAGGCGGCAGCGCGCATCGTGCTGTCGCACAACGGGGGTGAAGGGGCGGTCCGCGAAATCTGCGAACTCGTCCTCGCCGCCCACACGGCCGCCGCGACCGGCAGCCGGAACGCAATTGCAGAAATGACAGAAAGAGCCTCCTGATGACTACCGAAGCAACCCAGAACTACCTTCCCACCGGCGCTCCGGCACCCGTCGCTATCGGTGACGTTCAGGTCGGCGCAGGCCAGCCCGTCTACGTGATCGGCGAAATCGGCATCAACCACAACGGCGACATCGAGATCGCCAAGCAGCTGATCGACGTCGCTGCCGCCGCCGGCGCCAACGCCGTGAAGTTCCAGAAGCGCACCCCGGAAATCTCCACCCCGGCCGACATGCGCGACAAGATGCGTTCCACCCCGTGGGGCGAAATGACCTACCTGGACTACCGCTACCGCGTCGAGTTCGACATGCCCATCTACCAGAAGCTGATCCAGCACGCCGCCGACAAGGGCCTGCACTGCTTCGCTTCGCCGTGGGATGTTCCCTCCGTGGCCTTCATGGAAGAGGCTGGCGCGCTGACACACAAGGTTGCCTCCGCTTCGGTCACCGACATCGAACTGCTCACCGCCCTGCGCGAAACCGGCAAGCCGATCATCCTCTCCACCGGCATGTCCACCATCGAGCAGATCGACAAGGCCGTGGAAACCCTCGGAACCGATAACCTGATCCTCATGCACGCCACCTCCACCTACCCGCTGCCCCCCGAAGAGGCCAACCTGCGCATGATCACCACGCTGCAGGAGCGCTACCAGGTGCCGGTGGGCTACTCGGGCCACGAACGCGGCCTGCAGATCTCCCTTGCCGCCGTCGCCCTCGGCGCGGTGACCGTGGAACGCCACATCACCCTGGACCGCACCATGTGGGGCTCGGACCAGGCGTCCTCGCTGGAGCCGAAGGGCCTCGAAGCGCTGGTCCGCGACATCCGCATCCTCGAAGATGCCATGGGCGACGGCGTCAAGCAGGTCTTCCCGGGCGAGCTGGCCCCGCTGTCCCGCCTGCGCCGAGTGGATGCATAAGTACCTATGAACAAGCCATTACTGAGTGTCATCGTTCCTGCGAAAGATCAGGCCCCTTTCATCCGCGATTCGATGACCAGCCTGATGCGCCAGTTCGATGACCCCTCGGTAATGGAGGTCATCGTCATCGATGATGGTTCCACCGACGGGACCGGGGAGCTGGCAGCGGCCTTCACCAGCCAGCTCCCCGGCCTGAAGATCCTCCGGAACGAGACCGCCCACGGGGTGGCCACCGCCCGGAACCACGGTCTGGACGAGGCAACCGGCCGCTACATCACCTTCCTGGATCCGGATGACTGGTACGCCCCGGGCCACCTGCCCAGGATCACCACGGAGATCGAACAGCTGGGCGTGGACTTCCTCCGTGTGGACCACATCCGCCACACCAACGGGATCCGCACCATCCACAAGGCCCCGCAGGCCCGCCGCGGAGTCCGGCTGAACCCACGCGACGATATTGCCCCGTACAACCTCTCCACAATGGTGGACTACTGCTTCCCGCCGTTCGGGATTTTCGACGGCGGACTCAAGGACGCGGGCATGCTCCACTTCCTCGACGGCCGGCATACCGCCGAAGACCGGCCCTGGGTCTGGCGGCTGCACCTGAAGGCACAGTCCTATGCCGTGAGCACCCAGCTGGGCGCCTTCTACCGCCGCGGCGTGTCCAGTTCGCTGACCCAGGTCTTCGACCGCCGCCAACTGGACTTCCTCCCGTGCTTCCAGGAGGTCTTCCGCCTCGTCGCCGAAGACCCGGAGCCGGAGCGCTTCTGGCCCAAGGCTGCCCGCCAGTTCCTGGCCATCGCCTGTCACCAGCTCAAACGCGCCGAACAGATGGACAAGCACTATCTGGGCGAGCTGAACACCGGCATCCGGGCTACGCTGGACACCCTGCCGGAACATGTGTCCGAGGAGAGCCTGGCGCTGCTCGACCACAAGCGCCGCCAGCTGATCAAACCTGCACTTCGGAGCGCCGCATGAAAGAGCTTTTTGTCGTCTCAACGCTGTATCAGTGCATTTCGCTGGCAGCGGCCATCGATAGCGGCCGCATCCCGGAGCGCGGCGCCGAACGTATCCTCGTCCTGACCAACAGTGCCCTGATACCGGAAGTTTCCGTGCCGTTCCACGACTCCGCCGGCTTTACCGAAGCGGCCTCCCGCTTCGACCGGACGGTGGATCTGAGCGAGCTGCTCTGGCCCCGCCGTCCCGGCCAGTTCAACCCGCGCGGCGAGGAACTCGATATCTGGGAGCGCCTGCTCCGCGGGAAGTGGGAGCTCGGCGACGGCCCGCTGCACCTCTATGTGGAGTCCATCCAGGTCAATCCCGCCGTCGCGCTTTGCCGTGTCTTTGCCAGCGCCACGATTTCCGTCCACTCCGACGGCCTGATGAGCTACGGCCCCACCCGGAACCGGCTGCCGCGCGACCTGGCCCAGCGCCTGGACTCGCTGCTGTACGTGGATCTGGTGCCCGGCCTGGTCCCCCAATTGCTGCGCGAGCACAACCCGCAGCTGATTCCGATCGACGCGGCCGCCCTGCGCCGCGGCATGGAAGAACTCGCCGCCGCCCTGCCCGAGGAAACCGAAGGGCCGGCCGCACTGGCAGGAACCCCGGAAGCCAGCACGCACGACGGCGAACCCGCTGCCGGCGGCACGGCGCTGATCCTGGGCCAGTACCTCTCCGAGCTCGGCATCCTCTCCACCGAAGAGGAAATCGAGCTGCACCGCGACATGCTGCAGAAGGCAACGGACCGCGGCATCCGGCACTGCATTTTCAAACCTCACCCCAGCGCAGGCCCCGGCGCGGTGACCTCCATCCAGGCCGCCGCCGTCGAGCTCGGACTGGACCTGAAGGTCATGACCTCCACCAGCCCGGCGGAAGTGGTCATGCAACGGCTGCGGCCCGAGCTCGTGGTCAGCTGCTTCTCCACCGCGCTGATGACGGCCAAGTATCTGTTCAAGATCGACGCCGCGGCTGTGGGAACCGAGATCCTGCTGGAGCGGCTCACCCCGTACCAGAACAGCAACCGCATCCCGGTAACGATCATCGACGCGCTCCTCGAGCGGGGCTATACCGCCCCGGCCGACCGAGTTGAGACTGAACAGGCGGCGGACGAGACCACCACGCCCACTGCCGTTGAGGCTGAGACGAATACGGCGGCGGTTCCGGCCGCGCCGCTGCAGCAGCTGGTGGAAGCCGTGTCCTACTGCATGCAGGCCGAGACGCTGGAAATGGCCCGCGACAGCGCCGTAGCCTTCCTGCACCAGGCCCAGCACACCTCCGACATGCGCTATTTCAAACGCCGCCGGCTCACCAAGCTGGGCCTGCCCGGCGCCCTGCCGGGGCGCCAGGTCCTGCTGCCGCTTGGCCGGGTCCGCCGCGTGGGACGGCGGGCCGCCAAGCGCGTCCTGACCGTACTGGGCAAATGACGCAGGCAATGCTTCCCTCGCAACAAGTAGCCCGGCCGCGCTTTGGCCGGGCAGCGGTCTGGGCGGAGTCCCCGCTGCAGCTGCTCAGCGCCGTCGAAGCCCACGGCGCCGGGCTGCTGGGCCGCGAAACGACCATCCATCCTCGCGGCGACGCCATCGGCATGAACGCCACCCTGGCCTCACTGATGGCACAGGTTCCCGCCGGCGTGCACTTCGCCGTGCCGACCTCGACCATCCCGCCGCTGCGGGAGCCGGGGCTGGACCGCTGGGTGATCGGCGACGCCTATTCGGGCAAGGTCCAGACCGAACTGCTGCGCGGCGCCGGCGGCAAGGAAGTTGTCATTCTCGACGACGGTCTCGCCACCCTGAAACTGCTGGGCACCCTGGTCCGGGACCGGCCGAGACCGTTGACCCGGCCGCGCGCCGCCGCCCGTGCCTCGCGGAAGGCGCTTGGCCTGGCGAGCTGGTGGGCGCTGCGCCGGCTCGCCGGGCAGGGCAGGCTCCTCGTCTTTACCGCGCTGCCGGTTCCCACAGCGCTGGAAGCAAAGTTCCGGGCTTTGGGCGGCCACTTGGAGCGGCACAAGTTTGAGTGGCTCGGCACCCAGCCGGTCACCGAGACCATCTACGAACCCACGGTGGTGGTCGGTTCGGCAATGCCAGCGGACGGGCTGATCCGGGCCGAGCCCTACGTGGACTGGGTCCGGTCCCTGACCGAGGACGGCCCTGTGGGCTACTTCCCGCACCGCCGGGAAACTCCCGAGGTGCTGGACGCCCTCGCGGAACACCCGCTGATCACCGTGAACGAGCACACCATCCCGGTGGAAATGCGCCTGCGTGGACTGCGCTCCAACCAGACCGTGCGCGCCCTGCCATCCACGGTGCTCGCGTCGCTGCGGCTCATCCTGGCCCCCAACGCGGTCCCCCTAAAGGGCCAACCAGTGCCGGGCGACTGGTGGATGCCGGGCACCACGCAGGAACTGCGCCGGCACCTGAGCAGCTCCCTGGATGACGGTTTGGGGGCGGCATGAGCGGCACCCAGCCCGGCGGCACGAACGGCTTCCAGCCTGCTGGCATGGCCTACACCGCACCCGGCGCCGTACCCGGGCAGCCACGCCGGGCCCGGCACAAGATCGTCGCCGTGGCGGACAGTGATTCCTACCTGAAGTTCGCCTGTGCCACACTCGATGCTCTCGGCCCGGAATGGGACCGCGAGGTCCTGCTGGTCCGCTCGCCCATCGCCCCGACGCGGGAGCAGACCACCGCGGCGGTAGGTGGCACCTTCTGCGCCGGAATAACGACGCCGGTGATTCCCGCCTCAGGCTTGCGCACCGCCTTGGCGGGTGCCGACGTCGTACTTGCTGCTGCCACCGGCCCCGTGGCCGAAGAGGTCTACCTGCACGCCAGCCGGCTCACCCCGCGGCCGGCCCTGGTGTCGGGCCTGCCCGGCGTGGCCTTCCCCGCCACCGAGAAGGCGCTGCAGTTCCGCTCGCTGGGCGATGCGTTCATCACGCACAGCCATGCCGAATGCCGCGCCTTCAGCGACCTGGTTGATCAACTGGGCATCGAACAGCGCGTCCTCGTGACCCGGCTCCCCTTCCTGAAATCGCCCGCGCGGCCGGAGCCGGTGGAGGTACCGCTGACCCAGGTGGTCTTCGCCCCGCAGGCAAAAGTCCCCGTCCTGAAGGACGAGCGCGTCGCCATCCTCCAGGCGCTGGCGGCACTGTCGCGCCGCAGCGGCTACCGCGTCCGGGTGAAACTGCGGGCCTGGGCCGGCGAACCGCAGACGCATCTGGAGCAGCACCCGTTCGATACGTTGTGGGGCGAACTGGTCGCCTCCCGTGCCGTGGCCGGCCACGAACTGGAATTCTGCACTGGGTCCATGGCCGAGCAGCTGGTGCCAGGGACCGCCATGGTCACGGTCAGTTCCACCGCTGCCCTGGAAGCGATCGACGCCGGCCTGCCGGTGTTGATCCTGTCCGATTTCGGCGTCAATGAAGACATGCTGAACCGGGTGTTCGTGGGTTCGGGACTGCTGGGTACGCTGGCCGATCTGAAAGGCGGGCACTTCTTCCACCCGGAGGCCACGTGGCTGCGGGACAACTACTTCCACAGCCAGACCGTTCCGCTGGCGGATCTGCTGGCGACCTACGCGGGCCGGGCTCGCGCGGGCAAACTGACCGTGGACGCGGACCGGCTCGCCGCCGCCAAAAAACGCCGCTGGCGGTTGCGGATCCGTACGGCGCTCCCGATGCCGGCGCTCAAGCTGATCCGCAAACTACGCCATGTCCAGTCGGAACAGGCTGTGGGAAACTCGCCCCAAACCTCGGGCCAACAGCCCGCCTGACGCCTGACTTCCTATTCGAGGCCCACAACCTCCCACCGGGCACAGCCGAAGCCGCCCCGGCGGGAGTTGCTGCGGAACTAAGCCGAAACGGGGAAGCGCTCCCAGACCCGGTGCTTCCCGAGCAGTTCGGCAATGCCTTCCAGCACCGCCGGACCTTCCCCAATAACGACGCCGGGTGCTTCCTCGGGGATGCCGGCTGCGGCAAGGGCGTGGGCAACGTGGTCCCAGCCGCCGATCGCCTTGGCATGGCGGTACGCCTCGGCCAGCATCATGCTGACCCGCGGATCCCCCGCCGGATGGCCGGTCGGATCGCCCGCCTTCGCATCCCGTCCGGCGGCTGCATCCGCGCCGGGCGCCGCCGAGCCGGCCACGAGGATGGCGTCGAACTCCACCGACCGTGCCGTCAGGTAGGTCCGCTGCACCGTCAGTCCACCGGACAGCTTGCCGCCCTTTGGCGCAATGATCAGCGGAACCATGCCCGCTGCGTGGATGGCTTCCCGCGCAGTCGCCACGGCGTCCTGGTCGCTGTTGTCGTCGGCGATGATGCCCACCACCCGGCCGGCCAGCGGCCAGGACTTGCCCAGCTGGGACAGCGCGGGGCTCGGCTGCACATCGTCTTCCCGCGTGCTGGTAGGCGAGGGCGCCGGCAGGCCCAGGCCCTCGGCCACCTTGGCGCAGAGTTCGCCGTCGATATTTGCCAGTGCCTGAAGCTGTCGGATCCGGACGTTCTCCTCGTAGCACTTTCCCAGCTCGAAGGTGTAGCCCTGGATGACATGGTCCTGCTCCACCGGGGTCAGGGACCTGAAGAACAGCCGGGCCTGGCTAAAGTGGTCCTCGAACGACGCCGGAGATTCACGCAGTTTCATCGACGCCGGCAGCTCCTGCGGCACCTCGATGTACGCACTCATGTCCTCGCCCGCCAGGAAGGGACAGCCGCCGTCGAGCGAATTCGGCCGGTAGGGGGCCACGCCGCTATGCACGGCGGTCTGGTGCATGCCGTCGCGGAACATGTCGTTGACCGGAGCATGCGGGCGGTTGATCGGGATCTGCGCGAAGTTCGGCCCGCCGAGCCGGCTCAGCTGGGTGTCCAGGTAGGAGAACAGCCTCGCCTGCAGCAGCGGATCGTTGGTGACGTCGATGCCGGGGACCAGATGGCCCGGGTGGAAGGCGACCTGCTCGGTTTCGGCGAAGAAGTTGGTGGGGTTGGCGTTCAGTGTCAGCGTGCCGATGATCTGCACCGGGGCCAGCTCCTCGGGCACAATCTTGGTCGGATCCAGCAGATCAATGCCCTCGAACATCTCGTCCGGGGTGTCCGGGAAGGTCTGGATGCCCAGCTCCCACTCCGGGAAGGCACCGGCCTCGATCGCGTCCGCGAGGTCGCGCCGGTGGAAGTCCGGGTCGGCGCCGTTGATCATCTGCGCTTCTTCCCACACCAGCGAGTGGATGCCCTGCTTCGGCTTCCAGTGGAACTTCACCAACGTGGTCTCGCCGGCCGCGTTCTGCAGCCGGAAGGTGTGGATCCCGAAGCCCTCCATGGTCCGGAACGAACGCGGGATGCCCCGATCCGACATTTGCCACATGACGTGCGCCTGCGCCTCGGTGTGCAGCGAGACGAAGTCCCAGAACGTGTCGTGCGCGCTTTGCGCCTGCGGGATTTCGCGGTCCGGATGGGGCTTGGCGGCGTGGACGATGTCCGGAAACTTGATGCCGTCCTGGATGAAGAAGACCGGAATGTTATTGCCCACCAGGTCGAAAGTGCCCTCGTCCGTATAGAACTTGGTGGCAAACCCGCGGGTATCGCGCACCGCGTCCGCTGAACCACGGGAGCCGACAACGGTGGAGAAGCGGGTGAAGACCGGGGTCTCGACGCCGGCGGCCAGGAAGCCGGCCTTGGTCACCCCGGCGGCCGCGCCGTTGGCCACGAAGACGCCGTGCGCTCCAGCACCACGGGCGTGCACCACCCGCTCCGGGATCCGCTCATGGTCAAAGTGCATGATCTTTTCGCGCAGGTGGTGGTCCTGCAGCAGGCTGGGACCGCGCGGTCCGGCCTTCAGCGAATGGTCCGTCTCGTACAGCCGGACACCCTGGGCCGTGGTCAGGTAGGCGCCGCTCTGGCTGTTGGCGCTCTTCTGCGCCCCCGTGGGCGTTCCGGTCGGGGACACCATTTCCGGCGCGTCCTGGTCCGGCTTCGGCGGCAACGGGCTCTGTGGCTCGGTGCGTTCCTCCATTGCCGGCGGCTCCACCGCGGGAGCTCCGGGAATGGGCACGTTGTTGGCGGGCGTAGTGCTTTCGGGCGTGCTCTTCTCAGCCATGCTGGTACTCCAATTCGTTGAAGTTACAGCCCTGCCGTTCCAGGGCTCTTTCGCCCACCCTACTAAAAATAGTAAGCAAGCTGAATAATATGGTGGAGAAGCGGCTTTAGCCCGCACATAGTGCCGACCAGAAAGGAGCCGCAGTGACGCTTCAGCAGGAGAAACCTGCCCGCAGGCCCCGGCTGCGGCGCATCAACTGCAACGGTCCGGGGATCAGCCGCCGCCGTTACGGCAAGGGGTACAGCTACCGGGCAGCGGACGGCAGCAAGATCACGGATCCGGAAACGGTGCAGCGGATCAACCAGCTGGCCATCCCGCCCGCCTGGCGCGACGTCTGGATCAGCCCAGTCCCCAACGGCCACATCCAGGCAACAGGAATTGACGACGCCGGCAGGCGCCAATACATCTACCATCCCCGCTGGCGGGAGCTGAAGGACCGCGAGAAGTTCGACCGCGCACTGGACTTCGGCGACGCCCTGCCCACGGCGCGTCCCGGCATCACCCGCATCCTGCGCTCCGAAGGCCCCTCGGAACAGCGCGCCTACGCTGCAGCCTTCCGACTGATCGAGGATGCGGGGCTGCGGATCGGCAACGAGGAGTACGCGCAGACCAACGGCTCCTTCGGCGTGACAACTATCCAGATCCGGCATTTGCAGGTGCGCGGCTCCACCGTCGAACTGGATTTTCCCGCCAAGAGCGGCCAGCAGTGGACGGGCAGCATTGAGGATCCGGACCTCGCCGCGGCTCTGAAGCCCCTGCTCAAAAACCGCGGACCGGACGAGCAGGTCCTGGGCTACTTCGACGACGACGGCGAATTCACGCCCATCAGCAGCGCAGGCCTGAACGACTTCATCCGCGAACAATGTGGGGAGGACTTCACCGCCAAGGACTTCCGGACCTGGCAGGGAACCGTGGCTGCCGCCATCGCGCTGGCCGCCCACCCGCCGGAGCGCAGCAGTCCCACCGCGCGGAAGAAAGCCGTGGCCGCCGCCATGCGCGAGGTCGCCGAACACCTGGGCAACACCGCCACCATCGCCCGGAAGTCCTACGTTGACCCGCGCGTCATCGACCGGTTCATGAACGGCGAAACGATCGATGCCAACACCTACCGCGCCGCCGAACGGTCCGTGCGCGACCTGGTGACCTGAGGCGAAGGAGCGAGCATGGAATTCCAGCAGATCATGGAGACCGCCGGAAAGGCGGTGGACGCGGCGGGTGTGGTCGCCATCGTTCTGGGAGCGGCGGTTTCCACGGGGCTGGCAGCGGCGGACTGGTTCCGTGGCGAGCGGCACACAGTTTATGAAACCTACCGGCGCCGACTGGGACGGTCTATTTTGCTGGGTCTCGAACTGTTGGTAGCTGCAGACATCATCCGCACCGTAGCCGTCAGCCCTACCTTTCAATCCGTAGGAGTGCTCGCCATCATTGTCCTGATCCGGACCTTCCTCAGTTTCTCGCTGGAACTGGAAATCACGGGGCGTTGGCCATGGCAGAAACGGTCCTCCGAAGACCTTAACCGTCCGGAGGGGCGGACCGCTTTGCCTCGTCAGTCCTAAGTCTTGGTACGGTGAGCACAGAAACCGTAAGGAGGCTTAGGAGATGGCCCGCCGCAGATCCTGCACCCGCGCACGCAGGGTGGGCACCGCCGTCGTTCTTGGAGTTTTGGCCCTGACCGGCTGCACGAGCCTGAACCCGGGCACCGAAGAGGCAACGACGACGGCGCAGGAGTTTCATTCGGCCATCGCCGCCGGTGATGGCGCAACGGCCTGCAACCTCCTCGCCCCGTCGGCCGTGGAGGAACTCGAAGACGGTGCGCCGGGCGCCTGCGCGGATGAACTGCTGCAGCTGGTCATCCCGGGCGCGTCCCAGGTGACCCAGAGCAAGGCGTACGGGACCAATGCGCAGGTGCTGATGGACCAGGACACGGTTTTCCTGACCCGCTCCGGCGATACCTGGAAAGTCACCGCGGCCGGCTGCACGCGGCAAGGCAAACGGCCGTACGACTGCGAAGTGGAGGGGAACTGACATGCGTTGGGCATTCTGGCTCTGCCTCGGCGTGATCGCCGCGGGCCTGCTGTACATGTTCGTGATCGGCATGATGGCCCGATGAAACACAACCCCTTCATCACCAACGGGCTGAGCATCGGCTTCGGCCTGCTGTTCCTGTTTTCGCTGGTCGGGCAGGCGTTCTCCGGGCTGGCCTACTACAACGAGCAGCAGGTGGCCTCGAAGCTGGACGAGATCGGCCTCCTGCAGTACGTCACGTCCTCCAGTTTTGTGGTTGACGTCGCGGAAAATTGGCAGTCCGAGTACCTGCAGTTCACGCTGCTTATTGTGCTGGCGGTCTGGCTGGTGCAGAAGGGCTCGCCGGAATCCAAGGAGATCGAAAAGCGCGGATGGGAGTCGGACAAGGAGCAGCTGGTGGGCCAGTTCGCCAAACCGGATTCGCCCAAGTGGGCGCAGGCCGGCGGCTGGCGGACGGCGGTGTTCTCCAATTCTCTGGGGCTGGTGATGGGCGCGATCTTCGTTGCTTCCTGGCTGGTCCAGTCGGTGACCGGGTTCAGCGCCTTCGCGGAGAGCCAGCTGGCCAACCTCCAGGACCCGGGCACTTGGACCGAGTATTTGGGCTCGCCCGAGTTCTGGAACCGCACCCTGCAGAACTGGCAGTCCGAATTCCTGGCGGTATGGTCCATGGTGATCCTCGCCGTCTACCTGCGCCAGCGCGCCTCACCGGAGTCCAAGGCCGTGGGCATGCCGCACGATAAAACCGGAGCGAGCAACTGACCCCGCGGCGGCCGACCGGGGCGGCTGATCCCGCCCCAGCAGATGCCGAATCGGGCCGATCAGCGACCGGCCTAAAACTCGCCGCCCGTCACAGGAATGTTACGTCGCGGCCGATGGTTGAGTAACAAAGTAGAATAGGCAAGTTGCCCGCCCTCGGCGTGGCGGCTAACAAATTTGTATTTTTTGAAGGAGAACCGTGGCAGAGAACCCCATCAGGGTCGCGATCGTTGGCGTTGGTAACTGTGCGGCCTCGCTGGTGCAGGGCGTCCAGTACTACCGGGACGCGGATCCGGATTCGACCATTCCCGGCCTGATGCATGTGCAGTTCGGCAAGTACCACGTGAACGACGTCGAGTTCGTTGCCGCGTTTGATGTGGACAGCAAGAAGGTCGGGCTGGACCTGGCGGATGCCATCGGCGCCAGCGAGAACAACACGATCAAGATCGCCGATGTCCCGGCCACGGGCGTGACCGTGCAGCGCGGCCACACCCTGGACGGCCTGGGCAAGTACTACCGCGAAACCATCGTCGAGGCCCCGGACGAGCCCGTCGACATCGTGGCCGAGCTGCGCGCGGCGAAGGTCGATGTGATGGTCTGCTACCTGCCGGTCGGTTCCGAGGCTGCCGCGAAGTTCTACGCCCAGTGCGCGATCGACGCCGGCGTGGCCTTCGTCAACGCGCTGCCGGTGTTCATTGCGGGCACCAAGGAGTGGGCGGATAAGTTCACCGAAGCCGGTGTCCCGATTGTCGGCGATGACATCAAGAGCCAGATCGGCGCCACGATCACGCACCGGGTGATGGCGAAGCTGTTCGAGGACCGCGGCGTGACCCTGGACCGGACGTACCAGCTCAACGTCGGCGGCAACATGGACTTCAAGAACATGCTCGAGCGGGACCGGCTGGAGTCGAAGAAGATCTCCAAGACCCAGGCCGTGACCTCCAACGTCGAGGCGAAGCTGCACGCGGACGACGTGCACATCGGCCCGTCCGACTACGTGGCCTGGCTCGATGACCGCAAGTGGGCGTTCGTCCGCCTGGAAGGCCGAAACTTCGGCGACGCCCCGGTCTCGCTGGAGTACAAGCTCGAGGTCTGGGACTCCCCGAACTCCGCCGGCGTAATCATCGACGCCGTGCGCGCGGCGAAGATCGCCCTGGACCGCGGGGTGGGCGGGCCGATCCTGTCCGCATCGAGCTACTTCATGAAGTCCCCGCCCGAGCAGTACAACGACGACATCGCCCGCGACAAGGTCGAAGCCTTCATCCGCGGCGACATCGAACGCTAAAAGCCGCTGACGCCTGAGGGCACATCCAGTCCCTCACCTCCAGCCTTAAGGCATTTCGAAGGTCCGGACCCGCTACGGCGGTCCGGGCCTTCGCCGTTTCCTGCCCTTACTTGCCGGATTACCCGCTTGTCTGCGCCTACCTGCTTACTGCCTCCCTGCCTGCCTACCGCGAGGGTCAGGAAAACGTCGTAACGGGACGCTCGAGCCGATCGCCGTCGACGACCAGATCCACGCGCTCGTTGTAAAAACTGAGCAGCCCGCGGATCTTCGGATTCTCGCGGATCGGTTCGGCGTAACTCCACACGACGTCCTGCTCAAGCTGGCCGCCCGCACGGACCGACCAGTAACGGGCGCGGCCTTTATACGGGCAGGTGGTGGTCTTGGTACTCGGTTCCAACAGCTCCGTGCGCACATCCTCGAACGGCAGGTAATAGCGCGGCGGCAGATGCGTCTCGAAGAGCAGAAGCGGCCGAACGCTGTGGGCGATCTCTTCGCCGCCAATGAACACCTGCACGCGCCGCGAACTGTGCAAGGTATCAACGCGCGTGTACGGATCGCGGGCGTGCACGAACACCTGTTCGTCCTCCTCGTACCAGTCCAACTGTCGCCAGGAAAAAGTCACGTGGCCTGCCAGGGCGGCGAAGTCCCCGGTTGGTTCCTCGTAGGACCAGGCGGCCCCCTCGGCCCGTCTCCTCCCGACCCGAACGGTCCACCGGCTTCCGGCGCCGTCGCCAGCACCGGCGCCCGGAACTTCGTCGGTCAACGCGCCGGGAACGACGTCCTCACGCGGCACATAGTAGGTAGGCAGGCTGCCGGACCCGTACCGCACCAGCAACTGCGCGCGAGTGCTTTCGGCGACCAGTTCATTGCCCAGCCGGACCCGGATCCGGCGCTGGGTGGGTTCTACAAACGGCTCTCGAATGTCCATGCTTCATCTCACTGCTTACGCGCCCAACCGGTCTCGAAAACCCCGGATCGGCATTGCGCTCAGCTTGTCTCTTGGTCGGCCGGAGCAGGACCGCGATCAGCGGCGTCCTCGCAAAGTTTAAATGCGATATGAGCCGACTTTGAAATAGCTCCCTCGGGCGGCGCCTTGACACCGGTGCTTGTCGCGCCGGCCTCGTACCCAGCCGCGTAGCCCACCAGGAATGTGGTGACAGGTGCGGTCGCATGAATCACTGACTCCGCAGACTTTCTTGCTAGGTCAAGGAGCACTTCCAGGTCCACATTCAGATTTCCAATCTTCAGTTCCTGCGTCAGCCGCTGACTCCATTCGGCTACGATCCGCATCTCTTCATCTTCCACGGCCATGGTTGCTCTCCTCGGTACGTCGCCCGGAATGGGACGAACGGGTTTGCTTAGACAATACAATTCTCGGTCCTTCGATGGGCGTTATTGCCGTTACTTGTGCTGCGGATTGGAACCGACCGCTAAGAGGTGGCGTCACCAGTGCCAGTGACCGCCGAATGAGCGAGGGTGGCGGGTTGGACAGGGAGCACAATTCTCGATTGCGTGTCTAATCGCCCCTTGCGCGTTGCATTCCTTGCCAGACAGGCGTACTTTCTGCCGGGGTTTCATGCTGACCCGTCTGCAAGCCATTAGGGCACATCCCGCCGCTATGAGGCACCACCACATCAAGGGCTAAGGAGCCAATTAGTTCTAACGATTCTGTCCCTTGACAGGCGTCACGCTATAGGCCACGCTGTTGCAATACGCGAAGCAGGTTGCACAATAGGCACCGCACATGGCCCGGTTACCGGAATATTGGATCCGTCGAGCGGGCTATGTCTGGGTTCTAAAGTGCTGCCTCGGGGGACAATTGCTGATGGTCTTGCAGTCGTCCTTCAGGGTGGACTTCCGCAGCCGCCAGAGTGCGCCGAGGCGCATAGCGCTAGTGGCGGCACCTCGCGGCAACGTTCAATACATTCGGAAGAATCCAGGGCAAGCAGGAGAACATGATCAATCCCATCAAGCGGAAAGCCCCCGTCAAGGATATCGATGAGAACGAGCTTGAAGTCCATGATCCAAAAACTGCAGCAGCAGGGGTCAAGGCTGTCATGGTGTCCATGGATCGCGGCATTTCGCAGGCCGGTCTCGTGCGAACTGCCCGTTCTATGTTGCGAGTCAACCAACGGGGCGGCTTCGACTGTCCCGGCTGTGCTTGGCCCGAGTCCATATCCGGAGCCCGCAAGCCAGCCGAATTCTGTGAGAATGGCGCGAAAGCCATTGCAGAAGAAAACACGCTCCGGACCGTTACTCCAGAGTTTTGGGCAACGCATTCTGTCGAAGAATTAGCCGGAAAAAGTGAATATTGGCTGGGCAACCAGGGCAGGATTACGGAACCGGTCGTCATCCGTGAGGGTGAGACGCACTACTCACCCATCTCCTGGATGGATGCATTCAACCTCATCGGTGAACACATTCGTGCAACCACTCCGGACCGTTGCGTTTTCTATACTTCCGGACGGACAGCCAACGAGACCGCGTTCATGTACCAACTGTTCGCGCGCTCTATCGGGACCAACAACCTGCCGGACTGCTCGAACATGTGCCACGAATCTTCTGGATCCGCGCTCAACCCCACTATTGGCATTGGCAAGGGCACGGTGTCGCTGGATGACATGCACAATGCGGAGTTGATCATGGTCGTCGGCCAGAATCCAGGCACCAACCACCCGCGGATGCTCTCCGCCTTGACGGAATGCCGCCAGAACGGCGGCAAGGTCGTTGCCGTAAACCCACTGCCCGAGGCTGGCCTCCTGAAATTCAAGGACCCGCAGAGCCCCGGTAATTTGGTGCGCGGCGGGGACCAGGTCGCTGACGAGTTCCTGCAGATCAAAGTAGGCGGCGACCTAGCCCTGTTCCAAGCCTTGGGCCATCTGCTGCTGGAAGAAGAAAAACGGGCACCCGGAACGATAGTCGACCACGACTTCATCGATGCGCAGACGGATGGTTTCCAGGATTACCGAGAAGCTCGGAGCCAGCTCGACTGGATTGAGACCGAAAAAGCCACTGGGCTCTCAAGGATGGAAATAACCCGAGTTGCCGACATGCTCGCCAAGTCGAAGGCAACCATCATTTGCTGGGCCTTGGGCGTGACACAGCAGCCGCATTCCGTGAACACACTGCGCGAAATCATCAATATCCTTCTCCTGCAGGGGAACTTCGGAAAACCAGGCGCCGGGGCCTGCCCCGTCCGCGGCCACTCCAATGTGCAGGGCGACCGCACCATGGGTATTTGGGAAAAGCCCAAGGAATGGCTGTTGGCGGCCCTGGACGAAGAGTTCGGCATCAATTCCCCTCGCGAACACGGCGTCGATGCGACAGAAACGCTCGAGGCCTTCATGGACGACAAGGTGGATGTCTTTGTGTCCATGGGCGGCAACTTCGCTCTCGCCTGTTCAGATACCGAGTCGCTGGAAGCAGGCATGAAGCGGGCGGGTTTAACCGTGCATGTGTCGACCAAGCCCAACCGCTCCCACATTGTCCACGGGCGAACGTCGCTGATTCTTCCGACTTTGGGCCGCACCGACAAGGACGATAAGCATCTGAAGGGTGCACAGTTCCTGTCCGTCGAGGATTCGATGTCAGTAGTCCATTCGACGCAGGGCCGGCTGGCACCCGTTAGCGAGCATCTGCTTGCCGAACCCGTCATCATTGCGCGGATGGCTCAGGCCACCCTCGGCGAAGATCACGCCGTGGACTGGCGGGCCATGGCCGAGGATTACGATGTTATCCGCGACCACATATCCCGAGTGCTTCCCGGTTTTGAAAACTTCAACCAGCGAATCCGGACAAAGAATGGGTTCGTTCTGCCGAACCCGCCGCGCGACACGCGCTCCTTTGCCACCGACATCGGGAAGGCCAGATTCAGCGTCAGCCCGCTGGAGTATCTGGAGGCCCCGGACGGTCACCTGATCCTACAAACCATGCGAAGTCACGACCAGTACAACACAACGTTCTATGGACTCGATGACAGGTACCGCGGAATCTCCAACGGCCGCCGGGTTATCCTGGTCCATCCCGAAGACTTGAATGAACTTGGCTTCTCCGACCGGGACCTGGTGGATGTGGTCAGCACATTCAAGGGGACCGAACGCAGGGCTGATAAATT
The DNA here is from genome assembly GCF_059090425.1 of Arthrobacter sp. B055-34. NCBI lineage: Bacteria > Bacillati > Actinomycetota > Actinomycetes > Micrococcales > Micrococcaceae > Arthrobacter > Arthrobacter sp. B055-34. Next base: position 451,913 of record NZ_JBNHFQ010000002.1, read on the forward strand.
CCGCTTGGTCTCTTATCCGACTGCCCGAGGTTGTGCCGCAGCGTACTTCCCGGAAGCGAACGTCCTCGTGCATCGTGAACTCGTCGCCCGCGAATCCAACACCCCTGGGTACAAGGCGATGACGGTGCGATTCATAACCCACGAGGAGCCGCAGCTTAGCTAGGATTCCCTAGGCAGCTACTCGCCGCAAAGCCCAAGTGTTTCAAACGGACGAGTCAGGTAACCACGCCCGACCCTAAGCCCGGCATAAATTTACGGTGCAGGTGCCCACGGTCGGCTACGTCAAACGGGGCTGGTACTGCCATACCTGCGGGCAGTACCAGCAAGCGCCCGCTGCTGACTTTGCAAGGGCGGGAGCGCAATATCGCACTCCCCTGCCTTTGACCAGATCGACGACTTCCCCGTAATCGAGGGGTATCGGCTCGTTCCTTCAGCAGGATGAAATGAAAGGCCTCAGCGGCTCACTGATCTGCCCTGCCAGAATCCGAGGCAACAAAACGAAGTTGACGAATTAGAGGGTGTCCGCGCGGAGAAGCGGCAGACTGCCCTCCCTTTTACAAGCCTCGGTGTCAGTGAACCATCGATTGGCGGCGAGCAAGCACCACCCCGGCAGCTTTTTGATCCCCGTGACCACAAGATGCTTGGCATGATCTCAGTCCGGTCAATCCTGTCCAAGCGAGTCCTGATGCTGCCCGGCATCGTTCAAGGTTCGACTAAAAGGGGTTGACATCGCATGTGAGGTGCGACACCCTGAATGTGTTGCGTAAGACGAAGCGTGTTGCGCAATAAGCACAAACCAACGGTGATTTGGAGATGGCGATGCGTACATTGGCGATCGTAGGCGCGTCCTTGGCAGGTCTTTCGGCTGCCCGGGCTGCCCGGGCACTAGGGTTCGACGGAAGGCTTGTCATTATCGGCGAGGAAGCGGAGCGGCCCTATGACCGCCCTCCTCTGTCCAAGGACTTCCTGCTCGGCCGGATCACAACCGATGACCTGGCGTTGGAAGCCTCGGATGAGGATCTGCAGGCTGAGTGGTTGCTTGGTAGCCGTGCCGTCAAGCTGGACAGCGCCACCAAGACCATTACCCTCGCAAACGGTCAGTCGGTGAAAGCTGACGGCATCGTACTTGCCACCGGCGCTTCCGCCCGAAACCTCCCCCAGCTTGCTGGTCTGTCCAACGTCTTTACCTTGCGCACCCTTGCTGACAGCCAGGCGCTGGCAGCCGAATTACGGCCGGGCCGCAGGTTAGTAGTTATTGGTGCCGGTTTCATTGGGGCAGAGGTAGCCTCGACGGCCAGCGACCTGGGCCTGGATGTCACAATTATCGAGGCCCAGCCAATTCCGCTGAGCGGACCGCTGGGGCCAGAAATGGGTGCCATTGTTTCGCGGCTGCATGAGCAGAACGGCGTCGAGCTGGTCTGCGGCACCGGCGTGGAGTCCTTTTGCGCTGACGAAGGAATCGTCACCGGTGTAAAACTTAACGATGGCCGCGTCGTCCCTGCCGATGTCCTGCTCGTCGGGATCGGCGCGTCTCCGAATGTAGCATGGCTCGAAGGTTCGGGCCTCGAGGTCGCCGAGTCGGCCCCAGGTGGCGTTCTGTGTGATGCTCGCGGCCAGACTAATGCGCCGGGTATCGCAGCCGTCGGCGATTGTGCCGCCTGGTTGGATGAGCGTTCCGGCCATCATCATCGTGTAGAGCACTGGACCGGGGCACAGGAACGTCCGGCACTAGCCGTCGCCGGGCTCCTGAATTCAGGCGCTCCTAAGCAGCCGGTCAATCTCCCCTATTTCTGGTCGGACCAGTACGGTGTGAAAATCCAATTTGCAGGCAACGCCCGCGACGCCGACAGAGTTCAATTCGAGACGGGTACCGCCGAGGAGCACAGTTTCCTGGCCGTATATTACCGAGGAGAGGACCCGGTCGCGGTTCTCGGCACCAACCAGCCCCGGCTTTTTACCAGATGGAGGCGCCAGCTGAACGCCGCCAGCGCGGCACAAGTAAGCACGCTAACCCCAGCATCGTCCTGAAGCCTCCTGTTACCTTCCCGTATCTTTCCAGGAGGGTCAATGACTGGCGAAGTTACGCTTCCAGAGGATACGTACACTGCTCCCGGTCTTCCAAGTCGAGCAGGAGCGAATTGACGAAGCACTTCTGGGAATCACCTCGGACAGGCATCACTGGAGCAACGCGCTCAGGTCTGCCACTAGCCCTCCTGCCGCCTAATTTCCGGGCCAGCATGCTTGAAGTTCATGCAGACCTACCCGCGCCTGCCCGCGAACTTACATGACCAAAACTTTGCCTTCCCAATGAGGGTGCAAGTTCCGTTCTTCATCAACACACAGAAAAGAGAGGAAGACCGCTTATGTCAGGAAACAGAGCCGTTGCCTATAAAGGACCAGGGAAAGTCGAGATCATCGACACCGACTACCCAACCTTTGAACTCAGAGACGCCCCGGGGATCAACCCGGCCAACATCGGCCGCAAGGTCCCCCACGGCGTCATTCTGCGAACAGTCACCACCAACATCTGCGGCTCGGACCAGCACATGGTCCGCGGCCGCACCACCGCCCCGACCGACCTGGTACTCGGACACGAAATCACCGGCGAAGTCATCGAATGCGGACCCGACGTCGAATTCATCAAGACCGGCGACATCGTCTCGGTCCCGTTCAACATTTCCTGCGGCCGCTGCCGCAACTGCAAGGAACGCAAAACCGGCATCTGCCTCAACGTAAACCCCGACCGCCCCGGCAGCGCCTACGGCTACGTGGACATGGGCGGCTGGGTCGGCGGCCAGGCCGAATACGTCATGGTGCCCTACGCGGACTGGAACCTGCTGAAGTTCCCGGACCGCGACCAGGCCCTGGAGAAAATCATGGACCTGACCATGCTCTCCGACATCCTGCCCACCGGCTTCCACGGCGCCGTCACCGCCGGCGTCGAAGTCGGCTCCACCGTGTATGTGGCCGGCGCCGGCCCGGTCGGCCTTGCCGCCGCAGCCGGCGCACAACTACTCGGCGCCGCCGTCGTAATCGTGGGCGACCTCAACGAACAACGCCTCGCGCAGGCACGCAGCTTCGGCTGCGAAACCGTGGACGTGTCCCAGGGCGACCCGAAGGACCAGATCGAGCAACTCCTCGGTGTGCCCGAAGTGGACTGCGGCATCGACGCCGTGGGTTTCGAAGCCCGCGGCCATGGCAAGGACGCCTCGCACGAGGCGCCGGCCACCGTGCTGAACTCGCTGATGGACATCACCGCCGCCGGCGGAGCGCTGGGCATCCCCGGACTCTACGTCACCGGCGATCCCGGGGCGGCGGATGAAGCCGCGCAGCACGGCTCGCTCTCCATCAGCCTCGGCACCGGCTGGGCCAAATCGCTGTCCTTCACCACCGGCCAGTGCCCGGTCATGAAGTACAACCGCCAGCTGATGATGGCGATCCTGCACGACAAGGTCCAGATCGCCAAGGCCGTCAACGCCAAGGCCATCCCGCTCGAAGACGCACCCAAGGGCTACGCCGAATTCGACGCCGGCGCCGCCACCAAGTACGTCCTGAACCCGAACGGCTACGTCAAGAACTAGGAAGGACCGATTCAAGGATTGCGCTGGCGCTAGGGGGAACGAACGAGGTACGTCAAGCCCGGTTGTACTCAACTCAGCTCATAAGAGCCTCCCATTCCTTCAACAAACGTGTCGAAAAGGAGAATTAACATGACCTCAGTAACTCTTACGGAAGCTCGTGCGATAATCGACGCTGCCGAAAAACGCGCTGGCGAAATCGGCCAGCCCATGAATATCGCAGTAGTCGACAGTGGCGGCAATCTTGTCTCCCACGCACGCATGGACGGTGCTTGGATCGGCAGCATCGACATCTCCATCAACAAGGCGTTCACCGCTCGTGCCTTTGACATCCAAACCAAGGATTTGGGGGACAACTCCCAGCCGAATCAGCAGTTCTACGGCATCCATGCAAGCAACGGGGGCCGGATCATGATCTTCGCCGGGGGTCTGCCGCTGAGCAGGGACGGCCAGGTCGTGGGTGCGGTCGGGGTTAGCGGAGGCTCAGGCGAGCAGGATCAAACCGTCGCGGAAGCAGGCGCCGCAGCTCTGTAGATGGGCGGCAAGCCCCAGCGGCCAGGTGGCCGGTGAATAAATCACCGGCCACCTGGCCTTACCTGCGGATTGCGGACGAGGGTGGGACTGGTCTACGGTCCCACTCTTTCTGTGTTGTGATGACGCCATGAGAGCTGCCGTTGCACTCTTTGGCCGCTCCCCAGCGTTCGGATTTCGACAAGAGCAGCTGTCACCGTGGTCAAACGCCCGTTGCCCGGCGATACACACACGCCGTACGAGCCGGTTACAGGTACCGTCGCTACCAAGCGCGTCCGACCGAGTTCGATCAGTCGCGAGTAACCCCTTAAGGGGTGCGCACTAATTTCCTTCCACGGCACCGTCCGCCTCGGAGAGTGAAAGCTCAAAGGCCGGCAACTGCCGGTCAAAACGTCCTGCCCATGACGCCGCTTGCAATAGCGGCACCGAGAAAGAGGAGAATAGGAATCGTAGGTCCGATAAGAAGATAACGACGGCACTGGTTGCACAAAACATCCGTGGCGGGAAAAGGCTCTTACCGGATGGATGTTGAACCGGACAGCATGGGACCGGTGCCGGAAGGATCATCCATCAGATGTGCCCCTCGGCGGTTCGAAGATTGAACTTCGATGCGTGCAAAGGGCATTCGACTTCACCGCCTTCCACCCAGCCGTCTGCCAACGAGGCATCCTTTTATGGCGACGTCTGATATATCTTGTGTCGGGCCGATACGGCCTCGCTAAACCAACGGAGAGGCCTGGAGCGGTGGAGGGAACGATTTCTATCGGTCGGACCCGGGCGGAGCATGCCTATCTGGAGCTCCGCCAGCGCATCATTGACATGCGGTTGCCGCCGGGCGCGGCTCTGGATGAAGAAGCGCTGATGGCCGAGCTTGGGGTTGGGCGGACACCCATGCGTGAGGCGGTCAAGCGGCTGGAATCGGATCGGATGCTTACCGTCTATCCGCGTCGGGGCACAATCATCGCCGATGTGAACATCCGTGACCTGAAGGAAATCTCCGATGCCCGCCGCGTGCTGGAAGCATTCGCGGCGCGCCGGGCTGCGGAGCTAGCCACCGACGAAGATCGGCAGAGGCTGCAGGCGTGTCTGGACTCTCTGGCTGACGCCCCGTCGGAGTCCAACAAGGCCTCAATTGGTTTGGACGAGCAGATCCATCGGGCTGTGTACACGACGATGCGCAACAGCTACGTTGAAGCGACGTTGATTCAATACTTCAGTCTCTCCCAGCGGATGTGGAACTTCGTGTTGTCGGGGATGGCGCCGATTACCCGCAATGTTCAGGAGCACGTTGCTCTGCTGCACGCCATCATCGATGGGGATGCCGACAAAGCGGCGGCGCTTGCCGAGGAGCATGTGACTCACTTCGAAGAGCTTGTTCGCAGCACCCTATAAGTCAGGGCGCCGGTTAGGCATGCGATCATGAGCCGGTGCCCGGAACCGGCGCGGTTCCGGGCACCGGCTGCAAAGTCAGGCGCGGATCTTCTTCATCTCGGGGTCAACGAGCGGTTCGGAGGCCACTGTTGCGCTGATCCGTTGACCGAAGTATTCAATCTCCACCTGGTCCCCTTCGCCCACGGTCCCGGGAAGCCAGGCGTAGGCGACGGGTTTGCGCACGGTGTGGCCGTAGGCGGCGCTGGTGACATAGCCGGCGCGCTTCCCGTTGGCGAAGACCGGTTCCTTGCCCAGGACCATGGAGGCGCCGTCGTCGATGGTCAGGCAGCGCAGCCGGGTGGCCGGAGGCTGGGCAGTGCGCTGTTCCAGGGCGGCTTTGCCAATGAAGTCGTCCTTGTTGCCGCGGACCGCGAACGCGAGGCCGGCCTGAACGGGGTCGTGTTCGGTGTCCATGTCGGTTCCCCAGGAGCGGTAGCCCTTCTCGAGCCGCAGGCTGTTGAAGGCGCTGCGGCCGGCGGCGACAACGTTGAGGGGTTCGCCGGCTGCCCACAGGGCGTCCCAGAGCCGCAGTCCGTATTCGGCACTGGTGTAGATTTCCCAGCCCAGCTCGCCGACATAGGACAGGCGCATAAGCCGGACCGGGATGCCGGCAATGGTGGTGCTGGCCGCCCGGAAGTATTTCAGCCCGTCGTTGGACAGATCCTGCGGCGTCAGCGGCTGGACCAGGTCGCGAGCGCGGGGGCCCCAGACGCCGATGCAGCAGGTGCCGCCGGTGGTGTCCTGGACGTGGACCCACTGGTGCGGGTCGGTTTCGGTTTGCGCCGCTGCCTGCCGGGAGATGTAGTCCAAATCCAGTCCGCCGTTGGCGCCGATCTGGAACAGGGTCTCCTCGATCCGGGCCACGGTCAGGTCGCTCTTGATACCGCCGGCCTGATCCAGCATGAGGGTGTAGGTGACCGAGCCGATGCTCTTGTCCAGCTGGCCGGTGGTCAGTCGTTGCAGCAGCTGCAGCGCTCCGGGGCCGGAGACTTCCAGGCGTTTGAGCGCCGTCATGTCGTACATCGCCACGTTGGTGCGCGTGGCGTGTGCTTCGGCCGCGGCGATCGGGGAGTCGAACTTCGCGGACCAGTCGTCCCTAGCTGGCGGCTGCCACTCCGGGGGCAGGGTGTTGAGCAGATCGGCGTTCGCTTCGTACCAATGCGGACGTTCCCAGCCACCGGTTTCGAGGAAGAATGCCCCGAGCTCGGCCTGGCGCCGGTGGAACGGGGACAGGCGCAGGTCCCGGGGGGACTGGCGGGGTTCGAGCGGGTGGCGGATGTCGTAGATCTCGACGAAGTTCTGCTCCGAGGTTTCCAGCACGTATTCGGGCTGCACCTGGATTTCCTCGAAACGGGCGACGTCGAGCTCGCGCAGGTCCGTTTCGGACCGGCCGGTCACCAACAGCTCGGCCACCGCTTTGGCGATGCCGGCCGAGTGCGTGACCCAGACGGCTTCGGCGATGAAGAAACCCTTCAGGTCCCGGGATTCGCCCACCAGCGACCCGCCGTCGGGGGTGAAGGAGAAAATGCCGTTGAACGCGTCCTCGATCCCGGTCTCATGCAGGCCGGGCAGCAGCTGCCGGCAGGCCTTCCACGGCTGTTCGAAGTCTTCGGCGGTGAACGCGAGCCGGGACGGCATGGCATGCTCGCTGACGGGCCCGCCGGGCAGTTCGTCATAACCAACGGCTATGGGACGGTGGGCGTAGGATCCGATGCCCAGCCGGGCGCCGTGCTGGCGGAAATAGAGGTCCTCATCCTGGTGGCGCAGCAGCGGCAACACGGCATTGTTGCCGCTGCCGATGACCTTGTCCGCTGCCGCGGGCAGCTCGGCCAGCGGTGTCGTCGTCACGTACTGGTGGGCCAGCGGCACCAGCGGCACAGGCATGCCGATCAGGTCCCCGACAGCCGGACCCCAGAAGCCTGCGGCGGAGACCACGACGTCCGCCGGGAATACTGTGTCGCCGCTGCGCACACCGGTGACCCGCCCTGCGGCGCGCTCGATACCGGTCACGGGGGTGCCGCCGATGAAGCGGGCGCCACGGGATTCGGCGCGTTCGCGCAGCAGTTCCACGGCCAGAACGGATGAGGCCAGTCCGTCGCCGGGCAGGTAGAGCCCACCCAGGACCAGATCGTCGTCGATAAGGGGGTGCAGCGCCTTGGCTTCAGCGGCGTCGACTACCCTGGCCTCCAGCCCCCAGGCGGTGGCGAAGCCACAGCGACGCTTGATCTCGGCGAGGCGTTCAGGCGTGGTAGCCACTTCGAGGCCCCCGACGCGGTTGAACGCCCGGGCGCCGCCGCGAGTCAGGGAGGTGAGCTTTCGTCCGGTGTAGGCGGCGAACTCGGTCATGGCCTTCGACGGGTTGGTCTGGAACACCAGCCCGGGGGCATGCGAGGTGGAACCGCCGGTGAGCGGGATCGGTCCCTGGTCCAGGACGGTGATGTCGCCCCAACCCCGTTCGGTCAGTTCGTCGGCCAGGTTGGCACCGACGATGCCGGCTCCGATGATAACGACGCGAGGTGATGGCATGGTGTGGGCCTTTCGTTTGTGGGCGGTGCCCGCCCCAGGGCGGTACGGGGCGGGCAGCCGTGCGAGGGTCAGGTGAAGATGATGGTGCGGTGGCCGTTGAGCAGGACGCGCTTCTTGGCGTGCCAGCGCACTGCCCTGCCAGTACCTGGGCCTCGGCGTCGCAACCGATGGTGGCCAACTGGTCCTGGGTCAGCCGGTGATTAACGCGGAGGACTTCCTGCTCGATGATCGGGCCCTCGTCCAGGTCCGCTGTCACGTAGTGCGCCGTCGCTCCGATCTGCTTCACGCCTCGGGCGTGGGCCTGATCAAGCGCAGGGCTGAGACTCTGTCTCACCTTAATTAACGTGGTCTCAAAGAACCGCGCCCGCGGCTGCGGGCAGCACCGGGGAGCCGGACGCATCCGGCAGGCCGTACACGGTGTTGCGGAAAAGCAGGGCGGTAGTGACGGCACCTACACCGCCCGGTACGGGGCTCAGGGCAGCCGCCACTGCACCGACAGATCCGGCCTCGACATCGCCGACGAGGGCGCCGGCGTCGTCGAAGTTTGTGCCGACGTCGATGACCACACTGCCCGGGGCCACATGGGCGGCCCTGATGAGCCCCGCCTTGCCGGCGGCGGCTACAACGACCGCAGCGGTGCCGGTGGCAGCGGCAAGGTCAGCGGTGCGTGAATGGGCCACGGTGACCGTTGCGTCCCGGTTGAGCAGCAGGTGCAGCAGCGGTTTGCCGACCACGAGCGACCGGCCGACGACCGTAATGGACCGACCCGCAAGCGCGACCTCGTAGTGGTCCAGCAGCTCGACTACGGCGGCAGCTGTGGCCGGGGCAAAGCATGCTTCTCCGGCCAGCAGCCGGGTCAGCGAGGCAGGGTTGGCTCCGTCAACATCTTTTTCCACAGCAATGGCACTACCGAGGCCGGAGATGCTGACGCCGTCCGGGAGCGGGGTCTGCAGGATGATGCCGTGAACGTTTTCGTCTGCGCTGGCTGTTTCCAGAACCGCTCGGATGTCGGTCTCGGACGCGTCCGGCCCCAGATCGGCCACGGTGACCGTGACACCTGTCTGCCCACCGAACCGTTGCAGCGTGCGGACATATGAGGCGCTGGACGGATCATCGGTCGCGGTCACAATCAGCAGTTGCCGCTTCACGCCCTGCCGCAATAACTCGTCGACATCTGATGCGAGCTGTGCCTGGATGGCCGCAGCCACCGGCCGGCCCGAAAGGACGCGGGCGTTCATGCCAGCACCGTCTTCCGGGCTGCCTCGGTCACCGCATCCAGCCGGTCGAGCAGCCGGTCGACGCTGTCGACGATTGCCTGCAGGCTCTCACGTTCGTTCCCGCTGGCCGCAGATGCCAGGTTCGATTCCAGATTCACCCGGGCGATGGAAGCAGCGGCACGGGCCGACGCGGCAGAGGCCGCGACGTCGGCGATGACGCTGCGGTTGCCGACCGGCAGCAGCTCTTCGGCAGCGGCAGCCAGGTCCGTGCAAATGTCGATGACGGCGCGAGGAGCAGTTGTCGCCCCGGCCAGCGCGGAATTGATGGCGGCCTTGCGTTCCGCCTTTGCCGCCTCCCCGTCGGACGGCAAGGCGTACGCCACACCTACCGCGGCGAATGTGCGCGCGTCGTCTTCGGCCGCAGCAAGGGCGCGGTCCGTTAACTCGGATGCCCGCGCAGCCAGCCTCGTCATGATCGGTTCAACGTCGGCGTACTTTGCGCCGTTCGAATACCCGACCACCATCGAGAGCAGGCTGCCGGCGAAAGCGGCGTGCAGGCCCGCTACCGTCCCCCCGCCGGGTGCGGGAGTGCGGGCAGCGAGCTGTTCAAGCAGGCTTCTGATTCTTTCATTTCCTAGGTGCTGCAATCGGTCTCCTTAGGAGCGGCGTCCACGCGCTTGTGAACATACAACTGATATATAAGAAGAGAATAGTGTTCGCCGTCACACCTGTCAACGATTTTCGGCCGCGGCCAGACGGCCCTGCCCGCCTTCCGCTTATGCTGGCCCTCCAACCCGTTGGCGCACCTGTGGAAGTTGCAAGCCGCTCGGGCGCAATAGGGCCCTCATTCGCGGCGTAGCCTCTGTCGATTTCGCGTCTGCAATTTTTCGAATCCCACTAGACAGGCGTAGTTAGGTTAGCCTAAACTCTCCGTGGCTTACTTCGGCTATTCTCTTATCGTCTCCGGGCCTTCGTCTGTCGGCGTTGAACTTAGGTGGTTTTGTGCGCGCTCTGCTCCCGCTTTCGGCATCCATGGGATTCGTGGCCCTTATTGCACTGTCAGGTTGCGGATTCAGTGGCGGGGCAGGAGGAGCCGAACAGTCGGCCGACGGCCTTGACGAGAGGATCGTCGTGGACAATTTCCGCGCTCCAGTGGCCGGTTGGGCTTTGGAGAGCGATTCCGCCTACATTCTGTCCCTCTCCGGATGCCTCGAGACGCTTACCAGGTACGACGAGAAACAGGGAAAGGTCGTGCCCTCGCTGGCCACCGAATGGAAGCAGGTCGCTCCCACCGAGTGGGACTTCACGATCCGTGAGGGCGTGCAGTTCCAGGACGGTTCCGAGCTGAGTGCGGAAACCGTGGTTGCATCGCTGAATCATGTCCTTGAAGCGGAAGTTCCGGCTCGGGCTTTCAGCCCGACGGTAGTGAGCGGTGTTAAGGCGATCAACGATAGTACGGTCAGGATCACCACTCCGAGCGAGAGTCCGCTGGTCCCGTACCGGCTAGCCAGTGTCAACACGGGTGTCCTGTCACCGGCCGCATTCGCAGACGATGCTGTCGATCCCTTCGGTCACTGTACTGGGCCGTTCACTCCCGTCTCTGAAAAGCCGAAGCAGTCCCTCACACTGGAGCGGAATGAGAACTACTGGGGCGGGCAGGTTCAACTTGCCGGCGCCGAGGTTCGGTTCATCACGGATGGGGCGACCCGTGCGGCTCAGGTTCAGACCGGTGAAGCCGATGTTTCCCTCTCCGTTCCGGTTTCAAGTCTGTCCACGCTGGAAGCAGATTCTGGCGTGAAGGTCCTCAAAGCGGATTCGCCGCGGACGGCAACGCTGTACATGAACAACGGCAGGGCCCCGTTCGACGACGTCGACTTCCGCAAGGCCATCCGCTCGGCGCTTGATCTAGATGCCCTCGCCGGCAGCGTGTACGAAGGGGCTGCTATTGCCTCCAGCGGGCCGTTTGCCCCGTCGGAGCCCTGGGCAACAAAAAATACTGAGCCTCAAGGGCAGGATCTGAAGGCGGCCAAGGAACTGCTCACTGCCGCCGGATACACCGCAGAGCGGCCGCTGGAAATCATCGCTATCGTGGAACGTGCGGAGTTCGCCGACGTCGCGACGGTAATCCAGGCGAACCTGAAGAGTGTCGGCGTCCCGGTTACCATCCAGACCAAGGAATACGCCGCGGTGGAACCGGATCTGCTGGCAGGTAACTACGACATGGTGCTGAGCCAGCGTAACCGCCTGATCGACATCGCCGACCCGATCGGCTTCCTCACGGCCGACTACACCTGCGAAGGTAGTTACAACCTCAGCCATTTCTGTGACGAGGACTACGACAAGCTCATCGCGCAGGCGGCCGAGACCGCTGACAGCGAGGACCGCTACCGGCTGTATTCCGAAGCAGGGCAGATCCTTCAGGAGCAGGCCGTCAACATCTGGCTCGTGAACGAACAGGCCGTTGACGCGGTCCGTGCCGATCTGCAGTCCTACATCCAGGACCCGCTCTCACGCTACGTGCTCCGGGCGGAAACGACGAAGCCCGCATCGTGAGAATGAGCGGCACGGCGGGGATTCAGCAGGAACAAGGTCCCGAATGATGATGTTCCTCGCCCGGAGAACAGCCACCTTGGGCATCACGGTTCTTCTGGCGTCTTTCGTGGTCTTCCTCATTCCCTATGTGACACCCGGGGACCCGGTGCGGAAGATCATCCGCTCCCGTGTGGCCGGAGACGTGATCGATGAATCCGCAGTCCAGGCTCTGACGGTCGAGCTGGGTCTTCAGGATCCCCTGTGGGTGCAGTATCTGCGGTGGCTGGGCCGGCTGGGCAGCGGAGACATGGGCCTGTCCTACACCAGCCGCACACCTGTGATCGACCAGGTCCTGCCTGCCTTCTGGATCACGCTGAGCCTGGTCGTCGTAACCCTGGGCGCGGCTGCCGCAATCGCTGTCGTGCTAGGAATCGCCGCTGCCTTGCAGGAGGGCCGCCTGGCCGACAGGCTCATCACCACTGTCACCCAGGCCTTCATCGCGCTGCCGGAATACTGGCTGGCGCCGATGCTCGTGCTCGTCTTCGCACTGAAGCTTTCGCTGCTGCCCTCCGCCGGGTGGGAGGGCCCTGCCTCCGTCATTCTGCCCGTTGCCGTGCTCGCCCTGCGTCCTACCAGCTATTTCACCTCAGCGGTGCGCGAGGGGATGCTGGACGCGCTGGGCGCGGAGCACGTCACCGCTGCACGAAGCCGCGGACTCAGCTACTCCCAGGCAGTGTGGAAGCATGTGATACCCAACAGCCTGCTGCCCCTGACCACCATGGTCGCCGTGTGGTTCGCCGGCCTGCTGGGAGGATCAGTCATCGTGGAGGTCATCTTTGCCATCCCGGGAATGGGACGCTTGTTATACGACGCCGTGCTCAACAGCGACATTCCCCTGGCGCAGGGCGGCGTCGTCATCGTCGTCGGACTCGCCGTCGTACTCACGACCACAGCCGACCTGATCCACCGACTCCTCAATCCCCGCCTCAGGATCCACCATGCATAAACGGCACGCACTCATCATGGCAGCGGTAATAATTCTGGCCCTCGTCGTGCTGTCTGTGGCGCTGTCCCCGTGGATTAGCCCCTACCCGCCTGCGGAACAGGACCTGGCAGCCAGGCTGGCCCCGCCCAGTGCAGCCCATTGGTTGGGCACGGACCACCTCGGCCGGGACACCTTCAGCCGACTGCTCGACGGCGGACGGTTCTCGCTGACCATCGCGGCTCTGGCAACAATACTGACCGGCGTCGTCGGCACAGCGATCGGCGTCATCAGTGCCCGCCGCCGGGGCTGGCTCGATGAGTTCTTTACCCGTACCAACGACGTCCTCCTGGCACTGCCGGAAATGGTGATCGCTTTGTTTCTGGTCGCCGCGCTGGGGACCGGCTATCCGTCCCTCCTGCTGGCGCTGACCGTGACTGGCTGGACACCTTTCGCCCGTCTGGCGCGCGCGCTTGCCTACGACGTCTCCGCACGCGGATTCACTGAGGCTGCCCGCGTGCTCGGATGCTCCCCCTCGTTCATCATTCTTCGCCACATCCTGCCCCACCTCGCCGCTCCCCTGCTCGGGCAGGCAACGCTCCGGTTCGGACAGCTGCTGATCAACGTCGGTGCTCTTTCCTACCTCGGTCTGGGGGTGCAGCCGCCGCAGTCGGACTGGGGGTCCATGCTGGCCGCTGCACAGCCGTACGCGCTTAGGTCGCCGCTGACGATCCTCGCACCCGGGCTGGTGATCTTCATCGTCGCGCTCTGCGTTACCCTCATCGGCCAGCGGCTGTCGCACATGACCAGCAGCCGGTTCTTACTGACCACAACCTCTTCACAGGCGGCACCGAATGCTTGAAGGCCTGATCATCGAACAGCTGCACCTCAACCACCAGGCGCCCTTGGCTGAACGGAATGCCGCAGGCAGATATCCGGACGGCGTTGTGTCCCGGCCGGTCCTTTCCGGCATCGACCTCTCCGTGGCCCCCGGTGAATTCGTGGCCCTGGTCGGCCCTTCAGGGAGCGGCAAGACGATGACCGCAATGTCCGTCCTGAGACTGCTGCCCCCGCAGGTGCGCATCGATTCAGGGGCGATCCGGTTGAACGGGCTGGACCTGGCACAATCCCGCGAGGCCGACCTGAACCGCATCCGCGGCGGCCGGATCGGCATGCTCTACCAGCAGCCCAAACGGATGTTCAACCCGCGACGGACCATCGGCAGCCACCTGGCGGAACCGCTGAAGCTCCATCAAGGGCTCCGGGGACGAAACGCCAAAGCACGGGCGAAGGATCTGCTGGCTGAAGCGGGTTTGGAAGATCCTGCCTCTTGCGCCTTGGCATATCCACATCAACTGTCCGGAGGCATGGCCCAAAGAGCTATGATGGCCCTCGCCCTGGCCGGACGGCCGGAGTTGTTGTTGGCAGACGAGCCGACGTCTGCCCTGGACAAAGTGCTCGAACGGCAGATCCTGCAACTGATCGATCGAGAGCGGCATGAACGCGGATTGGGTGTTCTCTACATCACCCACAACCTCGCCACCGTCGCCGCATTCGCCGATCGGGTGGTGGTAATGGACGCCGGACGCATCCGAGAGTCAGGACGGGCGAGAGCTGTTCTAACGGATCCGAAAACAGCCTGCACGAAAAACCTCCTTGACGCGGCAACCCTCACGCCCCCTCCCCGATCCGTGCCGGTGGCCCCTAGCCGCACCCTGCTGGCGCTAGACCGTGTCAGCAAACGATTCCCCTCAACCAGGAGCGGCGCCCGGCCCGCCCTCGATGGCGTCTCAATCGACCTTCGGGAAGGCGAGATCCTCGGTGTCCTAGGCCAGTCCGGCTCCGGGAAGAGCACCTTGGCCCGGCTGATCGTCGGGCTCGAGGCCCCCACCGGCGGAAGCATCACCCGGACACCGTCCACAACGAAGGCTGGAACCGGTCCGGCGGCCACCACGGTGCAACTAGTCTTCCAAGAGCCATACGACTCCTTCGACCCCAGAATGAAGCTGCGCACCAGCCTCGAAGCCCCCCTGCTGCAGTACCGCCACATCACAACCGAGGGACGCAGCGAGCGTATCCGCGACGTCGTGCAGGAAGTAGAACTGGATCCCGCACTCCTGGACAGATACCCCGGCCAATGCTCGGGAGGCCAACTCCAACGGCTCACCATCGCCAGGGCGCTCCTGCTCAAGCCAGAAGTGCTAATCTGCGACGAAGCGACATCAGCCCTGGACGCGGTGACACAACGCACGATCCTGGACCTGCTGTTGCGCCTGCATACCAAGCACAGGCTGAGTCTGGTCATGATCTCCCACGACCTGGACGTCATCCGGTACATGAGCCACAGGGTCGCAGTGCTCTACCAAGGCGCCCTTGTCGAACTGGCTCCCACCGGCGATTTCTTCGCAAATCCAAGGCACGAGCACAGCAAACAACTCGTAGCAGCGGCCGTCCCGCTTCACCACGGCACAACCTTGGATCACGACCGCAAGACCACCTACCCGCGGCCATCCGCCACTCTGAATCGTGCCGATACTCTCGCTGCGAGCTGAGCACCCTTCCAGCAAGCGCCGCAGGAGGCCTTCGATGTCATTCGACAGCTATCGGGCTGAAACACGCACCCTGTTGGGTGCCCAACTGGTGTTCAACCTCGGCTTCTATGCCGTTGTGCCCTTCCTCGCGGGCGCCATGAAAACCGAATACGGGCTTGGTGTCACGGCGATCGGACTCGTGCTGGGGGCCCGCACTTTCAGCCAGCAGGGAATGTTCCTGATCGGCGGCGTTCTAGCCGATCGGTGGGGCGCACGCAGGGCTATTCTCATCGGATGCCTGGTTCGTATCCTTGGATATGCGACGCTGGCCGCAGCTTCCGACTTCACCTTGTTCCTCCTCGGCGCCGTGTTAACTGGTGCCGGCGGTGCGCTGTTCTCCCCGGCGCTGGAGTCCCGGCTGTCCCATGCCGACCAGCCAGTCGAGACCGAAGCGTTAACTGGAGGGCGGAAGTCCCACCGATCCGTGTTCGTCTGGCTGGCGGTCATTGGGGAGATCGGCGCGGTCACGGGCCCCGTGCTGGGCTCGGTCCTGTTGAGTTGGAGTTTCGATGCCGCGCTGGCCGCGGGAATCGGAATTTTCTCGGCCGTAACGGTCCTGCTCTGGTACCGTTTGCCCGCCGAGCATGGCCGCGAGCCGGATATCTCCGAGGCTGACCAAGCGGGCTCGGCCGCAGGGTCGCATTCTGCTTTCCGCTGTCTGGGTGACAGACGGTTCGTGCTGTTCTGCCTTCTGGCCAGCACGAACATGCTCGCCTACAACCAACTCTACTTCGCGATTCCCATCGAGCTGAGCCGACGCGGGCTCGATGGCGCGTGGCTGGGCGCGCTGTTCCTGATGGCCTCTGCCCTGACGTTGCTCCTGCAGTTGTCGGTTTCCGCGATCGGCCGACGCTTTGGTTCCGGTCCCGCCCTGTCGATTGGTTTCGTGCTGCTATCAGGTGCCTTCACCGTAGCCGCCATGACTTCAGTACACCCCGGTTCTTCCGACGCTTCGCTGGCGCCGGTGTTTGTAACAGTTGCAGTCCTGATCCTGGGCCACATGCTCCTGACCCCCACGATCCTGTCCTTGATCCCCACGTTCGCCACAGTCAAAGGACGAGCTGCCGAACGCGGCGCGTACTATGGACTCGCGGCAACCTGCGGAGGAATCTCTGTACTGGCAGGCAATTCTGCGCTAGGGCTCCTGCTCGATTTGACCGAGCAGGAAAAATGGTGGCCCGGCACGCCGTACCTCCCGCTGATCCTGCTCCCCTTCCTGACCGCGTTGGCGCTTCCCCGCGTACTGACCAGCCATCGAGCAAGTAGGCTGTCGCACTCGTCAACCAACACCGAACTGTACGGAAAGGCCGGCTGACGAGCTGCTTAGCTTCCGCTCCACACAAACGCCCATAACAGTCGGCGAGGATCCCGTTTATGAACCATCACTTTGGCTTCAAGAGGACTCTCCGTTGGAGTCCCCGCGTGCATCCCACTGCCCAGCGCACCAATCGGTCTTGGTAGATTGGGGCCTGGCCGAACCCGTCCAGCCTGTCGGCCAGCCGGAATCGACCGAGCCGGCCCCGGCGGCGATGCCTGCGCGAGCGCGCAATTACGCACTGGATCTGCTGCGCATCATCAGCATCGTCGGCGTTGTCGCGATCCATTCCTTCGGCGAACTGGCAGGGGACGACAGCGCCCGCAACCAGCGCGACTGGATCCCGGCGGCGGTCATCGACATCGCGTTCATCTGGGTGGTCCCGGTCTTCGTGATCATCTCCGGCACACTCACCCTGGCCCCGCTCGCCCACACCACCGGCGCCGGCGACTTCTACCGCAAACGCGCTCTCCGGCTCGTGCCCGCGCTCATCTTTTGGCACCTGGCCTACATCTTCGTGGGCAACTGGCTGATCCTCGGCCGCGAACCGGACCCGGCCGAAACCCTCGCCGACGTCTTCAACACCTCGGTCTACCCGCACCTGTATTTCCTCTGGCTCATTCTCGGCCTCTACCTCGCAGCCCCTCTGCTGGCCCGCTACCTGCACAGCGTCAGCCTGCGGACCGCCGGAACAACGACGGCGGTGGTGCTGGCCTTGATTCTGCTCCTCTTCATGGCCCAGGCGGCCAGCATCCAGGCCGAACTCGGGTGGCAGTACCCCTGGAACATGCTGACCCAGTGGTTCCCCTACCTGGGCTACTTCATGGCAGGCTGGGTCCTCGCCCAGATGAGCATCAGCAAACGCACCGCGGCGATGCTAGGAGGCGCCGCCGGCGTGATCATCGACGCGGTGCGCGCGGCGAAGATCGCCCTGGACCGCGGGGTGGGCGGGCCGATCCTGTCCGCATCCAGCTACTTCATGAAGTCCCCGCCCGAGCAGTACAACGACGACATCGCCCGCGACAAGGTCGAAGCCTTCATCCGCGGCGACATCGAACGCTAAAAGCCGCTGACGCCTGAGGGCACATCCAGTCCCTCACCTCCAGCCCGAAGGGCATTTCGAAGGTCCGGACCCGCTACGGCGGTCCGGGCCTTCGCCGTTTCCTGCCCCTGCTCACCGGATTACCCGCTTGCCGGTTATTCGCGCCTACCCGCATACAGCCTCCCTCCGACCTCAGGAAAACGGCGTTAGCGGGCGCTCGAGCCGTTCGCCGTCGACCACTAGATCGACGCGCACGTTGTAGAAACTGAGCAACCCGCGGATTTTCGGGTTCTCAAGGATCGGCTCGGCATAACTCCATACGATGTCCGGCTCGAGCTTCCCGCCAGCCCGGACGGACCAGTAACGCGCGCGGCCTTCGTACGGGCAAGTGGTGGTTTTCGCACTCGGCTCCAGCAATTCGGTGCGCACATCCTCAAACGGCAGGTAGTACCGCGTGGGCAGATGCGTCTCGAAGAGCAGAAGCGGCCGGATGCTGTTCGCGATCTCTTCGCCGCTGATGAACACCTGTACACGGCGCGAACTGTGCAGGGTATCTACGCGTTTATACGGATCGCGGGCGTGCACGAAGACCTGTTCGTCCTCCTCATGCCAGTCCGGCTGCCGCCAGGAAAAAGTAACGTGGCCGGCCAAAGCGGCGAAGTCTCCGGTCGGCTCATCGTAGGACCAAGCGGCTCCCTCGGCCCGTTTCCTCCCGGCCTGAACGGTCCACCGGCTCCCTGCGCCGTTACCAGCCCCGGCACCCGGCACTTCGTCGGTCAGCGCATCGGGAACAACGTCTTCGCGCGGGCAAGTAGTAAATAGGCAGGCTGCCTGGACCGTACTGCACTAGCAGTTGCGCGCGAGTGCTTTCGGCGACCAGTTCATTGCCCAGCCGGACCCGGATCCGGCGCTGGGTGGGTTCTACAAATGGCTCTGGAATCTCCATGCTGCATTTTACTGCTTAGCGCTCCAACCTGACTTGAAAACACCGCGCCTCGACGGCGTCACGGAACCAAGGCTTGGGCGCTAACGCAGCGCCCTCGAACTTAACCGACTAACCTCTTGATGCTAGGCGAACGGCGTTGGCCTAGCAGTTCTTGGCGAAGGCCCTCTGTGCCGTCGCGCTTGTGTTGTCGCTTCGATTGTCACGGCAGCTGACGGTTCAGTAGCAAGGGGCTGCGAATGCATCGGATGCAATAATCATCATTTGCTTAACGCAACCGAGGTTATCGGCGAAACAAAACGCCTAGCCAGAAGGGGTTTAAGGAAGAGATTGTCCGTTGTCAGTTGAGTTGGCAGATTTGTCAGAAGACACGGCAGCTTATGGGCTGGCAGCGATTGTGTCAGTTAATGTGGCAGCGTGTCTTTGCTTGGTGCTGTCAGACCCTGGTCGCCCCAAGAGATCGCGTCATTGCTCGTCCCCACGAGGCTGGCGAGCCGCCCTGAGCCGCGGCTCAGGGCGAAGACTCACCGCGGGAGCACGCCCGCTGCGGGGATTGAGTGACCTTGGAACCAGACACCCACAAACCGTGCGATCACTCAGGATGCAACTACTACGTACATACGGAACTGCCAAATCGAATGACAACCAAACGCCGGACCGCTGTCAGTAGAACTGGCATTTTCCCACCTCAGCGCTGCCAGATTCACTGACAACGGACAGAGATATCTGCGGGACTCTCCTTTTGCATCTAACTTGACGCATCGCAGGCCTCTGACCTGCGATGCGTCAGATGTAATGAACATTGAATGAGAATGCGTCAGATGTAGTGACACTGCGTCCATTTAGATGGAAACGGACAGGGACAAACCAGGAGTCAAGCCGTTGGAGTTCCGGTCTCATGGAGATTAAGTAGGACGGCGCCAACGATTACGAGCACGATTCCTGTCGCTTTCACCATTGATAACGTCTCTCCCGAGAAAAGTATGCCGATAATGGCCACGAGTGCCGTACCTAAACCGGCCCAGATGGCATACGCAACCCCTACCTCCAGGTCCTTCAATGATTTGGAGAGCAAGAAGAACGCCAGGCCATATCCCGCGAGAACTGCCGCGGTAGGCCATGGCTTCGTGAACTCCTGGGTCAAGGCGAGAAACGTAGTGGCGAGAACCTCTACAACTATTGCGCATGACAAGAAAACCCACGCCATTTGTCTACCTTTCCTGCCTTTCATTATGAGATGTCCAAACGGGTGACGCGGTTATCAGCAGAGCAGCATTCTGTATGGCGAGATCCGGAAATTGTTCCTTGAGTCATGGTCCGGCGTGCTGAGGCATAGTGACGGTCGATGGCAGCGAGGCTGAGCAAGCAATCGCCAGCCGCAAGCATCGTCGGATTGATCGCCGCTTTCAAGGGAATCGGTCCGGGAACAGCGATCAATCCATGTGCCTAAATCCTGTGCAAGAACGTCTTCTGCGTCAGCTGCCGAGCGGAATCATCGACTCCGGGAGCGTCTCCATCACGAACAGGTTTGAGGTCAGGCCTCCATCGACGACCATGTTCGCTCCGGTGATGGCCGAGGCTTCATCGGAGGCGAGGAAGGCAACTGTTGCGGCTATCTCCTCCGGCTCGATCAGCCGGCGGATCGGCACGCGCTTGAAGTCATGGAGCATGTGGTCGAGCACGCTGGGCGTCGAGGTTTTGTGGACCATGTCGGTGTTCACGAAGCCTGGTGCAACACAGTTGATTCTCACCCCGAATGGAGCAAGCTCCATCGTCATCGTCCGTGCCATGCTGACGACGGCGGCCTTGGTGGCTGAGTACGCCGTCACGGGTCCGTCGGCGCCGAGCGCGTCGATGGATGAGATGTGGACGATGGATCCGCGCCTGTTCTCGACCATGCCCTTGGCCACCGCCTGCGACATGAGGAAGGTTCCGACGACGTTGATGTCGAAAATCTGCCGGACAGTTGCAGCATCGACCTCGAGGAAGGGTGGCTCATCGAACACTGCAGCGTTGTTGACCAGGATGTCGATCCGTCCCCAACGATCGAGTGCAGCAGCTGTCACCCGCTCAACCTCGTCTTCCGAAGATATGTCGGCGGAAAGTGCCCAAGCACGTCCGCCGGTGCACTCGATTGCAGCGACCGTGTCGGCCAACGGCGCCAATGAACGGCCGACTACGAGTACTTCCGCACCTTCCATCGCGAGTTTGTGGGCGATCGATTCACCGATGCCGCGACCGGCACCAGTCACTATTGCGTGTCGGCCTTCGAGTCTGCGGTAGCTGGGCTGCGTCATCTTGTGGTTCTCCTTTTACTTTCGGACGGACAGACAGGGCAGGCCTAACGGCCGGCGGGCGGGAAACGATGCGCGGCGACAACTGGAGGCATCATGGTCGCGAGGACTTTCAGCGTTGGTTAACAAATTTTTCTACAATGGCAGTTTTGAATTCCTCATCAACTTCACCGCGTGTGGACCCCAGGCTCCGGTAGACCTCCGGTCGCGAATAGCGGAAGTAAACGGCAGCGGCCATGCCCGCGACAAGGGCTGCTGCGAGGACCAGCAGCAATCCGAGGTTTTGGCCGGCTTCCCCGCCGACAATGAGCTCGAAGTGCAGAATCACCAGGACAATGGTCACTGAAAACGCAGCGAACGCTATGCCGGGGGCGAGTACCACTTGCCACGCCGAAAATTGTGAGCGTAGGTCCCGACGGCGACGGAACCAAACAATCACAGCCAGACTCACCAGCGCCATGAGTGCGAGGATGCCGGTCGACCCCAGACCCCCGATTTGGCCGTACAGCACGGACGGGTCGGTGCCGGCCAACAGGAACGGGATCAAAGCGATGGCGACGACCGCCGCGACGGTGGCCGAGGCGGTATGGGGCGACTTATGGCGGGGGTGCACGCGTGCGAGATACGGAGGCAGGGCCCGGTCCGCACCCAGATTATGCACGTAGCGGGCAATCACATTATGGATGGAGAGCAGCGCTGCGATTGCCGATGTGGCGATCAGCACGAAGGCGATCTGCGTAAAGGCCGGTCCCACGAAGTGGCCGATGGCGTTGCCGAACATGCTGGCCGGTTCATTTGTAGCCGTGTCGACGGCTGCGCTGCCGTATGCGGAGA
This sequence comes from Arthrobacter sp. B055-34, assembly GCF_059090425.1. Taxonomy (NCBI): domain Bacteria; kingdom Bacillati; phylum Actinomycetota; class Actinomycetes; order Micrococcales; family Micrococcaceae; genus Arthrobacter; species Arthrobacter sp. B055-34. Next base: position 473,729 of record NZ_JBNHFQ010000002.1, read on the forward strand.
CGAGCGCATAGCAGGAAAGTGTGTATAAGGCCCCGATGAAGATGACCGCCAGGTAGGTGCTGCGTGGAACGGTTGTATCCGGCGTCTTAACCTCGTCCCGGTAGAGAGCCGTGGCCTCGAATCCAATGAAGACCATAACAACGAAGACCATGGCGATGGGCACGTCACCCTTGGCGAACTCGGCCGGATTCAGCGGCGCCATGCTCAGCCCTTCGGCCCCGCCCTTGACCAGTGTGGCGACGTTGAAAACCATCACCAGCGCCACCTCGAGCACCATGACCAGGCTGAGGACTCTAGCGGACAGCTCGACATGGAAGTGTCCCAGCACGGCCACGAACGCCCATGCCACCAAGGACCAGAGCCACCATGGGGTTTCCGGAACTCCAAAGCTGGCGAGGAGCGACGTCGTTGTAACGCCGGTAAAGACGTAAACACCGGCCAAAATTGCCAAGTAGGCAACCACGGCAAGGAAAGACGCGCCAAGGCCGACAGTCTTGCCCAAACCCGCCGTTATGTACGCGTAGAAGGCACCAGGTGTGGGTAGGGTCCGCGTCATGGCGATGTAACCCACGGCAAAGATCATCAGGAGGACAGTTCCCGCAGCAAAAGCGACCGGCGCGCCCTGTCCGGCGAAGATGATCGTGAAAGGTATGTAGCCGGAGACGGACACAATCGGCGCAGAGAACGCCAGCACGCTGAGGACAAGAGAGGTCATGCCCATCTGGCCCGAGAGACGGGTCTGTTTGCGGCCAGCGGGATGCTCCGCTTGCTTGAGGTTAAGTTCGGCAGCCATGGAAGATCTTTCATGATCAAGCTCCTGCGAGGGCGCCGGAGCAGGTTAAGTATCTGATGAACTGAATCACGCTGGTATGAACTGAATCACCATTAAGGGGCAACGTCAAGAACTTTTTCCAAGGCAGCGCGCTATTGCCTTTCAGTCCCAGTGTTGGCAATAATCAACCAGACAACCGGGCAGCGTAATTAACCAACCGCACTTAACGGTCGTAAGATCGCCGGTAGCCCGCAAAACGATAAGGAGAGAACGTGTCCACAGAGTCTTCCCTCAGCCTCCTGCACGACTACCACGCGGCGTGGGAACGAGGTGACCAGGCCGCCGGCATAGCCTTCTTTGCCGAAGACGTGGTTGTCCACATGGGCGGCAACGGGCCGCTATCCGGGGACTATCATGGCCGCGAGGCATTCGCCAGGGATTGGATCGGCCGCGTTGCCGCCTACACCGACTCCTGGGAGGTCGGCGGGCAGAACGAGGTCCTGCTTGCCGGTGACGACGGCGTGCTGCTGATGGTCCACGAAGTCTGGACCAAGGGCGACCGCCACGTCGCCACCGACCGGCTGGGGCTGTACAAGTTCGCTGACGGAAAGATTGTCGAATGCTGGTTCAGCGATATGAACCAGCACGAAGTTGAAAGCTTCTTCGGCGACCTGCACTAGGGCTAGCCAGTCTGCCGGCACGAGCTCACAGCAGGATTCCCAATTGGTGGCGAAGCCAAATGAGGCATGCGTCAACCGCGGCTGCGGCCCGCATCTTGCCGGGCTTGTCGCGTTCGGCAGCTATCCTGTATTCCTGTTCCCGGACGGCCCGGCCCCTTGTGGGTTTCAGTATCGAAGTCTGCAAGGGGTCGGGCCCCGCGCTCGGACGGACTCGCCTGCGCGACATTCCTTTTTTCCTGCAGCCCCAAACAGTTCTTTGGAAGCAGGGCTGGAGTCCCCACCTGCTCTGTGGTTTTCTGATGATCTGTAAAGACAATGGGAAACCATGGAGCTTTTTTAGTTATCTCTGAGAGCCCCCATCCGGCCGAACTATCAGCTGATCCAGCGTGTCCTGCGGACGGGGAGACAGTCCAGACGGAAAATCCGCGCCATCCAAGAATTAGAAGAGCCATGTAGATGTGAGGAGAAGCAGGACCAGCATAAGTCCCAGGTCAGAAGAAGAACTGGACGATCTCGCTCCAAGCCTCTGCCTGCACTTCATCTCGAATGCATGCCCATTTCTGAGTCGCCTACCCATACCTCTTAAGTTGATAATCCGCCGCGTGCATCCGATTCCGCCTCAGGCACGGTCCGGGCAGCAGCTGCGCAACTGGCATTGAAATGCAAGCAAAGGGCGTCGCGTCATCGTTTCCACTCGCACTAAACTACCCGCCTTACTGCGGACTTGATCTTCAGCGCATGGTGCAAAACACTTTGATGGGCGTTAAGCTCGTTATGAGTCATCGTCGGACGACCGGCTGTACGCGGTTTCGCGGACGTGGCCGTCAGCCGTAGACCGCGAGCAGATAGGAATTTGAGGATGGCAGTGGGCCGAACCGCCAATAGAACGAGCCCGGGGGGCAAATTATCCGCACGTAGCGGAGATGTGATTGGCCGGGACAGAGTCATGAAGGTAGCACTGCAGATGTTTCTGCAGAATGGGTATACAGGAACGAGCATGAAGGCCGTCGCCCAGGAGCTGGGGGTTTCAGCACCGGCCCTCTACTGGTACTTCCCTTCAAAGGATGACCTTTACGTCTCCGTCTTCGAGGCTGCCATGAACGACTTTCTGGCGCACGTCCGGAAGTCGATCACGGAGGAGGAACCCGTCCTGAAATTAGGGCAGATAGTGCGCGCCCACGTGACCTGGCAGCTGGAGCAGCTGGGCGCAGCCCGCGCCTTCGATCTGACGATGACCTATAAAGGAGAGGCGCACGAACTCTCCAGCGACCGCCTTGCACCTGTCTTCGAAATGCAGCGCAAGTATGTGCGCGAGGTCGGGGAAGTCTTGCAGGCCGGAAAAGACCGCGGTGTCATGTTGGTGGACGACGTCACAACAACCACCTTCGCCATCATCACGTTGTGCGACTACGTGTTCACCTGGTTCGATCCCCAAGGTGAAATGTCCATTGCTGCAGTCGCAAACCGGTACGAAGGCATCGTAAGGCATATGGTCGGGGCCTCCGCGGTCCTGAACTCCCGGGCATCAGGCTAAGAGGCCGGATCGCGGCTGATTAACAGCATCCTCACCGACCAAGCGAACTCTGAGCCGACGCAGTTTCCGCATGCCCGCTATCCGTCCAAGTCAGCCCTAAACCACTCAGCCCCTGGCCGCCTCCGACTAGAAGAGGGCACGCATCCAAGGCGCGGGCCCCCTTGACTCTGAGCGGCGCTTCCGGTGGGGCGTCTTCCGAAACTTGATCCGCAGCTCAAGCACACCTCTGGACAGAAAACCACACCAGCCGCAGGAACCCACGAGCCCTCTCCCGCAAGGCCTTAGGCCTGTCGCGCCAGACCCTGGCTGGGTAAGCCTTGAAAGTGGGCCGCGACTGCACGCCGGTCGATCTTGCCGCTGGCTGTTCGAGGCAGCGGGTTGAGAACTTCGATCCGTTCGGGAACTGCATAGTCAGGAAGCAATGACTGCAGCGCTTCCCGGGCTACCACTTCGTCGAAAGCTGTCCCCGGGCGTTCCTCAACGGCTGCCCACACGCGGTTCTGCAGGATCGGATCGGGCACTGCGAAAACACAGCTCTGTCCCACCGCATCCAGGGCGGCCAGCAAGGCTTCAACGTGGGCGGGCAACACCTTTTCGCCCCCGCGATTGATTACGTCGTCGACCCGGCCCTCGATGTAGTACAGCCCGTTGTCCAATTTGGCCAGGTCACCGGTCCGCAGCCAGCCGTCATGGATCTTCGAAGCGGTCAGCTCGGGCTGACGCCAGTAGCCCTGCATCATCGTTGGACCTTGGACCCATAACTCGCCCACCTTGCCCGGTGCGACGTCAACCCCGTCTTCACCCACGATGCGAATGGTCGTGCCGGGGACGGAGAAGCCCACGGACTCGCCGTACTTCCGGGCATACTCGGGAGTCAAGAAGGACACCGCTGACCCGTACTCGGTCATCCCGTAGCCGTGGAAGGGGCGCATGTCCGGCCATTGTGCCAACAGTTCATCGATCCAGGTTGCCGGCATCGGCGACCCTCCATAGAGGAGGACCCGGATCGAGGCAAAGGCCCTGCCGGCTCCTTCAGCCAGCATGATCAGACGAATGATGCTCGGAACGGCTGCCAAATACGTCACGGGACGGACCGAGAGCGCGGCAACAGCCTCCTTCGTGCTGAATTTATAGAGAAGATCGGTCCGGGCTCCCAACAGCAGCATGTGGCCGAACTGGTCCACAAATCCAGTGTTGTGGAACATCGGTACGACGACGAGGGTCGAATCGCCCTGATGGGTTCCCAGTACCCGGACGAATGCCCAAGAGGCTTCAGCCAGGGCCTCCTGCGTGAGGGTGGCACCCTTGGGCTTTCCGGTGGTCCCGGAGGTGAAACTGATGAGGGCAGGGGATCCTGGATCAGGGTCCGGTAATGCCGCAACGGCCGTGCTCTGGTTGTCTTCACTGAGGCGCCTGACCCGTTCGGCCGAAACGTGCGAGGTAATTTCTGAGTGGGCGTCATCGGCCAGGACGAGCACCGCATCGAGCAGATCCACCTGGTCCGCGAACTGGGTTGGGTTGAGCCTGTTGTTTGCCGGTGCTACTACGGCGCCCAAAGACAGAACGGCCAGGTAGTGGACAATCCACGCAATCGTATTGTGGCCTACGATCACGACACGGTCGCCGGGCCTCACATTTTGTTCGGCGAGCCAAGCCATACACAGCGAGACTTTCTCCGACAACTGAGCATAAGTAAGCTCATCCGGCCCCGCGGTGAGAGCAAGATTCCGTGGAGTGACCGATGCCCAATGTTTGAGCGCCGCCGAAAGCGTCGGGAAGGGCAACGGCCGGTCGTCAAGGTGCTGTTTCATGTGCAGGTACTCCTCGTAGCTTGCGCAAATTCCAAGAAAGGAATCGATCGGTGTTCTCCTCGGCCCAGGGGCAGACCTCATGCCGCACTTTTCCTGAAACACCTGGACCCAAATAAGTGGTTGTCTATTTAACGTTAATTCAATAATCTATAGATGCCCTAGGATCTCGTCAAGCAAAATCCTGGAAGACAAGAACGTTCTTCTCCCCTGACCCTCGGCAGCCCGCGACCCGGCCTTGGAGGCCCTATGACTTTGACCGATGTACGTGTCGACCTAGATGGCCCAATCATGACCGTGACGCTCGAGCGGCCGAAAGCCAATGCGATCGACGCCTCGACGAGCCGGGCGCTATACGACGCCTTCTCCATGCTTCAAGATGATGTTTCCCTGCGCGCCGGTATCCTGACGGGCGGCGGTGAACGTTTCTTCAGTGCGGGCTGGGATCTGAAGTCGGCCGATGCGGGCGAAGGCACCGGCGCGGACCACGGACCGGGCGGATTCGCCGGGATCACAGAACTATTCGGCCTCGGCAAACCCATTGTCGCGGCAGTTAATGGCTCGGCCTATGGGGGCGGAGTGGAATTGATGCTGGCAGCACACTTGGCGGTTGCGGCCGAAACGGCCGTGTTTGCATTTCCGGAGGTCCGTCTGGGCGTCCTGCCGGACGCTGGCGGCCTCATCCGTCTGCCAGCTCGCCTGCCGCGCCCGGTGGCCCTTGAGCTGTTGCTGACAGGTCGGACCTTCAGCGCACTCGAGGCGAAGCAATGGGGCCTGGTCAACAGAGTCGTTCCGGCGGATCAGGTATTAGCCACGGCCAGGGAGCTTGCCTTCTCGATTTGCCAGTCCGCACCTTTGTCCGTCGCGGCGACCCTTGATGTGGTCGACGCGGTGCAAGGACTCGGCGAAGAGGAAGCCTTCCGCGCTATGCGGGGAAGCCTTCCGACTGTTGAGAAGGTTCTAAGTTCCGCCGACGCCAGGGAAGGGGCCCGTGCTTTTGTGGAAAAACGCCAGCCCGTGTGGCGCGGATGCTGACAGTTGCAGCCGCCATTCAATTGTCCACCGCAGCATCAGGTCAATGAGAGGACGGTCCGTCCCACGGCAGAACGTGCGGAGAGGCTTTCCAAAGCCGGACCGTAATCGCTGAGCGAGCCCCCCTCCCGGACAGCGGGTTTGATATAACCTGCTTCCGCGAGTTTCATCAGTTCGTCCCACGCCTTTCGGCTGAGGCCCTGCCGCCACAGGTAGTCGGACTCGACGCCGCGCACGTCCGTGTTGGTGAGCAGAAGCCGGTTCACCTTGACCGTGGGAATCTCGCCCGAGGCGAAGCCGACGACCATGACCCGGCCCAAGGGTGCCAGCGTCCTGAGCGCGTTGGTCATATCGCCGCCGACAACGTCAACGACGATATCGACTCCTCGGCCGCCAGTGAGGTCCCGGACAATCCCTGGCACCTCGTTTCGAAGCACGACATGGCGGGCGCCTGCTTCGGCGGCCACTACCGCCCGTTCCTCACTGGACACCACCGCGATGACCTGGGCCCCCAGCCCTGCTGCGACTTGGATGCTGGCAAGGCCCACTCCGCCGGATGCACCCAGCACCATCACCCAGTCCCCTGAGGCCAGACCTCCCCGGGTCACCAGGCTGAAGTGTGCCGTCAGGTAATTCATCGGAATCGCAGCCCCGTCGGAGAACGACATTGTCGCGGGCAGCGGATAAAGCCGGTCATTGGGTACGGAAAGGATCTCGGCAGCCGCTCCATAACTGAGACAGCCTGCCACACGGTCACCAGGGGAGAACTCGGACGAGCCCGACGCCTCCAGGACAACGCCGGCAAAATCCGAGCCGGGGCTGAAGGGGAAGTCGGGCTTGACCTGATACTTACCTTGCGACATGAGCAGATCCGGGAATGCCGGGGCGACAGTCCGAACCTCAACAATGACTTCGTCGCGCCCGCGCACCGGGGCTTCGATGTCGAGGACCTTCAGGCCCGAGGGCCCTTTAGGGCCTGACACGCATACAGCACGCAATGTTCCGTCCTTACTGAGAAGCGACACTGCTTGAGTCGATGACGCCTAAGCAGCTCCGTCTACCGTCGGTTATGGGGATCCGGCACTATTTGCAGAAGTTCATCCAGCGCTCACCCGGCCATGGCGGTGGCGGCGAGCAGGTCGCGGATCCGGACGTGCTCGATGATCTCTCCGCCGCGGGTCCGGTATGCGGTCATGCCGCCGCCGCCGGCTGAGACCTCACGCAGCGATGCGAAGAAGTCAGCAGGGTTCAGGACCTCCGGGCACACTACGCCCGGACCTGGCACGCGTCCCTGCAGGGCGACAAGGGCACCGGCCGCTGCGGGGGTTCCGGTGGCGTCCTCCTGGCTCATCTTCCCGCCCGAGAGGAAGACAATTCCTTCGCTGCCAACGCGCACGTCGACGATCAGCCCCGACCCCACGGGTTCGCGGTCCGCATGCTGCGTACGGGCGGTTTCGAAGATGGTGTGCATCGCGGCCGCCCGGTCAGGGCCTTCGGGGAGCCGCGAGATCGCCCAGCCGAGGTGCGTGAAGTCCTCCGGGATGAGTCCGCCCTTGTTCGATGCCTCCGTGACCCTCGTGAACTTCGGAAGGGTGAGCACCTCCGGGTGGCTCAGCGTCACGACGAGCTGTTCTCCGACCGGCTCGGGGAACTTTACGCGCTGCGGCTCGAGTTCCTCCCATATTGGAGTCCCTCCGGCTTCCGGAACCGCAGTGCTGAACGAGTGCGCGAAGTGGGGCACCACAGCCCCGACCATGTCGTGTGCGTCGACGCACCACGTAATCGACGCACTTGCTTCCTCGGGGGGCAGGGAGTCGAGGGCGAGCCGGACGAGCACGTTGGTAGTCCCCGGCGCCGACCCCATGCCGATGAGCGCGGTCACTCCCGCTGCCTTGGCCGCTTCGTCTCGCTGCAGCAGCAGTTCGGTTGCATCGGCATCGTCGCAGATGTCAACGTAGTTTGTCCCGGCCGCGATGGCAGCGTCGAGGATGACCGGTCCCAAGGTGTAGTAGGGTCCGGTGCAATTAAGAACCAGGTCGGCGCCGGCGAGGATTTCGTGGAGTTTCCCGGGGTCTGCCAGAAGGTCGAACTCTACCTGCTGCACCTCCTGGTTTCCGGCGTCGATGACCGTGTCATCGCGGAACCGGCGGTCAGCGCAAATCAGACGCAGTTCCGTGGCGGAACGACCCAATCCGCGGATCAATCCCGATGCCTGGGCGCCACCTGCGCCAAGCACCACTACTGTCGGCTTGCTCATCCTCGGTACCTCTTTCGATTTTTTCGTTTGATTAGTCCTGGTTATGGGCCGACCGTGTTGCTGGTATGCACCTGTTCGGCCGCATGGCCCATGCGGGTGTATGTTCCACTTCGATGCCGGACCCAATACGGTCCGGCTGCCGTGCCGGCGCAAAGCCGCCGGCACGGCAGACGTCGGAGCTGTGGCGGATCAGTTAGCTGCCATCGCAGCCCGCCGCCGTGAGGTGGCGTCCTCATCGACGGTGAGACCGTTCTCGGTCATCACAACCTCAACCCCGTAAGTCGACCTGGCGTGCTCTTCGGTCTCCCACTTTTCGAGAACATCCGCCAGGACTAGGCTGGGGTCGCGCTCCAATGGCGGCCCATATCCTCCGCCGGAAGCGTCAAAACCGTGGATGGTCTCACCCGGGTTCAGGACCACGGTGGCGGTGTTCGGAAGCCTTGTGCGGGATCCGTCGGCCGTCTCCAGCCAAACTTCGGCGGTTCGGCCTTCCGAACCTCCGGCGACCCCCTTGGAGGGGTTGATCTGGCCGTCACAGGGATAAATGACCGTAATCGGATCGGTCTTGGGGCTGTACGCGAGCTCGAAGGACGGGCCGCCACGGAACTTGCCCGCTCCACCCGTGTCGGTCACAAGGCGAAGATGCTTGTAGAGGATTGGCATCTTGATTTCATCAACTTCGACCGAGTCCCGGTACATCAGCCCGCTCACGCAGGGAACCCCGTAGGTGACCCAGCCGTCGGCGTGGGCGCTGCCAGGGCCGCCGTTCGCGGTGACGCATACCTGGTTCACAAAAGCTTCTCCGCTGCGGCGGTCCGTTCCGGACAGCACGGCGTAGCCGGCGCCCACCCCGACTGCCCCCTCCGCCACACCGTAGGGCTCGCCCAGCTGGGCGAAAGCGGCACCGACGCAGTTGATCAGCCGGTCCGTGACGTTGGTGGTCGCGACCGAGCAGCTATGCGGGAAACGTGGCTTCCCGACTGCGGAACCTTCGTTCATGTCGATGAGTACACGCCTGAAAGCGCCGGAGTTTTTCGGGATTTTCGTCGGGATCGCGTTGAAGATCCCGCTGAACACTGCGGCCCGGGTCGTTGCCTCCGTCAGGTTCAGGCCGCAGTCAACGTTTGGCCCGTTTTCGGTCAGGTCGACGTGGATCCGTCCTTCGTCCGGTTTGATCTGGATCCTGACGTCGATCTCCAGCCCGTCCGGAAGATACGGGAGGAACGCGTCGTGTCGTCCGGTGTTGTGCAGTGTGGCGGCCGGAAGGTTCTCGATCGCCTTGCTCATCATTTTCTCGCTGTAGTCCAGCCAGTCGTGCATGAACTGCTTGACCGTTTCGATGTCGTACTTGGCGACGAGCTCCTTCAGCCGGCGCTCCGCGATGCGGGCCGCGCCGACTGAGGCCAGATAGTCTCCGTACCACTGCGATGGAACTCTGATGCGGCTGCGGCACATGCGGATGACATCGTCAACGTTTTCGTAGCCGGACTGCACTTTAACGGTGGGGAAGATCAGGGCGCCTTCCTCATAGACGTCCTTGGCCGAGGCGTGATATGTGGTCGGGATCGAATTTCCGACGTCGGACTGGTGTGCCTTGGTCACTGCGGTGAACAGGTGTTCTCCGTCGATGAAAACCGGGACAAGGATCGTGTGATCGGCAGCATGGGAGTTGCCCACGTACGGGTTGTTGTCGAGGTAGGCGTCCCCCTCGCGCAGGTCGGGGTGTGCAGCGCGCAGGGCCCGGGCTTGGAGCTGGGCCCCGAAAACATGCACGGGGATTCCTTCGGCGGCTGCCAACAGCTCGTCGTCGGCAGTCAGGATGGCGCAGGAGAAGTCGCGTGCGCTGTTGATGACCGCCGAGCGGGCGGACCGCAGAAGCGTGTTGGTCATCTCCCGCACGATCCCGTCGATTTTGTTGGCGATGACTGCAGTGCGGATGGCATCAAAATTCTTGTTGCTCATGCCTCGTCCTCCTCGATGTGAAGCAAATAGTTCCCGGAGTCGGCGACCTGGGCAGCCATCCCGGGGTAGATGACAAGGGTTGTGGTGGGTTCCTCAATCACGGCCGGCCCGCTCACCCGCGTGCCGGGAAGGAGATCGGCCGGCTTGAAGACCGGGGTTTCGATCTTCCCTGCACCGCCGAAGTAGCAGGTCCGATTGGAAGTAGGCTGGCCCATCCGCTCTCCGGCGGCTGGAAATTCCTGGCTGGCACGGGGAAGGCGGACAGTCACCCGCGCCCGCCAATTGAGGAATTCGATGGCCGAATCCGGGTCGCGGACGGCCATGATCCGCTCGTGCAGGTCATGGAATGCACTGAACAATTGCTCCTGGTCGCCCTGCAGGCTCAGCCGGACCGATGATAGCGGCAGGTCAATCGCCCAGACCTGGCTCTTATACCGCGCCTCCACGCCGAACTCCATGGAGTGATCGGGGTAATGGTCACTGAATCGGCCGGCGAACGCTTCGAGCTTTGCCTCGAGCCCTTGGAGGACTTTCTCCACGGCCGCTGCGGCGAAGGCATCCGAGGACGTGATCAGGGCAGCAGATTCCTCCTTCACGATGTCCGCGAAGTGCATGCCGGAGGCGGAAAGGGCCGAGGCCACCTTGGGCAGGATCACACGGCGGGATCCCAACTCGCTGGCGATCTGCATGATGTTGATGCCGGCCGCACCGCCGCCGGCTACCAGCGTGCTGTCCTGGGGATTAAGGCCCTGGACGATCGTGATCTCGTGTACAGCCTTGACCATCGCTTCGCTTGCCAGGGACAGAATTCCCCAGGCGGTCTCGAGCACGCTCACCCCAAGCTGGGCGGCGACCTTGCCGATAGCGACCTCTGCTGCGGAGACATCCAGCTGCATTCGGCCCCCCAGGAAGTAGTCAGGGTCGAAGTAGCCGAGGACGCAGGCTGCGTCGGAAAGCGTCGGCTCGGTCCCGCCGTTGCCGTAGCAGGCTGGACCAGGCTCGGATCCCGCTGACTGGGGGCCGACGCGAAGCAGGCCTCCCTCGTCGACCCAGGCAATCGAACCTCCACCGGCCCCGATGGAGCGGATGTCGACGGAGGAGATGCCAAGGAGGTCGCCCTCCCACTCGGGCCCGATCCACGTGTCCCGGGAGTGGACTACGGCACCGTTGCGGGACAGCCCGACGTCGAAGGTCGTGCCTCCGGTGTCTGCGACGATCATGTCGCCGCCGAGTCCCTCGAGGAGGGAGTAATTCAGGCCGGCGAGAGGAGCCATCGAGGGCCCGCTGCGCGCCGTATGGATCGGTGACTCGATGACCTCCTCGATGTTCATAACCCCGCCCATGCTCGTGGAGACCAGGATGGCTCCCTTATATCCGAACTCGCGGAGGTCCTGCTCCAGCTGCTTGAAGTGCTGCTGCATCAGGGGCTTGAGCGAGGCATCGATCGCTGCTGCAGAAGTCCTGCGGTACTCCCGGATGATCGGTGCGATCTGGTGGGACAAAGTCACAGGCACACCTGGCGCAACCTCGGCCAGAAGCTCCGCCACCCGAAGTTCGTGGACAGGATTGACTACCGACCACAGCAGTGAGACGGCTACAGCCTCGAAGCCGTCCTCACGAATATTCTTCAGCGTCTCGCGAAGGGACTCCTCATTGATCCCGACGACAACTTCGCCCTCCGAATCGATCCGCTCGTGGACGCCGAACGTATGCCGCCTAGGAATGTAGGGATCGGGGTACTGCTTGGTGAAGTCGTATCCGTCCTGCTTTCCGCCCTCTTTGAGCACCAGCACGTCCTCAAATCCGGCCGTGGTCAGGAGCGCGGTCTTGGCGATGTCTTTGCGCGTCACGATGGCATTCGTCGCACGCGTGGTGCCGTAAATAAAAAGATCAGTATCAGCCAGGAGCTCCTTTGCCGACTTTCCCAGCTCGTTCGCAGCGACCTCGATCGCCTTGGACATCCCGCGGAAAACCCTGTCATGTGTGGTCAGCGACTTGCCGATCACCTGTTTTGACGCCTTGTCCTGCACAACAACGTCGATAAAAGTTCCACCGGTATCTGCGGAGACCTGATAGCTCATAAGACTCTCCCTGCTGAAAAATTAAGGTTCCCGCTTCGCATGCCCTCCAGGAGAGCTCATAGGCGGGCGCCGAAGGTTCTGTTTATTGAATGTTAAGTAAGTAACACTTGTCAAGGGTTTTCGATCTTTGCCGGCCGACTGCTGCCTGCCGGGCTGCGCTGTAAGGCCCGCGTGTGTCCGATCGTCAAAAGGTCGGCGTTGACGAAGCCTTCCCGCGTCCGCCCGCGCCAGCAACTTTATGACCATTTAATGACTGGGAACTTAAGCCCGGACTCCAACTTCCGCTGGAGTAGAAGCTTCACGGGTGCATCCCCTTGCTCCCCCCATGCGGATTCCGCCCGAGACCTTGACGAACACTTTAACGGTCATTAAGCTGACTCAGACGATAGTAATCTAGCTCACGTAGACGTAGACGTAGACGTAGACGTAGCCGAGCCAAGACGGGAGGGCCGCCTTGGCTGCGGCGAATCAATTGACTACGGATTGCTCACCCGAGAGGCGGGGGCAACGCGAAAATTAATGGGCATTAATATCCGCTACAGCTCGTAGCGGTGGAAAGTCGGTGTTTCTTGGCAACGTTGAATGAAGACACGGTTGTGATCGTTACGGGAGCAGGATCCGGAATGGGCGCAGCGATGGTGCAGGAATTCGTAGCTGAAGGCGCCCGGGTGGCCGCTCTGGACATCAATATCAAGAGCGCGCAACGGACAGTGGACGAGCTGGACAACCCCGAAAGGGCCCTGGCGGTCAAAGTCGACGTCGCCGACCCGGAGTCGGTACACGCCTCAGTTGACGAGGTGCGCACGTGGGCAGGACGGATCGACGTGCTCTGCAACAACGCAGGCATCATAGACAGCTTTCAGCCGGCGCACGAAATATCACTCGCCGAATGGGAACGGACGATCGCAGTGAACCTGACAGGCCCGTTCCTTATGTCCCGGGCAGTAATTCCCCAAATGCTGGAACAGTCCGGCGGCGCGATCATCAATACCGCATCCATCTCGGCCCTCAGCGCTGCGGGCGGAGGCACCGCCTACACCGCATCCAAACATGGAGTGCTGGGCCTGACCCGCCAGCTCACGTTCGACTATGGCCGGCGCGGCATCCGGGTAAATGCCATCTGTCCAGGGGCCACCCTCACCGGACTCACCGTGCCGGAAGGCGGCTCCGAAACCCTGCCCGACAACGAGGACGAGATTGCACGCACGCCTGCCGGCCGCTGGTGCCAGCCCCGTGAAATCGCCCGCCTGGCTGTCTACCTGGCCAGCAAAGACGCGGACTTCATCCACGGTGCCGCGATGGTCATCGACGGAGGCTGGCTAACCGCAGCAAGAAACCCCATCTAACTTCCAGGACCCGGCGCCCCTCCGCTGTCAGACACCCGTCCAGCCCGCCGCCGGGATCTTCTCCCGCTGCTTCAGCAGCAAGGGAAAAGCCCACCAGCACACCAACGTCCTGCGCATCTCAGGACCTGGATGAAGGAGACACTGTGACAACGACAGAACATACGATCACCGCTCCCCCGGGCGAAGACCTCCTGCCCTGGAGGGACCCGGAATTCGTGAAGGCCCCCTGGCCGTGGTTCGCGCGTGTGCGCGAGCAGTTCCCGATCCTCCAGCTTGAGGATGAGACGATCATCATCACCCGCTACGACGACGTCGTCGAACACCTTAAAAATCCCTCGCTCGTAGCCGTGCCGCCGGAAGGGATCGGCGACAGTCCTTGGGCATCGAACCTCAACTCTGTTCTGCTCACCGAAGGGGAACGGCACAGCAGGATCCACAAGGCGTTCAGGAAATGGTTGACACCCAAGGCCACCAAGGGAATGGGCGACGTCGCCGCAGAGTCGGCGCGGGCAGCCTTGGACAGAATGGGCCCCGACGGCATCATCAATGCCCACCGCGACCTCGGTGTGCAGCCTGCCCAGGACGCAATGGCCGCCATGTTGGACATTCCCAGTGAGGACGGCATCCCCTACATTCTCGCCACAAACCAGACGATGGACTCGCTGGGGTGGGAACCAACCGAGGACGAGAAGACCCGCGCCTGGGAAGGGTTCGGGTTCATGATGTTCAACGCCGAACGCCTCATCCAGGAGAAGCGACGGAACCCCGGAAACGGGCTACTGGACGCAATGATCCAGATCACGGAGGAGGGCGGGCTGACGGAGCGCGAGCTCAAGGAGTCGATCCAGATTCTGTGGGGATCCGCTGCGCACAACCCCGGATACTGCATGGCATCGGCACTTGCCGACCTCGCTGCCTATCCGGAGGCGTGGAAGGAATATAGGGAGAACCCCGACGCTCGTACCGCCATTATCAACGAGGCGTTCCGGCGGGCACTGCCTGAGGTGCTTGTCGACCGATACACGACAGAGCCCTACGAGATCCACGGCTTAACAATTCCCCCAAACACGCAGGTCCGGTTCATCCTCGGCGCTGCCGTACGCGACCCGGAGGTCTTCCGGAACCCCGACGGGTTCGACTGGACACGTCCCCCGTCGGCAAGCATGGCGATCGCCTTCGGCGCAGGCACACACAGTTGCTGCGGCCAGGGTGTCGCCCGCGTGGAGATGCGGGCCGTCCTCGACGTCGTCGCCGAGCGGTTCGAGAAGATCGAGGTTATCGGAGAACCCCAGTGGGTCTTTTCCGACCGCCACCGCAACTGCGAGGGGCTGACCGTACGGCTTTCGTAAGCCCCTGACGGTCCGGTTAGCGTTACGGCGCTCAACGGTTCGAGCACATACATATTGTGCTCGAACCGTCGCGAACCGATTCGCGACCGCTTGCCTTTAGATATAGGAGTCACACCCCTGAGCATGACAACCAGCGACCGCGGGGCCGTGAAGCTCTTACTCATTGTCTCCGGATCGTTGAGCGGTGGGACGATTGCGGGTCGTCGCTGGGTTCGTGGAGATCCCCATTCATGGCCCACCGCCGCTGCTCGACGGGCAGGCCGCGTGGTCCCTGGGCCGCCGGAGCCCGGCGTTGAGCGCTCCCCGATCGGTTCGGGGTCGAGGAAAGCCCCAGTCCTTTGAACCAAGGCTCGAGGTGGCTGAAAGCACCAGCTCCCGGGCGGCGCGGGCCAGGAGGTTATTGGCGCCGCGGAGCCGGCAGCGGGTGACCATCAGGACCTACCCGCTCCTGGCATGTTTTGGGGTCTGGCCCGACCCGGTCTTGGCCGAGGCCGGCGAGGGCACCCACAGGTTCCTGTCCTGCCGAGGCGCGCTGTTGCCGGGCAAACCTGTGCTCCGCTTGGTAGCCGTGGGCTCCGTGGAGCTCGACGGCGTCGAAACCGAAGTCTCTCGAGGCGAGGGCCGCCCGCGTAAAGTAGTCCCCTGGATGAGATTGAGCTCGATGGCGGTTGCGGCAGGCCGTACGTGGCGCCTCAAGCGCAACGCCGACGGACTAACTTAGGGCGGACAGTTTCGGGTTTGCAGCTGGGCAATCCATGAGTTCGGCGCCCAGATGCCAGTGCCGAGGTGCGATGAGACCCCCAGCTGCTGCGCGGCTGCTACGAAGCGCTTCCATGCGGCGAGCTGCGGCCGGCCAGACATGCGGCACCCGCGAGCTCAGCTGTCAGTGCCGGTATCCGCCGACACGTAAACGCCTTCAGTGATCAGGAGTACGACTCCCGCCGCTGCCCCGCGGGCATAGTAGGAGATCGCCTCATCTATGACCATGCCATCCGGTGAGAATTCACTGGTCATCGATGCCATCGCGAAACGGTTTGGGCCCCGGAGCGCGCCGAGCCGGACCGGCGTCAAGAGTCATGAATAAGAGGCGTAGCGGTTAGCCGTCATCTGCTATGGCATTTTCTCAACTTTCATGGTGGGTTCTGCACAAACGATCTGCCGGACTCCGTGAGTGCCAGTGGCCACGATGCCGGCTCGACTCACGAAGTCTGAATGGGTAAAGCTGCATTCTCAGTTTCTTAGGCGGAGGGGAAGCTTTGTAAAGTGGCGTGAAAAGTCGGTGTTATCCATCTCAAACGGCCCGGCCAGTTCAATGAATTTGAATCGCGAAGCCACTGTCTCAAAGATCGTGCGCGCTTGGGCACGCGCATAACCTTGACCTGCGCAGGTGTGTGGGCCCAGGCCAAACGACAGGTTCTTGCTGTGGTCCAGCGGACGGCGGAAGTTGAAGCGATGCGGGTCCTCGAAGAATTCGGCATCACGGTTCGCCGCGCCCATCATGAAGCGGATCCGGGAACCCGCTGGGATCTGCACGCCGCGGATCGTGACATCTTCCAGCGTCGTCCGGTAGAAGGAAAGCTCGGGCGGATCGTACCGCACGACTTCATTGATGATGGCATCGCGAACTTCGGGATTGTCTCGGAAAGCCGCATAAACGTCGGGGAGTTCCGCGAACACGCGCAAACCGGCGGCGATGAGGTACCCAACGTCCATGTGGCCGAGGCTGTAGAGCATGAGGGCGGTCGCGCGTATCTCTTGGCCTGACATGGTTCCTTCCCGCCCCGCATCTATCAGCGCGTCGATCAGGCCGTCGCCGGGCGAGGCGCGTCGAGCCTCGATCAGCGCGTCTATACGCTGGCCGAGCTTGCCGAAACCCTCGGCCGCTGTCTCCCACGTTCCTGACCGCGGACGAGCCGACAGCATCGGCATCGTGTCAGCCATCTCAGTCATGACCTCGATCGCCTCTTCGTCGTCCACCTGAAGCACCCGGCACATGGTGCGGTGTGTGGGCAGGATCGAAAGGTCGAGCCAGCCGTCGAGAATGTCGTTCTGTTTCTCGTCGAGGATTTCGTTCGTGACCGCGGCTGTAGTGGTAACCCACTCGCGCACAGCCTTCGGTGCGAACCACTTCGTCGTGTGCCGCCGCAATCGCGTGTGTTCAGGAGCATCACGGCCGATGATCGTGGAGCTCGCGACCGACCATGGCCCGGCCGCATCCCATCCAGGTTCGACCGACATGCACGCCATCGGTCCGAACTCCATGACGTCCTCGTAGCGTGAGACCACGTATGCGCCCGTGTCGTCAAGCAGGACTGGCATCTCCGCCTGGGCGCGGGTGTACCACGGATTGGGATCCCGCTCGAACTCAGGGTCGTCCCATGGGTAGTACCCGTACGCGGACAGCTTTCCATCCCCCGAGGGGAGTGCCCGACAGGTGTTCAGCGCGATGCCTCCGGACTGGTAGGCGGCACGGTCCTCGCGTGCGGTCCCTTTCCGCGTTGCAATACTCTCCATAATTTCCTCCATGTCGGTATCTTCTTTGTGCTATCCAGGCCGAGAGCCCCAGTAGACGGTTCTCTATGACTTGCTAGCCTCGTCTGCAGCAGCGAGCTTTGCCTCACCTGCCAGTACGTCGTCGGCGAAGCAGTCGATAGGCTTACCATCATTTCCGGATGTGTCGACCCCAAACATTCCCGGCAGACAAACTGAGAGGACAAGCGATCCCAGCCAGAACAAGCTGCATCAACCGCAAACGGGAGTAGCCATCGCGACGATAAGGCCGCGTTCGCCATTGCATCAGCACCATTCCTGTGAGAGCTGCATCACTGTTGCCTTGATTACTTAATCAACATCAAATAAGCGGAAGCGTCAAGGGACTTGGTGGTGAAGTCCCTTGTTGCTGCGACTGGGCGAGATAAGGTACGGAATGGGCAGATGCTTCCTTTACTTGCCTTCAATTGGACGGCCCTAGGCGGACTCGTTGGCGGGTGCGGCCTTGCTGCGCCGGGTGGACAGACAGCGTTTTCGGCGATACTTGCGCCCACCCCCGGTTTCTGGGCGCCTTGGTCTGCCTTTCCAGCAAAAAGCCCATCTAGCACGTCGGCACCTCCGACAGGGACAGGGCCGCTTTCATGCCACGCCCTGAAGCACACTCGGCGGCCGGACTCGGATCGGGTTCGGTGGCCGGCCGCCCGGTCGATGGATCAGGGTCTAGGAGAGGATGACTGTGTGCTGTCCGGAGAGGAAAACGCGGTCGTCGGCGTGGAGCTGCACAGCCCGCGAGAGAACCTTCCGTTCGACATCACGTCCGATCACCACTAGGGTTTCCGCGCTGCCTCGATGATCGACGCGGACAACGTCCTGCTCGATGATTGGTCCTTCATCGAGGTCAGCGGTGACATAGTGAGCGGTCGCCCCGATGAGTTTTACGCCTCGCCGTCGCGCCTGGTGATACGGCTTGGCACCCTTGAAGCTTGGCAGGAACGAATGGTGGATATTGATGATCCGGCCCGCGAAACGTGCGCAGAAGTCGTCGGAGAGGATCTGCATGTACCGGGCCAATACGATGAAGTCGGCGCCGCTCTCGTGGGCCAGCCTCGACAGCTCCTGCTCCACGGCAACTTTGGTCTCCGCGGTGACCGGAAGGTGGTGGAACGGCACACCGGCAGCCTGGACAACGTCGCGCAGTTCCTCGTGGTTTGACACGACCATCGGGATCTCGATCGGCAGTTCTCCCCTGCGGTATCGGTACAGCAGGTCGTCCAGGCAGTGATCGAGCTTCGACACCATGATCAGGGCACGCCGCCGGTCGCGGAGTCTCCTTAGCTCCACGATTGGGTCGAAGCGGGCAAGCCGGTCGACCAGTTCAGTACGAATGCTCTCCGGGTCTTCGGCCGACTCAAATTCCACTCTCACATTGAGCTGCCCGCTATCCTCGTCGGAGTACTGTGCGCTGTCAAGGATGTTTCCGCCGGTGGCTACGATCCCGCCGGTCATCGTGTGGATGATGCCGGGTTGATCTGCCGCCCGTATTCGCAGTATGTGGCGTTCCAAGATCAGCTCCTGACGCGGTTGCGCTCGGGATCGTAGGCCGGCGTCTGGCGAACCGTTGCGCCGACGAGCCCTTGATCGCTGTCGATCTTCAGCGCGGTGCCGATGCGCGCGTGAGTGCTGTCCACGCGTGCGAGGGCAAGAGTCCGGCCGCTAAGCGCCGGTGAAGAAACGGCCATCGTCACGCGGCCTACGGGTTCTCCGTCGAGGGACAGGGTCCGGCCGTCGAGGCCGGCGGCGGCAGCGTTCGTCTCGATACTCACCAGACGTGTGGGAACGTTGTTCTTTTGTGCGAGCAGCGCCTCCCGTCCCTGAAAGGGGCCCTTCTCGAAGTCGATTGTCCAGCCCAGGCGGCACTCGTATGGTGTAGTGGAGCGGTCGTATTCGTACTCGTTCATGACCATGCCTGCTTCCGTGCGGGCCACGAGGATCGCTTCGAGGCCCATGAGCTCGATTCCGAGGTCAGTCTGGGACAGGATCGCGTCCCAGAGGGTGTCTGTGTGTTCGACAGGCACCATGACTTCATAACCGAGCTCAGCCGTGAACCCGAGTCTGAGGATGGTTGCAGGAATGTTCGCGACTTCGACGTCGAGAAGCGAACCGTAATACGGCAGCGCGTCGTTTGAAATGTCGGCCGTCGTGAGACGCTGCAGCAGAGCGCGGCTCGAAGGGCCCTGCAGCGACACGGCCGCAAATTCGGAGCGGCGATCCATGACGGTGGTTCCATCCGGAACCGCCTGCTCCAGTTGCTGCTGCGTGAGCTGCTCTCCGCCGAGGACGAGAACCGTCTGCGGGGAGAGCTTCACGAGCGTGACATCCTCGATCATGTAGCCGTCGTCGTCGGTGAAGACGCCATACGCCACCCGGCCGATGGGAAGGGCTCTGACGTTGCGGGAGAACACCCTGTCCACCGCGGCGACGGCGTCGGGGCCCTCGACGAACCACTTGCGGATGGTTGAGTATTCGAGTGCGACGACGGCCTCGCGGAGCGCCTTGTACTCCTTGGCCGGATCGCCGTAATGGAGCGCAAAGGGCCGGCCGAATGAGTCTGCCCACCCGGTGACCCGATCTGCGAAGCGCGCTGTTGTCGGGTTTGGTTCGAGTTCTACTGGTATCGGCATTGATGCTACCTCTCGCATTGGCAGGCAAGCCACTGGTCAGCGGCTTGCCTGCTCTTGATATAGGGACAAGCTCGTGCGGTGAAACTGAAGTCCGCGATCGCCTCGGCGGTCGGTCAGTAGTCCCGGTGAGCGCTTAGCTGACAACTGAGACCTGGAATAGTCTGATGGTTTTCACGCTCGGAGCAGTCATGGAACAGGAAGGCTTCGGGCATACGCCTTCAAGTCGAAGTCATGGTTGCGGATCTGTTCCATGGTGATGCCGGTGCGGTGCTCGAGAAGCCTGCGGGCGGCGACATGGTCTGCAGGTGAGTTGACCGATTCGACGGCTACGAGTTGCCCGTCGCGGAAAAGGAATTGGCTGAATTTGCCCGTCGAGCGGTTTCCGCGTTCGATTACGACGTCGGCGGGGTCGGCCAGCCCCGCGATCTGCAGCTTTGCAGGGCCTTGGTTCGACCAGAACCAAGGTGCTATGTCGTAGGTCGAGGGATCCCCCGTGATCGTCTTGGCGACAGTCTTGGCCATGTCGGTCGCGTTCTGCACTGATTCGAGCCGCAGATTCCCGCCGACGTGGCGTGATGGAAATACCGCGAGGTCACCGATGGCGTACGTATTCGCCATGTTTGTGCGCAGGTACTCATCCACCAGAATGCCCCTGTCGCACTTGACCCCCGCGGCGGAGGGGAGATCGTCATCGGTGACTACACCCAGTCCCACGACGGCGAAGTCGCATGGGTAGACCGCGCCGGAGGTGCCGGCCACGGCGGTTACTCGGCCTTGCTCGCCAACGAAGTGGTCAAGGCCCTCGCCGAAGTGCAGCTTTACTCCCAGCCCGGAGTGTACCTGCGCGAAATAGTCGGACATTGACGGGGACAGCACGCGCTGCATGGGACGCTGGGCAAAATCGATGACGGTGACATCCAGCCCGCGCTGCGCCGCGACCGCCGCAAATTCCAGGCCTATGAACCCGGCACCGACTACGACGACGCGTCCGTGGCCCCGGTCGAGCTGGGCACGCAACGCTACGGCATCCTCGACCGTGCGCAGGTAACCGATGCCTTCCA
This sequence comes from Arthrobacter sp. B055-34, assembly GCF_059090425.1. Taxonomy (NCBI): domain Bacteria; kingdom Bacillati; phylum Actinomycetota; class Actinomycetes; order Micrococcales; family Micrococcaceae; genus Arthrobacter; species Arthrobacter sp. B055-34. The sequence continues at coordinate 494,782 of NZ_JBNHFQ010000002.1, forward strand.
GTTCGTTGCCCGGGCACTCGGCCCTGCGGGCCTCGGCGCCGGCAGCGATGATCAACTGGGTATACGGTATCGGCTCGCGGCCTTTGACACAGACCAGCCGCGCTTCGCCGTCAATGTGCGTGGCCTCTGCCCCTGTCCGCAGACCGATGTCGTGCTCGCGGTAAAAGACGTCGCCCCTGAGCGGCATGGGCGTGGGGTCCCCGCCCTCCTTCATGTAGTCCTTCGACAGCGGCGGACGCTGGTAGGGCAAGTGCCCGGCCTTGTCCAGCAGGACGATTCGGTCCGCGTAGCCCTCCGTGCGCAGCGACTCTGCCGCCTGTACGCCGGCGTGTCCGGCACCGATGATGACAACGCTCATGTCGCCCTCCGACTAGCTCTGGTTCGCAGGAAGATCGACCACGATTTCGACGAAGTCGCGGCCTGCAACGACCTGGCAACCCAGCCGCGAATTGCCGAGACGGTCCTCGGCGGTGCAGTCGAGCATCTCATCCTCGTCTTCGGAGATCTCGGGCAGATCAGCATCACTACGCACGTAGACATGACAGGTGGCGCACATTGTTTGGCCCCCGCATTCACCGACGATGCCTTTGACGCTGTTGTTGAGGGCGGCGCGCATGATCGAGGTGCCTTCGGGAACCTCAACCACGTCGACGCCTCCGCCGGCCTGGTGGTACGTGATCTTTGGCATTGGTGTCTCCTCACAAAATAACGCTTCTTAATGTCCTCCTTATTTAACGTTAATCAAGGAGAGCGGTCAAGAGTTTTTATGAATTGGATCACGCCCGCCCGCCAGTCGGGGAGAAAGGCGTGGGAGGACAGCCCGTGGGGAAGATTGAGCTGTCGGAATGCATGCAACATGCGCTGCTTGTAATTCTGGCGCCAAGGCTGCGGACAGGGTCCCCCGGCCTCCGGGTCTGCTTGGAGCCTGTCCCGGTCTTTAGGAGTAAATTCGCGTCTGGTCGCCTACAGGCAGGACCTCGTAGCCTTCTGCCTTCTCGTACAGGGCACGTGCATCCACGCCATGGGCGGCAATCCAAAGCGCATCGGCAGTAGCGGCGACGTCCTCCACATAACCAGTCCGAATGGTCCGCCCGGCCTTCTGAATCTGCACCTGCAGGCCGGCCAGATCTGTCCACTCTGCCTTGTTTTCCATGAGGATGCCTTTCATTTCGTGAAGTTATTGACGTGCGTGTGCTTACTTGGAGGAAACCTCGACACGGCGCAGTGGTGGCGGCACAGCTGGCGATGCACTTGCCGTGGCGGGCAAATGACTGTCCGGTGGAGTGAAGGACCTGTTTCCGCACCTCTCTTACCTCCACCCGAAGCAGGTGTCATCTGATATTTGAAGGTGGCATGGTACAGCCCTGCTGCCCGTCGATCCGTTGTGCTTGCGGACTGACTGGGCAGCAGGGCTAACAACATTCGGCCCAAGTCTCAGTGGCTGGCTACTGCGGCCTTGGTCCGATCCTTCAGGCCCATGATGGCGCGTGTCTCCGAGGGCGTGGCGATGCGGCGGCCGACGACTTCGGCCAGCTGCTTGGCCAGTTGGAATGCCTCGAGGTTGCTGGTCAGCTTGTCCTCGCGGTGCGGCCACTTGAAGTAGGTGTCCTCCATGCCGACACGGATGTGCAGGCCCATGACTGCTGCGAGGGTGGCCAGGTAAGTCGAGGCCCTTCCGGCCGCACAGACCATGATGACCGCTTCCGGGTCGACATCGCGGATGGCTTCGACGGTCCGGGTAAGGCTGGCGACCATCTGCCGCGGATTTTCCATGGGGCTGCAGCCTGGAAGTGCGGGTAGCACCAGCCAGGTCGCACCGGACTTGAGCAGCCCGGACTTGAACAGGTAGCGGTCGGCGTTGGAGACATCGGCGTCGGTGTAGATAGCGATCTCGGGGACGGATCCGGCCTCAAGGATCTTGCGGGTCTTCTCCAGCAGGATCGGCGTGGGCTTAACGAAAAGGGAATCGCCGATATAAGTCGCTGTGCTGTTGATCGGCGCCGCGTCGAGCAGCCCCGAGTCCAGAACATCGAGCATTTTCTCCCACTCCCCGTCCAAAGCCGGGACCAGGCAGGCGTCCACCGGCACCTCGGGGAATTCCTCGTGCAACGGCTGGATCACGGCCTCGAACCGCTCCGGAGATAGGACGTTGTAGCCGCTCTCGTCCCGGACGTGGATGTGGATCGCGCTGGCTCCGGCGGCGGCAACCTCCCGCGCCGAGGCGAGGATTTCCTCCGGAGTGATGGCCTGGTGAGGGTTCTGGTCCTTGCGGAAGAACGCTCCGGTGATTGCCACCGAGACGATCATCTGCTCCGGAATTTCGGCCCAGGGCTCCGAAATGGGCGCGTCGTGGTAGCAGGAGTGTTCCAGATCCATGACCGTGGGTAAGCCGTACGGTCGCCAGATCATCTTGTTGTTCTCGCGGGCAACGCCCTTGGATACGCGGTCCCAATCGATATTCGTCATGACTCTCCTCGTCATTTCGCATGTGCAGTGGACTTTCCGGAAAGAGGACTTGCCTACTCCCGCATTTGCAGCCGGAGATTCGCCCTCCTGTATTATTGATTTAACATTCATTAAGGAGAGGCGTCAAGAGTTCAGAGAGACTTCGTGACAGCGAAATTGTTCCTGCCCGGTCGCCCGCATACCTCATTGCCGTTCGCGACTGCGGGCGCACTATTGGCGGCCAAAAGAGTCATCGCGTTGCTCCTTCCCCGACCTTGCTGCCCGGTCGTTGTCGGGCTCCAAGGGGTAATTGAATGTCACTGACCGTCTATTTCGACTGATGCCGTTTTGGAGGCGAGAATGCCGAAAGCAACTAAGCTGCCGAGTGTGAGCCGCGGGCGGATCCTCGAGGCCGCCTCGAACCGATTTCTCAGGAACGGCTACGCCGCTACGACCCTTGGTTCTATTGCCTCGGACATCGGGATCACGACGCCGGCCCTATACTGGCACTTCAGTTCCAAGGAGGAGTTGTTCTCTGCCGCCCTCGAAGAGGTGCTGGTCAGCTTCGTGAACCATGTCAGGGATTCGGTAAACGCAACAGAGCCGGTTCTCCGTTTGGCCCAAACTGTGGCAGCGCACGTTACCTGGCAGCTCGAGCAGGCGGACGTTGCATCCGCTTATGCGGCTACGGTGGGGATGAAGGCCCTCTTGCTCGACCTCGGCGAAGAGCATCAAGCGAAATTCATCGAGCTCCAGCGGGATTACATGCGGGACTTAAGGTCTACGCTGGCCGAGGGGAAGGCCCGCGGAAGGTTCCAGTACTCTGACGAGGCAGTCACCGCGTACGCGATCGTCACGATGTGTGAATACGTGCACGTCTGGTTCAATCCGTACGGCCCTCTGACCGTCAGCCAAGTCACCCGGCAGATGGTCGAACTTGCCCTTCGGTCGGCGGGAATGGACTGGAACGCTGCAGTCGAAAGCCTTTCCGCAACGGGATACGGCGCTCTGGCGGAAGCCACCTGTGGATAAGCGGCGGTCGTAGGCGGGGCTGGTCCCTCGCTGGCACAAGGTGTCTGCCGGACTACCCGGTGTCGGTGCAGCCAAAAATTTTCGGCGCCAACATTATGGGGCTGCAACCCCTGGCTCGTCCTACCGGCGTGGCGATTGCGGACCGGGGACCGGGGCAGATGTAGCTGTACTGTCGCTCCAGACTCCGGCCGGGCCAGGGCGAAGGTGGCGGGTGAACCAGTCTGCAGCGGCACTACTTGTCGTGTCGAAATGTCGTGAGTACACGGAGTAGTGGTCTCCCGGAACCAGGATCAGCTGTTTTGGGTGATGCGCCTGCTGATAGGCCTCCTGCTGGAGATCCGCTGGGGTCACACTGTCCGAATCGGCAACGATCATCAGGAGGGGGGTGGGAGCGATCCGCTCGATGAGAGCACCGGGCTCGTAACTGCGGGCCAGTTCCAATGAGCGGACCGTTACTGAATTGCGCCAGTTAGGGCAGACCTGCCCCTGCCCCCACATGTATTCGTAGGATTCACTGCCCGGGTAGGCGACGGCGGCAGCCGGATCCGGACTGACCATCGGGATGGCGGCAGGCTCCGTGCCGGCAAACCGGGCCTCACGGTCTTCCTCGAACCAGCGCTGCTGGCTAAGCAGCTCCTTGGCCGACAACTTTTGACGTGCCGCCCGCCAACCGCTGATCGTGGGTACCTGTGCGACGACGCAGCGGACCCGCCGGTCAGCGGCAGCAACCACGAGGGCATGGCCGCCGCTGTAACTGCTTCCCCACACACCGATTTTTTCACCGTCCGTGTCCCGCCGGGAACGGACATAGCTGATGGCCGCCCTGAAGTCCTCCACCTGCCGGTGGGGATCTATCTCTTGTCGGGGCTCGCCCTCGCTGGCACCGAGGTTGCGGAAATCGAAGGTCAGGGCAGCAAAGCCGCGGGCGACAAACACGGCCGCAAAGTCCTCCAGGTCGCCTCCGGCGACCATGCCCCAGCCGTGAGCAAGAACGATCACCGGCCAAGGGCTGCCCACCCCGGCAGGCGTGTAATAAGTTCCCCGGACCACGCATCCCTCGACACTAAACTCGACCTGCTCGCCTTTCCGCCGATCCCGATCCTCACCAGTCTCTTCATGCACCGCAACCACCACTCCCTACTAGTTCAAAAAATTCCTGCAGAACCCGCGCCAGGTGCTGCCGACCGGCATCGGGAAAACACCAGATCGGTCGTTCCCTCGACGACACCGGCCAATATGACCCGGACGATGGACCGGACTCTTCCGCCTTTCGTGCAGCACGACCGGCGCGTTTACCTCGTGCCGCCTTTTGAAAGGACACGAAGGCTGCGACCGTTCACCCGCCGCTGCAAAAACTCATCTGTTCCCAACCCTCCCTTGCAGCCGCCCAGAGCGTGCCCGCCGGCACTTTGGAGTGCGTGGCTGTCCGGCACATTTCCTCCACCGGTGCTATTTAAGGTTCAGGACCGGTCCCGGGACTGACAATCCAGGCACAGAGGGTGGCTGACCGACCGCCCCGTGTCCATCTCGAAAGCAACATAGCTCAGGTCGCATTCCAGGCACTTGATTCGGGTCCCCCATACGTCCGTAACCTGGGCGCGAACCAGATCTGCTCCGGCAGGCTTCCTTGCACACAGGCCTGCTATCCGGGTTGCCCAGTAGAGAAGTGCAGAGGCGGCCAAGGAAACCAGCGGCGCCAGGGCGGAGAATACAGGCAACTGCTCCGGAAGCTGAAGCAGGACGATACCCAGGACCGAGGAAATGGCCCAAACTCCGAATCCGGGGGCAACGGCCCGAAGCCGGGCGGGGCGGAATTCCGGCTCCCCGTTTCTGTCCATGATCCAGTGGACAATCATTATGCCCACCCACGACACAACCAGCACGGCCTGCCAGGCGAGGGCCACGGCTATGTAGCTGAAGACATTTGTGAACATCAGGATAAAAACAACCGCCAGAAGCACGATGACCCAGGTCCGGCGCGAAAGATTGCGCTGGCTGAAGTGGGCGACAAACCGCTCCATATTGACACTGGCAAAGTAGAAGTTAGCCGAATTGATGCGGACCTGGCTGACAATAATGACGATGAGGCCGACGAGTCCCAAGGCGGCGATCACCCCGTGGACGACGCCTGACTCGGTAATGCTGTCCTGCGGTGCGGCCAGGGCAACGATGAAGATGCCCGCGAGTCCGTTGAACAGGTACGCGATCAGGTAGAAGACCCATCCGAAACTGATTCGTTCATGAAATTTCGAATCCGCTTTCCGGCCAAAACGGGCGGCATCCTGGGTGTCAGGAAAAAGGATCCACACCCCCATGTAGAGCACGAACACGGTCAGCCATCCCGGGATTCCTGTCGATGCCGGCGATGGCTGGAAGGCAGACCAGTCCCCTGCCCACCCGAACCGGATACCCGCCGCGACTACTGCTGCCAGAAGGCCAAAGAAGTAGACGGGCAGCGAGATACCGTTCAGCTTGTTCAGCCACGTCTGCATGCCGCCAAGCATCAGCGGCAGCATGCAGGCGATAACAATCGCGTACCAAACCCGGATGTCCCAAACCTGAAAATAGGTCTGGAGGGCAATGGCCAGCACGCTGCTTTCAAACACGGCGTAATACACTCCGGCCGAGGCCACCAACAGGGGTGCCAGAGCGGCACCCCTGAAGCCAAAAAGTTCACGGGACAGCAGTGTGGAATTGAGCCCCCAGCGGATGGCTTGCCGTGCGCTCTTCGTGGCCAGGACGGAGTACACGATTACAACCAGGACAATTCCGATAACGGCCTGCTGCACGCCGACGAGACTGGCCGACAACGCGCCGTAGTACACGAACGCCATGGCACTTGCAATGGAGGACCAACCGCTGAAGACGGCCCACTTTCCCAGGCGTGCAGTTGTCGGTACGGCATGGTTGGTGTACTCCTCATGAACCTGCCGGTCAATCACACGGGGATCGTCGACGGTGCTGAGTTGGAGTTTCGGGTCGGACCTGAGAGTCGCTTCTTCGAAGTCGTTCATTTTTCTCGCCTGCTTGTAAGTACGGAAAATGGATATAACTGGTCTGCCTGTTTGGAGCGGCAACTCCCCCAAGTCCTCGCGGGACTCCGTCGACAGGCTTTCGTGGGTCACGTTAGGTCGAACCAAGGGCACCCTCGTACGGGAGTGCCTAAGCCCTTCATCGGATCACCGAGAATCACCAATTCGTGCAAGCCGTGTAACTGCAGCGGGGCGCAACCGGCTGTTCCCTCTTTGCAATAACACACGCCCGCTTTCCTCTTGGCGCCATCCGAGCTGCTGTTAGCCAAAAGGACGATGCAAATCTTTATTTAATGTTCATTCATCAGATTCGTCAAGGGCTGGGTTCTCGAGATGTAAGTCCCAATGGCTCGGCTGGCCACTCCTTTGCTGGGAAGCATCCGCAAAAGGCGGAGGCTCGCCATCACCATCCAAACACGTAATGATTTTTGCGAACAGCGTCTCGACGTTCCGGCCAATGAGGCAACAGTGCGGGGAGTGACTAGCCCGGCCTTCCTTACCTGGCAAGTGACAGATAGTCGCCCCGCAGCGGGTGGAATTTCCAATTTCCGTTGGACATCAGCATCTGACCTGCGTCTTTGGTTGTATGTCTCCGCGCAGGACTACCGCAAACGACGCGGAAAGGATTACCTCTCTCGCAAAGTTGCATGCCCACCGCCGGCAGCTCGACGCCATCCGGAAGGACGGGCGGACCGGCAAGTGCGCGACGGCGACGGATGCAAGCGATTAGCGTCAGTGGGATTCTTCAAGACTTCATTGTTGGAAAAGGTGAAGCGCGCTGCCTGCCGTCATGTCCAATGTTTTATCAAGGCCGACCATTGACCCCTGCCGCGATTGAACGTATGTTAAGTCAGCACGAGCACGGTGATTCATCTCACAGTGAAGGCTGGGAGGGGTCCGCAACTTCGCGGACGAATGCGGACCAACGGTAGCTGGCTCGGCCATATCAATCGCAGCAGCATCCCACCTAGAACGGAGTCCCTGATGACGGAACTCAACAGTGGCGAACATTCGTCGATACGGACCAAGTCGCAAGACTCGGGCAACAACACCAAGCTCACGGGCCGCATGGGCGGTGCGTCGCTCGCGCTCACGGTGCTGGCCTTCTCAGCCCCTCTGTCCGTCGTCAGCGGCTTCATTCCATTGACGATCATGTTCGGCGGAGAAGGCGCTCCCTTCGGGTTCGTGTTGGCGACGGCAGTCCTGCTGCTCTTCAGCATCGGCTACGTGACTATGACGAAACACGCCCCGAAACCGGGAGCCTTCTATGCGTTCATCAGCATGGGTCTCGGGAAGACGACCGGACTTGGGGCGGCTTTCCTCGCCGTTCTGTCCTACCTGCTCGTCTATACCGGGAATTACGCTTGGTTTGGAATCAGCGTCGGAGCCCTGGTCGAAAGCCTCGGCGGCCCCGGTACTCCTTGGTGGATCTGGGCACTTGTGGGATGGGCAGGCGTGAGCATCCTTGGATACTTCAATATCGAGCTGTCGGCGAAAATACTCACTGTCGTGATGGCCCTTGAGGTGGCCCTCGTCATGATCGTCAATGCCTTCGTACTTGCCAAGGGCGGCGCTGAAGGGCTGTCCGCCGAGCCGTTCTCACCAGCCAAGTTCCTTGAAGGTGACTTCGGCGTCACCATGCTGTTCGCCATTCTGGTATTCATGGGATTCGAGGCGACGGCCCTCTTCCGCGACGAGGTGCGTAATCCCGGCAAGGTGGTCCCCCGTGCCACATTCGGTGCGGTCATCTTTGTCGGCATTCTCTACACGGTGTCCACCTACTCCCTCGTCACTGCGTTCGGGTCCGACGCCGTCACGGTTTCGACGGAAACGCCCACGGAGATGTTCCCCATCTCGATCTCGCAGTACGTCGCATCATCTTTCGTCCCAATCGCCTTCGTCCTGATCTCCACTTCGGTTATCGCTGCCTCCCTGTCCATTCACAACGTGATCGCCCGCTACATCTACAATCTGGCCTATGATCGCGCGCTTCCCCACTCGCTCGCAAAAGTCCATGAGAAGCACCGCTCGCCGCATCGCGCTTCTAACGGTCTGGCCTTGCTAACCGGCATGATCATGGTCCTCATGGCTGTCCTCCCCCTCGACGAGATGCTGCTGTACGCACAGATGATCGGTCTTGGATCGGTTGGCGTCCTTTCTCTCATGGCAATCGTGTGTGTGTCGGTCATCGCCTGGTTCCTGCCCCGGCGTTCGGACATCGGCGAGAATTCCTTCAAGACGTATATCGCACCTGCTGTTTCCGGGCTGTCGCTCATTTCAGTCGTCGTGTTCGCCTGCCTCAACCTGCACCTTCTGGTGGGCGGCGAGCCAGGCCAGTACAACTGGCTGCTCATTCCGCTGGCGGTCGTCTTCTTTGCCGGCATCGGCGTCGCATTGCACTTCCGCCGGTCGAAGCCCAAGCTCTACGAACGGCTTGGCCGGTCGGAAGGCACCAGCCTCGGAGCGCGGTAATAAGTTGCGCCTGCCTCACCGGCCCGCAACTCAGACCGAGATAGCGCCAACGTACCCGCGAGACTGAACTGCTCCCCGAAAGTTGGACTGAGAATTCAGTACTAATTTACGGGGAGCAGTTACGGGGCGGCCTCCCCTTTCTGAGCATTGTGTTCTATGTGGCTTGTGTCCGAGCGTCGCGGACCAGCCGTCAGGTGCTTTCATTAGTTCGAGGTGTTCGGGGTCGCGATGTTCTTTCATGTCGAAGTTGTAGAAAGGGCCTTGTGGCTCCAGGAGGACTGTCACGGGGTGGTCTGCGTAGTCGCGCCACCAGACGCTCATGCCGGCGGCTGGGTCGAGGCGCAGGTGTTCCCAGGAACGCCACATGGCCGCTACACGTGAGATAGCTTCGGGGTGGAAGTACCACTCGATGCACCACTTTGCCGTTTTCCCGGTGACGCTGCGGACGTAGGTGGGCAGCAGATGCTCGTGCAGGAATTCTTCCGCTGAGCCGTAAACCAGTTCCGTTGGCTTTTGCTCCTCCCCAGCGGCGTCGGCAGGCTCGGCGCTGGTGCCAGGGACTTCACTGAATCGGCCGATGTCAATAGTCATGTCCTACTCCCCTACCCGGTTATCCAGGGATTGGTAGCAGGGGGCGCAGCTTCCAATACTGCTTCTTCCTCAGGACGGGGGCTGTCCTTCTTGATGGATGCCTCTACGGCTTCTTTGCGTGGGCCTGTGTACCAGGGTATGGTTCGGACCAGCGTGGCGGGTGCACCTGAGGCGAGGATGACGGCGCGGCCGCGGTCGAGTTCGGCGAGGTTGGAGACGTCGAAGATGCGTTCCTTGCCTTCCTGGCGGGATCGGCTGGATCCGGACTTGCCGGAGGAGATGGAGACGTTGGTGTAGCTGTAGTCGCCGATCAGGTCCGAGAGGGCGCGGAGGAAGCCTTCTTCGGCCACTCCCCCCGCCGTAGACCTTGAATATTCGCGGCGGACCAGATTTTCCGCATGTTCGCCTCGCCCCAGAGTTCGACGCCCGGGACCAGGACTGAAGGATGCCCATGACGATCAGGCCCTTGGAGCCGTAGTGGCTGAACTGGTCCGGCAGCCCGGCCCGGGGACCACGTAGGCCAGCTCATCCAGGGCGAACAGCGCAGGCTGGGGCAGGCGACCGCCGCTGCGCTCGCCCCGTTCCTCCATGGCCTCGGCGATAGCCACCGTCAACGCCGTGGTGAGCAGCGCGGCGGAGCCCGGCCCCTTCCTTGGACAGGATGTAGATCGCCTCCCGGGAGGCAGCGAATGCATGCCGGTTTGACCGGGGTCGGGTATCCGTGGTCACGGTTGCGCCGCCTGTCGGGGCGATCCAGTGCAGCTTGGTCCGACTTTTGAGGCACTGGATCATCCGAAGATGCCGTCGCGCTGCTTATCGGCCAGTTCTAGCACGGATTCCAGACCCTTGTACTGCCGCTCGTAATCATGCGTTCCGAGGTGTTGATGGGTTCGCGGTTAACCTGCTCCATCACCCACAGATAGACCTCAGGGATGGAGCAGCCCGGCCAGGGCGGCCGCGAGGAAGTGCGCGAAGAGAATGTCTTCGGCTATGGGGTCGAAGTAGGCATCCGGCTTGGACTCCGGGAGTCGTGAACCGGCCGAGAAATGCAGCGTGAGCCTGTAGGCCTTCACTTCCTCCGTGACGTAGGAGGGTGGGTTCCACCACCAGTCCGGGTCCACCTGGGCGATCTTCTGCGGGCCGAACATCCACACCGCGCCGTGGCCTCGCGGACGCCTAACAACGGGTACCGTCCACGACGTCGCGCTTGTTCGAGGTCGAACCACCGCCCCTGGTGCGCAGGATCGCGGGCATCACGCGGGATGTCGATTTACCTGTTCGTGGTCCCCAGCTATTGAAGCGGAATGGAGTGTCATGCAAGAAGACCGAACAGCATGCTGCTCATTCAAGCGCCTGTGAGAGTCTGAACCGGGGAGCGAACTGAATGTGAATGGCAACGATAATGCCCTGCGTTGGATTCCCCGTGCACATCTCACTGCCCAGCGCTCCAACCAGTCTTGGTAGATTGGGTCCATGGCCGCACCCGCCCAGCCTGTCGGCCAGCCGGAATCCACCAATCCGGCCCCGGCAGCGACGCCGCCGAGAGCGCGCAACTACGCACTGGATCTGCTGCGCATCGTCAGCATTGTCGGCGTAGTCGCCATCCACTCCTTCGGCGAGCTGGCAGGCGACGACAGCGCCCGCAACCAGCGCGACTGGATCCCGGCGGCGGTCATCGACATCGCTTTCATCTGGGTGGTCCCGGTCTTCGTGATCATCTCCGGCACACTCACCCTCGCCCCGCGCGCCCACACCACCGGCGCCGGCGACTTCTACCGCAAACGCGCCCTTCGGCTCGTGCCCGCGCTGATCTTCTGGCACCTGATCTACATCTTCGTGGGCAACTGGATAATCCTCGGACGCGAACCGGACCCGGCCGAAACCCTCGCCGACGTCTTCAACACCTCGGTCTACCCGCACCTGTATTTCCTCTGGCTGATCCTCGGCCTATACCTCGCGGCCCCTCTGCTGGCCCGCTACCTGCACAGCGTCAGCCTGCGGACCGCCAGAATAACGACGGCGATTGTGCTGGCTTTGATTCTGCTCCTCTTCATGGCCCAGGCCGTCAGCATCCAGGCCGGACTCGGGTGGCAGTACCCCTGGAACATGCTGACCCAGTGGTTCCCCTACCTGGGCTACTTCATGGCCGGCTGGGTCCTCGCCCAGATGAGCATCAGCAAACGCACCGCGGCGATGCTAGGAGGCGCCGCCGTCGTACTTTCGATCTTCAATATCTGGCACTGGATCAACCAGGATTCGACGCCGGTGTTGAACATCATCACGCCGTCCAGTTATATCGGGCTCGGCGTGACCCTGGCGGCGCTGTGCATCTTCACGTCCGTGTTCCACCTGCTCAGGGACTGGCGGCCTGCGCCGCGGCTGGTGCGGTTCATCCTGGCGTTGTCGAATGCGGCGTTCGGCGTCTTCCTGAGCCACTATCTGATCCTGACCTGGTTGACCTTCAAGGTTTTGGGCGAAGACGTGCAGCCGACACTGGCCACCATGACCTTCAAGTTCACGGTGGCCAGCGTCGGCGCCTTCATCCTCTCCTACACAGCCCTGAGAATCCCCTGGCTGCGTAGGGTGTTCTGAATCAGGCTTCGAGGTGCTCCAGCAGTTCTGCCTCCGCCTGATCGAGGTAGCCGCGCAGCGCCTCGGCGGCTTCCTCGCGGCGCCCCTCGGCCAGGAGATCCACCAGTCCGGCGTTCAGTTCCACGTAATGGCTGTAGAAGTCGGGCGCATGACGCATCGACTGGAAGACCAGGCGCATTCGGGCCAGCACCCGGGTCATCAAGTCCTGCAGGTCTGTGCTGCCGGTCGCGCGGACCAGTTCCGCGTGGAAGCGCTGGTTAGCATCGGCCATCTCTGGCACTGATCCCCGGGAAAGCGCCGCACGGGCATCCACAATGATCGCCTTCAGGGTGGCAACGTCGAGTTCAGGCCCCCAAAGCACGGCGGCAGGCTCCAGCATCCGGCGCACGCGGTAGATCTCGCGGACACCGTCGACTCCCGGCGAAGCGACCAGGACGCCGCGGATGGGGATGCGGGTGACGATCTGCTCGCCGGCCAGGACGGTGAAGGCTTCACGCAGCGTGTTCCGGGAAACAGAAAGCGGATTCCGCATGCGCGGTATGACCTGACGCTCTGAACAACTTCTGGAACGGATGCCTGGTGCGAACGACGCATTTGACAGGCGGGGCGTAGCAGCCGCGAGACTGTCCCAGATCCAAGTTTGCCGCGGATGCGTATTGCATATGGCGAGAACACAAAGGTTGCAGTTTAGTCGGTCTCTGGACTGCAGCAGTATGGACAGGGATGCTGCGGTGTCCCGGGGCAAGCGGTGTCGAACGGACCGATGCTTTGCAAAAACCGGTCATCTTCGGATGGCTTCATGCCCCGAGGCAGGACGCTAGAGTCCGACGTTTTCATCAGTGGCTCCTTCATTAGTAGCTGAGTGGGTCGCGGAAGTTTCTGCTATGGCAGAGCTGACGGTGGAGGTCAAGGGCTATCTCGGCCCCAGCCGGCAGCCCCATTCTCTAGCGGTGACGTCGTTCTATTTGTCTCGGAGCTTGTAAGCAATGCTCAGGTTCAGGGCCGGCAAAGCGCTACGAGGGTGAAGCCGTGGCCCAGATGGAATCACCAAACCCCACATCGGATGTATAGACCCCGAAGGGATAATCCGTTTCGGCCGGGGCAAAACCGACGGAGGTACTCCGACACGGCCATCGTCCGGTGGGCGGTGGTTAGGCTAACAACCGGTGAAAGTGTCCCTGGGGCGTCAGCGGCTGATGTAGAGCAAGCGTTTGTTGACGAATTCGTCCATCCCTTCAGGGCCGAGTTCCCGGCCGTATCCGGAACGCTTGATCCCGCCAAATGGGAGCTGAGCCCCGTAGGCGGCCGCAGTATTGACGTTAGTCATGCCCGTTTCCAACCGGCGGGCTACTTTGGTTGCCCTATCGACATCTGTGGAGAAGACGGACCCGCCCAGCCCATAAGGGCTGTCATTGGCCAGGCGTATTGCGTCGTCCTCGCTCGACACCTTGTAGACCACGGCCACCGGTCCGAACAGTTCTTCGTGATAGGCCCGCATCTCCTCAGTCACTCCCGTAAGCACGGTCGGGGCCATATAAGCCCCGTCCCCTTCAACAAGTGTTCCCCCGGCATGCAGGGTCGCACCCTTTTCGACGGCGTCCCGGACCTGTTCGGCGAGCTGTTCTGCCGCCGCCCGTGATGCCATGGGGTTGAAGGTGCCGCTCTCTTCAAGCATCGGGTCACCTGGCCGGAGGTCTTTGGCCAGACGGGTCAACTCGGAAACGAACTCGTCGAAGGTTTCGTCCATGACGATCATCCGCTTGTTGGAGTTGCACGACTGACCCATGTTAGACATTCGAGTTGTCCACGCGGCCCTTGCTGATTCACGCACATTGTCGGTGTCGAGGATTATGTATGGGTCGGACCCTCCGAGCTCCAGGACCGCCTTCTTCAGATTCCGGCCGGCAAGTTCACCGATTGCGGCTCCTGCGCGTTCGGAGCCGGTCAATGAGACTCCCTGGATGCGCGGATCAGCAACCATGTTTTCGACCTGCGAGTGGCTTGCGAAGATTGTGGTGTACGCTTCTCCGGGAAATCCGGCCTCATCCAGGATCTCTTGGATCACCAAGGCGGAACGGGGACACGACTCCGCCGGCTTGATGATAACCGTGTTGCCAATCACAAGGTTGGGTATTGCAAACCGTAGCAGCTGATAGCACGGAAAATTCCATGGCATGATGCCGAGCAGGGTACCGAGGGGTAGTTTCTCCACAACGGCCTCGCCACCCTGCGGCGCTTGTATTGCCTCGTCCGCTGCTAGGGAAGGCCCCATAGTGCCGTAGTAGTCGAAGATGCCTGCACAAAGGGCGATTTCTCCCTTGGCCTCGGACAGAGCCTTGCCCATTTCCTCGGTGACGATCGCGGCGAGTTCGTCCGCTTTCTCCCGGAATATCTCGCCCGCGCGCAAAACGGTGCGGGCCCGCGTCTCGATCGGCAGCTTCTGCCAGCTTTGGAAAGCCTGCTGCGCAGCTGCCAGCGTTTGCTCGATCTGATCGTCAGTCGAGTGCGGGAAAGTCTGCACCAACCTGCCAGTTGCCGGGTTCATAACCTGGAAGCTGGGACTGGATGTTCTGAATTCAACTGTGGTCACGATTTCCTCTATTTGTTCGAAGGACCGGATGCCGTCAGCAGCGGCCGTCTCTCGTCTTTCTTCAAGGTGCCGATGTCTATGGAGCCGTCAGCGATGTGCGCGTCGTTCCATGGTTCCGGGCTCCCGATGGGCCGCCGTTGTATCAGGAGCCCCTATCAGGCGGCTCGATGGCAGGTTCTTGCGGCGCATGGCCCGTATTCCGGCTGCGGGAGGGATGCGGGGCAAGGGCCATTTAGAAACCCTTCCCTAATACCCCGGCCGTCTCAGGCGGTAGTGCGCCAGATATTGCCTCTAGCGACGACCGGAGCCACGAGTTCCTGTAATTCCGCTGTGCGCGTGGATTCGGGGTCCAGGGGGATTGCAATGCGGTCCCGGTAGTTCAAGATTCGGGACACACGCTCGTCCAGGAAGTATGCGCCGGCGAGCATTTCTGAGACGGCTAGGAACAGCGATGGATAGCGGGATTCGATATCCTGCAACGACCACTGCTGAAATTGCTCCAGTTCCGCGATGAGTTCCTTCACGGGTGCCACCAGGTCGGGCCGGAGATTACAGACAGTGTCTGTACCCGACAGGTGTGCTTCAACGTCTGACGCTGCGGGCATGCCGGCTCCGGCTGGAATCAGCAGGTCGCTCAGCCGTTCCAGTACCTCCCGTTCGCGGTCAGTCCAGATTGTCATGTTCTCATTCATGCGGTGGCTCCTTCCAAGCCTTTGCTTGCGTCCGCTGCGTGCCCGGACGTGATGAGTTCGGCCGTGCGCAATGCCATGGCGACCACCGTTGCGGTTGGATTGACGCCTGCAGAAGTCGGCCACGTACTGCCGTCGACAATGTAGAGATTGGGGACTGTATGGGCTCGTCCAGTGTGGTCGACGACCGAGTCCTCAGGGCCGGTTCCCATTTTGGTGGTACCCAGCAGGTGCCAGCCGGTGTTGCGGATGTGCGGGGCTACGGTGATCTGTTTTGCCCCGGCCGCGATGAAGGACTCCTTCGCCCGTTCCACATGGAATGCAAGTAGTCGCCGGCTGTTTTCCGATGTCTCGTAGACGATCTTCGGAGCAGGAAGTCCGTGCTCGTCGACGAGAGTGGAACTGAGCTCCACTCGATTGTGTTCCTCCGGCAGGTCTTCGGCGATGATTCCCCACGTCGCGGAATGATTCAACCGCTCCCGGATGGTCTCATTGAATCCGGCACCCCAAAGATCACGGTTGTCGCCCCAGGGGAAGGAGCGGGTCATCTCCATTGGCCCCCCTGTTGGCATAAGCCCCCATTTGGCACCCCGGACGAATCCTCTGGATTCGTCCGTCTCGTAGAACTCCAGTGAGTAGAGGAGGTGGCCGTATGCACCTTGGGTAGTTCCGATTTCGTCATCAAAAGTCCCCACGACTGCGGAGTAGGGATGCATCATCAGTCGCTTGCCGACTAGCCCGCTGGAGTTTGCCAACCCATCCGGATGTTGGGAGCTGGTCGACATCAGCAGGAGTCTGGGGGTGCCCACACCGTTTGCCGCGAGGACCACCAGGTTCGCCTTTTGCCGTCGTTCCACTCCATCGGAGTCGAAGTAGACGACCCCAGTTGCTCGGCCGGTCTCATTCGTCTCGATTCTGGCAACCGTGGACCGTGTAAGAAGGTATGCATTGCGGTGGCGGCAGATGTCCGGCCAGTGCGTGACATCGACTGTGCTTTTCGCTTGGTCGCCGCACCCCAGGAAGCAGGCGCCGCGTTGAACGCTTGGCTTCAGGTGACCATATTCTCGCGTGGCAATCCCGTTTGCGCCCGGCCACCAATGCCACCCAAGTGAGTTATGGGCCTTGGCCATACGGCGTCCCGCCTCGCCAATCGGCGTCGGGGCCATCGGGTATTGGTCGGTTCCGGGAACTGCGGGATCGCCGTCGAGGCCCGCTATGGCGAAGTCCCGTTCGGCCTGGGCGTAGTAGGGCAATAGTTCTTCATAGGAGATTGGCCAGTCGTCGGCCACCCCGTCGTGACTGCGCACGCGGAAGTCCGAGGGCATGTTGCGCTGCCATTGGGCAGCGTAAAGCATTGCGCTCCCGCCCACCCCATTCCACATGAGGGCGCTGATGTCGGCGTCGTCTTCGTCGATCGGGTAGTCGCCGGGCCCTTTGCGCACGTTTGCAAGGGGGGACCACTCGTTGCCGCCAAGCAGTGCGCGTTCTGGACTTGCACTGCGGGAGGTCGAGTAGTCGGGCCATTCCCCCTGTTCCAAACAGACGACGGACATCCCGGCCTCGGCGAAGGCCTTCGTCATTACCGCGCCCGCCGGCCCGGCTCCGACAACTACGACGTCGGCAATTTCCGGAAGTCGGTGCTCTCCGATCTTCTCTGCCATTTCTATCTCCATTTCATGTGCGGCAGAAGGGAATTCAGTCCCTTCGTGGTCGTAAGTTCCTGAGGTTGCCGGATTGTCCGGCCCAGGGAGCGTCGTACAGCCCCCGTTACTGGGGCAGCGAGGCGTCCCCGAGGTTTGATCCTGTCTTGCTTTCTTGGCAGGCGAGGCAATGTACCCCGTGGCTGTGTTCCGGGACATCCATTTCCTGGGCCACGTAGGACCGTTCGCAAGAGTCACACTCGACCCTGACGTTCCAGAGGTCTTCTATGGTTTCTCTAACAGGATCGGCTTGGCGATCCTTTAGGGCGCTTCCCCCTATGAGGTGGACGGCAATGTAAAAGACCACGGCCAGGCCCAGTGAGATGAGGGGTGCCAAGGCGGAAAGCGCCGGGAGCTGTGCGGGAAGCTGGAGCAGGATGATGCCAACACCGGAAGAAACGATCCAAACCATGAAACCCGGGCCGGCGGCTTTCAACCTGTAAGTTCTGAACTCGGGAGCCTGGTTCGGGTTCAATGCACGATGCGTGACCATGATGCCTACGAGCGTCACTATCAGGACAGCCTGCCAGGCAAGTGCCACCGATATGTAGCTGAAGACATTCGTGAGCATGAGGACGAAGACAACCAGTGATATCAAGACCACCCATGCTTTTCGTGAGATGCCCCGTCTGGTGAAATGCCCGACGAACCGCTCCAGGTTCACACTTGCAAAGTAGAAGTTGGCCGAGTTGATCCTGATCTGGCTGACAACGATGACGATCAGCCCGACGAGACCAAGGGTGTCGATGATGCCTTGGACGACGCCGCTCTCAGAGACTTCCTCGCTTGACCCCGCGAATCCTACAATCGCGATTCCTGCCAGTCCGTTGAACAGGTATGCGACGCCGTAGAATGCCCAGCCAAACGTGACGTTCTGGTGAAATTTCAGGTCCCGCTCCTTGGCGAAACGCGCTGCGTCCTGCGTTTCTGGAAAGAGGACGAAAATGCCCATGTAGAGGACGAAGACGGTCAGCCAACCGGGAATCCCGGGGGTAGACGAGGACGTCACCGAGAATGCGCTCCAGTCTCCGATCCAGCCGACCTGCATGCCGGCAAACAGCACTGCGGCCGTTACCCCGAAGAAGTAGATGGGCAGGGAGACCCAGTTCAGCTTGCTCAACCAGGTCTGCATGCCGCCGAGCATGAGGGGAAGCATGCCTATGACGACGATGGCATACCAGACTCTGATATCCCAGACATTGAAGTATGACTGTAGAGCGACGGCGACAATGGTGCCCTCGAAAACGGCGTAGTAGACCAAAGAGAGGCCGACAAGGAGGGGGACAATGGCAGCTCCCTTGTGACCGAAAAGACGACGGGAGATCAAAGTGGAGTTCAAGCCCCACCGAACTGCGTCCCGAACGCTGAAACGACCCAGAAGCGAGTAGCAGATCACCACCAGTGCGAGTCCGATGATCGCCTGCTGGACGCCCACAAGCACCGCGGCGAGGGCGCCGTAGTAGACAAACGCCATGGCGCTGGTAATTCCAGACCAGCTCCCAAGCACTTCGCTTCGGCTCTTCCGAGCTGATTTCGGCACTACATGGTTGGTGTACTCCTCAGTAATCTGTTCTTCCACCACACGGGGATCATCTTTCAGGGATGTCCGGAGGCCAATCGGGTTAGAACGAATGTTCATCATTCTGGGTCCTTACTCTGAAGGCCGCCGGGTCGCTGTTCAGTTGCCGCTGGTTAGCCCTAGGTTCGGCAAGAAACACTTGTTCTGAAGCAGGCACGATCAACCTCATATGAATGGGTTTTGCACCTCGGATGGACCTTCCTCGGTGTGTGTCAGATCACCGTATAAGATTGTTCAACAACATGCAAGGCTTGCTCTAAAAATGAAGCCTCCGTCGCCGTGGAGGGAAGGGGACGACCGGGCTCTAAAGGCCGTTAATTTGAGTTTTGCTTGCCCGAAGACAGGCATGGCAAAGCGGTGCCCCTGTGACCCGGTTCCGTGGGTGGTGAGCGCCGCGTCGGGGATATTGCGAAATTTGTGCCGTAACTTCCGGACATCCTGGCCGTGGATCTACAACATATTTACAGTCGGTGGGCGATTGGCTGGCCGTGTTGCCGCTGGAACTTGAACAATGATCGACGTCCTGTCCCTGGGCAGGGAGTGGAGGCGGCTCCCTGACTAAGGTGCACCGCGCGTACGGCTGCTCTGGCGTTGGCCGGTACGACAAGTCTTCTGAGGTTGCCTGGGCGTGTGCCGTGCGCCGCCGCTGGTAACAGAGGCCTCAGCAGGGTACCCGCGATACGCTCCCGTCCGTGGGGAAGACCATGTCTCGGGCCGGTCCGAGCGCTGTCCTTTGACAGCCGTTCTGCCTTCAGCCCTTGGCAGCAACAGCGTCGGTGTCAAGGTGTTCCAGGAGTTCGGCCTCGGCTTGGTCCAGATAGCCGCGGAGGGCTTCGGCGGCTTCCTCTCGTTGTCCCTTGGCCAGCAGAGCCACGAGTGCCGCGTTCTGCTCGACGTAGTGGCTGTGGAAGTCGGGGGCGTGGCTCATCGCGTGGAAAACCAGGCGCATCTGGGCCAGGACCCGGGTCATGAGTTCCTGCAGCAGGATGCTGCCTGTGCCGCGGATGAGGGTTTCGTGGAAGCGCTGGTTGGCACTGGCCATCTCGGCCACGGCCCCGCGGTCCCGGGCCGCCCGCGCCTCTGCGACGATCGCCTCCAGCGCGTCGACATCGATGCCGACGGCCCAGCGGACAGCGGCGGGTTCGAGGATCCGCCGGACGTTGTAGATCTCCCGCACGCCGTCAATGCCGGGGGAGGTGACCAGGACGCCCCGGTTAGGGATGCGGGTGACGATGTGCTCGCCAGCCAGCACGGTGAAAGCTTCGCGTAGGGTGTTGCGGGAGACGCCGAAGGCCTGGGCCAGCGTCTGTTCGGAGAGCTTGGAACCGGGTAACAGCAGGCCTTCCGCGATCTTGCTGCGGAGCGTCTCCGCAATCCACGCTGCCGTGTGTGCATGCGTGGACTCGCTCCTTGCTGCGATTCCTGCCAGCGCTGCGTTCACTTTGCGGTCCTATCCCTCAGCTGATCAACCGGGGCCTGCCTAGTATCCGTGGGCTCTGGTTTGGGCTCTTTGCCTCGCTATCCGATGCTACCAAGTGCTTCGCCCTGTACGACGGCGGTTCCCGGCTCCTGCTGTCCGCGCACCAGCGTGCCCGGACGGTGAGCGGCGATGGTGGTTTCCATTTTCATGGCCTCAAGTACCGCGACCGGGTCTCCCGCGGAGAGCTTGGCGCCGTCGTCGGCGAGCCATTTGACGAGATTGCCGTTCATAGGCGCCTGAAGCACCTCGGGTTCGTGGGAAGTTTCGTCTGTGGCCGGTTCGGCCGGCGCGGAGCCGCCGCCGTGCATCAGGGATTCGAGCAGGCGGGCGGGCAGCCCGATCCGCATGGCCTTGCCGTCGACGTCGACGGTCAATTCGCTGCGTTCGTTGCCCGGCTGGGCAGCTGCGATTTCGGGTGAGGCCGCCAGCACCTCGGCGAACTCGGTTTCGATCCAGGTGGTGTAGACGCCGAACTTGTCATTGTTGGTGAAGTCGGCGTCGCGGACCACAGCACGGTGGAAGGGCAGCACCGTGGGGACGCCGGAAATCACCATCTCGTCCAGCGCCACCTTGGCCCGGCGGAGGGCTTGGGCACGGTCCGCGCCGCGCACAATCAGCTTGGCCATCAGCGAGTCGTAGTCGCCCGGAACGGTGGAGCCGGACCGCACGCCCGAGTCCACGCGCACGCCGGATCCGGTGGGCGGCTCGAACGCGGTGATCGTGCCGGGCCCGGGCAGGAAACCGCGGGCCGGGTCCTCGGCGTTGAGCCGGAATTCAAAGGCGTGGCCGTTGGGTTTTGGGTCTTCGGTCAGGCTCAGCGGCTCCCCCGCCGCGATGCGGAACTGCTCGCGCACCAGATCGACGCCGGTGGTCTCCTCGGTGACCGGATGCTCCACCTGCAGGCGGGTGTTGACCTCGAGGAAGGACACGATGCCGTCCTGGCCAACGAGATATTCAACCGTTCCGGCGCCGTGATAGGCGGCTTCGCGGCAGATCGCTTTGGCCGACTCGTGGATCTGCCGGCGCTGGTCATCGGTCAGGAACGGTGCGGGGGCTTCCTCCACCAGTTTCTGGTTGCGCCGTTGCAGTGAGCAGTCGCGCGTGCCCACGACGACGACGTTTCCGTGCGTGTCGGCGAGGACCTGCGCCTCGACGTGGCGGGGGCGGTCCAGGAACCGTTCCACGAAGCATTCGCCGCGCCCGAAGGCGACGGTGGCCTCGCGGACAGCGGACTCGAAGGCATCCTCGATGTCGTCCATCCGGCGGGCAATCTTCAGCCCGCGGCCGCCGCCGCCGAAGGCAGCCTTGATGGCAACCGGCAGGCCGTATTGCTCGGCGAAGTCCAGCACTTCCGCCCCGCTGCCGACGGGGCCGTCGCTGCCGGGCACTAGCGGCGCCCCGGCCCGGACAGCGATCTCGCGGGCGGTGACCTTGTTGCCCAGGACCCGGATGGCCTCCGGCGTGGGGCCGATCCACGTCAGGCCCGCTTCGCCGACGGCCTGCGCGAACTCGGCGTTCTCCGAGAGGAAACCGTAGCCGGGGTGCACCGCGTCGGCCCCGGAGCGGCGGGCCACGTCGATAAGCTTCGGGATGTTCAGGTAAGTCTCTGCCCCCGTGCGGCCGCCGAGCGAGTACGACTCGTCGGCCCGGCGCACATGCAGCGCGTCCGCATCCGGGTCCGAATACACCGCCACGGACTCCAGCCCGGCATCGGTGCAGGCGCGGGCAATGCGGACCGCGATCTCGCTGCGATTGGCGATCAAAATCTTCTTCATGAACGGCGCCCTTCCGGCTGGTTCTCGGTGCCGGCAGCGCCGGCGGGTTGCAGAGTGTCCGGATCGACCAGGACGAAACGGACCGTGGTGCCCGGGGGCAGTTGCGCCGCCACGGGCAGGTCTTCGGGAACGACGGCGGCAATCACCGGATAGCCGCCGGTCACCGGGTGATCGGCCAGGAACAGCACGGGCAGTCCGGACGGCGGAACCTGCAGGGCGCCGGTGACGGTACCTTCGCTCTGCAGTTCGCCCTCGCGGATCCGCTCCAGCGGCGCCGCCGTCCCTTGGGCGGTTCCGCCGGGTAGTTCCAAGCGGAGGCCGATCCGGTCCGAAGCGGAACTGGACTGCCAGTCCTGCCCGGTGAGGCGGTCCAGCCCGGCCGGACCAAACCAGTCATCGCGGGGGCCCGGGGTGATGCGCAGGACGGCCGCCTCACCGGGGGAGACGCGCAGAGTCGAGGGCTCGGCGACGCCGACGATACGGCCTCGCATAGTGTCACCGACCGGCAGCACTGAGCCGGCCTTCAATGCGGCCGGCCCCAGACCGGACATCGTGTCGGTGGAGCGGCTGCCGAGCTCCGCATTAATGCCGATCCAGCCACGCACGGCAACATAGGCGTGCAGCCCGGCGGTCGCCTGGCCGAGGGTCAAGGTCTCGCCGTCGAGCAGGGCGAAGGGAGCGTCCTGGGCCGGACACCGCCCGGACGGAGCGACGGACAAATCGACACGGGCACCGGTGACTGCGAGGACCTGGTCGCCGCGGGCGCGCAGTACCAGCCCGCCGAAGAGATTCTCGATCACGGCCTCACCTGAGCCATTGCCCACGAGACGGTTGGCCTGGCGCGCGGACGGTTGGTCCAAGGCCCCCGAAGTGCACACGCCGAGGTTCGCCAGGCCGGGCCGTCCCAGGTCCTGCAGTAGGGAGCGCAAACCCGCCGAGACGACTTCGAGTCCGGAAACCGGCGGGGCCGCTGGAACAGTCGTGGCCGCGGCTCCGGTTTTGGACTGCGGCAACTCGGGTACGCTCCCGGCCGGGGGAGCAGGAGCTTCGGCCTTGGGCGCCTGGATGGGCTGACCCGAGGACGACGGCGTGGCTTGAGCCGCAGCCGGGGCAATGGAGTCGCGGACGGCGGTGAAGCGGACGCGGTCCTGCGGGCGGATCAGTGCCGGCTTGAGCCTGCTGAGGTCCCAGAGGATGCTGTCGGTGTGCCCGATCAGCTGCCAGCCGCCTGGTGACTTGCGCGGATACACGGCCGAGTAGCCGCCGGCCAGCGCTACCGCACCGTCGGGCACGGCGGTGCGCGGGGTGTCCCGACGCGGCACATCGAGCAGATGGTTTTCGCCGGTTAGGTACGCGAAGCCGGGCGCGAAGCCGCCGAAGGCGGCGGTCCAGGTCTGCCCGGTGTGCGCGTTGACCACCGCCTCGGGGCTCAGGTGTGTGAGGCGCGCGACCTCGGCGAGGTCCTCGCCGTCGTAAATGACCGGAATTTCCACGGTGTCGCCGATCCCGGCACGCGCCGCGCTTAGTTCCAGCCGTTCAACAGCGGTGCGCGCCGCGAGTGCGTGGGCGCGGGTGTCGCACTGGATCAGGACGGTGGAGGCCGCCGGGAGTACGTCAAGCTGGCCGGGCAGCGGTTCGCTGAGCAGGAACGCGTGCAGGGCCAGCACCGAGTCCAAGTCCGTGAGGTCGACCAGCAGTGCGCGGGGACCAGTGAATCGGACGGCAGTTACGCTCATACGAAGCTCCGGACGCTCACGCCGGCGGCCTCGAGCCCTGCGCGCACGGCAGCTGCCATCGCCACCGAGCCGGGGGTGTCGCCGTGCACACAGATGCTCTCAGCGTCCACGGCTATGGTGGAGCCGTCAATCGCGGTGATCTTGCCGGTTTGCGCCAGCCGGGCCATATTGTCCACGACAATATGCGGGTCGTGGATCACGGCTCCCGCTTCCCGGCGGGAGACGAGGGTCCCGTCCGGGTTATAGGCCCGGTCCGCGAACGCCTCGGCGACGCCGCGCAGGCCGGCGGCGTCGGCCTTGGCCAAGGCCACCGCACCCGGCAACAGGAGCAGCGGCAGGTCCGGGCTAAAGGCACGCACCGCGTCCACGACGGCCTGGGCTTGAGCCTCGTGGTGGACGATCGCATTATACAGGGCGCCGTGCGGCTTGACGTACTGGATTCCTCCGCCGGCGGCATTAGCCAAGGCCTGCAGGGCCCCGAGCTGGTAGAGCACATCGTCGGCCAGCTCCGTTGGCGAGCAGTCCAGAAAACGGCGACCGAATCCGGCCAGGTCCCGATAGCCCACATGCGCCCCGATGGTCACACCCGCGGTGACCGCGTCGCGGCAGGTCCGGGCGATGGTGCTGGGGTCCCCGGCATGGAAGCCGCACGCCACGTTGGCGCTGGAGACCGAACGGAAGATGGCGGCGTCGTCGCCCATTTTCCAGTTGCCGAACGATTCCCCCACGTCGCTGTTCAGGTCGATAGTAGCCATGTTGTGATACCCGTCTCGTCGGTTTGTTCCATACAGCATGCACCAAGATTCCAAATTGTTCAACAATTTGTGGCCGATCTGGACTGAGTTGACGATTGTTTTGTTGAGCACCCCTTGTCTAGATTGTTCAACAAGTCATAAGGTGTCTCCATTGCCTGTTCGCCGCCCCGACCTGCTGCATGACTAGGTCCACCCCAGGTGCCGGATGGGCTTGGGCGCAGCGGCCTAGCCGCTGACCCTGCATCTCGGCTTGAACCCACTGGCCGGCCCCTCACAATCCTGGAGCTAGACGATGACGAAAGCGCAAGACAACGCCAGCATAGTTGACCTGCCCGCCGACCCAGGCGCCTTCACCCCGGCCGAGGCCCGCGCGATGTTCCGCTCGGGTCTGGCCGTTCCGACGGCCGGCTGGTCACGCGGGTACGCCCAGGCGAACCTGATGATCGTGCCGCGCGAGCTTGCCTTCGACGTGCTGCTCTTCGCCCAGCGGAATCCCAAGCCGTGTCCGATCCTGGGAGTGCTCAACGCCGGCGAGGTCACCGGGCCGCTGCTGGCGGGCGGAGACATCCGCACCGATGTGCCGCGCTACACGGTCTACGTCGACGGACAGAAGGTGGCCGAGCCAACCGATATCAGCGAGTACTGGCGCGATGACCTTGTCACCTTCATCGTGGGTTGCTCGTTCACCTTCGAATCGGCATTGCGCGAGGGCGGGATCTCGGTGGCGCACATCGACCAGAACGTGAACGTGCCGATGTACAAGACCCACGTGCGCTGCGAACCGGCCGGATCGATATCAGGCCCGCTGGTGGTTTCAATGCGGCCCATCCCCGCCTCCAGGGTGGCCGATGCTGTGCGCATCACGTCCCGCTACCCCGCCGTCCACGGTGCTCCCGTCCACGTGGGAAATCCCGCCGAGCTGGGCATCGACGACCTGGACAAGCCCGACTTCGGCGATCCGGTGCAGATTCCGCGGGGCCACATTCCGGTGTTCTGGGCGTGCGGTGTCACCCCGCAGGCTGCGGTGATGGAGTCTCGCCCTGCCCTTGCGATCGGCCACGCGCCCGGGCACATGCTCATCACCGATGCACGCGACAGCGACTACCTGGTTCCCTAGGTCCCGGAGCGGCCAGCGCCCCTGCCGTCGTCGTTAGTTGTTCGATCGCCGGCATCCGCCACTGTGGGTCCGGCAGCTCGCCGTTCCGGAAACCGCTGCATTGCCCGTGACGTCTGGGCCAGGGCCAGCATCCGCAGCAGCAGTTTGCTGTAGAGAAAAGTTCCCATGGCAACCGTCCGGACCATCTGGTCCCGCGTGGACTGTTCCTCCACATGGCCGATGTCCAGGGCCGCTACCTGATCCACCGCGGCAGCGTAGGCGGAAAGCACAGTGGCATCCGGGGCCATGCCGAACTCCTCCATCTGGCCGAACAGTTCGTTCAGCGAACTCCGCGCCGGAGAGGGGGCATCCAGCCAACGTCCACCCGACATCAGTTCCGTTGTCCAGCGGTGGTCCGGAACGGCCTCGGCCGGCAGGCCCAGCACCGTCGCCTGCGTCAGGCCGAGCAGGTCGAGCACGTCCACTTCTGGATTATCGACGGCGGAGGTCAGCGTTTTGATCTTGTCCAGCCCGAGACCCACCAGCTGCCGGAGCAGCCGGATCAGCTCCAGCCGGTCGAGGTGCTCCTGCGTATACTCGGCGCGGTTGGCAGTGCCGGGGTTCCCAGGCTTGAGCAGGTCTTCGCGCAGGTAAAACTTGATGCTGGCCACCGACACCCCGCTGGCCTGGCTCAACGCTTTCAGCTGCACGGGAGGCTCCCTCCGGATAGCGAATCGGCCGGCAACTATCCTGTATACACCAGTGGATAGTAGTACTATCTTATAACCATGGAAGCCTGGAACTGGCTCATCGCCACCCACGCCATCGCGGCCGGCTACGTTCTGGTGCTCGGCCCGATGAACATCTTCCGCCGCGCCAAGGACAGGGTGCACAAGGCCATCGGCTTCACCTGGATCGGCGCCATGTACTACCTGTGCATCAGCAGCTTCTGGATCCAGAGCGACGGCGGATACACCTGGCTGCACGGCCTCTCGGCGTTCACGCTCCTGACCGTCACCCTCGGCCTGGTCAGCGCCATCCGCGGGAACATCCCCGCGCATCGAGGCAACATGATCGGCAGCTACCTCGGGACGGTGATCGCCTTCGTATTCGCTATCCTTGCACCGGGCCGGCGGATCCCGTTGCTGTTCTCCGAGCAGCCGGCTACCCTTGCCTTCGCCTCGCTGCTGGTCCTGGCGACTTCGGCAGCGCTGTTCTTCACCTTCAGGAGCCTGTTCCAGAAGGCGCCGGTGGAGGAAGCGGCAGTCGCCTAAGGGCCCGAGTGGGAGGCTGAAACCCGGAACGGACCCCAAAAACAGCGACGCCGGCACCCGCCGGCGAATTCAAGGGGTCGTTGCAACACTGTTGACGGTTAGTTAGTCAAGAGTAAGTCACGCAGGCGCTCGGCCGGGTGGTCGTAGTGGTCATTCCACTGTTGTAATCGACGACCCGGCCATCGGCGTAAATCCTGCCGTTCTGCGTCCTCCGGATCCCCAGATCCCATTCGGCAGCGGTCTTAACCTTGATGCCCACAGCCTTGGCCGCTTCCCGGCGGGAGGCCCCGGAACCACGCAGCCTTCGGAATTCCTCACGGGTGGATTCGTCCGGGCGTTTCCGCGCCATTCCCGCCTTCCGAGTCCAGCCGTAACATGTGTTGCGGTCGAGCCCGAGCTCAGCGGCGGCCTCGGTGGCACTTTCGAGCCGCCTGAACGCCGTGAAGAAGTCGGTCTTCTGCCGTTCGGTATATCTTCCGCCCTTCTGGAACCGCATTCCTGCCGCCCTGGACCATTGGTAACCCGTGTCCCTCTTCAGGCCGAGTTCGGCGGCAGCGGATGTGACGTTCCAGCTCTTTTCGAGCAAATCGAAGAAGCGGGCTTTCTCCTGCTGCGTGTATTTTCCGACAGAACGCGATGGCTCCGATACGGGTTTTCCCTTTGAGAACGACACGGTCGTTGCAACTCCCAAAATATCGGGTGTTGCAACGACCGCTAGAACTCAAGGCCCAGGTGCCGACGTCGCTGTTTTGTTTGAAGGTGCTTCAGCCCTGCACGTGGGCGTCCGCGAGGTCGAACACCTCGTCCAGGATGGCCATGCCTGCCTGAAGGTCCTCGGCGTTGATGTTCAACGGCGGGACCACGTGGATCCGGTTGAAGTTGGCGAACGGCAGCAGCCCGCGGGACTTGCACGCGCCGATCAGTTCATTCATTTCCGGACTGGACGCACCGTACGGGGCCAGCGGTTCGCGGGTGGCGCGGTTCTTGACCAGTTCGATGGCCCAGAACATTCCGGTGCCGCGGACTTCGCCGATGCTCGGGTGCCGTTCCGCCATTCGGGCCAGCGCCGGCGCCACCACTCTCTCGCCGAGCGAGGCCGCGTTCGCCACCATCGACTCATCGCGCATAGCGTTGATCGTGGCAACAGCCGCTGCCGCCGCCAGCGGGTGGCCGGAGTAGGTCAGCCCGCCCGGGTAGGGCCGTTGCGCGAAGGTGGAGTAGATCTCCTCGGAGATGGCCACGCCGCCCAGCGGGACGTACCCGGAGGTCACGCCCTTGGCGAAGGTGAGCAGGTCCGGCGCGACGTCGAAGTGGTCGATGGCGAACCACTTTCCGGCGCGGCCAAAGCCGGACATGACCTCGTCCGCGATGAAGATGATCCCGTACTTGGTGGCCAGCTCCCGCACGCCCCGCAGGTAGCCCGGCGGCGGCACCATAATGCCGGCAGTGCCCGGGATGGACTCCAGAATGATCGCGGCAATGTTCGCCGCGCCCTCCAGCTGGATGGTGGTCTCCAGGTGCTCCAGCGCGCGCTGGGATTCCTCCGCCTCGGTGGCCGCGTGGAACTGGCTGCGGTAGAGGAACGGCGCATGGAAGTGCACCGCGCCGGCGTTGCCGTAGTCATTGGGAATCCGCCGCGGGTCGCCGGTGACGTTCACCGCCAGCGCCGTGCCGCCGTGGTAGGAGCGGTACGCGGAGAGCACCTTGTACTTGCCGGTATGCAGCCGCGCCATGCGGATGGCGTGCTCCACCCCGTCGGCCCCGCCGTTGGTAAAGAAGATCCGGTTCAGGTCCCCCGGCGTGAGCTCGGCGATGAGCCGCGCCGCCTCGGAGCGCGCGTCATTGGCCTGCTGCGGCGCGACGGTGCACAGCTTGCCGGCCTGCTCCTGGATGGCCGCCACCACCTTGGGGTGCTGGTGGCCGATGTTGGTGTTGACCAGCTGCGAGGAAAAGTCCAGCAGCTTGTTGCCCTCGCCGTCCCACACGTAACTGCCGTCCGCCCGCGTGATGACCATGGGCTTGAGCTGCTCCTGGGCGGACCAGGAGTGGAACACGTGCTTGCGGTCCAGCTCATACGCCCGCTTGGCCGCGGCCAGCTCCGCCTCGGTGAGCGGGGAATCGGTGGTGATGCTCATGCTGCGCTCCTTAACAACGACGGCGGGTCAAGAGTTCTGCGGGAAGCCAAGGTTGATACCGCCGTGGCTGGGATCCAGCCAGCGGGACGTGACCACCTTGCCGCGGGTGAAGAAGTGCACGCCTTCGGCGCCGTGGGCGTGGCTGTCGCCGAAGAGGGAGTTCTTCCAGCCGCCGAAGGAGTAGTACGCCATGGGCACCGGGATGGGCACGTTGATGCCGACCATGCCGACCTCGATCTCGTTCTCGAAGCGGCGGGCGGCCCCGCCGTCGTTCGTGAAAATCGCGGTCCCGTTGCCGTACGGGTTCGCGTTGATGAGCTGCAGGCCCTCGTCATAGCTGGGCACGCGGACCACGGAGAGGACCGGGCCGAAAATCTCGTCGGTGTAGATGGACATGTCCGGCGTGACGTTATCGAACAGGGTGGGGGCGAGAAAGAATCCGTCGCCCTCGGCGTCCGGGGTCACGGTGCGGCCGTCGAGGACCATGGTGGCGCCGGCGGCCTCGCCGGCGTTGATGTAGCCGGCCACCTTCTCGCGGTGCGCGGCGGTGACCAGCGGGCCCATGTCCGTGCCGCGGGTGCCGTCGCCGATCCGCAGGGTGCGGGTGCGTTCGGCGATCTTGGCGACGAGTTCGTCCGCGATGGATTCGACGGCGACGATGGCGGAGATGGCCATGCAGCGCTCACCGGCGGCACCGTAGCCGGCGTTGACCGCGGCGTCGGCGGCCAGGTCCAGGTCGGCATCGGGCAGGACCAGCATGTGGTTCTTCGCCCCGCCCAGGGCCTGCACGCGCTTCCCCGTGGCGGTGCCCTGCTGGTAGACATACTGCGCGATCGGCGTGGAGCCGACGAAGGAAACGGACTTGATGTCCTGATGCTGCAGCAGGGTGTCCACGGCTTCCTTGTCACCGTGCACCACGTTGAACACGCCGTCGGGCAGGCCGGCTTCCTTCCACAGTTCGGCCATCCAGTTCGCCGCCGTGGGGTCCTTCTCGCTGGGCTTGAGGATCACGGTGTTGCCGGCGGCAATGGCCACCGGGAAGAACCACATCGGCACCATGGCCGGGAAGTTGAACGGGGAGATGATCGCCGCCGGACCCACGGGCTGGCGCACGGAGTGGACGTCCACCTTGGTGGAAGCGTTCTCGGTGTAGCCGCCCTTGAGCAGGTGCGGGATGCCGCAGGCGAACTCCACAACCTCCTGGCCGCGGGAGATCTCACCGAGCGCGTCGTCGAGGACCTTGCCGTGCTCGGCGGTGATGATCGCCGCCAGCTCGGGCTTGCGGGCGTTCAGCAGCTCGCGGAAGCGGAAGAGGATCTGCACACGCTTGGCCAGGGACGTATCGCGCCAGAGCGGGAACGCCGCCGTCGCCGCGGCAACCGCGTCATTCACGGTGCTGGCGCTGGCCAGAGCCACCTGCGAGGTCACCTTGCCGGTGGCAGGGTTGGTCACGTCGGCGAGGCGCGAGCCGGTGGCCGGCTCGGTCTCGGCGCCGTTAATCCAGTGCTGAATGGTCTTCATGGGACTCCTTGAGTGCGTGTGGGCTTGCCCGGGCAGGTGCCGGCTTCGTGGTTTCATCCTGCCCCGCCGGGCACCCCCGTGGAAGAAGCACTATGTAATCCGTTCTCCTTCGAGCTATACACTGTGTAAATGGTGCTTACCGTTGCCGATGTCCTGCAGTTGCCCGTGGTCAAGACCGGGGAACCGGAAATCCTTGCCGGCGCGGACAGGCTGGACGAAGCAGTCCGCTGGGTCCATGTCGCCGAGCTGAAGGAGCTCTCCGGCCTGCTCGAAGGCGGGGAGCTGGTGCTGACCACGGGCCTGGCGTTCGAAGACTCCGCCCACGAGGCCGCAGTTTTCCTCCGCGGGCTCGAGGCCGCGGGAGCCGCCGGCGTCGTCGTCGAAATCACCAGCGTACGGCAGAAAGCGGCGCAGGCCCTGCGCGAAGCCGCCCGCGACGTCGGCCTGCCTGTGGTCCTGCTCAGCCGGAAGGTGCGGTTTGTCGAGGTGACCGAGGTGGTGCACCGCAAGCTAGTTGCCACGCAGCTGGAGCAAGTGGAAAAGGCCCGACGCGTGCACGAGGTCTTCACCCAGCTCAGCCTCGAAAGCGCGGGCGCGGAGGAGATTGTCGCCCGCACCGCGGAGCTGCTCGGCGCGCCGGTGGTGCTCGAGGACGCGTCCCACCTGGTCCTGGCTTTCGACGCCGCCGGCTTGCCCACCATGGACGTGCTGCGCGATTGGGAAGCCCGCTCGCGGCTGGTGCACTACCGGGAGGAGACGGTCCGCTCCGGCAGCGAGCGCTGGCTGCAGACGCCGGCGGGGATCCGGGGGCACCGGTGGGGCCGTCTGGTGGTTCCCGTGCTGCAGGAAAATAACGACGACGATGCCGAATCCGCCATGGTGCTCGAGCGCGCCGGCCAGGCTCTGTCCATCAACCGGATGGCGGAGCGCGACCAGCTGGAACTCGCCCACCAGGCGCGCGCCGGACTGGTGCACGAACTCCGCCGGCCCGGCTCCCTGACCGAGTCAGAGGCACTCGCCCGCAGCGCAGCCATGGGCCTGCAACCGGCACCGCTCTACGTCCCGGCGGTCTTCCGGCTGGACCGGATTCCCGGCGAAGAACCCATCGGCACGCAGCGGCGCGAACGGGCCCTGCTGGACCTGCTGCACCGGGTGATGGCCACCTCGCGCACCACCGCCCTGGCCGCCAGCCTGCAGGCCGGATCCATCGCACTGCTGCTGCCGGTTCCCGCGAAGCAGCTGGCCGATCCGATGCTGGAGCGCATCTCCGGCGAGGCCGCCGAGTCCTCCGGCGAGCTGGGCTGGACCGTCGGCGTGGGCCGCGGCCGCGCCGAACTGCTCGCCGCTGCCGCCGCCGGGCTGGACGAAGCCGCGCAGGTCGCCGAGGCCGCCAGCACGCTCACCAAGGGCGCCAAACGCTTCTACCGCTCCGGCGACGTCCGCCTCCGCGGCCTGCTCTGGCTGCTGCACGAGGACCAGCGCGTGCAGACGTTCGTGGAGTCGGAACTCGGCGAACTTCTGGCGAACGACGACGGCGCCGGGCTGGACCTGCTGGAGCGGTATCTGGAAAGCGGCGGCAACAAGGCCCAGCTCGCGCGAACCGGCTACCTCAGCAGACCCACCCTGTACGCCCGCCTGGCCAAACTCGAAACCCAGCTCGGCGTCCGGCTGGACGACGCGGAATCGCGCACCTCCCTCCACGTCGCGGTGCTGCTGCATAGGCTTCTCAACCGCTGACTATACCTGGCAGTGCTATGTTTAATGCATTGCAGATCTAGGTATGGGAGGCGCACGTGCGCATCGATAAGGACCTGGTAGCCGCTTCGGCCACCCCGCTCGTGCTGGGGATCCTGACGGAGGGCGACCTGTACGGCTACGCGATCATCAAGCGCGTGAGCGAGCTGTCCGGCGGCGGCATGCAGTGGACCGACGGGATGCTCTACCCGCTGCTGCACCGGCTCGAGCGGCTCGGCTACGTGTCGTCATCCTGGGGCACCTCCGAAGCCGGACGACGGCGCAAGCACTACGCCATCACCCCGTCGGGCCGGGAAGCCCTCGCCGACCGGCAGGAGCAGTGGAGCGTGGTGGCGGACGCACTGCGGCAGGTGTGGCAGAACGCGCAACAACCGCCCGCCGCGATCGAGGGATGGGCATGATGGAACAGCACGCGGAACTCGAAGCCCAGATCGGCCGGTGGCGCGGGTACGTCCAGCGGCGCCAGGCCATCTCCCCCGCAGACATCGACGAACTTGAGGACCACCTGCGCGAGCAAATCGCGGACCGGCAGGCCACTGGGCTCGACGACGAAGAGGCGTTCCTCGTCGCGATCAAGCGCTTGGGCAACCTCGACGCCGTCTCCCGCGAGTTCGCCCGCGAGCACTCCGACCGGCTGTGGAAGCAGCTGGTCCTGGTGCCGGAAGATTCCGACGGCGCAGGCACTCCCCCGTGGCGCGAGCTCGCCGTCGTGCTTGCACTTGCCCTGGGAGCAGGCCTCGCGGTCAAGGCCGGGACCGTCTGGCTGGACGACGAGGCCGTGCTGGCGCGCAACCTCGGCCTGCTCGTCTTCCCGTTCCTCGGCGCCTACTTCGCGTGGAAGCGCCGGCTCACCGCCTCCGTGGCGGTGATGCTGCTGATCCCGTTCGCCGCGCTGGCTGTGGTGCTCAATGTCTACCCGTTCGTTCCGGGCGGTTCCACCGAGGTGCTCGCCATCCTGCACGCCCCGGTGGTCCTGTGGCTCCTGGCCGGCGTGGCCTACGTCGGAGGCAGATGGCGCTCCGACAACCGGCGCATGGACTTCGTCCGGTTCACCGGCGAACTCGCCATCTACTTTACGCTCCTGGCCCTCGGCGGCGCCGTCCTGGTTGGGCTCACCTTCGGCGCCCTCAGCGTTGTCGGCATCGACCTCGAACCGGTGATGGAGGACTGGATCATGCCCTTCGCCGTCCCCGGGGCGCTTGTCGTCGCCGCGTGGCTCGTCGAAGCCAAGCAGAACGTCGTCGAGAACATCGCGCCCGTCCTCACCCGCGTCTTCACGCCCCTGACCATCGTCATGCTGCTGACCCTGCTGGCCGTCTTCACTGCCGCTGGCGGCCTTGTCGACGTCGACCGCGAGCTGCTCATCCTGATGGACGCGATCCTCGTGCTGGTCCTGTGCCTGCTGCTCTACGCGATTTCCGCCCGCGACTCGCTCGCACAACCGGGCCTGTTCGACGCCCTGCAACTGGTCCTCCTGATCGCGGCCCTCGCGGTCGACGCGGTGATGCTGACCGCGATGCTGACCCGTATCGCCGAGTTCGGCTTCAGCCCCAACAAGATCGCAGCGCTCGGCCTGAACCTGCTGTTGCTGGTGCACCTGCTCCGGGCAGCCTGGCTCACCGTCGGGTTCCTGCGCGGGCGCCGGCCGTTCGGCGCGCTCGAGCGCTGGCAAACACGCTACCTCCCCATCTACGGCGCCTGGGCCGCCGTCGTTATTCTGGCCTTCCCGCCCCTCTTCGCCTTCGCCTAGCCGTCAGTCGTCCCGGAGTGGCCTAGAACAGTCCGGTGATTTCGCCGTCGTCGTTCACGTCCATCCGCATCGCGGCGGGCTGCGGGGGCAGGCCGGGCATGGTCATGACCGCGCCGGTCAGCGCGACGATGAAGCCGGCGCCGGTCTTGGGAATCAGGTCGCGGACGGTGATGGTGAAGCCGGACGGGGCCCCGAGCCGGGTCGGATCGTCGGTGAACGAGTACTGGGTCTTCGCCATGCAGACCGGCAGCCGGCCCCAACCGTTGGCCTCGATCTCCGCGAGCCGCCGCTTCGCCGGAATGGCGAATTCCACGTGGTCGGCGCCGTAGATCTGCTGGGCGATGGTTTCGATCTTTTTCTCCACGGCGAGGTCCAGGTCGTAGAGCGGCGAGAAATTCTGCGGCGCATCAACCGCGCGCGCAACCTTGGCCGCCAGTTCATCGCCCCCGGTCCCGCCGCCGCCTTCGCCCCACACGTCGGCAACGGCCGCCTCGACACCCTTCCGCCGGCACCACTGGAGAATCGCCTCCAGTTCAGCCTGCGAGTCGGTGGTGAACTTGTTGATCGCGACGACCGGCGTCACGCCGAACTTCGCCGCGTTGTCCACGTGGCGCTCCAGGTTCACCAGCCCCTCCTGCAGGGCCGCTGTATCCGGCGTTGACAGGTTCTCCTTGGCCACACCGCCATGCATTTTGAGCGCGCGGACCGTAGCAACGACGACGATGGCCGACGGCGCAAAGCCCGCGGCACGCGCCTTGATGTCCATGAACTTTTCGGCACCGAGGTCCGAGCCGAAACCCGCCTCGGTGACGACGATGTCGGCCAGCCGCCGGGCGGTCTGCGTGGCAATAATGGAGTTGCAGCCGTGGGCAATGTTGGCGAACGGCCCGCCGTGGACCAGCGCAGGCGTGCCGGCGATGGTCTGTACGAGGTTTGGTTTAACGGCATCCTTGAGCAGCATCGCCATGGCACCTTCGGCGCCCAGGTCCCCTGCGGTGACGGGCTTTTTATCGTAGGTGTAGCCGAAGGTGATGCGGGCCAGCCGCCGTTTCAGATCCTTCAGGTCAGTGGACAGGCAGAACACCGCCATGACTTCGGACGCCACCGTGATGTCGAAGCCGTCCTCCCGCGGCACACCCTGGCTCGGCCCGCCAAGCCCGACGACGATCTGCCGCAGCGTGCGGTCGTTCATGTCAACGACGCGTTTGAAGGGGATGCGCCGTGGATCGATGCCGAGGGCGTTGCCCTGGTAAATATGGTTGTCCACCAGGGCCATCAACGCGTTATTGGCTGACGTAATGGCGTGGAAGTCGCCGGTGAAATGGAGATTGATATCGTCCATCGGCAGCACCTGGGAGTAACCGCCGCCGGTAGCGCCGCCCTTCATCCCGAGGATCGGCCCCAAGGACGGTTCCCGCAACGCGATCATCGTCTTGTGCCCAGCCTTGGCCAGCGCATCGCCCAAGCCGACGGTCACCGTTGACTTGCCCTCCCCTGCCGGCGTGGGCGACATGGCACTGACCAGCACCACCCGCCCGCGCGGCTCCGCCTGCTCCTCGGCGAGCTTGGCCGGATCGATCTTGGCCTTGTAGTTGCCGTATAGTTCCACGGCCTCGCGCCGGATGCCGGCGGCCAGCGCGACGTCCATGATGGGTTTCAGCGTGGCCCGGCGGGCAATTTCCAGATCGGTCAAGGGGGAGGCTGCAGACATCGTTGTCCTCTTCCATCAGCTGGCGGCATCTATGGAGCCAACGTACCAGCCGAACTACGATTTGTGACCGGTAGCCTGCGGCAAAAAGGGCATCCGGGCTGCCCGGCGGGTGAGCGAGGTTGGTGGAGTGATTTGGCATGCTCAGTGCATGCAGCAGTTGGCGCCTTTATCGATGGCGGCGGAGCGTCTGTCGACCAGTAGAAATCGCACTCAATACGATTCGCCAGACTTTACTTAACATAATCTATGCTATCGGCGTTGCGAGATACGTAAAAAAGCGGGCTGCAGATGGTAACAACCGCGAACCCAACAGCCATGCCGGCGGTAAGCCTTCCTGGTTTGTCAGCGAGGAAAACGCCTTCTGACTAGGCGTTTTGTCTCGCCGATAACCTGCCTTATGTCAAGTAGAAGGCAGCATATTGGCATCAGATGATGCGAACTCGCCGGACGGTTTTCGTCCTAGTTCTCCGATCCAGCACCCTCTGAACACGGGGCAACTCTTCTCTCCGGCGCTTTGAGTGATCGCCACTACTGGCGGTCTGCAAGCTCTTACGGCCCGTGGTAACTCTGTTACTTCCGTACTCTGTCAGTAAAAGCGCCGATGATGATTGACGACGCCAATGCCGGGTTCTCTCCCCTACTAATAGCTTCGGCGGTCGGTCTAGTCGAAGGCCGCATAGGTTCGTTGAGTGGCTCATGTATTCGTTCCGTAGGAGGACCACCCTTCAAACGCCCGGTATGGCGCCCGCAGGAAGGAAAGTAACGCCGTGAAGAGCTGAAAGCCTAACGACTTCCTCATAGTCGTCAAGGTTGTCCAGTTCATCGAAGAGTTCCGCGATGCGGCCGGCAGGACTTACCCAAAAAAGCGCCTTGTTGGAAATGTCAGACCTGTTGAAGTAGGCATGGGTATGGTTCATAGGCATCCGGACGAAATCTCCCGGGCCGGCAGTGGTCCACTGGCCATCGAGATACAGAGTATAAGTGCCTTCAAGAACGTACATGTGTTTATCTTGGTTAACATGAACGTGAGGCGAAACACCCGTTCCTTGGGGATCATGGGATCGCCACACGAAGCTGCTCGCGCTTTTTGCCTTCAACAGGTATGTGTGGCCGAGAATATTCCAGGTTTTATCGCCCATCGCCTGTCTGGCGCGCGTGATATCTCCCTCGGGTGCAGGTTGGGTAGAAACTTCAGTATCGAAATTTTTCATAGCAGCTCCTTCAGTTCAAGAAAAGGCGTTGAGATTTTCAGGATTTGAGTGAGTGACTTGCTGCTGTCCGGAACTGTGAATTTTGGAATGACCGAGTTTCGTTAAGGAATCATAAATTCGTTGGATCCCTTCCTCGTACAACCGATCGTCAGGTACAGCGCCGTACATGATGCGGAGGAAGCCTTCTCCTCCGGTTCCGAACCAAGTTCCAGGCGAAACCCCGATATTCGCATCCCTAACGAGGAAATCCCGCACTTCGGTTGAGGTTCCTAATTTGTGCACATCTACCCAAAAGTAAAAGCCACCGTTAGGAAGTGGGCACGTGACGCCTTCAATGCTGTCTAGGACCTTCTGGCCGAACAGCCGGCGTCTTTCGTAGATTTCGAACCATTCATCGAGGTAGGACGGATCATTGTAGGCGGCCGCTACACCATATTGAGCGAACGTGTTTGTCGGCCCGTGCATGTTGAACGTTGCCGGTTTCAGGATGTCGATAACCTCCTTGCACGCGACCATGTATGCGACACGAAATCCCGTCAGTCCGAGGTCCTTTGACGTCCCGAAAACGGTGATTGTCCTGTCCCGCATGCCAGGTAACGTCGCGAAGGTAACGTAGTCAATGCCGTCATAGATCTGCCGCTCGAAGTCCTGATCGACAACGATCATTAGGTCGTGCCGTTCTAGGAAAGCTGCGAGCTGCAGAAGCCCTTCCCGCGTGTATACCGTTCCTGTGGGGTTGTTGGGATTAGTAAGAATTAGACAGCGTGTATTTTCCGTAACGCGTTTTTCCAGCTCGTCAATTCGGAGCTGAAAGCCATCTTCGGCGTAGACAGGAACAGACACACTGGTGGCGCCCATCTGGTAGACATCGTTGAAGTTTTCGGCGAACCCGGGATCGATGTTGAGGACTTCATCGCCCATATTCGGCCGGATACACAAACGAGTCGCCAGATAAAGACCGAAGGCTGAACTCGGCACGACGATCAGTTCAGTCTCGGGGTCCACATCAAGATGGTTGAAACTCGCCAATTTTCGTACCAGCGCCTCTTTAAGGACCGGTTCCGCAAAGCCGTTAGCCAACGAATAATGTGTTTTACCGTCATCGAGTGCCTTTTTAGTTGCCTCAATGACGTGCGAGGGTAGGCATGGTTCAGGGAAAAAAGGGTCAGCACCCAGCAGGGTTATTTTTGTCGTGGGGTCAAGTGCATCGTAGGCAGTAAAGTCCGGCCATCCGAGGCCCAACCAGGAATCATCGATTCTCAAGGGATGCTTTCTCTCTGTTGGTGAATATCAATATCTATTTGGTGGTGCGGTCGATTCGTGATGAGGTCATGCGAGTTTGAGACGCATCACCGAACTGCCCGCCCAGCAAGCCAGACCTGACGCACGTCGAGCAGCGCTCGTACGTCATTGAGCGGATTGCTTCCCAGAATGAGAAGGTCCGCGTCTTTCCCCGTTTCCAGGGAACCGCTACGAGAACCCGCATCCACCGTTTCTGCGACGTTCAGTGTCGCGGAGCGGAGCGCCTCTGCTTTGTCCAGCCCCAGCTCAACCATCAGTTCAATCTCGCGAACGATGCCCGGGATGCCGGCCGCCATCTCGATTCCGACCTCACCCGCGCTACCGCGAGGGAGGTTGTCAACTCCAGCAACCATCTTGACGCCGAGCTGCGCTGCGCGGGAAAACAGCTCATGATGCCCTGCGCGAGAGTCCTCGGCATTCTTGCCCATCCACTCCGGCAGCCCCTGCTCCTTCATATAGGCAGGGGTCCACACATCCGTCACGGTCAGTTGCGGGCTCCATGAGAGCCCTTCCCGGAGGAACTGTTCAGCGATTGCCGGAGTGCAGGCAAAGGCATGCTCGATGACGTCGGCACCCGCATCAATCGCCATGGAAACTGAGAGGTCACCCATGGCGTGCACCGCGACTTTCCGCCCCCACATGTGGGCCTCTTCAATGGCGGCCTCAAGTTCGTTCTTCCTCGTAGTCAGCGCATCGACCGGCCCGCGATACGGGATACCACCCGTCATCATGAGCTTCACTGTGTCGACTCCCGCAAATGCCGCATCACGGACGCGCATTCGGAACAGGTCCGGCCCTGCGGATCGGCGCGCCCATTTCGTGTCTCCGGCAGCGTAGATTCGGGGCCCTTGCACAGTCCCTGCCGCGATAAGATCCCGAAGGACGAGGTCTGTGTTGTCGGGCTCGCCGAGAGACCGCAGCGAGGTGACACCGTGAAAGAGGTTGTCCTGGGCCTTCGCGATGCATCTCGCCATTGCCACCCGTGAGTCTTCGCCACGGAGAAGATGCTCAAACGGCGGAACACGGCTGCCGAGGTGGATATGGCCATCCCACAGCCCGGGCATGACGAAGGCTCCGTCGAGGTCCCTGACGTCGTGGTTGTCGGAAGGCACGCCTTCGGATAAACCGACGATCTTCCCGTCGACAACTTCTAAGGAGGACCGCTCGATCAAGGGGGGGATTCCCGAGTCTGCCGCCGCGCAGGTGACGAGATTCGCGTTGGTGAAAGTTACCGACGCGCTTCTCATTTAGCGGCCGAATCCGCAGCTTCGGGACCTTCGATGTTTTCGGGCTGCAATCCATAACTTTCAAGTACTTCGGCCAGCTCCCCGGTCTCCTTCATGGTCGCGATGTACTCCTGGATTGCGGCGCCAAGGGCAGTGTTCGACTTCGTGAACGGGTAGTTCGACGGGTTCATCCCGGTCAGCACGGGTTGCGATTCGTCGGGGGGCAGGATCGAGATCGTGTACTCCTCGAGCATGTCGCGCTCCGAAGCCTGGTGAGTCATCTGGATGGCCTGAGAGAAAACGGCATCAATGCGACCGGCGTTAAGGTCGCCAATTTCCGCTTCCACGGAGGGATAGATGCGGACGTTTTCCTCTCCCATAAAGGCAACGACAGGTTCGTGATATTGCGAACCACCCTCCACACCCACAGTCATTCCCTGTAGGTCCTCCAACGAGTCAATTTCCTCTTTCGCGAGGATGGCACCCATGTTCCAGTAGACGCCCTCCTCGAACTGGCCGATGACCTCACCTCGCTCCGGGGTGATCGCCCAGCCACCTGAGCCGAGGTCCACGCGGCCCTCCGTCATCGCAGCAACTGCGGGGGCGCCCGCCAGTGGGGTCCACCGCATTTCGAGGCATGCTGCTTCCGCAAATCCGGGCAAGATTTCCGCATCAAATCCCTCGGCTTCGCCGGTATCAGCGTTGACGAGAATCGCCGGCGGATTGTTGACGGCTGCCACTGTGAGGTAGCCCTCAGTGACCGTGTCGAAGTCCCACTTGGGTTCGCAATCAGCCGCAACGGCCCCGGTACTTTCGTCGGTGCTACCGCATGCTGCGAGAGCGAGAGGGAGCGTAGCAACCGCTAGCCCAGCAACGATAAGACGAGCTTTTCTCATGATGAAGATCCGTTCTATTCGGATGGTGCGTGTAATCGGTGTTGATGTACACGACGTAAAGGGGAACGACTACGGCTGTGCTTGTGCAAGAGAAGGATCAGCGTTCTTCGGCACGGGCCGGGCTCTTTTGAGTCTTGAGGGGCTGAAGGACCCAGCTTTTATGAGCGCCATGATTCCCTCAAATGCGAGAACTATGACCAGGTAGTACAGCGCGGCACCATAGATATAGCGCGCCACCTCGAACGAAATAACGCCAGTTGTGTACGCGACTGACATTAGCTCCGTGATCCCGATGCTGTACGCCAGTGAGGTTCCCTGGAAGATTAGGATCGCGAAACTCGCCAGTGGTAGCACCGCGATTTTCACAGCCTGGGGAACGATTACCAGCCACAGGCTTTGCCACCGGGAAAGCCCAATGGCTTGTGCGCCCTCCATCTGTTGCTTAGAGATCGAGGCGATAGATGATCTAAAGATCTCAGCCGTGTAGCCCGCAGTTGTTATCACGAAGGCCAACACGATGGCCGGGAAGGCAGGAAGGGTCAGACCGGCACCCGGCAGGCCGAAGTAGACGAAGTAGAGGAGCACCAGAGCGGGCAACCCGCGTCCGATCTCCGACACCGCCCACGGCAACCAGCTGATCCACTTGGGCAGTGCGAACATTCCCATGCCGAGAATCATTCCCAGCAACAGGCCAGGCACGAGTACGGCGCCGGTAAGCCTCATGCTTTCGAGAAAGCCCGGCCACAACTCCAGAAGCGTCTCGACCATCAGACGCTCGCCGGTCCGACGGAAAGGTTGGTCTGCCGACGCGCGATGAGACCGAGTGCAAGGCTGATGGCGAGGTAAAGGACGCCAATAATCGAGAAATAGACCATCCCGTCTTCGCCAGCGGCCACCTTCGCGTTCGCCCAGAACGTCAATTCCTGGGCGCCGATCAGTGAAGCGATAGCGGTCTCCTTAACTATGTTGATTGCGATCGAACTAGAAGAGCCGATGATGACCTTCATAGCCAACGGCACAGTAACGAGCCACATTGCCTTCTGACGGCTGAGACCGAGAGCGGCCGCTGCTTCGCGGAGTCCAGGCGATACCGCCTCGATCCCCCCGCGATAGTTCTCGGCGAAGTAGGCAGAATTGACGATGATCAGGGTGATCAACGACGCGACCATCGCACCCGGCTTGAAGTCACCCACCGTCCAGGTGAAGAACACGATGAACAGCCAAGCCAGGGGCGGAACACCTCGAATCACCCCGATGAACGCGGCGGCAAGGAACTTCAACGCCCGGAATCGGCTCATTCGGGCAAATGCGACCGGAATCCCGAGGAGCGCGCTTCCGATGAGGGTCACCACAACCATCATCAAAGTGACGAGTAGCGCCGACCCAACCGCGCTGATGGTAACCATCATCCTTCGTCCTCAATGGCACTGAGGAACCGCCGAGTACGCTCCTGCTGCGGGTTGCGGATTACATCTTCGGGCTTGCCACTCTCGACGATGACACCATCAGAGAGAAACAGCACTCGGTCGGACAACCGCGCCGCATAGCGGATCTCGTGGGTGACCATGACCATCGTCATGCCACCTGCAGCGAGTTCGTCGATGACTGCCCGAACCTCGACACGCAATTCGGGGTCAATAGATGAGGTCGGCTCGTCGAGCAGGAGCACCTCTGGTTCCAGGGCGAGGGCCCGCGCAATAGCGACCCGCTGCTTCTGTCCGCCAGACAACTGGTCGGGTTTGAATTCCGCGCGCTCGGCAAGTCCGACGCGCTCCAAAAGGCGGAGCGACTCAGCGCGCGACTCGTCCTTGCCACGCCCGAGAACATGGCGTTGAGCGAGCGAGACATTGTCTACGACGCTCAGATTTGGGAAAACGTTGAAGGTCTGGAACACCATGCCCGCGCGGAGTCGAAGTTTGGCTAGCTGCCGCTCATTCAGCGTCACCGCTCCGGCCGCGCTAATGCGGTCACCAAGAACATCCACGGTTCCGGAAGTGGGAACCTCAAGCAGGTTGAGACAACGAATCAACGTGCTCTTCCCTGTGCCGCTAGGTCCAATGATCGAGAGCACCTCGCCCGGCTGGACTGCGAAGGACACCCCTTTGATTACCTCGACGGAGCCGAAGCGCTTCGTAAGATTTTCAACGGAGATCGCGGGTTCGGCGGGAGTGGCTCCTCCGTCCGTCCTTGTTTCAGTAATCGGTTTCGTCATATCGCTTCCATCGTGGGTTG
Source organism: Arthrobacter sp. B055-34 (assembly GCF_059090425.1). Lineage (NCBI taxonomy): Bacteria > Bacillati > Actinomycetota > Actinomycetes > Micrococcales > Micrococcaceae > Arthrobacter > Arthrobacter sp. B055-34. The sequence goes on from NZ_JBNHFQ010000002.1 coordinate 537,359, forward strand.
TATCGGCCAGCTAAACGGAATCTCGCCAAGGTGGCGATGACCTGTCTGGCTCGGGTGGTTTCCGTCGTCCGTCCGCTCGGGGCGCATTTGCCCGGTGAACTCGGGGTCGTCGGGGGTTTGGTAGAAAGGCAGAACCTGCACGGACTCCTCGCGCCCGAGCTGGCGTATGCGGGCGTTCAGTTGACGATGGATACTTTCGGATCCGTCATGGCCCTTATTCCAGGGGAAGATCTCGGCTAGCTGTTTTTCTAGGCTGCCCATGACCATGCCCCGTAGGTTCGCAACTGTCTCATCCGGACTAGTTCGTCCGACGACGCCGTTGATTCTTCCCTGTTTCACGATCCAATCCGCGCCGACGGCGTCGTCGTTGAGGCGTCGCGCGATCTGCTTCGTGGTCTCAAGGTCTGCGCCGAAGTTGCGAAACTCCAGTTCCGGATGGGACTGCTGTGCCCGGACCGGGGCCTCTCTGGCGTCCGCAAGTGCACAAGTATTGACGGAGGAAATAGAAAAATTGGTGGAGGTCAAGTCAACACATCTCCTAGGGGATTATGTCCTAGATGAATCTGCTTCAGGTTCAGAGGGATTGCTGTAAGACGTATCTTGTGTGTCGGGGGCAAAGGTCCCTCCAGGCGAAAGACTTGCTGAGCCGCAAATCTCCCCAGGTCGGAGAGATCCGTTGACTCCTGCACTGTCCGTTAGGTGGTCAACCAGCACGGACGGGGATATTCGCCCCTTGGGTAAGCCAGCAAGCCGCCTTGCCTCTGTCGTGGGGCATCAGGGGCGGTGCCTCAACGCATTTTTCGAAGGCGTCTGGACATCGGGGTCGGAACGGGCACCCGGAGGGTACGTTTGCCGGATCGGGGATGTCTCCTTCAAGGGGCTTGGGGAGGGATGCGTTCTGCCGGACCCTGGGGATGGCGTCAATAAGAGCCGATGTGTATGGGTGTCTAGGATGACTCCAAAGGTCTTCAGTGGATGCAAATTCCACAATCTTCCCCAGATACATGACCGCCGTAATGTCAGCAATGTGATGTACGAGGGCAAGATCGTGGGAGATGAACAGCATGCCCACGTTGAGTTCCTTCACAAGATTGAGAAGGGTGTTGACGACCTGTACCTGGCCTGATGCGTCAAGAGCGGTAACGGGTTCGTCTGCGATGAGAACTGACGGATTCGTCACCAGCGCCCTGGCGATCGCAATCCGTTGCAGCTGCCCGCCCGAGAACTGGTGTGGGAACCGGGTCGCGGTATTGGAAGGCATACCGACCCTTTCCAGCTGTTCCAGCGCATGTTCGCGGCGTTCACGAGCAGGAGAGCCTTTGGGCAATCCGTCCATCAGCTGGTCGCCGATCCGCCGGCGAGGGTTCAGCGATGAATACGGGTTCTGAAAGACCATCTGAAGCCCCAGCTGCTCGTCGTCCCGGCGCCGCCATCCGAGTGGCCGTACAGGGTGGTCGTTCAAGCGCACCGTGCCGCCGGAAGGGCTGATGAGGCCCGAAGCAACGCGGGCAAGCGATGACTTACCGCATCCGGATTCACCGACCAATCCCACAATTTGTCCTGGTTCCACGGAGAGTGAAACGCCGTTGACAGCAGCCACCTTCTTTTTGGTAGCACCCCGGTACTCGACGACCACGTCGTTGATTTCTAACAGGCTCATACGAGATCCTTCGCTTTGCTAGGGGCCGGGGCAGATCTGACTTCCGGAGCCCTTGGATCATTGTCATCAGCGGGAACTTTTGGCGCATGGACTACACACGCAGCCAAATGAGGTTCGCCCCTGCGGCCGTGGTCCGGCACTTGCACGAGCGGAGGAACCTGCGGAGTGCAGGCCTCAACTTGGTCAGAACACCTTGTTGCAAACGGGCATCCGGCTGGGGCTGAGGACGCGGTAACAGGTTGTCCTTGTATAGGACGGAGCGCTGCACGCCCCGTACCGTCTTCCGCCATTTCGGGCCGTGCTTGAAGAAGTGCCTTGGCATACGGGTGGCGCGGGTGTCCTATCAGTTCATCGGTGCGCGCAGTTTCCATGATCCGTCCTGCGTACACGATGTACGTTCTGTGGGCCAGCGCGGCCAGGACTCCCAAGTCATGCGTGATGAAGATGACGCTGAGGTCCATCTCCCGGCTCAGCCGACGGAACAGATGGAGGATCCCGGCTTGGACGGTGACGTCCAAGGCCGTGGTTGGCTCGTCGGCGATCAGAAGTTTCGGGCCGGCGGCCAACGCGATGGCGATAGAGATGCGCTGGCGCATGCCTCCCGAGAACTGATGAGGATACGATTTCAGGGCGCGATCAGGATCAGCGATTCTCACCTGCGCCAGCAGCTCGCGGGCGCGTATCTGGGCGGCGGGCTTCTTAAGGCCCAGATGGGTTCGGAGATGGTCTGTCAATTGCTCGCCGACGGTCAGCATCGGGTGTAGCGAAGCTGTGGGGTCCTGGGAAACCATCGCGATTTTACCGCCTCGCAGTTCCCTCCATCCACGATCGTCAAGGTTCCGGAGATTCATTCCGTCAAAGTTAATTTCGCCGCGGACTTCCGCGCCCGTTGGCAGGAGGTTGAGAAGCGTCTTTCCGGTCATGCTCTTTCCGGAACCGCTCTCGCCTGCAACACCGACGACTTCTCCCGGATACACGTCGAGGGAAACGTCCGAAAGGACATCGAAGTGAGTGTCCATTGCAGGAAGGCTGACACCCACGTTTCTCATGCTCAATATAGGTTCCATGTCTACCGGCCTCCTAGCGCATGCGGATCAAGGCGGTCCCTGAGGGCATCGCCGATGATGTTACAGGCCAGCACTACCGTCAGAATGGCCAGTCCGGGGAAGACACTGACCCACCACATGCTGATGTCGTTCGTTCCGAGGGCGATCATTGCCCCCCATTCAGGTGCCGGGGGCCGAGGGCCGAGCCCCAGAAAGGACAGGGCCGCCAGCAGGAGGATGGCATTACCGAATTCCAAGGTAGCCAAAACGATCGCCGGACCGAAACTGTTAGGCACCACGTCCTTGCGCAGGGCCTTGAGCGGACCAACTCCAAGCATCCGTGACGCGTTCAGATAGTCTTCGCCCCGGATACTCAGCACTGCGCCCCTGATCACGCGGGCGTAGGCTGGCCAGGAGACGATGACCAAGGCTAGGACGGCATTCCCCGTACTGGGGCCGAGCGCAGCCGTAACGGCCATGGCCAGGATGATCTGCGGGAAAGCGAAGACCAGGTCGGTAAGCCGCATTATGGCTTCGTCGACATATTTGCCAATGTACCCGGCTATCATGCCCAACATGCCCCCAACAAGCAGCGCTGAAGCAACGATCGAAAGCGCTAGCGGGATTGAGAGCTGCGCTCCGTATATAACCCGGCTCAGTACGTCCCGTCCCAGTTCATCTGTGCCAAAGAGATGGCGGGCGCTGGGCTCAGCGTAGATGTCGGAGCTCTGGACCAGCGGACCGTAGGGGGCCAGGACAGGTGCGAGGATCGCAACGATCGCCCAACCCGAGGCAATGATAATTGCCCCTACGACGACCGGTTGTCGCCAAATCTTGCTGGATTCGGTTTTGGCTGGCCACTTGAATCTGAACAGTGGCTTCCTGGTAATTTCCCCGCCGGAAGCTGATGCGGAGGGACTTGTCGTCTCTCGGGAAGTGTCGGTCTGTGTCACGTCAGTCTTACTCTCGGATCCGCCAACCCGTACAGAAGGTCGACTATCAAATTGATTAGCAGGTACACCGCTGCGACAAATAGGGTGATGCCCAGAATGGCAGGCCTGTCGAGAGCGGAGGCGCTCTGGTAGGCGTACTGACCGATTCCCGGCCAGGAAAAGATGCTTTCAACCAGGACCGTTCCGGCCAGTAGGGACGCGAACGCGATGCCGATGACGGTGATGATTGGCACGAGTCCGGCCCGCATGAGGTACTTGACCATCACGGTCCTGGTGGGAAGACCTTTCGCATAGGCCGCGGTGATGTAGTCCTTGCGCAATACCTCCAGCAGCGCCGATCGGACAAAACGCGTCAGCATGGCAACGGTAGACAAGGTCAGCACGGCAATCGGAAGAACCATGTGCTGCACAGCATCGGCTGCCAGTTCCAAGTCACCGGCCAGCAGGGCATCCACGGAATACATGCCGGTGATGGTCTCCGGCGGTGAAAACTGGGGGCTTAGCCGGCCGCCGTTCGGGGCTACGCCGAGCACGAAGAAGAAGAAGTACAGGGCGAGGATGGAGATCCAGAACGGCGGGGTGGACAGGCCCAGTAGGGAAACAACCCTGACGACCTGATCATGCCAGCGGCCGTGGTTGACGGCTGCAATCAATCCCAAGAAGGCGCTGATGAGTATGGCCAAGATCATTGTGGGGATGGCTAGCTCAAGAGTTGCCGGAACATAGTCGAGCATGTCGGTAAGAACCGGCCGCCCGCTCTGTTGGGACGTCCCAAAATCACCCTGAAGGAGGTTGCCCAAGTAGGTGAAGTATTGAATGATCAAGGGCTGATCCAGGCCCCAGCGGCTGCGGAAGGCGGCGACTGCTGCCGGGTCTGCTAGAGCGGCGTCGGAGAGGTTGGCCGAGACCGGATCACCGGGAACGGCCTGCACGAGCACGAACGACGCTACCGTTGATCCAAGGAGCAGCCCAAGCGTTGTCAGGAGCCGGCGCCCGAGGTAACGCAGGAATGCCATGTCTCTTCGGGACCGGTCGATGATTCCTTTGCTTTGCATTTTTTCTTCATCGCCGCCGGAGTCGCTATACATTGCCGGATCCGGCGGCAACTGTGCTTTGGTTGCCATTTTCTATCCCGCAGCCTTGATGTCAGCCAAGTCAATGATCCAGCCGGCTGAAGTGTAGTTGGCGTCAGTGACCTGGGGGGTGGATACGATTGCCCCTGAATTCACTCCGAGCGGAATAAAGGGAGAATACGTGGCCATGACCTTCTGCCACTCGACGATTGCGGAAGTGCGTGCATCGTCAGAGGTTGCCGCGAAAACGTCCTGCGATGCCTCTATTGCCTGGGGGGCGGCGGCTTTTTCCGTCCACCCGACCCGCTTGGCGTTGGTGCCGCCCGGGCCCATAACTGTGACGAGGTTTTCAGCGCGGGGATAACTCAGGGCATGCGGCGTCATGCCCATTACAGATTTACCGCCGCGATACTCTTCCAGGAATGCGGTCAGCGGCAGCGGGCTCAGCTCGAGATTGATCCCTGCTTTTTTGACGTCGCCCTGGATTTTGGTGGCAATGGTTCCGAGATCGACGCCACGGTAGGTGATGGCCGGATAAATGAAGGGCACGGTTGGGTTGGTTAATCCGGCCACGGCGAGCCGCTCTTTGGCCCCTTCGATGTCCTGCTTGGGTCCGGACTCGGCCGGCAAAGAACCAGGGTATGCATCGGCAACGAAACCGCCGAGGGTGGAACCGCTGGGACCCATCAGCGCCGCGAGGCCCTCGTAGTCAATGGAGGATTTGAACGCGGCGACGAAATCCGGGTTGGAACTAATCGGCGAAACCGCGGCATCTACATTGGACCAGGCGAAGAAAATGTTGTCTTTTTTCTGGGAAACGGACAGGCTTTTCGGTAGGTCTTCGAGCAGGTTTCCGGTCAAGTCCAATGCGATCTCCGGCGATTCTGACCTGGATAGAGTGAGTTTCTGGTTCTGGATGTCCATGTTGCGAAGGACGACACGCTCGAAGGCGGGCTTTTCCCCCCAGTACTTCTCGTTGGCTACGAGTACCAGCTCCTGCCCCGGGTCGTTGCGTTCCAGAACATAGGGACCGCTGCCTGCCGACTCTGTGTCCAAGTAGGTCTGGGCGGTGTCCACACTCGCCGCGTCAGCTGCGTCCGTGGCTCCATTTTCCATGGCAATCTTGGAGTTGATGATGCTGCTCGCCGGCATGGCCAGGAGAACCGGAACGTTGGGTGAGGGCTCCTCTGCAGTGACCACCACTGTGCGTTCATCGGGAGCGTCGAAGGTTAGTCCGGCGAAGAACGTCGCCGAGCTACCCTTGAGGTTCTGAAGGCGGGTCAGTGAAAATACGACATCGGCGGAGGTGACCGGTGTTCCGTCAGAAAACGTGGCATCGTCCCGAAGTTTGAATGTGTGTACCTTGCCGGCGGCCGATGCTTCCACACTTTCGGCGAGATCCGGGACGGGTGTAGTAATGTCATCGCCTTGGAACGTCATGAGAGTGGAGTAGAGCGAATGGAGGGCGACGTAGCCCGTCTGCTCGTAGGCCCGGCCCGGATCCAATGTCTTGTAGACGAAGTTAGTGTTGGCCACCAAGGTCTTGCTCGATGAAGCATTGGAGGAACTGTCCGAAGCGCATCCGGAGCTAAGGGCCAATACAGCGACAAGGGCAGCCGAAATAAGAACTTTCGGCCATCTCTTTGTCTGCAGCCTTGATCTGATGGGCATGTGAAAAGCTCCTTAGAAATCCGTGGACGGTGACTTGCGTCATTCGAGCGTGCCAGACCACTCGATTCTTGTAAAGAGTCTTTATACAATGTTTACTGTGGCTATTCACCTCGGGGTCTGCGACACCGCCCCCGAGCCGATGCAGAGATAGAGGGTTCAACTTGATCAGTGAGCGAGTCCGGACATTGCGCAAGGAGCGCGGTATGTCCTTGAGGGAGCTGGCGTCCGCTACGGGGCTGTCAGCGGGCATGCTGAGCCAAATCGAACGGGGAACGACGGACCCCAGCTTAGCAACCATTAGGAAGCTCGCAGCCGTCTTCAGCGCCGATCTGGCTACACTGTTTGCCGAGCCTATACCAACGGCTGTTCACCATTCGAAGCCGGGAAAACGCCCAGGTCTTGCCGCAGCAAACGGGCACATCACCTATGAGCGGTTGACTCCCGGGCGCACTGATCTGGAAGTCCTACGGGGCACCCTGGCTCCGGGTGAAGCGACCTCGGAAGAAGGCTGGTCCCATCCGTCGACGGAGTGTGCAGTCGTGATCTCCGGGACCCTGACGGCCGAGGTGGCTGGAGTGAACTACGAACTCCTCACTGGGGACAGCATTACCTTCGATTCGCGGGCACTTCACCGATACGTGAATGCCGGCGATGTCCCGGCTGAATTCATCCTGTCCGTGACACCGCCAAATCCCTAGAGGGGATCCTAACCGTGCAACAATCCTGACTGCAGGCTTAGCTATCAAGGTTCGGCTGCTGGGCTTTTCCTTGCGCCAGCCGTTCAGAATGCCGGTGAACGATCCGCCAGGTGCGGCCGTCCCAGCGGAACACTTCGGTGACCCTGGAGCGCCTGATCTCAGTTGGATCCGCTGCGCTGGCGCCGGTGAGGATATATCGGACGAGGCTGGTTTCGCCCCACGTATCAATGATGTGATCACTCGCGCTAAGGTAACTGAGCTTTTGCGGCGTGGGGCGGGTGCGCCGGTAATCGTCAAGGCCGTCCCTGCCGCGGATCATTTCATCCAGATGTGTCTCCCACGCTGTCAGGGTGGGATCAACATGGGCGTCAAACCTCTCCCAGTCGGATTCCAAGAAGGCTGTATACATGTCCGTCAGCGAATCTATGATTCGGCGGGCGGCGGCAGAGGGGTCGGTGGAACCTTGCCCGGCGTCGATCATACGGAAACCTCACGTACGCTCAGGGAATAGTCGTCTCTGGTGATATCCCCGTTCTTCATCACCCAAGACAGACTGCGGTAAGTGCTTGTGTCAGTGCTCGGATCCCCGTCAGTAGCAATGAGGTCGGCGTATTTTCCGGCCTCAATTGAGCCGATCTGGTCGTCGGCGCCAAGCCACCGGGCCGGCGCGAGCGTTCCGGCCTCCATGGTCGCCCTTGGGCCGAGGCCGTTTTCCGACATATGTTCGAGCTCCCGGACTACGGCCGACGTTCCTTCAAACTTCCAGAATGGCGGCATGTCGCTGCCAAGCATGACTGTGACCCCGGAATTTAAAGCACTGCGGTAGCTCTGAAGGTGGCGTTCGCCGGCGCCCAGAGAGCGCTGCTGCATCCATTCGGGTACGCCGAGTTCATTGAAGAAGGATTTGCAACGTGTCACGACGAGCGTGGGCACTAATGCACAGCCTCTGGCCGCCATCAGGTCAGTAACCTCGCCCGTCAGCTCATACCCATGTTCCACACAGTCAAGGCCGAGATTAACGGCTTCGGCGATGATCCCGGAAGGGCCCGCATGGGCGGTGACCTTTTTGCCCCATTCATGCGCTGTCGTGATGGCGGCCTCCAGCTCGTCAGCGGTTACCTGGCGGGTGGTGATGTTTTCGTGCTGTCCGGAGATCCCGCCGGAGATCATCACCTTGATGAGGTCGGCTCCCGCCTTGATTTGCTGACGGACACCGCGGCGGAACTCCGTGGCCCCATCACATTCGAGGGCGCCGGAAGATGTGTGGCCGTGGCCGCCCGTGCATGAGAGGGGCTGCCCGGCAGTGAACATGCGGGGACCGGGGACGTAGCCTGATTTGATGGCTTCCCGGAGTGCGAAGTCGGCATGCCGCTTCTCTCCAACGCAACGGATGGAAGTGACACCGCTTTGGAGTGTTCGTGAGGCACCATCGGCCATGTAGAGCGCCAGCTGGAAGTCGTTCATGCCCTTAACTGCTGCACCTCTGGGCCCGGGAAGTGAGAGGGAAAGATGGGTGTGCATGTTGATCAGACCAGGCGAGACGTACCGTCCGCCCATATCAACCTCCCGCGGAGATTGGCTGCCGACGGCGTCCCGGACTTCGTCCTCGGCGCCGGCTGCGATGATCCTTTCACCCTCTACCAAAATGGCTGCAGTGGGCAGTGCCTGATCACGTGTCGCGTCAACGAGGTACAGGTTGTGGAGTAGAACTTGGTCGTTCATCAGGCTCGCTCTCTTAGGTTGTGGCGTTAACGAATTCAGGGGCTGTCCAAGCGATCTCTCCTGCTAAGGCCACGAGGTCCGGGGACAAATCCGGCCAGGTTGCAGGGTCTGTGTCAAGGGGGTTCTGCGGCCAGAGGACGAAGTCAGCGGCTGACCCCACGGAAAGGCTGCCCAGATCAGGGTTGTTAATGTAGTCCCCGGCATCTCGGGTGAACATGGTCAGGGCTTGGCGGGGACTGATAGCCTCGTGGTTCCCGAGGCTACTGCCATCCCAAGCCTTACGTTGGACCGCTATGGCGGCTCCGGCCAGCGGGGCGCACGGGTGCGTGTCGGAGCCTGCTGCAAACGAGATGCCAAAGCTTGCCAGCGTTGCCAGTGGGACGGCCCGTGCCGCCAGCGGCCCCCAGGCTGCCCGCATCTCGCCGCTGTACACATATGCCAGGGCGGGATTCAGCGATAGTTTAATGCCCAGCTTGGAACACGCCTGCATGTCGGGGACATCTATGAGGAAGGCATGGGCAATGTTCACTTGGCCCTGCGCTAGGTGTACCCCTTCGCTACGCAGATCCTGGACTGTTGCGGTGATGGCTTCGATGGCACCCCCGCCCATCGCATGAACGCAGACCGGCCAATTGCGTTCAGCGGCCAGAAGCAGCAAGTCGCGGAGTTCCTCACGGGTGTAGTGCGGTATGGTTTTGACCCCGGTGGTCTCACCATCACGCATCCAGGCGTTGGCGAACTCCCCGTCGAGCAGGAACTTAAGAGCCCAAGCCCTAAGCCCATCGTCTCCGTCCCCGGGCAGTGCGGAGCTGTTCAGGACGCGGGATTTCTCTGCTTCGTATGGCTTGCGCCAATCGAAGCGGTTCATCAACAGGATCCGCTGGGGCAGCTGCCCCCGTTTCGCAGACTCCTGGTACAGCGCCCATGATGAATCGAAGGCGCCGGCAAGTCCAGGTTCGACGATGGTGGTGATACCCATGGCCAGCAGTCGTTGGCATGCCTCGGCGAGTATGTCTTGCCGATAGGCGACGTCGGTCATACTGAGGGTGTAGATTGCATCGTTCAGGACACGAACCGAGGCGCCGGAAAGGTAACCGGTTTCGGGGTCATATCCTTCGGTCATTTCCTCTAGCTTGGAAGCCATGAGCGCAATGCCGGCGCTGTTAATCACCGACCGATCGGGCCGCCTGTACAGGTAGACCGGAATATCTGCTGCCACGCCATCCAGTTCCTCCCGGGTAGGTAGCCGCCCTTCGGACAGATTCCTCTCGTTCCAAGCAGCGTTGTCCGCGAAACACCGGATCCACACCCCCTGCTGGCCCAAATCTCTGGACTGCTCAGCCCGCTTACGGACAGCCTCTAGGACCTCAGCTACCGAGCGGGCGTTTTCGAGTTTCAACATTTTTAACTCGTGGGAGACCTTCTCCAGATGCATGTGTGTGTCGATGAACCCGGGCAGCACCGCGCGGCCTGCCAAATCAGTCCGGTAGGTTTGTGGCGCACACAGGGCTTCAATTTCCGTGCCCGAGCCAATAGCCAGAACTTTCCCATCGGCGATAGCCATCGCCTCTCCGGATGTGCCGGCGCGGTCGAAAGTATCTATATACCCATTGAAGAGCGCCCAGTCTGCAATCATGGTCCTATTCTTACCCCAAACATGTCTAGTGATTCTATAATTTTGTCTACTTACATTAAACATTTCAGTAGGGGGCAGTTTGGCCTGCCTCAGTTGGAGCCCTAATGCCGGATCACTTGACGGCGCCTTGGTGCGGCTCTAGTCCGGTCATGGCACGGATCGACGACCGTAATACCTGAACGGGGCCAATGCCTCGCAGCGGTTCACCGCCCCGATCCTACGAGGCTGCGCTGTTGCTGGGTCCTCCCGCTCCGCATCATTTGGAGGACGATTCTTGGTTATCGAGGCTCTTCCTTTCACGCGCCTCAAGGCAGTCGCGATTGAGGAATGAGATGCCTTCCATCCACTGCAATACGTCGAGCCAATGGCTTGCGCGCGGATTTATCGCATCAAGATGCGACAGCCCGGCAGTAATGCGCAGCGTTACATCATCCCCATGCTCAATAGCTGCCGCATAAAAATCCAAGGAATGTTGTACAGGCACTCGGACATCAACATCGCCGTGAACTAGCAGGATGGGCCGCCCCAACGGGAGCTGTCGGATGGGCGACGCCTGCGCGTATTCGCCTGGTGCCTGACACGAGGATCCACCCATAAACTCAAGAGCCGCACTTTCCCCAAGCCCTTCGCGCTCCGTTCGAGCGATATCCGAGACCGGAGCGAGCGCCACGACTGCATCCATGAATTCGGCCCCCAACAGGGCCAACTGACCACCGACTGAATGCCCTAGGCCGATGATTGGCCCCTGCTTGAAGTGTTCGTTCGTGTAGCTGCGAATGATTCCAAGCGCCGCTCTGACGTCGTTGGCTGTTGCAGGCCATCCGCCACCGTTGCCGCAACGGCGATACTCGACATTGCTGACCGCCCACCCCCGGAGAACAAGATCCGCGGCAAGTGCCGCCATTAATGTCCGGTCGAACTTCGCCCGCCAATAGCCGCCGTGGATTAGGACGGCCATTCCCTTGGCCCCACTTGGAACTATGGGGGACACAACCTCCACTGTCTGTTGGTCGGAAGTTCCGTAGTGTAGAACCAGAACCTGCGCTCCGTCAGGAGCGTAAGAGGTGGATTCGGCTTCAATCGACGGGGCGGCGGCATGAGGTCCGACCGCCCCGCCTGCTTCCGGTGTCATGCTAGGCGCCCGAAACAGATCCCGGCGGCAGGAAATTGACGTCGTGAAGAGCGGATCGACGGACAACTTCCTCAGGATCACTGAGATCGTGCAGCTGATCAAAGAGCTGGGCTAAGCGCCCTGCAGGACTGACCCAGAAAAGCGCCTTACCGGATTCCTCAGAACGGTTGAAGTAAGCGTGGGGCAGGTTCATGGGCATTCGAACGGTGTCCCCTGGGCCTGCCGTTGTCCATTCACCGTCGAGGTAGAGGGTGTATTTTCCTTCGAGTACATATATGTGTTCGTCCTGCGTCGGGTGCACGTGGGGTGGAACACCCGTCGTGGGGGGGTCAAAAGAGAGCCACGCAAAGCTGCTCGCGCTTTCCACCTTCGAATAGTAGGTGTGACCAAGGACGTTCCAGACCTTGTTACCCATTGCTTCGCTAGCCAACGTAATGCCCTTAGGCAAGCGGCCGACGGTTATTTCGTCTTGATTCAGAGGAGATTCCATTTCGTTCCTTCTCGCTGTCGGTGGATGAATTAGTGGAGCTCGCCTGAGCCGGTATGCGGCTCACGTACATTACGGCGGTAACGAGTACTCCCTACTCTGGTTCACTTCGAGAGTGCGCAGGCTCACTAAATCTAGTCTAACTAAAAAAGTTGTACTGTCAGCATACAAACTGGTTATAGTTGCAGGAATCGTTTTCCTCGACGTCGACCTCCAACACTTTGTTGCTGTCCCAGAAGTGAGGTAAGCCCTTCATGAAGAACCTGATGACCCCCCGATTTTTGCCCTTGCAAGGGGGGCTCTTTTCAACTGTCACCAAAGCCGATGTCGGTGATGGCGTTGGAACCCTGATCGCTGCAGGGGTTGATGTTATGGCTTGGGCAGATCCGTTCTTCCCGGACCCTTCCATTCCCGAAAGCGTGATGGCGGCCATGGCCGAAGCGCTCTCCTCAGGATTGCCTTCCCATTACACGATGCCGATCGGAAGCATTGATCTGCGTCAGACGATTGCTGGGAAGCTCGCTGAGCGGAACGGCATCATCGCCGATCCTTCCCGAAATATCCTTGTGACGCCTGGTTCCGATTCCGGCCTGCTCTATGCCATGATGCCGTTCCTGGAACACGGGGACGAAGTGCTGGTCCCGGATCCAAGCTATCCGTCCAATTTCGTGAACTGCCGCATGCTGGGAGCGATTCCGGTCGGCGTTCCGCTCCACGCTAAGGACGGCTATCAGCTCGACGTAGCTGAACTTCAGGCAGCCCTGACACCCAAGACTAAGATGATTGTCATTTCCCACCCGAACAACCCGACGAGCACAGTCTTCCGCCGAGAGACGCTGGAAGCCCTTGCCCGGTTTGTCGTCGAGAACGACTTGATCCTCATTTGCGACCAGGCATTCGAGGATCACGTGTTCGATGGCGTTGAAATGGTCAGCCCTGCAACCCTACCCGGTATGTGGGAGCGCACCGTGACGACATTTTCGGTGTCCAAGGGGCTGGGACTGAGCGGCTTACGGGTTGGCTACTTAGTCGCGCACGACCGAATCATGGATGCCCTCTACGGTGGAGCGGTGAACATGTTGGGCGCGACGAACACGCTCGCACAGATTGGGGCCATTGCAGCACTCAAGGACGAGACGATCCTGCCTCGCTACTTCAAGATTCTTGACCGTCGGCGGCAACTTGCGTTCGAACACTTTTCGTCCATTCCCGGCGTCAAGATGCAGATGCCGGAGAGCGGCATCTTGTCCTGGCTAGATGTCCAAGAACTGGGATCGGCTTCGGAGGTCTCCAAATACCTTCTCGAAAACGCCCGCGTCATGGTGAACGAAGGTGATCCATACGGCTCCCAAGGAGCAGGGCATCTTCGAATCGTCCATGCATGCTTCATGGACGAACTAAGGGCCATCGAAGTTTACTCTCGGATTGAATATGCCCTGAAAGTGATGTCCAACGAGCGTAGTTCGCTCGCTGTCTAGCCCCTCTCCCCTGATTGGATCGCCATGAACCCCTCGCCCACACACGTCCGGCCGGTAACAACGGCGAATGCTCCAGCAGCCATAGGCCCGTACTCTCAGGCCGTATGCGCAGGAGGCCTGATGTTCATCTCCGGGCAGCTACCTATCGATCCCACGACAGGCACGTTTGTGGAAGGAGGTGCAGCCGAACAAACGAAGCGAGCCATCGCAAACATTTCCGCCATCCTCGAATCCGAGGGGTTGCAACTTAGCCAAGTCGTGAAGACTACGGTCTTCTTGTCCGACTTAACGGATTTCGAAGAAGTGAATGCCGTCTATGCGGAACATTTCCGGGGAGATTTTCTTCCAGCTCGAGCCACGCTCGAGGTAGCTGGCTTGCCCAAGAATGCGCGTGTCGAGATTGAGGCCGTTGCAGCCGGGGCCCGACTCCCGTAGCTCCCCTGGCTATATGCGGAAAGAAGGGCCTGGGCTGGAGGCCTGAAGGCAGCCCCACTGACCGGCACAGAGATCCTTCAAACGCCAAATGGCCGCGACGCATGAGACTGCTTCGGGGTGGAAGTACCACTCGATGCACCACCCTGCCGTTTTCCCGGTGACGCTCCGGACGTAGGTGGGCAGCAGCTGCTCGTGCAGGAATTCTTCGGCCGAGCCGTAGACGAGCTCCGGTGCCTCCCTGGTCTTTTCGTCCCCACCCCTGCCTGGGCCGGGTGCGGGAGTGCCGGTATCGAACAATCCGAAACCATCTTCCATGAGTGAGCGCTTCCTTACTTCATGACCCAGGGATTCGCGGCCGGCGCGGCCGGGACCGGGACTGATTCTTTTTCTGGCTGCGGGCTGTACTTCTTGATGGACGCTTGAATGGCTTCCTTGTGCGGGCTGGTGTACCAGGGCAGTGTGCGCACCAGCGTCGCCGGTGCACCGGAGGCCAGGACTACGGCGCGGCCGCGGTCGAGTTCGGCGAGATTGGAAACATCGAAGATGCGTTCCTTGCCTTCCAGGCGTGAGCGGCTGGACCCGGACCTGCCGGAGGACATTGAGACGTTGATGTAGCTGTAGTCCCCGATCAGGTCCGAGAGTGCGCGGAGGAAGCCTCCTCCTTCGGCCACTCCCCCGCCGCAGAGCCTGCAGGCCATGGCAAGATCAGCTTCGCCATCCCAGGCTGCGCGAGCACCTCAACGAGGCAACTGGTTGAGGTGGAAACGACGAGGACTAACTAGCTCATCAACTGTGCAGAGACTATCTGCACAGTTGATTGACGCAATTGCTACTGCCCGTGGAACCTCAGCTCCCGCTGACGGTTAGACGCCGAGCTCTCAGGTGGCGAGCAATATGTGCCACAGCCTGTGGCACATATGGCTGATAGCAGTTAGGCAATGTAGTGGCTGGCCCAAGATAGGCCCGCGGCTGTAAACCCCACCCTGCCTTGAGGGATCGATTGACCCCCGATTGATGCTCGAATTACATATCGTCCGTTATCGGCGAAAGAAAATGCCTAGTCAGAAGGGGTTCCAACCGTGTATCTCCCGTCTGGCGCCCGCCGATACACATGGCCCATTCACATGGCCGACTGACTCTCACGGACTTTGTTTTCCAAGGCCCGATTAAACCAAGGGGGTGGAAGGTTCGCCGTACGGCTGTTCAACCCTGTGGTTGAGCACAGTCCCATCGGCCAGTGTGATGGTGACAGGCGAAGGCGTCTTCCACGATCATGGGCGCGCGGGGTCAGGCCGAACTTCTTCACGGCCGCCTCGGAGATCACGACGATCGTGGAAGAAACGTCATTGAGGGAACTGGAGTTGCCCGGCGGCTGGGGGCCCCGGGACAGGTCGCGCAGCGCCTGCCTTCCGGTGTCCGTGGGGGAAAGTTCTGTTTCCATGCGCGCTCCCATGGTCGATGTCTTGGTGTACGGTCCTAGTCGGTTTCGGGTCCCCAGCAGTAGGGGCAGTCGGGTTCGGGCGGGCCGAGTTGGCATTCGATGCCGGGGTCTTGCACCGGGCGCGGCCCGTGCCGTGGTCCTGGTCTCCGGCGGGTGGATCGATAATGAGGCGGGTGGACACGTCGTGTTCCTTTCGGACCGGGCTGGCCCGGGGCGGGTCCGTCGGATGAGGTTGCCGGCGAGGTGTTCCGGGCACCGGAGTCCAAGGCACCGGGACGTCTCCCAACGCGACCTCAAAGGGAACGCGTCGTGGACACCCTGCTCGAGCCCGGCCGGGATGCGCCTTCTTGAGGCAAGGTTAGAGACGCGTTCTCGGAACGATAGCTCCGGGGCCGCGGATTAGCCATTGCGAATTCGGCAGTTCACTTCGCTGTTCATCCATCCGTGCCCATTTCCAGGGCATCGGCGATGACTTGGACCAGGTGGCGGGAGTCGAGGCCGGCGAGGTCGGCGACCTGGGTGCGGCAGCTGAAGCCGTCGGCCATGATCGTCCGGTCCGGGTTGGCGGTGGCCTTGCGCAGGATGCCGTCCTCGGCGATCTTCGTCGAGATCTCGTAGTGACCCTTCTCCATACCGAAGTTCCCGGCGAGGCCGCAGCAGCCGCTGGAGACTTCGACGTCGCAACCCATGTCGCCGAGCAGGGCCAGGTCCTGCTCGTAGCCCATGACCGAGTGCTGGTGGCAGTGCGGCTGGACCAGCAGCTTCTCCGCGGCGACCGGGGGTGTCCAGTCGATGGAGTTCAGGAACTCCGCCACGGTCTTTGTCGCCCGGGACACCTCTGAGGATCGCGGGTCATCCGGCAGCAGCTCGAGCAGGTCCGAGCGCAGCACGGCCGTGCAGGAGGGTTCCAGCCCAACGACGGTCCGGCCCGCAGCTACTTGCGGGTGAAGGACGTCCAGTGTTTTGGTCAGCTTTGCTTTCGCGGCG
Organism: Arthrobacter sp. B055-34; assembly: GCF_059090425.1. Taxonomy (NCBI): domain Bacteria; kingdom Bacillati; phylum Actinomycetota; class Actinomycetes; order Micrococcales; family Micrococcaceae; genus Arthrobacter; species Arthrobacter sp. B055-34. The sequence continues at coordinate 553,778 of NZ_JBNHFQ010000002.1, forward strand.
GTGAGTTGGCCCGTGGTGATCAGAGTGAGCCCGCAACACGCGCCCGGTCCGGCGAGTTGGACGTCGCAGCCCGCCGCGCGAAGCACTTTGACCGCCGCGAGGGCCACCTCGGGGCCCATCACGTCGGAGAAGGAGTCCACCCACAGCAGCACAGGGTGTCCTGTCCGACGTTCCGCGGCATCGAGAGAGGACTCCCCTGCCGCGGTCCGTGGCTGCCCCGCGACACCGTCGGCTCTTGCCGCAGCCGCAGCCGGAGCCGCGACCGGTGCCGCGCCCAGTGACCGGAACGGTTTGGCCGGGAACACGGGAAGGCCCCGGCGCGGGTCGGCGCCGGCGAGCCGCATCATCAGCCGGCGTAGCGGTGCGACCTTGGTAACCGTGTTGACCAGCGGCCCGAGTGGTCCGACCAGCCGCAGCCACTGCGGCAGGCGCCCGAAGGTGTAGTGCGCCAACGGCCGGAGCTTGCCCTTGTAGGTCTGATGCAGGGCTTCGGACTTAAACATGGCCATGTCGATGCCGGTGGGGCAGTCGTTAGCGCAGGCCTTGCAACTCAGGCACAGGTCCAGTGCGTCGTGGACTTCCGGTGAGGACCAGCCGAGGGTGACGATGCCGCCGTTGAGCATCTCCTGCAGCACGCGTGCCCGGCCGCGGGTGGAATGTTCCTCGTCCCGGGTGGCTTGGAAGGAGGGGCACATGAAGCCGCCCTGCTCGTGGAGGTCTGCCCGGCACTTGCCTACGCCTACGCAGCGGTGCACGGAATCGGTGATGTTGCCGGCGTCGTGCGCGAATGCGAAGCCGTCGCTGGCCAACAGCTGGACCGCCTGCGGCCGGCGCAGCGAGCTGTCCATTGGTTCCGGGTCCACGACGACGCCGGGGTTGAGCAGGTTGTGCGGGTCGAAGAGCGCCTTGAAACCGGCGAACGCGGCGATGGCCTGCGGCGAGTACATGGTGGGCAGCAGTTCGCCGCGGGCCCGCCCGTCGCCGTGCTCGCCGGAGAGGGAGCCGCCGTAGCGGGCGACGAGTTCCGCGGCGGCCTCGAGGAAACTGCGCATCGCGGCCCCGTCGTGCCCCAACGGGAAGTCGATGCGCAGGTGCACGCACCCGTCGCCGAAGTGCCCGTAGGCCAGGCCGGAGAGTCCGCGTTCGTCCATGAGGGCGGTGAGGTCGCGCAGGTAGTCGCCGAGGTGCTCGGGCGGGACGGCGGAGTCCTCCCAGCCCGGCCACGCCTGGGCGCCGGTGGCGGTGCGCCCGGCCAGCCCGGCGCCGTCGGCGCGGATCTGCCACAGCCGGGTGGCCTCCGGACCGGAGGGCAGCACGACGGCGTCGAGTGCGCCCGCGTCCGCCACCATTGCTTGGGCGGCGGCGACGGCCTCGGCGTCGGTGGCGCCGGCGATCTCAACCATGAGCCATCCTTCTCCGGCGGGCAGCGCGGGCATGGATCCGCCGGCCGGGGAGCGGCGCACCGCTTCGACGAGTGCGGAGTCCAGACCCTCGAGTGCCAGCGGATTGTGGGGCAGCAGGGCGGGCACGGCGTCGGCGGCGGTGGCCATGTCCGGGTAGCCGAGCACGGCGAGGGCTGGGGCGGCAGAACGCGGGACCAGATCCAGCTCGGCCTCGAGGATGATGCCGCAGGTGCCCTCGGTCCCGGCGAGGGCGGCGGCGAGGTTGCGCCCGTTCTCCGGCAGCAGGTGCTCCAGGCTGTACCCGGAGATTTGCCGCCCGAACCGGCCGAATTCAGTACGGATGGTCTCCAGGTTTGCCAGCACGAATTCATCCAGCCCCGGGACGGCGTCGACTGCCTCGGCCCCGGCGCCGAGTTCCAGCATCTGACCGGTCCCGGTGAGCCAGCGCAGCCGGCGCACGTTGTCCGCCGTCCTGCCGTAGGCCAGCCCGTGGGGTCCGCACGCGTTGTTGCCGATCATGCCGCCGAGCGTGCAACGGGTAGCGGTGGACGGGTCCGGCCCGAAGCGCAGCCCGTGTGCGGCCGCGGCTGCCTGCAGGTCAGACAGGACGACGCCGGGCTGAACGACGGCGGTGCGCGCCTCGGGGTCGATCGAGATGATCCGGTTCAGGTGCCTGCTGACGTCCAGCACCAGGCCGGGCCCGACGGCGTTGCCGGCGCAGGACGTGCCTCCTCCACGCACCGTGAGCGGCAGCCCGTGCCGCGCGGCGATCCGCACCGCGGCGACCACGTCAGCCTCCGTGCGCGGCATGGCCACGACCCGGGGCGGTACGCGGTAGTTCGAGGCATCCGTGGTGTACTGGGCTAGCCGCACCGGACTGGCATCGACCTCGCCCTCCAGCCCTTCGGCCAATTCGCGCACGACGGCGTCGATATCCATCCGCACGGCGGGCAAAGCAGTGTTGCCGTTCACATCCGGATGGTCGCCGCTCATGGGCTTGACCTCCACGTGGCTTATCACTGTCTCGGCTCCTTCCGGCAGGGTTTTGCGGTCGCGCGCAGCTTATTGAACCCAGTGCGTCGCGTTCTGGCTGCCTCCGGAGTCAACACTGTCCCATTTGGCATCCTTGAGCGGGCGCTTGTGCTTGGCCTGACGTGTACATTCAAGTGGGGAACGGTTAGCAGATGGTTCGCTTGACCCGGCTCAGGGGTCTGAAATTGACATTCGGTCAAAGCCGCCAGTGGAGCCTGTCGGCAGGTCCGCCTTAATAATGCGTTGACTGGGAGTCTTTGCAAAGAACTCGACCACCTGCACGTACCTGGGTACTTGAAATGCTGCTGACCGTATCTGGCACCATCTAATGATTTCTTCCGGATTGATTTGATGTCCTTCCGCCGCCGTGACAAAGACCTTAATGTCTTGATCGCCGGATTCGGACGGCACTCCGATCATCGCGCTTTCGGCGACACTGGGATGCTCATTAACAATCGACTCAACCTCCCAGGCAGAAACGTTCTCACCTCGGTGCCTGACGCTGTCGCTGGCACGACCGAGAAAATGAAGGTTTCCCCCATAATCCAACCGTCCTAAATCTCCTGTTCGCCACCACTCTCCTTGTCTGTGTTTTCTGGTCTCCTGGTCGTCACGAAAGTATCCTGGCGTGATTAAACCCGGGAGCCTGTCTCGGATGAAAATTTCACCTGATTCTCCGCACAGAACTGATTCGCCATTAGGAGCGCAGATTTTAACCTCGAAATAAGGAAGCGGCTGCCCTACTCCGTATGCGGGCGACACATTGTTAATCGATAGGAAGCTGGATGCTTCCGTCATTCCGTAAGCCTCGCTTACGGAGATGCCGAATCGCTTCTCTGCTGCCCCCCATACCTCGGCGGTTACGCCACCGCCCCATGCCACGCGTAACTTGTGCTGTCTTTCGCCATCAGAAGGTGGTTGGCTTAGAAGCATTTGCAACACTCCACCGAGCTGGTGGACTTGAGTGGCGTCGGACTCTCGGACTTGCGCCCAAAATCTAGAGATACTCAGCCGTTCAGCAAATGCTAGTGAAACTCGCTTCAGTAACGGCATGACCAGTACTTGCGCACCTCCGACATGACACAGCGGTTCCCAAAGGAAAAGAACGTCGTCGTCTTCAGCGTTTGTCGCCACGACGCATCCCAGAGCCGCTGCCCGCAGCATACGGTCAGTGACCTGAACGCCCTTAGCTGGACCTGTGGTGCCCGACGTGTAGATCAGGCCGACGACATCATCAGCATCGAGATCTATGGGGCCTATGTACTCGTCATCATCGAATATGGCACGGAAATCAAGCTCGTGTGGTTGCAGAGTCTTTGCCGACCTTACAACTGCTTGATGCGGCCGCGTTTGGCCTATGGCCGCATCAAGCAGTTCCCGGTAACAATCATCAAAAATCAGGACTGACGAATCGCTGTTGGCAATTATGTGAGATAAGGCGGGGCCTCTCAGCCGGGTGTTTACTCCGACCCATGTGGCCCGAATGGAAATTAACGCGAAGATAACGATCGCATGATCAGGGTGTTGGGGCAGCATTACGGCGACACGGTCCCCGGGTTGAACACCCATCTTCACCAGTCCAGATGCTAGAGACCGGACCCGGCTAGAGAAGTCGGTTAGGGTCAGCACTTCGCCGTTCATGGTGGCGTATGTCTGGTCCCCTCGCGACTCGGCGGCTTCGCGGAGCAATTCCGGTAGGACAGGCCCTTCGAGCACCTGGCGATAAGGTTCTAGATCGCTACCGTAACTGTAGCTAGGCGTCCCGTCCATTAACCCTTCAATGACCATCGAATTCGCTTTCCCTAGGCTTTCTACCGGATCTACTTCTTGAAAAAATCTCGCATTACCTGTTGAGGCTGGCCAGACGCCCAGGCGCGTTTATCTATTTCTCTTGCAGCTTCAAAAGCCTCCCAAAGCCCGGGTGTAAGCATTTGCCGGTAGCGTTCTTTAGTCAGAGACACAGCAACAGAAGGCTGGGCACCGACCTGGCGAGCAATGGAAATTGCTTCACTCAACACCTGCTCACGGGGAACGATATGGTGAATTATCCCGATGTCTTTAAGCTCGGCGGCGTCGAGGAGACGCCCGGAAAGCATCATTTCGAGAGTGCGAGAGCTGCCGACGGCATTCATCGTCAGGTACATCCCAGTGATGCTCGGGATGCCTGAACTGACCTCAGTTTGTCCCATTGTTACTGCTGGATGGGCTACCCGGATGTCACACAAAAGCGTCAGCTGATAGCCGGAACCGGCAGCGACGCCATTGATCGCTGCAACAACCGGCTTATTGATCTGAAGGATCGTCCGGTAGAGGCCCTTGAAGTTATCTAGCCATTCATCAACGTTCTCCGGTCCGAACTTTGACGTTTCGGCCAGATCCTGCCCTGCACAAAATGCTCGGTCGCCAGCTCCTGTTATGACGATGCCCAGGACATCGGGATCTTGGTCCAGGGCGACGAGGCGGCTTCGGAAGTCATCTTGCATTCCCATGTCCCAAGCGTTGAGCGAGCGGGGACGGTTCAGCGTGACGACGGCTATACCTTCGACTACGTCTAAGAGCACATCTGAGGACTCAGCGACATCAGGGATGTTCTCATCTGCTTCCACTTTTTTAGTTTCCGTCACGATGACTCCTTAGCGAGGATTTTGCGGATGGACGAGTTATCAGAACGAGACATCGATGCTTTCGACGTTTCGGGGAGATTAAGTATGGGAATCAGTGCTATCACCGCAATGCCAACGAGATACCAGGCAGGTGATATGGCATTTCCCGTTGTCTGGGCTAGATACTGCCCAATAAATGGCGCTGTTCCCCCGAAAATAGCGTAGGCAATATTGTATCCGAGAGCTGCACCTGTATAGCGTACAGGTCCGGGAAAGAGTTCAGCCTGAGCCACAGCGACTACGGAAGCCACCATGACAAGAGGAATAGTAATCATAAATTGGCCAAGTATGGCAGTTCCAAGACTACCCATTCCCGCAACCGCATAGCCTGGTATCGCTACGACAGCCAACAACAGAGCGCCAGTCAGGATTACTTTCTTTCGGCCGATTTTGTCGCCAATTGCGCCGGCGAAGGGAATAAGGCACGTGTAGGTAAGCAAAGCAATGCTGTTGGAAATTAGAGCCGTAGAAGCCGGCAGCTCGACGACCGAGGTCAGGTATGTGCTGAAGTAACTCGACATTGTGTAGAAAGCCACAGCGTTCAAGGCGGCTACGCCGATAAGGATGAGAAGCTCACGCTTATAACGAGTAATAATCACCCTGACTGGGGTGCGCTCGATAGTTCCTGATGATTCGAGCTCACGGAAAACAGGAGTGTCCTCAAGCCGTAGGCGAATGTAAAGTCCGACGATGGCCATGGGGCCTGCCATTAGAAATGGAATCCTCCATCCCCATGAAAGCAGGTCAGCTTCGGAAAGTGTGTTCTGCAAAAACAGGACCAATAATGCGGCAAAAACAAAGGGGAGTGTTTGGGTTGCATTTGAGATTCCAGTCCAGCGTCCCCTCTGGTGAGCAGGTGCGTATTCACTAAGGAAAGTTGCACCACCGGACGACTCCCCGCCACCCGAGAAACCTTGGCCTAAGCGTAAGACTGCTAGCAGAATTGGAGCCAAGACCCCGATTGAAGCATAAGTTGGCATAATGCCGATGAGGAACGTGCAAACGCCCATTACGAGCAGGATGACAGACAGTGCCTGGCGACGACCGTGCCGGTCGCCGTACCGGCCAAAAAAGACACCGCCTAATGGTCTTGAAAGAAAGGTGACCCCAAAAATGGCTAGCGTGCTAAGCAAGGCAGCAGCTGGCTCAAGGTCAGGAAAAAATAACCTTGAAATCAGGGGTGCAGAGTAGGCATATATCGCGAAGTCATACCATTCGACGAAGTTTCCCACCGACACACCGAGAAGCGCCCGGATTTTCATCTTTCGTTCTGACACGTTCTTAAGGCGGTCTTTAGTCAAATTAGTCATTATGCTCTCACCAAATCCATTTTCCGGTGTCGGAAAATAGCCACGCCTCGGTTCCGTCAGGTTCTTGTTTGCGCTCAGCCTTTACATGTCCGTTAAGCATTCGCGTTGACATGGAATGGAATTCGAAGAGGGCATCGTTAAGGTCGGACGGGTAAGTGTCGTCAAAGGGCTCAAAAGATTTGACCACAATCCGAACAGCATTTTCACTGATCGGCTCGATCTGTACGTCCCGTCGGCATGCCGCCAAGATACTTTTGTGGAATTCGATGATTCCTGCCAGGCCAGGGTTTTTGCTGACGCCGACCTTGGAAGCCAGCTCCGGTGTCAATTGAATGGCCAGCATGCGTAGGGCCGACTTTACAAGCTGATGTGAGGCAAGCTCTCCGTATTCCCAGTAAAGTGCGTCAACTGTGGACCGTACGTAGCCAGAAGAGAACTTTGGTCGGGCCTTGAGAATGCGTGCTTCGGGCCACAATTCCTTGTCTAACTGGGGCGCTTCATCAGGGTTAAACTCGGGGGTTTTAACGGCGACCTCGTATTGAAGGATTTCATTATCCCCAAGTTTTCGGTCGTGTTCGATGAAGTATCCCTCGTCATAGGGGTCGCCCTCCATCGAGAATTTTGTTCCCACGTAACCAAGTTCTTCGCATCCCATATATCGGCCGTTCATTGGGTGCCATGCGCTAAAGACTGTCCGCCGGACACTGGCCGGCATGGCGATCAGCGCGACGCCTGCGTACATCCACATCGGTGCCTTATACCGGATCCAAACCTTCTTGCTGGATTCCTCAACATATTCCATGTCAAGTCCACCGATAATGTTGGTGAAGTAATGGTACTTGGCTGCTGCTACAGCGGGCGGTTCGTCCTGGATACCGAGTTTCTTGAGGCCCTCTTCGTACCTTTCACCCTGGTGGCTGCTTAGGACGCGGTACCACAATTTGTTTGCTGCAGTCTCGCCCTTCTCGCGAAAAGTGATCGCGGTGAGAGCGGAAAAGATTTTGCTGTAGTACATGGTGGCAATGGCGGATTGTTCGCGCAGGGCCTCCAGATCATCCGGAATTCTTGTTAGAAGGGCATGTGATTGAGGCATACTGATTCCGTTTCGTGTTAGGTAGTGCGTGTGCTGGAAGTTATACGCGTGCTCGGTCGCGAAGCGCAGCGCGGTTTAGCTTCCCCGATTGGGATTCCGGAAGATTCTCGACGAACTCGATCTCTTTGGGGTAACCGAACGACGAATGCTCCGTGCGCACAAATTGTCGAATATCGTCTGCGAGTTCAGTACTCGGCAAGGTTTCAGGGTTTAGTACGATGAAGGCCTTTACTAAGTGGCCTCTTTCTCGGTCAGGAACACCAATGACGCCTGCGGCTTTGACTGCTGGATGTCTTGCACAAACGGTTTCTACTTCAAAAGGGCTTATCCTATATCCTGACGACTTGATGATGTCATCGTTGCGCCCTTGGTAGAAGAAGTAACCGTCTTCATCGCGGACGGCGATGTCATTCGTGTGGAACCACTCCCCGCCGAAAATTCGTGCAGAATCTCGTGGTTTGCCCCAGTAGCCCAGGGGGTATTGGGGGTTGCTGCGGGCCTTCAGACAAATTTCCCCAGGCACCCCCGACGGTACAACCCGTTCGTATTCATCTAGGATTCGAACGTCCCATCCAGGTACAGGAAGGCCCATTGAGCCTGCCTTTGTTGGAACACCCGGGAAGTTGCCGACCATGGGATAAGCTTCGGTCATGCCGTAGTTTTCCAGAATTTCTATACCGAATTGATTTTTAAACCATTCACGTTCTTCTTTGCCAAGCGGTTCGTTAGCGGAGCAGCATATACGGAAGTGCTGGGGGAAGTCCTTTCCTGCATTAGGAACTTCCTTCATCATCAGCCTAAGGCCAGTGGGATTTAAGAATACGTTACTTACTTTGTGACGGGACAAGACAGACAGTAGGCCCTTGGGGTCGTATCGTTTTGTCGTGCTGTACACAACGTTTACTGCACCGAATCTCCAGGGTCCAAGAACTTTATACACTCCCCATCCCCAGTCCCCCATCCAGTAGGAGAGCTCGCCTTCTCTTAGGTCTTGGCAATACTCGAATTCGTTGTGCCCGATTAAGCCCCTGTGCGCGGCTATTACGCCTTTCGGCATGCCGGTGGAACCCGACGTATAATAGATGAGCGCCGGATCATCAGCGTTTGTGGTTACTGTTTGAAATACTTTCGGTTGTTGTGCCACGACGTTTCGTTCATCGGAGTCGATGTCTAGGGCGGCCTCGGCTGAATCGCTGATGCCCCGTGCGACAGTCCGAGAATCGCAAACCAACAGTCTAGTTCCGGCGTCGGAGAGCCTGTAGCGCAGGGACTCGTCACTCCACAGTGTGGACATGGGTGCACAAATTGCCCCAATTTTTAGAACTGCGATGATGGCGGCGGCAGACTCAGGGGTGGTTGGCAGGATGACTGCGACTCGGTCACCTCGTCGAATCCCTATGGACTGATAGTAGTTCGCAAATTGATTTGCAAGGACCTGTATCTCGCCCCAGTGGACCAGACGCTCAGCGCCGGTATCATCTGCCCAAATCATGGCGAGTTTGTCCGCATCGTGCTTATCGCATACGTCGGCCGCAACGTTGTAATGATGCGGGACGTGCCACTTGTGAGCTGCTAGACGAGTAGCGTAGGGCGTTTGTTGGACAACCATATCTCCCCTTTCGGCTTGTTGCGACAGGCGAAGTCGCTCTTTATTCGTAATGCCAGCCTCTAGCAGCGTGACTGGCGTTACAAGAGGCGCAGGGCAACAGTGGTTTCTGGCAGCATAAGCATGGCTGGTCCTTGGAACTGTACTTCGCAGACGCGAATGCAACAGAAATTCAGTCCGTTCTGGACTGGGGGTCACTCGCTTGTGAGTTCTGGGGTGGACCGAACTCGCTCGAGGAGAACGTGTGTATCAGGGCATTCCTTATTGCAAGGACACTGTCTTTTTCCAGGGAGGAGGAACGCGCGATCGCGACGATGTTCCTGAACGACTGGCCCGGAAGTGTGGCAACGGGGCTCCTCGTAGGGCGAACCCCCAACATCAAGGGGGTCGCCAGCGTAATGCCAAGGCCGGACTCTGCAAGCGCGATGGATACGGCCGTGTCTGTGACGGTGTGCTGCACTCGAGGTTCAACCCCCGCTTGCGCACAGGCGAAACGGCAGGCTTTGCCGAAGTGCGATTCCACCGGTGGCAAAATCCAATCAGTTCGATTTGCATACCCCACCAGATCAGCCGTCCTGTTTCCGAGGCCTCTGCCCTCGGGTGGGAGCACCATGAGAAAGGGTTCCTGATGTAGCTGAGTAGCCACGATTCCTCGCTGCGGCGTTTGGGGGGCGCCTGAGTAGCTGAGACCTAGGGCGATCTCAATCTGGTACTCCAGGACGGCCTGGGGCATTCTCTCAACGTCCACCTCAACTGCTTGCACGGCGACATGTGGGGTCGTCTGCTGCAAGTGTGCGATGGCCGGCTGTAATGCAGACACGGCTGCTGATCCAAAAACGCCCACTGCCACGACCATCCGATGGTCGGACTGCGGTCCAGCCAGTGCTGCTGCGGCCTTGCGCTCTTGTTCCAAGAGAATTCGTGCATGTTGCAGCAGAATTTCCCCCGCGTCCGTCAGAGTGACCCTGCGTCCGTCCTTGACGAAGACCGGTCTGGGCAAGCCTGCCTGCAACGCCGCCATTTGCTGAGAAACGGCCCCGGTTGTGAATCCGAGCACTTCCGCTGCTGACGTCATCGTTCCTAATTCCGCAACCATTTTGAAAGTCTTCAACTGTTCGAACGTCCACTTCATATAGAGATTCTATAGACAACGTAGAAAATCTCTCGATTGACCTAAATGTTTCCTGAAGTGATGCTGGTTAGGAGGACTGTGAAGGGATACAGATGCAGCGAAATCGTTTTGGGACGGCTGTTCCCTTGGTTATGACACCGCAGCAGGTCCTTCCGAGGGAAGCGGAAGTCGTCATATTGGGTGGCGGAATCATGGGCACCAGCGTCGCCTATCACTTGGCCGAGGCAGGAGTGAAGAACCTCGTCTTGATAGAGCGGAATAAGCTCGGATCGGGATCTTCGGCCAAGCCCTTAGGTGGCGTCCGGGCCACGTTCTCGGATCCAGGAAATATTAGGCTTGGGCAGCGCAGTCTGGAGGCCTACGAACGGTTCTCCGAGAAATTTAGGACTGACATTGGGCTCAGACAGGTGGGCTACCTCTTTCTGTGCCGGAACGAAGCCGAGCTTGCGCAAATCGAAGAGAGTACCCATGTCCAGAACCGTCTTGGTGGTTCTAGTCGGATGATCTCGCCGGCACACGCGGCTCAAATCAACCCCTTTCTCGATAGCCACGTGCTCGTAGCGGCCTCCCACTCGCCGCGCGACGGGTTCGCCCGGCCCTCCCAAGTGGTCAAGGCTTACGCCGAAGCAGCACAGCAGTTGGGAGTGATCGTCTGCCAGGACACGGAAATCCTGGATATTGACGCCGATGGCGGTGAAGTCCAGGCGGTTCACACCAACCGGGGGACGATCCTGACTTCCTCCGTCATCTGCACGGCGGGTGCATGGTCAACGAGACTCGGAGCCATGGCAGGCGTCCACCTGCCGATCGAACCTGTCCGTCGACAAATCGGCATGACTCCGCAGGGGTTGATGTCTCTCCCCACGATTCCGTTCACTCTCGATCTGTCGACGACGCTGTATTTCCACAACTACCTCAACGGAATGCTCCTGGGAATCTCAAACCAGGACCAGGAACCAGGCTTTTGCCGGGAGTTCGACTACCAGTGGCTGCCAGCCTTCAACCGCGCTGCGGAGATTGTGGCCCCCACGCTGGCACACCAGGACCTTGAGGTCGGCTGGGCAGGGCTGTACGAAAATACCCCGGACCACAACGCCATGATCGGATCCTCGGACACCGTGTCCGGTTTCATGTACGCCACCGGCTTCTCGGGCCACGGCTTCCTCCAGGGGCCCGCCGTAGGCGAACTCATCCGGGACATGTATCTGGGCAGGGATTCCTTCATGGACCCGGAGCAGTTCAGTGCAGCAAGGTTTGCCGGTGAACTCTCCCAGGTCAGAGAAGTCCATATCATCTGAGCCGCTCGACAAAGCGACCATCTGCACCATCGCCATCCAATACATCACCAGAAAGGACAAGCCCATGCCAACGACGACGAAGCTGCAGCTCTGGGAACTCCGGGCGGAATTCGCCCTGCGCCTGGCCTCGCTTTACGGAAATGAAGTACCCGCCTACAACACCCTCGTGGACGTCTCCCGCGAAGTTAACGAGGACTTCATCCGCAGAAACGGCCAAGATGCTGAACGCCTGGGCAGCATCCAACGTGTCACCGCCGAACGGCATGGAGCCATCCGCGTCGGATCCGCCCGGGAACTCGCCCAGGTGGCCCGCGTCTTCGCAGCCTTCGACATGTATCCGGTCGGCTTCTACGACCTCCGCGACGCCTCAAAAAGTTCCGTTCCCGTGGTGTCCACGGCCTTTCGCCCGATCGACCCTGATGAGCTGGCGAAGAACCCGTTCCGAGTCTTCACCTCCATGCTCGTTCACGACGACCGCCGATTCTTCGACGAGGAAACCGAAAAACAGCTCGATTCCTTCATCGGCACCCGCACACTTTTCAGTGAAGAACTGCTCGGGCTGGCGGATAAGGCCAGCACCGCGAAGGAACTGGAGCAAGAGGAAGCCGCACGCCTGCTGGATCTGGCGACTGCCGCCTTCGAGCTCTCGCAGGAACCTGTCGATCACCACTGGTACTTCAAGCTGGAAAGGATCTCCGCGGTCGCCGCCGACATCGGAGGCGTCCCTTCAACCCACATCAACCACCTGACTCCCCGCGTGCTGGACATTGACGACCTGTACGAACGGATGCAGGCCCGGGGCATCGCAATGATCGAGGAGATCCAGGGACCGCCGAACTGGGAAGGGCCGGATGTGCTGCTGCGCCAGACGTCCTTCCGAGCTCTCGCCGAGGAGCGCAGCTTCCGCCACCAGGATGGGTCAGTCCGCCCAGGTTCCCTCCGGGTCCGCTTCGGTGAAGTCGAACAGCGCGGCATCGCCCTGACCGAGTACGGCCGGGACATCTACGACAGCATGGTTGCCGAAGTCGACAACTGGCTGGCCGCGTCCCCGGCAGGAACTGCCCGGGTAGAGATAGCCGAGCATGTCTGGCGTAAGAACCTGCCGGACAAGGAGCAGGAGCTTGCACTGCGAGGCCTCGCGTACTTCACCTACCGGGTGGTCGATCCAAACCAGACCCCCCGGCAGGAATCCGCCTCCCTGCGTGAGCTTGTCGAAGCCGGCGTCCTCATCCCCGAACCCATCGTCTATGAAGACTTCCTGCCCCGCTCGGCAGCCGGCATCTTCCAATCAAACCTGACCGACGACGGCGCCCGAGACGACGAACAACTCGGCACCCCCTACGACATCGACCGCCTCTCCGAGGTTTTGGGCAGCAGGATCTTCGACCCGAACGAGCTCTACGCAGCGCAGCAAACAGCCTCCATTAGGGATGCAGCGCGGAAGCTCAGCATCACCATTACCGACCTTCCGTCCTAACAGCGATCTCTATTACCTACTTCTCAAGACCCCGAAAGAAAGGCAATCATGACCACCGCTACATCCACCATCCCGGCAACCGTCGAAATTACCGAGGAAGTCCGCAAGAGCCTGCACGCCATCGGTGTGGACTCGGCGTCGCTCGACGGCACCCGTGAAACCCGCACTCCCATCACCGGTGAAGTCATCCTTCACACCAAAGTTCACAACGGCGAAGAGATCGACGCGGCCATCACCCAGGCCTCTGAAGCCTTCAAAACCTGGCGGGACGTTCCGGCCCCGGTGCGCGGGGCTTTGGTCAAGCGTTGGGGCCAGCTGCTGACAGAGCACAAAGAAGACGTGGCAACGCTGATTACGGCAGAAGTGGGTAAGATCCGCTCCGAAGCCTTGGGCGAAGTCCAAGAGATGATCGATATCACAGATCTTGCTGTAGGCCAGTCCCGGCAGCTGTACGGGAAGACTATGCCCTCCGAGCGTCCCGGCCACCGCCTGGCTGAAACCTGGCACCCGCTAGGCGTTGTCGGCATCATCTCTGCCTTCAACTTTCCGGTCGCCGTCTACGCCTGGAACACCGCACTGGCTCTGGTCGCCGGAGACACCGTTGTATGGAAGCCGGCAGACGCCACAAGACTCTCGGCTCTCGCGGTGGACACCCTTTTGGCACGGGCGGTCAAGGATGTTGGAGCACCTGCAGGCATTCATCACCTGCTCCTGACCGACCGGATCGGTGGGCAAAAGCTGGTCGAAGACCCGCGCATCGCACTGGTCTCAGCCACCGGTTCGGTGCGTATGGGCCAGGAAATCGCACCGGTGATCGCCCAGCGCTTCGGGCGCATCCTGCTGGAACTTGGTGGCAACAACGGCGCCATCGTCGCCCCGTCGGCGGATCTGGACCTAGCCCTGCGCGGTATTGTGTTCGCCGCCGCAGGTACCGCGGGCCAGCGCTGCACCTCGTTGCGCCGGCTCGTTGTCCATTCCTCTATCGCCGACACGCTTGTTGCGCGAATCGTGGAAGCCTACCGCACGCTGAACATCGGCAGCCCCACTCAGGAAGAAACTCTTGTTGGGCCACTGATCAACGCCAGCAGCTTTAAGGCGCAACAGGACGCACTGAACCAGGCTCTCGCCCAGGGCGGTGAGGTCATCTACGGAGGCAATCGTGTCTTAGCCGAGGACCAGCCCGAGGCCTACTATGTCGAACCGGCCGTTGTACGCATGCCGGCCCAGACCGCCGTCGTCCACGATGAGACGTTCGCCCCCATCCTCTACGTCATGACCTACGACACCTTGGAGGAGGCCATCGAGATCCACAACAGCGTGCCGCAGGGCCTGTCCTCGGCAATCTTTACCCAGGACCAGACCGAAGCCGAGCGGTTCCTTTCCGCCAGCGGATCCGACTGCGGCATCGCCAACGTCAACATCGGCACCTCCGGCGCCGAAATTGGCGGGGCTTTCGGCGGTGAAAAGGAAACCGGCGGCGGACGCGAGTCCGGCTCCGATTCCTGGAAGGTCTACATGCGCCAGGCTACCAACACCATTAACTTCTCGGGAGCACTCCCGCTCGCCCAAGGAGTGAAGTTCCTCTAGAGGTCCCCTCACAGGCGCAATGGGGGAGGATTGGTTATGAATGCAACGACAGAACATCAGCTACCTTCCCTGCAAGTAAAGTTCCGTCAGCTGCGGGACTGCGCCCGCGACTGCCATTACTGTACTGGCCCGGAAACCGATTGAGACGAAAATTGCGGTGGCTACGCCAAGCGGTCACTGCAATTTTCGTCTCAAGCAAGGTCCGACGGAAGATTCGCCAGCCAAAGAACACCAGCCGAGATTACAGCTCACTAGCTCGTGAGAATTAGACAAATGGGATTTCTCTAAGTGAATTTCCCTATTTTGAGTATTTTGTGGAAAATGTCCCATTAGGCTTAGCTGGGTATATGCTTAATCCCCTCCATCTCAGGACACTAATTGTCGTTCTGCGGACCGGTTCATTCGCGGAGGCCGCCCGCCACCTCGGCTACACGGGTTCGGCCGTTTCACAACAGATGGCCGGTTTGGAACGGTCAGTCAAGATGACGTTGTTCGAGAGAGACGCCCACGGTATTAGACCGACACCCACAGCGGGGTTTCTTGCAGAGAGGGCCCAGGATCTGCTTGCGGCTTTCGGCTTCTTTGAAGATGAAGTGCGTTCGATGTCTGAAGGTGCGACGGGCAAGGTGCGCATGGGCAGCTTCCCCACCGCCAGTGAACAACTCCTTCCCGTTGCGCTGTCGGAGTTTGTACACTCTCATCCGAATGTAGCAATTGAACTTGATGAGGGTGAGCCCGACAAGCTTGTTCCCCTCCTGACGGATCGAGACCTGGACCTCGCTATCCTTTACCATTATGATTTAGTGCCCCGCGCGTGGCCTAAAGCACTTCTGTCCAAGCACCTCTTGAGCGAAGATTTAATACTTCTTATGCCACGGGGGCACCCTCTGGAAAACGGCGTGATCCATCTCGCTGACCTTGAATCGGAGACCTGGGTGTCCACTGGCATCCGCACCTCAGGCTCCCGCTCCCTGCGGCGTGCCTGCTCTGCCGCAGGTTTTGAACCCCAAATCAAATTTCGAAGTAATGACTACGACGTTGTTAGAGGATTTGTTAAGGCAGGGTTAGGCATCGCCTTAGTGCCTGGCCTGGCTCATTTTGCCAGCGACGAGATCTCCGCTGCCCGGATCAAGGATCTGAACGTCCGCCGACACGTAGTTGCCCTTTATCCCCCCACCAGCGTAAACCCTGCGATTAAGGGTGCAGTTGAAGCGCTGGTTGTGGCGGCTGAAGCCGCGGCAGATCGGCTTGAAGGTGTGTTTATGGCCAAGTCACAGTAGGGAAAAACGCCCCTGTAGCCAGAGCAGTGCAAGGAACGCTTACCTAAGCTACACCGACTGTGGGGCTGAAAGGCTAGCGTCCTAGGCGACCTAGACCGCAAGCTGAAGAGGACTTAAAACTACCTCGATAGAGCGGATAAAAAAGTGACTGATGGTGTCTTTGGACTGGTCGATGAATGGGGTCCCGAAAAGATTGTTGTTGTTGCAGACCGCAAAACGGGTATGCGCGGGGTCCTTGTCTTGGACAACACGGCCAGGGGAACTGGCAAGGGGGGAACCCGCATGAGCCCGAGCCTTACAGTTCAGGAAGTTGCGCGCCTGGCGCGCACTATGACTTGGAAGTGGGCGGCGGTAGACCTCTTTCACGGAGGGGCGAAGGCTGGCATTCTAGGTGACCCGAATGACCCTAACAAAGAAGGCATACTACGCGCGTTTGCACGCACTCTATCGAATGAAGTCCCTGCGGAGTACGTTTTTGGGCTCGACATGGGATTGACAGAGGAAGATGCCGCTATCTTCCTCGATGAACTTGGCGACCGTGGAGCATCAACAGGTCTTCCACGCGCTCTGGGAGGGTTGCCGTACGATCAGTTGGGAGTTACTGGTTACGGCGTCGCCGAGGCGGCGGACGCTGCAGCTCAGAGCCAGAATATCCCTTTGCGGGATTCCCGCGTAGCTATTCAAGGATTTGGAGCAGTAGGCCAAGCTGCTGCCATCCGCCTCATTGAGCTCGGAGCCGTGGTGGTAGCGGTATCCACAGCAAGCGGCGCGGTTTATGATCCGGACGGTTTGGACATCGATAAGCTTGTCACGCTGCGCGCAGCAACGGGTGACGACTGCGTGCACCACTACGGATCGGTGCTACCGGCTGACGCCGCCTTGACTGTGGATGCCGACATACTTATTCCGGCCGCCCGAGAAGACACCGTAGATGACCTTATTGCAGCCTCGACCAATGTGAAGCTTGTCGTCGAGGGAGCAAACCTGCCTACGTCCATAACCTCGCGCAAAATACTTCACGAGAGAGGGATCGCTGTCGTACCCGACTTTATCGCTAATGCAGGGGGTGTAGTCGCGGCAGCCCATTCGATGGCAGCTCGGTATTCAGCTTTTGTAGTCGAGCCGGAAGAAATCTTCTCAATGATTTCCACCAAGCTGCGTGCAAATACAATAGCGGTCCTCCAAGAGAGCGAACGCGGCGGGATTACAGCCCACGAGGCAGCTTATGCACTATCACAGAAGCGCGTCCAGGAAGCTATGAAACTTCGTCGGCAGACAGCTAGGTCAACGGATTCAGTACATGTGCTGGTGTAAGTGCAAATTCTGTATTGAACATCCGCCTGGGGATTCGCCGCTGCAAGCAACGTGAGCAATTTCGGTGCGAAGAGGATCGGTGCGCGCATCACTACCTCCGGAATCGAGGTGTTGCGACGGCCGGCTAAATGCGTCCAGTACACCTTCATCCGGTTCAGAGAGCACCTCATGCTCGAAGGCCTGACCGCTTCGAGCGCCGTTGGAGGCGCTTATGACAATGCCCTGGCCGAGACGCTGATCGGGCTCCACAAGACCGAGTGCGTCTGCACCGGCCCTTCCATGCCGGCCATTCAAGACCATCGAGGATGTCGAATACGCAACCTTTAAATGGGTCGATCGGTTCAACAACCGTCGCCTGTACAGTTCGCTCGGCATTATCCCGCCCGCAGAATACGAAACCAACTACTACAGTAAGAAATCCCAGCCCCATTCCGGAGCTGGCCGCCCAGTAGGAATGTCTCTAATGAACCCGGGCCGGTTCATCATTTAAACTCGGCGTTCTTAAGCAGGTTGTATCCGTGCGTCTGGGAACCAGCCGTCGGATGCTTTCTTGGGTTCGAGGTGTTCGGGGTCGCGGTGTTCTTTCATGTCGCATTTGTTGAACGGGCCGCGTGGGTCAAGGAGCACGCTCATGTGGTGGTCGGCGTGGTCTTTGAACCAGACGCTGATGCCGGTGGCTGCGTCGAGCCTGAGGTGTTCCCAGGCCCGCCACAGCGCTTCCACGCGGGAGACAGCTTTCGGGTGGCAATACCATTCGATGCACGACTTTGCGGCGGGGCCGTCGACATCGCGGACGTAAGTAGGGAGCAGCTGCTCATGCAGGAACTCTTCGGCTGAACCGTAGACCAGCTCCGGGGGCTTCTGCTCCTGACCTGAGTTAGCGCCAGTTTCCTCTACAGCCAAGGTGGAGGCTTCGCTGAACCGGCCGATGTCGATAGTCATGCCCTCCTCCCCTGCCCGGTCACCCATGGATTTGCGGCCGGCGCCGCTGCCACCGGTACTGGTTCTTCCTCCGGCTGCGGGCTGTACTTCTTGATGGACGCTTCCACGACGTCTTTGTGGGGGCCGGTGTACCAGGGCACTGTCCGGACGAGGGTGGCGGGTGCGCCGGAGGCGAGGATGACGGCGGCCTGCAGGTCGGTCTCGGTCTCATCGATGCTGGAGACGTGGAAGACCACGGCCCGGTCCCGCTTCATGGCGTTGGTGGTTTGCCGGGAAAAGATTTCTCCCAGCTTCCCTCCGCCAGCCAGGCCCAGCAGGGTTGCTTCCAGCGCCCGGGTTTCCTGCAGGTAGACGGCTATGTCGCCGCGGTCCAGAGCGACCTGGCGCAGCTCATCCAGTGCGGAGACAATGACGTCGAGTCCAAAGCGCTCTGGACAATTGAGGCGGCGGTGCACTCCGGTGGGTCTGGCCTGCCCTGGTAATAGTCCAAAGCACTTTGGACTATTGAGCTCAAAGCTCTTCTGAAGCACCAATTATCCCAAGGAGGGACATAACCGAGGTTATCGGCGAAACAAACGCTTAGTCAGAAGGGGTTTAAGGAAGAGATATCTGCGGGACTGTCGACCAACACGCCGAACGGCCGCAACAGCAGAGTTGCAATGGGCAGCACCCAGGCCGAGGCGCCGCTGACGCCGGAAGTCGGCAGCCAGCCGAGTGTGATGGCAAAGATCCAGATGCCGACAATGGCGAGCCAGAAGTCCGGGATGGAAGCCGCGGCCATGGACACGAAGCTGGAGATACGATCCGCGATGCCGTTGGGCTTCAACGCCGCCCAACAGCCGACGATCACGGCCAGGACGATGGCCAGCACCATGGTCGTGGCGGCCAACTGCAGGGTGGCCGGGAAAGCCCGCAGCGCCATGGCCGCCGCAGGCTCCCCCGTCCTGAGGGACTCACCGAAGTCCAGCCTGAGGACCCCGCCGAAGTAATCGGCCATCTGTGTCAGCAGCGGTGGGTCCAGACCATGGCGGGCGGTAAAGTCCGCCCGCATCTGGTCTGTGGCGTTCAGTGGCAAATACAGGTTTGCCGGATTACCGGTCAGTCGGGCAAGCGCGAACACGCCCACGATCACGGCGACCAACGGCTAGCGCGCTGGAGAGGATCCGCTTTCTCAGGTAGGCCAGCATGGTTTCGTTCCTCGTTTCCCTGCTGTCGTTTTCAGCTGGCCGGAGTCATCTCGGTCAGGCGCAACTCGTCGCCCGAGGATGAGTTAGGCGTGTAGTTGATGGCTGCAGACTTGCCCAAGATGCCCGTCATGTGTGCAATATATGCGAACTGCACAACATCATTTCTCTCGTACTCCAGCGCATCCGCGTAAGCCTGCTGCCTTTCCTCCCCAGTCTTCTTGGACGCATCTTCCAGAATGGCGTCGAACTCGGGCGTTCCGAACATACTCATGGCAGCATCCGAGGTCATATAGGAGTCGACGCTGAAGGAAGCATCACCGGCCTGGTTGCCATGCTGGACCAGCATTGCGATCGCCCCTTCATCCAAAACGAACGGCCGGACCTGATATTGGAGGCCGGTGGACGTCTCGACCACCTTTGCCTCTACATTCAGGCCCGCTTGGCGGAGTTGTTCCTGGAGCACCTCCGTTAGCTGAGCGATCTTTGGAAACTGGTCGTTACGGGCAACAATCGTGATCTTCGCATCTGTAGGTACGCCGTCTGCCTTGGCCTCGGCGACGAGCTCCTTGGCCTTGTCCAGGTTGAAGTCCCAGGGCTCAAGCTCCTGGTTGTAGCCGATAACACCTGGCGGGATGATCTGATCCGCGGGTGTGCTTTCGCCTTGATATAGCGATTCTGTGATCCCCGTTTTATCGATAGCGTAATTTATCGCTTGCCGGACGCGAATATCGTTCAAGGGGGCTATCTCCCCGCTAAAACGGAGCGCCACGGTCTCGTTGTTCGGGTAGTTAACGCCCAGGTCCCCTACCCCGTCATCCGGACCCAGGCCCAATGCAATGTCGGCTTCGCCGCTGGTGACCATGGCTGCGCGTACAGTGCCCTCCGAGCGCCATTGGTATTCGGCTGACGCGTAGGCAGGTTTGTCTCCCCAATAGCCGTCGTGGGCAGATACAGTGATTTTCTGCCCGGCATCCCACTTGTCAATCTTGTAGGGCCCGGTGCCGATCGGTTGGCGTACTTTAGCAGCCGAGTCAACCGGTGCCCCGATTTCAATGAAGGAGAGACGCAGAGGCAATACCGGGTCGGCCTCTTCGGTTGTCACGGTCAAGGTATGTTCATCGACAACGTTCAGGACGAGATCCGGATCGCCGAATATCTGGCCTTCAACATCGCACCCCAGGTCCGAATTGACAGCCCTATCAATGGCGAAGGCAGCCGCCTCTGCATTGAACGGGGTTCCGTCTTGAAATACGACTCCTTCCCGAAGTGTGAACGTCCATTCCTTGTCACCCGTGGCTTTCCATTCCGTCGCCAGCAAAGGAGTGAGCTCACCTGTTGTGGGATCCCTTTCCACTAATGGTTCAGTAACGTTCGAACGAACCAAGGCACCCGTCGAGGCCAGGGTCGAATCGCATGCTTCGAGCGTGGTGGGCTCCATGGGCAGGATAATCCGGAGCTTTTCAGTGGAGCTGCCGGATTCGGCTTCGGAATTGGCGACCCCACACGCGCTGAGCAGCACAACGGCTCCTACAGCCACGACAGTGGGTGATTGAAGCCTCCGAAGCAGGCCGGGTGTTGTTTTTGAAGAAGACATCTTTGTTCCTCTGGGACGTGGTTTTGACATCTGGCTGCAGTCAGCAGTGACTGCTCTTGTAACGCTTTGATCGGGATTCAGCTGAGCCTTGGCTTATGCTGACCACCATGACGTTGATGCCCGACTCTGCCTTCCCCTCCCCTCTTCCTCCGCTGTCTATGGCACCAACACGCTCGGACATGATCGTCGAATCACTCAAAACAGCAATCTTTTCTGGCCGGCTTCGACCTGGGGAGGTTCTGGTTGAACGAAAGATCGCCGAACAGCTCGGAGTATCCAAGACACCGGTCCGCGAGGCCTTGATTGTGCTGGAACGTTCGGGGCTGGTTGCTGTGAAGAACCGCAGTATCGCTGTCCGCAGTCTCAGCTTCACAGACATTCGTCATGTCTACGAAGAGCGGGTCTTGCTTGAGCCCTGGGCCATCCTTGACGCCGCACGATTCGATAAAGCGTTCGTCTCTGCCGGGCAGGCGCTGGATGAGGCCCGACGATATGCCATTGACGGAGACAGCGCGGCTCGAGCTCTGGCAAACCGCCGGTTTCATCGCGGAATGTATGCCAATAGCGAGAACAACTTTGTCGTCAACGCACTCGACAGCCTCCAAGATCTCACGGCCCTCGCAGTAGTCGGCGTGCTGTGGGAGCGCTGGCCTCGCTGGGACGCTGAGGCAGCCGAACATGAAGCCATCTACCAAGCGGCCAGCAGTGGAGACGCGCAAGGTGCCGCCAAACTGATGGGAGAGCATATTTCTGCGTCCATCGAAAGAGTGACGCAGATCGAACACAAGGCAGGCTAAGGATGTCAAGGCAGGCTAACGAATATTCAGGAGGAGCGAGAGGGAAGCTGATCCCGGTAAGCCTGCAGCATCTGTTCGTCAGGCGGATACGTACCCCGAAGCGGCTTGCCTCCTTCGACCTGCATGAGAATAAACTCTTCGAGCTTCTCCTGTTCCAAAGCGTCAAGTGCCACCGATTCCGCAAGATGCCTGGGGATGCACACCACGCCATCTCTGTCGCCTACGATGATGTCCCCCGGGTACACAGCTACTTCAGCACAGGCGATCGGAATCTGGCAGTCAACGACATGATGCTGTGCCAGATTGGTCGTGGGGGAAGCGCCCGCAGAAAAGGTTGGCAAGTCCAGCTCCTCGAAGCCAGCCATATCCCGCAAGGAACCATCCGTAACGATTCCCTCAGCGCCTCGCAGCCGCAGCCTGGTCGCAAGGATATGGCCCAATGAAGCCGCCCGCTTTCTCCCTCGTGAATCAATCACCAATACCTGGCCTGGTTCCACAGACTCCACTCCCCTGCGTTGCGGGTGATCGTAGTCTTGAAAAATTTCGGGCACGTCAATGTCCTCCCGCGAAGGAATGCACCTCATCGTGAAAGCTTCTCCAACCATCCGCGGTCGAGCAGGGTTAGAGAAGGCCAGGCCCTCCAAATAAGCATTTCGAAATCCCCGTGCTAGGAGCTGCGTAGTAATAGTCGCTGTGCTGACTTGACCTAACGCCCGTTTCGCATGCTCGCTCAGAGGAGCGGATGATGTCCCTGACACCCCTGTAACGTCCGTTTGTCCTGCAACCTCTACCGGCATCCTTATTCCTCTCAAAGAAACGACTTGGTATACCAAGATACCGAGGATCACATTACAGGAGGAAGCTGTGACATGAAACACCTCCCCGCTACGAGCAATATTTAGCGAACATGAACAGGCCGACACGCCAACGTTCCCCGCGCAACCGCTGATTCGACCCCCGAAGAGGCGCGGCCGCAATACAGGCGACTTGCACTGCGATCGCTGCAAGGCCAATGGCGAAGATCCGGGTTTATTCTCCTTCGCGCCTGCCCGCTCGGCGCAGTGTAGACCGGTTTGAGCGCCTTGATGACCCCCGTTACCTTTCTTATAGCCCCAAAACGAGCAAGAATCGGGGTTGCTGGCCTGTCGGCCCCGGCATGATCTAGTCCCCCAGTCGACCATGATCCGAATCTTCTATATCAGTCAAGCGAGCTGCGGAAGCGTGATCGCGTCGGCGTGATGCGCGTTGAGTGTGCGGTAGAGGCGCCGGGCGAGGTAGCGCTTGAGGCAGCGGCGGATCTCACGCGAAGTCCTGCCCTCGGCCGTCCGGCGCTCGGCATAGGCTCGGGTTGCCGGGTCATGGACCATTCTGACGACCGTCGCCATGTGCAGGGCGCTGTTCAGCCGCCTGTCGCCGCCCCGATTCAGCCGGTGCCGGACGGTGTTCCCGGACGAGGCGGGGATGGGATTTACACCGGCGAGGGCGGCGAACGCGGCCTCGGAACGGACCCGGCCCAGATGGGACCATGCTGTGTAGACCACTGCAGCAGTGACCGGGCCGACCCCGGTCACCTCCAGCAAGGCTGCTGCGGGACTGGCGGCCAGAAGCTCGGTGGTACGCGTCTCGTTGTCCTTGAGTTCGGCGCCGAGAATAACGATGCGCTTGGCGAGACGGACCGCCTCCGTGCGGGCGGTGGCTTTAGCCAGGTCCTCTTCACGCCTGCGCCAGTGTGAGATGTCGATGATCTGGCTGTCTGTTAAAGGCCTGCGGGCGTCGATGTCCATGTCGACGCTGCGCAGGAGGGCCGTAAGGGCGTTGACCTTGGCGGTGCGCTCTATCGTCATCTGTTCCCTGGCGGCCACGAGGACGCGCAGTGCGGCCCGTACGCCATCGTCCTGACGAGGGATCCGCAGCTCGGATTCCTCGAGCGGAAGTGCTGCGGCAGCGATCGCGGCCGCGTCCGGCGGATCAGATTTCCCGGCACCGCGCCGGGCCGTCGCGTACGCCCTGACCCTGGGTGCCT
The DNA here is from genome assembly GCF_059090425.1 of Arthrobacter sp. B055-34. NCBI lineage: Bacteria > Bacillati > Actinomycetota > Actinomycetes > Micrococcales > Micrococcaceae > Arthrobacter > Arthrobacter sp. B055-34. Next base: position 577,516 of record NZ_JBNHFQ010000002.1, read on the forward strand.
CCACGACACGGTAGCCGGATCGTATGACGATGCCGGCCAGCAGCGCACCGTAACTGCCGGCCCCTTCGATGACCCAGAGAGCTCCGAGATCGCCTCCCGTGCGGCGAGCTGCCCACGCGATCGCACGGGATCTGCCTGCGTGCGTGTTCGGGAACCGCTCGGTGCCCAGATGCTCGCCCTTGGCTGTAAGCACAGCATAGGTGTGGGTGCGGGCGTGCGTATCCACGCCAATGACGAAGGGGCAGTTGTGCGCAACAGTGGTCATCGTGATCCGGGATTCCTTCCTCGCAAACGGGTAGATCCTTTTGGCCGCGGTACGGCCGGCGTCACCCGGGCGGAGGTCACTCCGAGGCACTCCTGTGACGGGCCACAGCCCTGAATCAGGTCCGGGCATTCTTCTAATCAAGCCGTCGGTGTGGGCCGAGCAGGCACCGGCCGCCATCCCCAAAACCGGGCAATTCGGATCCAAGGCCCTCCAACGGGCCGAGGGGGTGCTGAGCCACAGCCAAGAAGAGGCGGCCAGTACCTACTCTGCCAGCCGGTCCCGGACCAGCCACATCAAGACTCACAGGGGGGGTGCTGTCACCGGGGTTCGATAGGCACCAGGGGATCGCTAATGGGGACCAGACCAGCCGCAAACACCACAGCGGCAGGCCGGCCGTAACGTGGATGCCGAGCTCTGGAGCCGCAGGACATGCCAGCGCTGTCGCACTGGATCCAATTTCCGGAGGTAAGCAGTGATCAAGGACCACGACACGGTCGATGTCTTCATCGGCGTCGACGTCGGTAAAACCAACCACCACGCCGTGGCCCTGGACAAAAACGGCAAGAAACTCCTCGACAAAGCAGTGCCGCAGGACGAGGCGAAACTGCGCTCGATCATCGACAAACTCGCCAAACACGGCACCCTGCTGCTGGTCGTGGACCAGCCCGCCACCATCGGCGCCCTCCCGGTCGCCGTGGCCCAGGCCGCCGGCATCCTGGTCGGCTACCTGCCCGGCCTGGCCATGCGCCGCATCGCGGACCTGCACCCCGGCGAAGCCAAGACCGACGCCCGGGACGCCTACATCATCGCCGAAGCCGCACGCACGATGCCGCACACACTGCGCTCGATCGCCGTCGCCGACGAACAGGCCGCGGAACTGTCGATGCTCTGCGGTTTCGACGACGACCTGGCCAAGCAGGCCACCGCCGCCTCGAACCGCATCCGCGGGCTGCTCACCCAGATCCACCCGGCCCTGGAACGGGCCGTCGGCCCGCACCTGGACCACCCCGTGATGGCCGAACTGCTGCGCAAATACCCCGGCCCCGAAGCCCTGCGCCGGGCCGGACAGAACCGGGTCGCCGCATTCATGGTCAAGTACGCCCCGCGCGCCGGCAAGCCCTGGGCCGAGGAGATCTTCGCCGCCCTGGACCAGCAGACCGTGGTCGTCTCCGGCACCGGCGCCGCCGGCATCGTGCTGCCCCAGCTCGCCGCGCAGCTGGCCCAGCTGCGCGCCTCCCGCACTGAGGTCCTGGCCCAGGTGGAAAAACTCGTGGAGGCCCACCCTCTTCACGAACTCCTGACGTCCCTGCCAGCGGTCGGCGTCAGGACGGCAGCCCGCATCATCACCGAGGTCGCCGGCAAGGAATTCAAGACCGCAGGCCACCTCGGATCCTACTCCGGGCTCTCGCCCGTTACCTGGCGCTCGGGCACATCGATCCGCGGAGACCACTCCTCGAAAAAGGGCAACAAGATCCTCAAACGTGCCCTGTTCCTCTCTGCCTTCGCCGCGCTGAAAGACCCGGTCTCCCGCGCCTACTACGACCGCAAACGCGCCGAAGGCAAACGGCACAACCAGGCCCTGATCGCCCTCGCCCGACGCCGCTGCGACGTCATCTTCGCGATGCTGCGCGACGGCACACTCTACGTGGCACCCCAAACCCAGGCCGCCTAAAAAGAGCGAGCCACCAGCGGGCGGCGACCGCCGCCGGCCGCTACTCCCTGCCTAAAATCCCGACCTGATGCAGCAACGAAAACCAGCCGAACCGATTGACAAAGAACATAGGGACACCCCCCCCGTCGCGGTGCTGCCGGCCGGCGTAGCGGAAGCTGTTGCCGATCAGGTGCACGATGCACTGCTGCACCACCGTTCGCTCCCAGGTGGTCGTGATCGGGCTCCGGCAGCCCTTCGAGCCCGTCGCAGACGGCGATGAGCACGTCTGCCACGCCCCGGTTCTTCAGCTCGGAGAAGACCTGCAGCCAGAACCGGGCGCCTTCGGCGCTGTGTCGGCCCAGATGCCTAGGATTTCCCGCTCCCCGTTGGTGCTCACGCCCATGACGACGTAGAACGGGGTGTTGTGTACCTGACTGTCGCGGACCGAGACGGCGATCGCATCGACGAAGATCACCGGGTAGATCGGATCCAGCGGGCGGGCGGACCATTCAGCCAGCTCACCGGCGACCTTCTCCGTGATCCGGCTGATGGGGTCCTTGCCAGAGCCGACCTTGGCCCCGTAGACCTCCTCGAAGTGCGCGGCGATCTCCCCGGTCGTCGAACCCCGGGCGCTCAGGAAGAGCACGATCTGATCAATCCCGTCCAAGCGCGGTTTCCGCTGGGCACGATCACCGGCTCGATCTCGGTCAACACTGTCTTGAAGGCCTGGCGTGCCTTTGCCCGTGGTGACGGCTGCGCTGGGGTGTGTTCCTTCGCTGCGTTCTGCAGCGGCGCGTCCACGGATCTGGGTGTTTCGTTGGCCCCGGTGAACCAGCGACTGTCCCCGGCGGATAAGTAAACCGCTTGAAGTAGCTGAGCAGGTGCAGAGCCACAGTCTGTCCCTGTTACGCAAATGCAGCACCTCCGGGAGTCAGTTTCTTGATCGAATCTGTCTCTCGGAGGTGCCGTTCAGTAAGTTCTAAATTTTATGACCTGGCGAAACTCTCTTTTCTGCCATCCGTGGTCACTGACTCGCCTTGTGCATATCGGCCACGCGCATTTCATCGCCGGTAGCTGAATTAGGCTCATACGAAACAGCAGGACTGAGAGCAAGCATCGCACCGACTTTGACCATCATTGCGTCTCGAACAATCTCTTCGCGTTCATAAGCCAAAGCCTCCGCAAATGCTTGGGCTCTTTTTTCCCCGGTCGCACTTTCGCCGGCTGCGATTAGTGCATCCAGTTCGGGAGTTCCATAGCTGCTTTGTCCACCTTCACTTCCGAGATTGTTTCGCAAAGTGAATGAGGCGTCTCCTGCTTGGTTTCCGTGCATACCCATGAGAAGCCGCGGACCACTGTCAGTGGGAACAGGTCGCAACAAGTGCTGGAGCCAGGTATTTACATCTCCCATCTCGACCTTTACGTTGAGTCCTGCTTCGGTGAGGCTATTTTGGACAACTTCCATGGCTTCCCCGGCTCTGGGGTAGAAACCAGTGCGGCCAATGATGGTGATCTGCTCATCGACGGGAACACCGTCAGCCTTGGCCTCTGCAATCAGCGCTTTGGCCTTTTCCATGTCGTAAGGCCATGGCTGGATATCCGGATTGTGGCCCGTTACCCCCTCGGGAACCAGTTGAGTTGCTAACTTTCCTTTGCCTGCGAATATGGAAGCCAGAAGCCCTTCCTTATCGAGTGCATAGTTTATGGCTTCTCGCACTCGGATGTCATTCAGCGGCGCCTTACCTGCGTCCATCCTCATATAGGTCACTTCGTTGGTGTCATATTCGACTGCTGAATCGCCTGCCCCATCTTCTGGTGACAATGTGATCGCAACGTCGGCTTCGTTATTTAGCACCATTGCCGCCCGGATCGTCCCCTCCGGCCGCCACGAATATTCAGCCGTTGAAAAGTCCGGCAGTTCGCCCCAGTAGTCATCAAATCGCTCCAGGGTCAGGCTAGTACCAGGTTGCCAAGCGCCAACTTGATATGGGCCGGTTCCGATGGGTTCGCGGACCTTGTTCTCCTGGTCAGTGGTAACCGGCACAATGCCGACGAAGGACAGCTTGAGCGGCAAGATAGGATCGGCTGTTGCCGATGTAACTTTGAGTTGCGAATCGCCGACGACTTCCGTTATGAGCTTTTGGTCAGCGAAGAACTGCCCAGTAACGTCACAACCTAGATCCGGATTCATCATTCGGTCTATGGAGAAAGCTGCAGCCTCCGCGTCGAAGACTGTGCCATCGTGGAATTTAACTCCCTCTCTCAGGGTGAAAAGCCAGGTCTTCTTGTCTAATTGCTCCCATTCGGTCGCAAGCGCGGGATTCAGCTCGCCAGTGGCGGGATCTCGCGATGTCAACCCCTCCGAGATATTGGATCGCGTTACCAGCCCTGTTGAGTTCTGGGAACTTTGGCACGGCTCGAGCGTAGGCGGCTCTTCTTTGAGCACTATGCGAACGCTGTCGGCGGAAGCGGTCTCATCGGATGCCGTCCCGACTGAGCAGGCTTGAAGCCCAAGCACCACAGTCAGGAATGCGGCCGTGCCTAATGCACTAGGACGACGAAGGCGTGTAGAAGTCAAAATTCTCTCCAAACTGTTAGCGACGTAGGAGCTACATTGCTCTCCGCCAATCTTTTTGGTCTCATATACCATATATGAGATACTTGTTGTGTGTCAAACCTCACAGCTGGCCTTCCTCAGCGAGATGGGAAAGCTCGAGATCATATATCGCATACGCTGTAGGTAGGCATCTGGAAGCGACGGAGGTAATTTCGGTGAATGGGAAACTGGCCCTTCCTCAATCGCGAATAGAGTTAGTACTGGAGTCAATTCGCCAGTCAATTTTGACCAACGAGTTCGCTCCGGGCACCGCCTTAGTAGAGGCGGAACTGGCCGAGAGGATGGGTGTCTCGAAAACCCCTGTTCGGGAAGCGCTGAAGATTCTTTCGAACACTGGACTTGTTCAATTTCTCCCGTACAAGGGTGCTCGAGTCCAGATGGTGGACGCGGAGTTCATCTCCGCGGTATGCGACTTGCGACTAGTCATGGAGCCCGAAGCGGTGCGCCGATCCGTTGGGAGTCAATCCCCTTCAACCTTGGAACAGGCCGGGCAAGTCCTTAATGAAGCTCGCCAGTCAGTAGCGGCTGGCGACCGCGCGAAGTTGAGCATCCTTAATCGGAAATTCCATTCGCTGCTGTATCGGGATTGCGGCAACCACCTGATGAGAGACGTGTTGGATAACTTAAGGGATCGTACGGCACTCATCAGCGTCATCGGCTGGCAAACGTCGGAGACTTCGGAGTCCACCCCTTCTTATGAAGTTGAATGGCGTGAGCACATGGCGATGTTGGACGCTGCACGTGATGGCGACGCTGACTTGGCCGGCTCACTAGTTGACGGTCACATTCGTCGCTTCTGCGAGCGGAGCCTGCAATCGGTTGGCCGCACGCTCAGTGCTACCGCGTCCCCAGCCGCCCCCTAGCAGACCAGAAGCGCATACTGGTTTGAAGGTATGCGCCTCCAAGCAACCGCGTGGGCAAAGCGGGGCACAGCGAGGCGCTTAGGGCGTGTCTCTTAAATGAGTTGAATGTTGGATGGAAAACTTGGAAGCGTGTCGCGTTTCGAGGTTTTCACTGATGAGCAATGGGCCCGTATTGAACCGATGCGCCCGTCTTGGACGGGCAGCGCGGCAGGCCGTTCCGGAATCACCGCCAGGTCGTTGAGGGCATCGTCTACCGATACGGTGCGGGATCGCCTGGCGGGATCTGCCGCCTGCGTTCGGCCCGTGGCAGACGGCGTGGAAACGTCACCGGCGATTCAGCCGGGACGGGACCTGGGACCGCATCCATGCTTTCCTGATGACAGAAGCGGACGCGGCCGGCAGAGTCGATTGGACGGTATCGGTGGGCTCGACGATCAACCGTGCGCACCAGCACGCGACCAACCTTCCCCGCACCACAGGGGGAGCCAGGGAATTACAGGAAACTGCTTGAAGAGCCCGACGATCACGCGGTCGGTCGTTCCCGCGGCGGGCTGAGCACGAAAATTCACCATGCCTGCGATGGGAGGGGTCGTCCGTTGGCCTTCATCATCGGTCCCGGTCAGGAACGACTCCCGGATGTTCCCGCAGGTCATGGACGTGATCAGTGTCCCGCGGGCCGGCGGCGGCCGGGCGCGGACCAGGCCAGACGCGGTACTCGGCGACAAAGCCTACTCTTCCCGCGCCAACCGTGAGCTGCTGCGCGCGAAGAGGATCAAGACTGTGATCCCCGAGCCCAGGGACCAGATCGCCAACCGTAAACGCAAGGGCTCCCGCGGTGGCCGGCCCGTGGACTTCGATACCGAGGTCTGCAAAGGACGTGCCGCCGTGGAACAGTCCTTCAACCTCTTCAAGCAATGGCGCGGGATTGCAACCCGATACGACAAGCTCGCGCTGACCTACCGGGGAGGAGTCGCGCTCTACGCATGCCTGATCTGGCTACGCCAATAAGGAGACACGCCCTAGTTCGAATGCATGATCGGGGCCCTGAGGCGAGCCAGGAGGCCCAAAGGGATCCTGTCCTCCCGAATTCCAGACACTCGCTGCCGTAGTATACCGCTGACACCCCTGCGTTGTTTGTTGGCGGTGATGTAAAACTGCCCACGGGTCAGAGAATCTAACCGTGGGCATAGGTGAAATGCGGGAAGAGCCCGTGACCTTCGAAACTGCTCAGGCCCAAGGCTGCGCGTCTAAAGCCCTGGCCTCCCGCGCTACGACGGCATATTCTGCCGACTCTGCCCTTAGAACCGGGCCTCAATTATCAGCGGGCGATGAACTAACGCCTATCGTCCAGCTGGCATCGGATTTTGCTGCTCCACCCGATTGCTCTCCAGGCAATCGGTGTTTTTGGCGTGGCCACTAGTGGGCAGTTTCCCGTGGCCGCCAACAATCGGCCGTTCCATGCGCGGAGAATGACCACGTCATGGGCGACTTGGCCTAAAAGAAGCATGTCGAAAAGTTTTTGGATTATTGGTGTCATTCATCACATCTGATGTATCATATATGAGATACCAACCCATTTGAGGAGCAGAATAATGTTTGAAAAACTACGTAGCCAGCTAGCGGGAGTTGTTGCTATCCCTGTTACTCCCTTTGGTTCGGACGGCAAAGTCGATTCTGATTCGTACACCCGGATCATCTCGCGGATGGTCGAAGCGGGCATTGAGGTAATCACGCCCAACGGAAATACGAGTGAGTTCTATTCACTTACCGCTCACGAAAGACAAACCTGCTTAGAACTATCGGTAGGTGCGGCCGGACCCGAGGGTGCGGTGTTGGCTGGGGTGGGGCATTCAGTTCCAGAAGCCGTAGAAGCTGCAGAAGCGGCCTACCAGGCTGGCGCCAGTGCGATCATGATTCACCAGCCCGTTCATCCGTACCTAAGCGTGGAAGGGTGGTTCAATTATCACGTTGCCATCGCCAACGCTGTCCCCCAACTCGGGGTCGTCCTTTACATCCGAAACGCCCGTATAGATGGCAATACGATTGCCCGTCTAGCTGATGCCGCACCGAACCTAGTCGGCGTTAAATACGCAGTCGCGGATCCCGTCCGATTTGCGACAGTACTCAGGGAATGCGACCGCGATGAGCTTGTGTGGATTGCTGGCCTGGCGGAGCTGTCAGCACCAGGCTACTGGGCCGTCGGCGCTACCGGATTCACTTCCGGCTTTGCGAACGTAGCTCCCACGCTCTCCTTGCAACTACTTCAGTCCCTGCGCGCTTCTGATACAGGAAGTGCAATGAAAATCTGGGAACTAATCCAGCCGTTCGAGGAGTTGCGGGCGCTGAAGGATTCAGAAATGAATGTCTCGGTTGTCAAGGAATCGTTAGCACAAATCGGCCTGTGCAGACGAGACGTGCGTCCGCCGATCAGTGTCCTTGAGGCCGGCGACCGTCAGCTGGTCAAGGACATGATGGTGAGCTGGGAATCAGCGCTGTGAACATCCCTTGACAGCCAGCGAGAGCTAGATGCGCTACGTCGAACTAGACTGCGGTGAGTACTGGGACGCCCGAAAGAGCTTGATCTAAATCGGGGCTAGGTACGCACTCCTTATCCCCAACCGTTCTACATATTGGGAAAGCTGCCTGATTTATCTCCCGCAGCCTCCCCTAATGTCGAGACAGGACACGGAGTTATTTATGCACGTCAATGGGCAATCGATCATATGCGGCCGGGGCGTCGCAGGCCTGGACGGCGAGGTCAATGCCACCAATCCGGCCACCGGCGAAAAGCTTGAGCCTGCCTTCGGCATGGTCAGCGTGGCGCAGCTCGAAGACGCCAGCAAGGCCGCCGAAGCAGCCTTCGACACCTACCGCGCCACTTCCCCCGAGGTGCGCGCAGCGTTCCTTGAGCGCATCGCCGACAACATCGAAGCCATCGGCGCCGAGCTGACGGAACGCGGCACGGCCGAAACCGGCCTGCCCGCCGGCCGGCTGGAAGGCGAACGCGGCCGCACCGTCGGCCAGCTGCGGATGTTCGCCGCCGTCGTCCGTCAGGGCGACCACCTGCAGGTGCGCATCGATCCGGCGCAGCCGGACCGCAAACCGGCGGCGCGCCTGGACATCCGCCAGCGCCACATTCCGCTGGGCCCGGTGGCCGTGTTCGGTGCCAGCAACTTCCCGCTGGCGTTCTCCACCGCCGGCGGGGACACAGCCTCCGCTCTGGCCGCCGGCTGCCCGGTGATCGTCAAGGCGCACAACGCCCACCCGGGCACTGCCGAACTGGTGGGCCAGGCCGTGGCGAAGGCTGTCAAGGACAGCGACCTGCCCGACGGCGTCTTCTCGCTGCTCTTCGGTGCCGGCCGCTCGGTCGGCCAGGCGCTCGTGGCGGATCCGCGCATCAAGGCCGTGGGCTTCACCGGCTCGCAGGCCGGCGGCATCGCCTTGATGAAGACCGCAGCGGCGCGGCCGGAGCCGATCCCGGTGTACGCCGAGATGTCCTCCATCAACCCCGTGTTTGTCCTGCCCGGCGCCATCGCCGACGACGCGGCCGCGCTGGCCGGCGACTTCGTCGGATCACTGACCATGGGGGCAGGCCAGTTCTGCACCAACCCCGGGCTGGTCTTTGTCCCCGAAGGCAAAACCGGCGACGCCTTCATCAACGCCGCAGCCGGCTCGCTGCGTTCCTGCGCGGGCCAGACCATGCTCACACCGGGCATCGCCGGCGCCTGGAAAGAAGGCGTGAAGGAACTGGCAGCGGCAGACGGCGTGGAACAGGTCGCCGAGGGCACTCCGGGCGCCACCGAGAACGCCCCGGCACCGCGGCTGTTCAGCACCACTGCGGAGAACTTCGCGGCCTCCCCGCGGCTGCAGGAGGAAGTCTTCGGCGCGGCCGGGCTCTTCGTGCGCTACTCAGACGCGGCCGAACTCGCCACCGCCACCGAGAACCTCCAGGGCCAGCTCACCGCGACCGTCCATTACGCACCGGGAGACGAGGCAACGGCCCGCGAGCTGCTCCCCGTACTGGAGCGCAGGGTCGGCCGCATCCTCTTCAACGGCTGGCCCACCGGCGTCGAAGTTGGACACGCCATGGTCCACGGCGGGCCGTTCCCGGCAACGTCCGACTCACGGTCCACCTCCGTAGGCAGCCTGGCCATCCACCGCTTCCAGCGCCCGGTCAGCTACCAGAACGTTCCGGCCGAGCTCCTGCCGGAACCGCTGCAGGACAACAACCCGTGGAAACTGAACCGCCGCCTCGACGGCACATTAAATGCCGCTGAAGAGCCGGCTTATACCCGTGGATACCGCCCTCTGCGAAATGGCGGGGCCAACTAGTGCTGGCCTATCTGAGAAAGCGGATTCTCTCCAGCGCGTTGCCGTTGGTTGCAGTGATCGTGGGAGTGTTCGCGCTTGCCCGACTGACCGGTAATCCGGCAAACCTGTATTTGCCGCTGA